>CALUST010000011.1 GCA_944323505.1 uncultured Bacteroidales bacterium
ATGGCGGCCAACGCCATGAATGCCGAAAAAAATGCTTTGGTTCCTGAAAAATAAGACATGACCAGTCAAATGGTATAAATCAAGAAAATCAAAGGGCTGCCCGCGCCATGGCGGAGCAGCTCTTTGATATGAAATAATCAGATGTTATCAGAATTCCACTTCAATCTTTGAAATCCAGATTGCCCCATCCTCTGATGTAACTTTGAAATATGTAGGAGAGTCTGTAATAGTCACTGTACAAACATACAGTCTTAAATTAAGATCAGTCTCCAAATCAATTGTCTCCAGTGTATGAGTAACTGTTGCAGGAGTTGTTGGATTCTCTGAAGTGCCAAGCCAAACCCCAAGCATAGCCATATCCTTTTCAATATCATCCGGCTCAGAATCTTTATCTACCATATAGACTTTAAGAGATTTGATTTCTTTGGCAGTAGTATTAGATATAAACCCTGTTTTTTCTTTCATTTGGATAAGCTGATGAGCTGCAATGCCTGAGACCGTATTATTTTTCTGGTTTGCCATTATATTCTGAGCAGAAAATCCAATCCCGTCAATCGTTCCATTTACAGGCGCATCCTTATATTCACCATAGCTTCCATTGGATAATTCTGCAAGATTTGCATCCAAGCTCTCGACATCAATAGTAACTACCGATGGTTCCGGTTCACCGGCTTTTGCTGCCTGGGTAACCTTGATTTCAAATGACTTGGTGGCAACTTCTTCGTCGGTAGTGGCAACAGTGATGGTTGCATTGCGAGGCTCTGTCGTCTCGTTGGCAGTATAAGTGACTGTGATTGTCTTGTTGCCGTTGCCTGAAGGATCGCTTACGCTGAAATTGGTAGCATCAGAAGAAACCACAGTCCAGTCTACATTGGCAGTGATGTCAAATGTCGTTGTGCCTAATGTTGCCGGAACGCTCAGAGTCTGTGTACTGACAGCGAGGCTCGGAGTCTCAGGCTGAGGATCTTCAACTTCACCAGCAGGAAGGAGGGCAACATCATCAAGACGATATACACTGCCGACAATCACTTCAAATTTGATATACAGATTCTGAGCACCTGCAGGGGCTGTAAATGTTGCAGAGAAAAGTCCCCATTTTGTTCCGAGACCCTCCGGCACATCATAAGTCACAGGTGTCCAGGAACTCCCGTCTCCACTGACAGACACCTTGAATTCATCTGTACTGAACTGTCCTTCTGATTTTGTTGAAAGGAAACTCAGCGTATAATCTGCTCCCGCCTCCGGCAATGCTATCTTCTCTATCTGGAGATAATGGCTGTCGCCTACTGAATTGAAGAAAACATTATTCTTTCCTGAAGCATCAGTAACATTTGAAGAAAAAGTATTGCGGAGATCTGCTCCTGCAGAAGTATATGTCACATTAGCCGCACCTGATCCGGTGTGCCCGTTCCAAAGGTCAAGATTCTCAGCAAGATCAGGCCATTTATCTTCTGTTTTTGCAGCAGTTCCCTTATCAAAATCATTGAAATATACCGCTCCTTCAGGTGTGTCAGGTTCGTCGCTGCCGCCCTGACCGGCCTCGTGAGAGATATAGTATGCAGGACCGCCGACTTCGGCTTTAATTGTGCCGTCTTTCTCCTCATACGCGTCTCTTGTACCCATCAAAGTGACGATGTCACCTTCCTTGAGCCCGAGTTCGGAGAAACTTTTGTCATTCTTCTCGACCTTTGTCTTGGTCAGACCATAGACATATACGGAACCTGTCTCATCCACAAGGTCGAAATTGCCGTATGTCGTGTTTGTGATGTTTTTGATAGTTCCCGTCAACTGATACCAGACATCCGGGTTGACCTCTTTTTTAAGGAACTCTGCGACTGTGATGCTTGCCATCTTCTCGCCATCCTGGGAGATTTCAAGGACGGCTGATGCGAGAGAGGCCTTGAATGTAAGGGTAGCGCTTCTCTCAGGCTTACCCTCATTTGACTCGACTTTGATCTCGATTGTCTGGGATTCGGCAGCGGAACCGCTCGATGGAGACACCGTCACCCAGCCTTTTGCCGTTTCAGGGATCTCAACAGTCCAGTCACGGCTTGAAGAGAGAACTATAGTTTCAGTAGCCCCCCCCTCTTTGATATTGAGAGTCGTCGGGTCGATCGAAATCGACGGCGTAGCCAACTCCTCGTCCTTCTTACATCCTGCAAAAATCATTGCAGCAGTAAGTCCGATAAACAATAAACTCTTTAGTTTCATGACTTTGATTATTTAAAGAAAGATTTTTAAGCCTTGCTTGTGTCTCAGGTTATGCCTTACTTTTGCTTCAGACGACAAATATATATATTTTCGCGTCAGATAGCAACCTGTTTTCATATTAAATTTAAGTTACGACTTAGATTTCATAACCAAAAACCGTCCTTTTCTCCGAAAGTCTAAGTTTCTCTAAAGTCTGGATTTTAATACATATCGGAATAAAAAATCTTTGGCATCTTCCTGAAGCCATTGCCGGTAGGAGAGATGCCAAAGCCAAAGTATGAAAAGTCTTGTCAATTGCCGTGCGGCAAATCAGGCTATTCCAGCCCGCGTGCACGGAGCAATGCGCCCGGGTCAGGCTCCGCACCACGGAACCGCTTGTAAAGGACCATAGGATCTTCGCTGCCGCCTTTTTCAAGGATATTGTGGCGGTATGACATAGAGACGTCCGTATTGAAGATGCCTTTCTTCCTGAACAGTTCGAAAGCATCCTTGTCAAGGACCTCCGCCCAAAGATAGCCATAGTATCCGGCACTGTAGCCGCCGGTGAAGATATGGTTGAAATAGGTGGTCCTGTAGCGAGGGATAATCTCGTCAATCAGTCCTGCCTGCGACATGACGAACGCCTCGAATGCAGCCGGATCGATGACTCTCAACTCATCGGAGATGCCAAGGTCGAGATGCCTGCCACCGACCACAAGGGTACCGCCCTGTGCGCCTTCTGGAGCAGGTGTCTCCGATGCGAAAGGACAGTCGGCAGGGACATAGACTGATGTCAGTTCATGCCAGCGCATGTCAAGAATGGCTGCCGCTGTCAGTTCGGTGGTCATGAAGCCCTGGTTGAAGGTACCGGAATTGCGGATTTTCACCACGAGCGAATCAGGGATGGTCTCACCTGTCTCATAATGCCTTGCATAAAGTTCCAAGGTCTCAGGCTGCAAAGCCCAGTTCTCATTCAACTGGGACGGCAACTCCACAAAATCCCTTGCAACACTTGTCCCGCTCACATCCTTGTATGTACATTTGCTGAGAAGCCCGTGAAGTGCGTGACCGAATTCATGGAACATGGTCGCAGCCTCGTCAAGCGTCAGCAGGGACGGCTTCCCGGCTGCCGGCTTGGTGAAATTGCCGACATTCACGATAATCGGCCTGACATCCTCGCCTTTCTCTGTCACATACTGGTTGCGGAAATTGCTCATCCACGCCCCGCCTCTCTTGGTCGGACGAGGATAATAGTCCGTAAGAAGGATACCTACAAGCGACCCGTCGGCATCAGTGACCTTGAAGCCTTCCATATCCGGGTGGTATGCCGGGATGCTGTCCAACTTCTCGAAATCCAGTCCGTAAAGCCTGTGCGCAGTCTCAAATACGCCCTGACGCACATTCTCCATCTTGAAATACGGCTTGATGAGGCTTTCGTTGAGTTCGTAGTCCCTGTGGCGTACCCTTTCTGCATAATATGCCCAGTCCCACGGTCTGATGACCGATGTGCCGTCATCCGGCAGAAGTCCGGCCTTGACATCCTCATCCATTATCTGCTGCATCACCTCTATCTCGCTTTCAGCCTTGGCTACCGCAGGAGAGAAGATCCCGTCAAGGAACTTGTCGACAGTACAGGCATTCTTCGCCATCTTGTCGGACAGGATATGATCTGCAGGGGTCTCATAGCCGAGAAGTGCGGCCTTCTCGATTTTGAGCCTTATGATGTCAATCACAGTGGAGTTGTTGTCATTCTCATTGCCGTGGCTGCCTCTTGATGAATAGGCACCGAACATCTGCTCTCTGAGATCTCTCCTCGCACTGTAGGTCATGAAAGGCACATAACTGGCATTCTGCAGGGTGAAAAGCCACGGACCGCCGTCAGCCACAGAGTCCGCTCCCGTCATTCTCATGGCATCCTTTGCGCTTATCCCTGCCGCAGAGGCATCGGCTGCTGCTGCGGCAAGCACGCCCTCAGGAAGCCCTGCCAACTGTGACGAGTCCGTCAGGACAAGCCTGAAAGAATTGGTCTCGGCAAGCACATTGTTCCCGAATTTCTGATGGAGCGATGCCAGTTCCTTGTTTATCTCCCGCATCCTCTTCTGGCCTGCGGCATCGAGGGCTATACCGTTGTTGACAAACGACCTGTAGATCTTCTCCAGGACAGCATCCTGTTCCGCTGTCAGACCCAGGTCCTCCCTGCTGTCATAGAGTTCCTTGACCCGGCTGAAGAAATACGGGTTCATGAAGATGTTGTCATTGTGCTCTGTAAGCATAGGGAGCACCTCGGCGACCACGGCCTGCATAGACTCAGTGGCATCTGACTCCGAAAGGTTGAAAAGCACCCCTGTCACCTTGTCCAGCAATGCCCCGGAACGCTCATAAGCCTCGATAGTATTCTCGAACGTAGGCTTGTCATCCTTTGCGATGATGGCGTCTATTTCCGCAGACTGACGATGGATGCCGACCTCGACGGCCTCGACATAATCCTTTTCCTGTATCTTGTCGAACGGCGGAATACCGTAAGGCGTGTCCCACTCTGAGAAGAACGGGTTCACCCTGTTGCATGATATTGTTCCCATAACTGCCGGAATGACTAATAATGCACTGAAAAGCAATCTTCCTGATGTGCTGCAAAATATATGTTTCATGACTGTAATAGATTTTCTCAATATCTGTTCATGGAATAAATCTCCCCGAGCGGCTTGCGGACCTTGTCCCGTGTCGGTGCATCCGGATAGCCCAATGTGATCAGCAGGGGTATGCGCTTTGAGCGGGGCACACCGAGGAGGGAAGCCACCTTCTTCTCGTTGAACCACCCCATGATGCAGGTCCCGAGACCGAGGTCGGCTGCCTGCAGGCAAAGATTCTCCACCGCCATGCCGAGATCCATCATGCTGTAGTCCTTGTTCTTGAGCATGCTGCCTATCCTGGCAGTGACATTCATCTTCTCCAGGACCACGGCGATTATCACAGGAGCCTGATAGGCGAACTTGTTCATGCCTGTCCCGCAGGCCGCATCAGCCAGTCCCGTAAGCAACTCCCTGTCATCCACGACAACGAATTTCCACGGCTGCGAGTTGCAGGCGGAAGGAGCGACCCTTGCCGCCTTAAGACATCTGACCAGTTTGTCATTCTCTACCGGCTGCGGCCTGTACTTCCTGTCGCTCTGCCTGCATCCGGCCAATCTCTCAAAATCCATATCGAACATTCATTTCAAAAGCATTCCTACAGCGAGGAAAGGTTCATCTCGTTGACGACATTCTTCCCTTCCGGGGTATAGGCGAAACGCATCCTGTCCTCGTATGCCGTCTCCACCTTTCCTCTCACAATCTTCATGGTGCTGTTGACCATGTGGTTCTGCTCGGTGAACGGCTCCGGAAGCACGCAGATAGCCGCAGGCAGCCATCTTTCCGGGAATGCCCCGTAATTCGCCCCGCCCTTGCGGTAGGAATTGACCTCCTGCTGTATCTTTTCAAGCATCATTGTCCTGGCCTCGACAGAATCAGGGGACAGCCCCGGTGCACTCTCTTTCACGTATGCCTTGAGGGCATCCTTGTTAGGCACGAGGAGGGCTATGGTATACGGGTCCTGACTGTTGTGCAGGACTATCTGGTCGATGTACCTTGAATTCTCGACCATCGACTCCTCGATGCCCTCAGGGCTGTATTTCTCTCCGTCAGCACTGATAAGCAGGGACTTGAAACGCCCTACGACATAAAGGAAGTCCTTGTCCCTCATATATCCCATGTCCCCGGTATGCAGCCATCCGTCAACGACGGTCTCCGCAGTGGCCTTAGGATTCTTCCAGTATCCGGCCATGACATTCTCTCCCTTGATGACAATCTCTCCTTTCTCTCCATACGGAAGTGACTTCCCGTCGGCATCGCAGATTTTTATCTCCATCGGCTTGACCACACAGCCAGACGAGCCGAGGATATGTCTTGCCGGAGCATTTGCCGATATTATAGGAGTCGCCTCTGAAAGGCCGTATCCCTGATACATCGGGATACCGATGGCATAATAGTATCTCTGGAGATCGATGTCCAGAAGGGCTCCGCCTCCGACAAAGAACTTCATCCTGCCTCCGAGCGCCTGGCGGACGCTCTTGAATATCAACTTGTCAAACAGCGCGAGCAGGGGCTTCTTCCAGAACTGGGTGATACCGCCCTTGTTATAGCCCTCCTTGTTGTAGGATATCGCCATATTCAGGGCGAAGTTGTAGAGTCTCTCGACTTTAGGCCCCTTGGCCTTGACGCCGGACTCGATATTCTTCTTGAAATTCTTGGCAAGGGCGGGGACACTGAGCATCACCGTAGGCTGGAGTTCCTTGATGCTCATAGGGATGTTCCTCAATGCCTCCATAGGAGTCCTTCCCGGCGGCACAGTGCCTATTGACGCCCCATACGACATCATTGTATAGAATCCGGCCACATGGGCAAAGCAATGGTCGAGCGGCAATATGATGAGCATCCTGTCCTCCGGGGTCACCCCTATGACAGACTGCGCCTGCTCCACATTGGCCGTATAGTTCCTGTGGGTCAGGAGAATCCCTTTCGGGTCTGCTGTGGTGCCGGATGTATAGCTGATGTTGGCATAGTCATCAGGTCCTATGGAACTGTACCTCTGCCTGAACATGTCCCCGTGCTCTTTCAGGAACAGGTCTCCTGACCTCTGTATCTCTGAGACAGGGATTTCCTTATCCTCATATTCTGGAAGTTCGTCAAGGACTATCACTTTCTCGACGAGAGGCAGGTCCGGAAGTATCTTCCTGATCTTCGGCAACTGCTGGGCGGAGACCATCACATACTTCGAGTCGGAATGTCTGATTCTGAAAACCAGGTCGTTGCTTTCCTCCAGTTTTATTGAAAGCGGCACGTTGACCGCTCCTGCATAGAGGATTCCGAGCTCGCCGAGGACCCAGAGGTTACGGCCTTCCGACAAAAGCGAGACCTTCTCTCCCTTCTGCACTCCGAGAGCCATGAGTCCGGCCCCTATACGGTATGCCTCCTGCCTGGTCTGTTCGAATGTCGTCGATGTCCATTCATTGCCGCGTTTTTCCCAGAGAAACGTATTTCCTGAGTAAAGACTGACGTATTTCTCCACGAACTGGATGATTGTCATCCTGCCGGCATCCGGGGTGTTGACTGTTGTTGCCATGATTATGCGGTTGTTTTGTTTATAAAAGCCTGTCTATTCTTCAGATGCGGCAGGGAACAGACCGAAGAGTTCCGCGTCTATCCTGTCGGTGATTGTCTGGAAATCCTCCGGGCGGTTCTCGAACTTGATGTTGTCCACATCAATGACAAGCAGCCTGTGCCCGTAACTGCCGATCCAGGACTCGTAACGCTCGTTGAGCCCGGTGAGATAGTCTATCCGGATGCTCTTCTCATACTCTCTCCCCCTTTTCTGTATCTGGCTGACAAGGTTAGGGATGGAGGAGCGGAGATAGATCAGCAGGTCAGGTGGATTGACGAGAGACATCATCAGGTCGAAAAGATCAGAATAATTCTCGAAATCCCTGGTGCTCATAAGCCCCATTGCATGAAGATTGGGGGCAAATATACGGGCATCCTCATAGATTGTCCTGTCCTGGATGATGACATCGGAAGACTTGGATATCTCCACCACATCCTTGAACCTCTTGTTCAGAAAATAGATCTGGAGATTGAAAGACCATCTTTCCATGTCCTCGTAGAAATCCGAGAGATACGGGTTGTAGTCGACGGACTCGAATTTCGGAGTCCACTTGTAGTGAGCCGCAAGCATCTTTGTGAGGGTAGTCTTGCCGCTGCCTATATTTCCTGCTACTGCGATATGCATGACTGATGAAAATTTTACGGGGACAAACTTAAATAAAATTATCCATTATCAATGACGGTTTTTGCGTATTTTTGCAATCCCACCAATGACAATATACGGATGAAATACGTGACAGACACGGCATTTGCAGATTCAAAGCCGCATTATGAACTGCTGGACGGGCTCAGAGGGACAGCGGCACTCCTGGTCATATTCTATCATATCGGGGAAGGATTCGCCACAAGCCCCGTGGACCAGCATGTCAATCACGGCTATCTGGCGGTGGACTTCTTCTTCATACTCTCCGGCTTCGTCATAGCATTCTGGATATGCAGCGCAATCGTCGCCGTCCTCCTCTCGCTCCCGCATATCGGAGGCGGGGAAAAGATGTGGATGAACGGGCTGTATGAGGCAGTCTGCACCCTTTTCATCTTCCCTGCCCTTGTCTGGCTCGGGGCATCCGGCAAGACCACGGACAAAGTGACCTCGAAGGTGTGCAGGTTCCTCGGGGACATATCATACCCGGTCTATGTGGTGCATTACCCTCTTATGTACCTGTTCTACGCATGGCTGTGGGGCGGAGAGGAGAGGATACCTTTCAGCGAGGCATGGCAGGCAGTCCTTCTTGTCGTGGCAGGGAGCATCCTCCTCTCGTGGCTGTGTCTGAGATTCTACGACATGCCTCTGCGCCGATGGCTCGGCAAAATATGGAATCCGCATTAATAAAACGCATATTTGCATTATTACCCCCGAAAGATTGCAGGCCATGAAATTTCGGACGGCGCAAACAAGGGTAATTTTTTCAGTAAGCAAAAATTTAATTATACTCCGGAGCGGGATAAAAAGAAATGCGTAAATTTGAAGCATTGATTAATGGAAATATGCTTCAGATAAAGAAATTCTATTTCAACCCCCTGCGAGAATGCTGCAGCGTGGCATGGGACGAGACGGGGCAATGCGTCATCATCGATCCGGGGTTCTATACTACGGAAGAACGGGACGAACTGTACAGATTCATATCGGAACATAAGCTCAGGCCTGCGGGCATCCTGCTGACACATGCGCATTTCGACCATGTCTTCGGGCTGAAAGAGTGCGCATCGGCTCTGGATGTGCCTGTATATATGGATCCTGCCGACAGCCCTGTCCTCGGGAATGCCGGATATTTCTGCCGGATGTTCGGATTCGAGACTCCCGACACTGACGTCAGGACAACTGACATCCACGACGGGGATAGGATAAAGTTCGGCAACACAGTCTTTGAAGTCCTGTCTACCCCTGGACACACTCCTGGAGGAGTATGCTACTACGACAGGGCTGACAAGGTGCTCTTCAGCGGAGACACCCTTTTTGCCGGTAGCATAGGCAGGACAGACCACCCGGGAGGAGACTACGACAGACTCATAGAAGGCATATTCAGCAAACTCACAGTCCTTGACGGGGATGTGGATGTGATCCCGGGACACGGTCCGAGCACGACAATCGCTGACGAACGTACCCGAAACCCGTTCCTCCAGCCATTCAACGAGCCTTACGAAGAGTCCGGGGACAAGGATTCCCCTCTTGAAGACGAACAATGAGCCAGATGGACGGGAAAAAGGAATATATCGACATTGCAGGAGCCAATGTCCACAATCTCAAGAACGTGTCGCTTTCGATTCCGAGAAACGAATTTGTCGTGATAACGGGATTGAGCGGGAGCGGCAAGTCCTCTCTTGCATTCGACACGATATATGCGGAAGGACAGAGAAGATACATGGACACCCTTTCCGCATACGCGAAACAGTTCATGGGCATACTCGAGAAACCGGATGTGGAGAGCATCTCCGGACTCAGCCCTATCATTGCCATAGAGCAGAAGACCACAGGCAACAACCCGAGGTCCACAGTGGGGACAATCACGGAAATCTATGATTTCCTGAGGCTTCTCTACGCCAAGGCCTCTACTGCATACTCCCCTGCCACAGGGAAGCCTATGGTGAGGTATACGGACGAGCAGATAGTGTCCCTCATCATGGAGAACTACAGAGACAGGAAATGCCTGCTGCTGGCGCCGCTCGTCAAGGGCAGGAAGGGACATTACAAAGAACTGTTCGAGCAGTTGCGCAAAAGAGGCTATACACAGGCCCGCATCGACTCGGACATCCTGGACCTCTCAGATGTGACAGCACTGGACAGGTACAAGCCCCATTTCATCGAACTCGTGGTGGACAAGCTTAAGCCGACGGCAAGGGACGAGAAGAGGATAAAAGACTCGGTGTACACAGCCCTCAACCTCGGGAAAGGCTCTCTTGCGGTGATGGATATGGAGACGGGAGAACTCAGACATTTCTCAAAGCATCTCGTATGCCCTGACACCGGCATCTCTCTTGCGGAGCCGGCGCCCCACTCATTCTCATTCAACTCGCCGCAGGGATATTGCCCGCATTGCAAGGGACTCGGGATGATTGTGGACATCAACATCGATTCCATCATTCCTGACAGGAAGGTCTCCATCGCAGACGGGGCCATCCTGCCTTTGGGAAAGATGCGTCAGACAAAGAAATTCGACATCGTGCGGTCAATCGCGAGGAAATACGGATTCTCCCTGCATGACCCTGTCGAAGAACTCGGCGACGACATCATCTCCCTGCTGGTATTCGGCTCCGACGAACTCTTCAGGACAGGAGAAGGCTCCTCTTCGGAGATGGTATCATACCCGGGGATAGTGGATGACATCTCTGAGAAAATAGTGTGCCCTGTATGTAACGGGACCCGCCTCAACAAGGAGACCACCTATTTCAAGATAGACGGCAAATGCATTTCCGAAGTCTCGGCAATGGAAATCTCAGAACTGCACAGATGGCTTTGCTCCCTTGAAGGGAATTTCTCGGAAAGGGAGAACATCATAGCCAGGGACATCCTGAAAGAACTGAAAGAAAGGGTATCTTTCCTGCTTGATGTGGGTCTTGAATATCTGTCTTTGGACAGGGCCACTTCATCACTTTCCGGAGGAGAGAGCCAGAGGATAAGGCTGGCGACACAGATCGGGTCAAGACTGGTGAATGTGCTCTACATACTTGACGAGCCGAGCATCGGCCTGCACCAGAGGGACAACAGGAAACTCATAGCATCACTGCGCAACCTCAGGGACGAGGGCAACTCCGTCATGGTCGTCGAACACGACGCGGAGACCATGCTGTCTGCCGACTGGCTGGTTGATGTGGGTCCCGGTGCAGGAGACAACGGCGGCAGAATCTGCCTGAGCGCGCCTGTGGATATGGCTCTCGGGAAAGACACTGATGCAGACGAAGATCTCCTGAAGCACTGCATCATCGGCAAATCCGTCACTCTCGACTATCTGACAGGGGCAAAAAGGATAGAGATACCCGAAAAGAGGCGTATCGGCAACGGGATGACACTCACTCTCAAGGGAGCACGCGGCAACAACCTGAAGAACGTGGACATAGACCTGCCTCTCGGAATGCTTATCGGCATAAGCGGAGTCAGCGGGAGCGGCAAGTCATCGCTCATCAATGAGACACTGATGCCGATTCTCAAGAACAAGTTCTACAACGCCCGCATCCAGCCGCTGCCATACGACTCGCTGGAAGGGATAGAAAACATCGACAAGCTCATCGAGATAGACCAGAACCCTATCGGAAGGACCCCGCGAAGCAATCCTGCCACGTTCACAGGGGTGTTCAACGACATCAGGGCGCTGTTCGAGTCGACGCCTGACGCCAAGGTGCGCGGATTCAAGGCAGGAAGGTTCTCTTTCAATGTGCCTGGAGGCCGCTGTGAGGAATGCAAGGGAGCCGGGATAAAAGTAATCGAGATGAATTTTCTGCCTTCGGTGAATGTCGTATGCAAGGAATGCCGGGGAAGACGGTACAAGGAAGACACTCTCGCAGTCAAATACAAGGGAAAGAACATCAACGACGTTCTGGAAATGCCTGTCAGCGAGGCGTATGAGTTCTTTGCCAACATCCCTGCCATCAGCCAGAGGCTCAAGGCCATGACGGATGTGGGTCTGGGATATGTGAAACTCGGGCAGTCTGCAGTGACGCTCTCGGGAGGCGAGAGCCAGAGGATGAAACTGGCGGCGGAACTGTCAAGGAAAAGCACCGGCAACACCCTGTACATCCTCGACGAGCCGACGACAGGCCTGCATTTCGAAGACATCAAGATCTTGCTCAATGTGCTGCAGCAACTTGTCGACCAGGGCAACACTGTCATCATCATCGAACACAATCTGGATGTACTGAAGTCGGTGGACTATATTTTCGACATGGGGCCTGAGGGAGGAAGAAAAGGCGGCACAATAGTTGCCCGGGGCACGCCGGAGCAACTTGCCGAAGACCCGGCATCGGTCACCGGACCTTTCCTGAAAGAGATTCTCGACAGCGAAAGACGGTCATGAATGCCTGTTGATGTCATCATATAAATATCTTTGCAATGGATGAATTGAGAATATTCTGCGAGAACGACAGGAAGTACCACAGAGTGAGTCTGGGGACTCCCCTGTCCGTGCTCTCGGAACAGATATGCTGCACGGTGTACGATGACAAGAACGCCACGGAACTTCCTGTACTGGCCGCACTCGTAGACCACCAGCTGAAGGAACTGGAATTCAAGGCCGTGGTATCACATCAGGTGGAATTCATCGGCTACAACCATCCTGACGGGCGCAGGACATACGTCCGTTCCCTGTGCTTCGTGCTGCAGAATGCCGTCAGGGAACTGTATCCTGACAAGGTGCTGGCCATAGAATACTCCCTTCCGAGCGGACTGTATTGTGAACTGCGTGCCAGAAAGGCGATGGAGGACGGACATCCTGATGTGTATTATATCACTGACAGCGAGATAGAGACATTAAAGGGAAAAATGCAGGAGATAATAGACGCCGACCTGCCGTTCCACAAATACAAGATGAATTTCGAGGAGGCTGGAAGGCTGTTCACAGCCAACAACCAGCCTGACAAGGCGGAACTCCTCAAGTCAATAGGCAAGTTCACCTACAGTGTCTACACCCTGAACGGGCAGACTGACACATTCTACGGGCCTCTGGTCCCGTCAACGGGATACCTGCATGTGTTCGACATCACTGGGTTCAACAACGGGTTCTGCCTGCAGTATCCGGCAGAAGGCAACGTGAGCAAGGTAATGCCGATGAAGAGACAGTCCAAGATAGCCGCGACCCTGAAAGAATACTCGGACTGGTGCTCCATAATGAGGGTGAACGGGGCCGGGACCCTGAACAAGGTCATATCGGAGGGCAATGCCGTGCAGCTGATAAATATCGCGGAGGCCCTGCACGAACGGAAATATGCCGACATCGCGGACCAGATATATGCAAGACGGGACAAGGTCAAGATAGTATTCATCGCCGGCCCTTCCAGCAGCGGCAAGACATCCTCTTCCAAAAGACTTGCGATACAATGCAAGGTGCTCGGGCTGAACCCGAAGGTCATAGAACTGGACAATTATTTCGTGAACAGGGACGACACCCCCAAGGATGAGAACGGGGAATATGACTTCGAATCCCTGGGAGCGATGGACCTTGACCTGCTGAACGGCCAGTTGAACAGGCTCCTGGACGGGGAAAAGGTCGAACTGCCGAGATTCGATTTCAAGGAAGGGACAAGGCATTTTGACGGGGACTATATGCAGATGTCAGAGAAAGACATACTGATAATGGAAGGAATCCACGCCCTGAACCCGGCCATGACACCGGCCGTGGACAATTCAAGGATTTTCAGGGTGTATGTGTCGGCACTGACATCCCTGTCACTCGATGAGAACAACAACATCTCCACTTCGGACAACCGCATACTGAGGAGAATGGTCAGGGACAACAGGACGCGCGGGATATCCCCGGAAGGGACCATCATGAGATGGCACAGTGTGAGAAGAGGAGAGAACCGGAACATATTCCCTTTCCAGGAGAATGCCGATGCGGTGTTCAATTCCGCTCTCATTTTTGAACTTCCTATGCTGAAATACTATGCAGAGCCGCTTCTGCGTCGTATCCCGCCGCATTCGCCGGCATATACGGAAGCCATAAGACTGCTGAAATTCCTCGAATATGTGGTGCCCCTGTCCCCGGACGAGATAGCAGCCATACCTCCGACATCCATCATGAGGGAATTCATCGGGGGCCAGTCACTGTAGCACCAACAAATCCACCCGGACCATGAGACACAAGACAGCCATACTCCAGAGCATCGTCATCGCTGCGGCCATGACATTATCCGCAGCCTTCTCCCCCCACATGAGCGGACAGGACAAGGATTGCCGCACATTCATGCTCAAGCCGCATGAGAAACTCCCGCTTGCCGACACCTCCGGATTCACCGGAATATTTCTCGCGGGCACCATCGATATGGGCAACAGCAGGGACTGGCAGACGGAGACATTTGAATATTTTTCTTCCCTGCCCGGGAAATACATTCTCTTCAATCCCCGCCAAGGCAACTGGGACGGCAGCAAGCCGGGCGAAATGGACTATCAGGTCAACTGGGAACTTGAGCATCTCGAACAGGCCGACATCATAATAATGTACATCATCGGTACCAGCAAATCGCCCATTACCCTCCTGGAAATGGGGCTCTTTGCCCGGTCCGGCAAGCTGTATGTAGCCTGCGAGCCGGATTTCTACCGCCACGACAATGTCCGCATCACCTGCGCCCGCTATGGAGTGCCGCTGTATGACACTCTGGAGGAGATGCTGGAATATGTGAGAGAAGAAGTGCTTGAGGCCGACTGAAGAAGTCGGAATCCCAATAAAGAGACCCGAAAGGAATTATTCCTCTTTGAGAATTGAATATTTGGAACGGGACTCCATAGGAGTACGAATAAAAAGGGCGAGTCTGACTTTTGACCCGCCCTCTCATTTTCTGTCATTATCTTACTTTACCATTCCGGAGAATCCCATGAAAGCCATCGCAAGGATACTTGCAGTGACAAGGGCTATAGGAATGCCCTTGAATGGCTTAGGGACCTTGTTGAGCGCTATCTGCTCACGGAGTCCGGCGAAAAGTATCATCGCAAGACCGAAGCCGAGGGAGGATGCGAATGCATACACCACTGACTCCACAAGGTTGAGCATGTGAGGGTCTTCGCCGAATGTGAACTCTTTGGTGACAACGATGAGCGCGATACCGAGGACGGCGCAGTTGGTGGTAATCAGCGGCAGGAAGATGCCGAGAGCCTGGTAGAGGGACGGGCTTATCTTCTTGAGGATAATCTCCACCATCTGCACGAGAGCAGCAATGACAAGGATGAACGAGATTGTCTGCATGAACTCGATATGGAGAGGTACCAGCACATAGTACTGGAGCAGATATGTGACAAGTGTAGCAAGGGTAATCACAAAGCATACCGCACCTGACATTCCGACAGCAGTGCTCAGTTTGTTGGACACGCCGAGGAACGGACAGCATCCGAGGAACTGTGCGAGCAGGATATTGTTTACGAATATCGCTGATACAAGAATTATCAAATATTCCATAGTCAACAGTTTCTAATCGGTTAATTCATTTTTGTGATCTTCCTGAAGATGACAATCAGATAAGCCAGCGCAAGGAACGCTCCCGGGGCAAGCACGAATGCCAGTATCCCGTCGCCTTCAATGAACTTGAACCCGAATGCCGACCCGCTTCCGAGAATCTCCCTCACCAGACCGAGGATTGTCAGGGACATTGTGAAACCGAGTCCGATGCCGAGTCCGTCACAGGCGGAATCCACCACGGAATTCTTGTTGGCAAATGCCTCTGCACGCCCCAGGACGATACAGTTGACCACGATAAGCGGGATAAAAAGACCGAGAGTCTCATACATGGCCGGCGTATATGCCTGCATGATGAACTGGAGGACGGTCACGAACGCCGCGATAATCACGATATAGGAAGGTATCCTGACCTTGTCCGGAATGTACGGGGCAGTCGCAGATATGGCCATGTTGGAAAGCACAAGCACGAACATTGTCGCGAGTCCCATACCCATCCCGTTAAGGGCGGAAGTAGTTGTGGCCAAAGTCGGACACATACCGAGCAGCAGGACAAATGTAGGATTCTCCTTTACAAGTCCTTTGGTGATAAGTCTGAATTTTCCCATTGTCTTGTCCTCCTATTCTTCTGTTGATGCTGATTCTGTTTCCGCAGGACAGGTCTCTGTCGCCTGGTCAGACGCAGTTGATGTCCCTGAAGCCACCTCCGGGTCTCCGCCTTCGGTTATCGCCTTGAAGATGGCGAGAGCATTGTTTACGGCATTGACGTATGCCCTGGAAGTGATGGTCGAAGCCGTTATGGCATCGATGTCTCCACCGTCTTTCTTCACGGCAAGCCTTGTCACTGCCGGGTCGAGATTCTTGAACTGGTCAGCGAAAGACGGCTCGGTACATTTTGCGCCGAGACCAGGAGTCTCGCTCTGTGAAAGTACTGAAGTGTTGTAGACAATGCCTTCAGAAGTGACGCCTACCATGAGCGACACAGGACCTCCGAAGCCTGTCGCCGCAGCAGTGATGGCATATCCGGAGACATTGCCGTCTTTCATTACCTGATAATATTCGTACACCTTGCCGTCAGCCTCGATGGAGAGTCTTTCAGGCTGGCCGTCGAAAGCAGGGAGCACCTGCATGATGGCGTCATTGGTCTTCTTCTCGGCTGCAGCCTCGATAGGCTTCTTGGTCAGGGCGTATACCACTGCAAGGATGCCCGAACTGACGAGGCAGATGATGCCGAGGCTGAGTACCATATTCTTTAATGATGACTGTATTGCCATAATCTATGCCCTCCCGTATTTTTTCTGTTTGAATGCCTTGTTGATGAGAGGCACCACTGAGTTCATGATGAGGATGGCGAATGACACGCCCTCAGGATACGAACCGAAGTACCTTATCAGCATGGTGAGAAGTCCTATACCGACACCGAATACAATTCCGCCTTTTGCGCTCATAGGTGATGTCACATAATCCGTGGCCATGAACACCGAACCGAGGAGCACACCTCCTGTGAGAAGATTGAAGAGAGGGTCAGTGAAGTGCTCGGGATCGATAAGCCAGAATATGCCGGAAAATACGAATATCGTAGCCCAGATGGACAGGGTGATGTGCGGTCTGATGACCTTGCGGGCAAGCAGATATACAAACCCTATGAGTATCGCGAGAGCCGAGATCTCACCTGCAGAGCCTCCGATATTGATGAAAAGACTCTGGAGATAGGAGAAATCGTTGGTCTCGAATATCTTACCGAGAGTGTCTCCCTTTTCAAGTCCCTCTTTCACAACTCCGAGCAGGGTGGCTCCGGAAGTCGCGTCGACATTGATGAATCCTGCCGGACGCGCCCAGTTGGTCATGGCCACCGGGAATGACACGAGCAGGAAGACACGGGCTGCTATTGCAGGGTTGAAGAGATTCTGCCCGAGACCTCCGAAAGTCATCTTCACGACTCCGATGGCAAAGATTGCCCCGACAACGGCAACCCACCACGGACAGGCCGGAGGGAGGTTGAGGGCAAGCAGGACACCTGTCACTGCGGCTGACCAGTCGCCGATGGTGGAAGGGACCTTCATGAGATATCTTGTGACGAGATACTCCACAAGGATACAAGTCACTACGCTGACTGCAAGAAGTATGACGGAAGACCATCCGTAGAAAAGGATGGAGACTATCACCGACGGCAGGAGCGCAATCACCACATCACGCATTATCCTTGAAGTGGATATGTCAGCGTGGATATGTGGAGATGGTGAAACCAGTAATTTATTCATTTTCTGTCTCTTTATAATTCAAATCCATATTCTTTATTTTTTCGGTGCTGTCCTTGCCCTCATGGCTCTGATGACCTCACCCTTGGCCACTCTTATCATGTCCAGAAGAGGGATGTTCGCAGGGCAGGAATAGAGGCAGCAGCCGCATTCTATACAATCCTGCACTGCATTGTGCTCAAGTTCCTCCATCATGCCGTTGCGGGCGAGCTTGTTGAGAAGGAACGGCTCAAGTCCCATAGGACAGGCCTCAGCACATTTGCCGCAGCGGATACAATTGCTTTCCTGCTTCCTGAGAGTCTGCGACTCACGCAGATAAAGCAGCGATGAAGAGCCTTTCTGTGTGGTGGCATCAAGATTTGAGATGGCCTTTCCCATCATAGGTCCGCCGCTCACTATCTTGGAGGCAGCCTCAGGGACACCGCCATTGTACTCCGCAATGTATGAAAGCGGATAACCTATGCGGAACAGATAGTTCTTCTGCCTGTCTGCAGGGAGACAGCCGCCTGTCACTGTCAATGTGTTGGTGATAAGAGGCATATTCTTCTGCACGGCATCATAGACTGCAAGGGAAGTGGCGACATTCTGCACCACGGCCCCGACATCAATCGGCAGTCCCATGGATTTCACCTGACGGTGCATCACTGCGTCAATCAGCTGTTTCTCACCGCCCTGCGGATATTTCTTTTTCAGAGTCATCACTTCGATACCGTCGTATCCCGATGCCTCTGACCTGAGCCTTGCGACAGTCTCCTGCATCCTGGCGATGGCCGCAGGCTTGTTCTCTTCGATGCCGATGACGGCTCTGCCGACACCGAGGACCTTCTTCATGATGGCCGCACCGACGACTATCTGCTCGCTCTTTTCGAGCATGATACGATAGTCCGAGGTAAGATACGGCTCACATTCGGCGCCGTTCAGGATAAGGCACTCCGCTTTCTTGTCCGGAGGAGGGCAGAGTTTGACATGAGTAGGGAATGTCGCCCCACCGAGTCCCACGACACCGTTGTTCTTGATGCGGTCAAGGATGAACTGCCTGTCCTCTGGAATCGCAGTCACCAGAGTGTCGGAGGTGTCTATCCCGTCCATCCACTCGTCAGGCTCAGTCTCAATCTCCACATGGACTACAGGTATGCCGTTGAGATCCTTGCGCAAGCCCACTGACTTCACGGTACCCGTCACAGACGAATGCACATAAGCCGAAATGAAGCCTGTCGGCTCGCCTATCACCTGACCTGTCCTGACCCTGTCCCCTGGAGCGACAATGGCTTTGGCCGGCGCCCCAAGATGCTGGATCATGGAGATGTAGACCGTCTTCGGGACAGGAAGCGTCTCTATCTTGCTTTCGGCGGCAATCTTGCTGTCAGCAGGATGCACACCGCCTATCGAGAATGTCTTTTTCATATCTGCTCCTCCTTCTTTTCGGTTTTTTCAGCAGGTTTTACTGCAAGATTCCTCTCCGTCGTCTTCTCCGCATCCGCCGCAGGTTTTGCAACAGGATTCTCCGCAGCAGGAGCCGTAGCCTTGCTTGCTGCAGGAGCCTCTGCCTGAGCGGCCGGCTTAGGAGCAGGTTTCACTTCCCCTGTCTGAGCGGCGGCCGGCTTAGGAGCCGGTTTCTGTGCCGGAGCAGGGAAATTGACATCATGTATTGCACCTGTCGGGCACACCACGACGCATTTACGGCAAAGTCTGCATTTGTTGAAATCGATATATGCTACATTATGCTCCACGGTAATCGCACCGAAAGGACATTCCTTCTCGCACTTGCCGCAGCCGATGCAGGCAGCCTTGCAGGACTTGCGGGCGACAGCCCCTTTCTCCATGTTGATGCAGGAGACAAATACCCTGCGCCCCTTCGGGCCTTTGTTGCGGAGCTCGATTATTTTCTTAGGACAGGCTTTCGCACAGGCGCCGCAGCCGGTACACTTGTCCTCATCCACCACAGGAAGACCTGTGACAGGGTCCATCGAGATTGCACCGAACTGGCAGGCAGCCACACAGTCCCCGCAGCCGAGACATCCGTAGAAACATCCAGTGTCCCCGCTGTAGAGTGCGGCCTTGACCTTACATGACTGATAACCGTCATAAGTGTTGGTCCTTGGACGGTTCTCACAAGTCCCGTTGCAACGCACCACGGCGACCATAGGGGCTTTCTCCTTCACCTCCATGCCGAGAACTGCAGCAACTTTCTTCATTACTTCATTGCCTCCCACAGGACAGAAATTGTTGTCCAGATTGGGGGCACTGACACATGCTTGGGCAAAAGCACGGCAGCCGGCATACCCGCAACCTCCACAGTTGGCTCCGGGCATCACCTTCTCCACCTCATCTATCCGCGGATCCTCCTCTACCTTGAACTTCTTTGCAACAAGGAAAAGAACCACAGACAGCAGAAGCCCGAGAAGGGTCACGGCTACAATAGTCCAGATAATTGTTGTTGTCATTTTTTATAATGGTTTGATTGATTTTCCGTCATTTCTGCACCGGCAGATCCTTTATATAGAACACGAAATCCTTGGACAGCCTGTCCCTGAGCAGGAATATCACAAGGTAATAAAGGGCGACAGCCCCTATTGATATGAGTCCGACATAAAGTTCGTGCACGGTAACGGACGACAAAGATAATATTAAAATCATTAATATCATCAACGGAATCACATAAGATAACCATACGGCTTTCAGGCCCATGGATCTTTTCAGCACCACCTGCACCTCATCCCCGGGTTCACGCAATGTGTACGGGTCCGTAGGCACGCCTATAAGCTTCACCTGCTCCTCCGACACACCGCATACCCCTTTGGCATGACAGGCCGCGCAGGCAGATGAAGAGATGATTTCCACCGTGGTCATCTCAGGGGTGATCTCCACAATCCTCCCGAGATGAGAGATTTCATTTTTTGCCATAACCTTCTATCTTCTTTTGACCAGCGAGGAGAAAGGATGCCTCAGCCCGGACCATTCCTTGAGCCTTCCGCTTGCCGTCCCGACCAGTATCGGGGCCTCGAACAGCACAGGAATCCTGTTCTCGTCATCTGTTATCCATATTGTCAGATCCTCTTCCCCCGTAAAGACATTCCCGGCCAGAAGCTTCGCGGAGAAACGTATCGTATTGACCGTCCCGAGCCCCTTGACTTTCTTCGTCTCGCGCCCTCTGAGGATGAAATACACATGGTATATGTCATCATCGATGGCGAACGTCATGGGATATTTCCTGTCAGGCACAACCCTGTCGAAATCCATATTCCTCGCGAGGAAGAACAGTGCAGGAAGATCATAGGTGCACCCGTCAAGGGGGAGTTCCACATACCTCTGACCGCTTGACGACGAATAGACGTCTGCCAGGATACGGCTTTCCCCGGTCATATCCCACATATAGACATAGTCATTGCGGGCCTCATAACGGCCTTCGTATGTATCCCTGGTGAATCTGAGCGGACGCAGGCCGTCCCGGGTGAACCATGACCTGAAATCCTCCCTCACCTTGAAAAACAGGTCAAACAGCCTTGTGGTCTGCCCGTAGACCTTGCACAGGAAGGCATCCTCCCCGTTGAATGTGAGGGAATCCAGATTGACTGTAGCCCAGCCTACATCCGAGTCAATGACACCCCATTCATAATGCATAGTGAATTTCAGATATTCCCCGGCATGGAACGCAAGACTGTCCTCGGACACCGAGCGGACAGGTATACATCCGCTGCCTGATTCAGTGACTGTCCTGGCAGCAGCGGAGACCGGTGCAAAAAGAAGTGACGCACCCAAGATGAATATCAGATACCCAGGCATCAGATGAAATCAGGATTTGCCGAAAATTCAGAACCGCTGTCAGGAAGAGGGCCAATCGGACCGAAAGGCGGTTCCTCGTCGTTCATCCTGGAAGGGACCGTCATCGAAATGGCCTGGTTGGAAAGAATATCTGACATGTCGACGAACTTGACTTCAGATGCCCGGAACTTCATCTCAATGTCGGCTATCTCTCCGTTCCTGTGCTTGGCTATGATAATCTGGGTGGCCCCGATATCTTCAGCATTCGCAGAAAGTCCCTGATAGTCACGCCTGTGTATGAAAATGACCATATCCGCATCCTGTTCGATGGAGCCGGACTCGCGCAAATCGCTCAACTGCGGACGCCCGTTGGAGCCGTTGCGCAACTCTGCCTGGCGGCTCAACTGGGAAAGGGCTATGATAGGCACATTCATCTCCTTTGCCGTGGCCTTCAATGTCCTGGATATTGCAGCCACCTCCTGCTCCCTCATGCTCCTGAGTTCAGAAGGTCCCTGCATCAGCTGGAGATAGTCAACTATCACAAGCCTCACCCCTTTCTGCTTCACAAGCCTCTTGACTTTGGAGCGGAATTCCATCACCGGCAGACCGGGAGTATCGTCAATATATAAAGGTGCCTTGGACAAGGCTTTCAGATTGTTCTCCAGCTGCGTCCACTCATAAGGCTCCAGTTTCTGTCCTCCCTTGATCTTGTCCGCACTGAGCCCGGTCTCAGAGACCATCATTCGTTTCGCGAGCTGGATGGCCGGCATCTCAAGCGAGAAGAACGCCACCGGCATATTATATTGTACCGCCGCATTCCTGGCTATGTTCAGCACGAACGCCGTCTTACCCACGGACGGTCTCGCCGCCAGGATGATGAGGTCGGACGGCTGCCATCCCAAAGTAATCTTGTCGAGGGACTGGAAACCGGAAGGCACGCCGCTCAGTCCTGTCGTCTCCTGCAGGCGTTCGATGTCGGAAATGGCCTGGTTGATGACCGAGCCTATCTCCTGCACGTCCCGTTTGACATTGTTCTGGATGGCGGCGAAAATCTTCGTCTGGGAGATGTCTATGAGTTCATCGACATTCACGGTCTCGTCATAGGCATTCTTGAGAATGTCGTATGAGGCCGTAATGAGCTCCCTCTGTATGCATTTCTGCTTGAGAATCCTGATATAGTACTCAACGTGTGCGGCCGCCCCGACCTTCTGTGAAAGGCGGGCAAGGGCGGCAGGGCCGCCGACAATCTCAAGATTGCCGTGGGATTTCAGTTTCTGGGATACGGTGAGCAGGTCGATGGACGTGTGCTCGCGGACCAGGGCAGTCATGGCCTGGAAAATCATCCTGTGCTTCTCGTCATAGAAGCACGCCGGACTCAACTCCTCCATGGCATCATCGACACAGTTCGGCTCTATCAGCAATGCGCCGATCACTGCCTCTTCAACGTCAAGAGCCTGAGGCGGCTTATTGCCGACCTCAAGCCCCAGCACTTCAAGATCAACCTCGCTCTTGCGGGTTGTCCGCCGTTTCCGTTCCTCTGCCATAGGCTACTCGAAATCCGGATTGACAAGGATTCTTCCGCAGTATTCGCAGATTATCATTTTCTTGTTTGATGCGATGTCGATGAGCCTCTGAGGAGGGATTGTATTGAAGCATCCCCCGCAAGAGTCCCCGTTGAATACGGACACGACAGCAAGGTGGTTGTGGCAGCTGTTGCGAATACGCTCGTATGCACTCATCGTCCTTGCATCTATCTTGGCCGCACACGCATCCCTGTTGGCACGGAGTTTCTCCTCCTCCTTGGCAGTGGACTCAATGATGGTCGCGAGTTCCTGCTTCTTGGCCTTGAGGTCGTCATTCTTGACTGCGACCCTTTCCTTGATCTCCTCAAGTTCGGCTTTCTTCGCAGCAATGGCGTCCTTTGTCTCGGCTATATTCTTCTCGGCAATCTGACGGAGAAGATCCTGGTTCTCGATCTCCTTGTTGAGCGAGTCATATTCGCGACTGTTGGCCACATTGTCCAGCTGCTCCTTGTATTTGGCAATCTGGGCCTCACACTCCGTGATATTGTGCTTGTTCTCCGTTATCGACTTGTTGGATTCGTCTATCCTGGCTGTCACATTGGCTGCCTTGGTCTTGAGTTCGGCTATCTCATTCTCAAGGTTCTCCACCTCAAGAGGCAGTTCCCCTCTCAACTGGAGTATCTTGTCTATCTCTGTATCGGCCTGCTGGAGAGCATACAATGTCTTGAGCTTCTCCTCTACGCTGAGATCGGAGTCCGCGAAACTTTTCTGGATTGATACGAAGGTCTCCCTCTGGTCTATGGGAGTTTCGATTTTTTTTGTCTTTTTAGCCATTTCGCTTAAAAATAATATATCGGGTTACTATAAATATTCTGCGTGATACGGACTGCAAAGGTAGGAAAATTTTTCTTCAACAATGCAAATAAAATATCAACTATCTGTATCTCACTCTCATAATGCCCGATATCCATTATCATGAACCCGGGTCTGGTGAAGAAATGATGATAGGAGACATCCCCGCAGAGATACAACTGGGCTCCCGAGGCCATTGCCTTGTCGATAAGGGAACTTCCGGAGCCTCCGCACATCGCGACTCTCGTTATCGGGCAATCTACCGGGCGAGAAGTCCTCAGGGCCTGCAGGGAGAAACATTTCCTGACAAACGCCACGGCCTCTGCAGCCGTCATCGGCACAGGCAGATTCCCCACAGTTCCCAATCCGACACCATCCCCCTCACTGTCAAGTACCTCTATATCTTTCAACCCCATCTTCTCCGCCATCGCACCGCTCACCCCGGCAATCACCTTGTCCGCAGAAGTATGGGCAGCATAGACAGCGATACCGGCAGAAACGGCCTTCATCACCGCCAGCCCCACAGGGTCTTCGGGACATACCCTCTTCAGCCCGGAGAAGATAAGCGGATGATGGGTCACTATCATGTCAGCCCCGACGGCAACCGCCTCATCCACAAGTTCGGGGGTACAGTCAAGCCCGATGAGGACCGAATGCACCGAGGCGTCCGGAGAACCGATGCAAAGTCCGCTGTTGTCCCACTTTTCCTGCACTGAAAGAGGGGCGAAAGACTCTATGGCGGCAGCCACATCTCTTACCTTATATTCCTGCATATCATTCGTTTTTGTCCTTTCCTCGTCCGAGCCTGCCCAAAGACTCCCTGGCGGCAGCCAGGTCGGAGCGTATCTCCTTCAACAGATACAGCATCCTTGTGGCAGACGCGACGCCGGCGCTTTCCTTCTCAGAGAGCAGCCTCATCCTTGCGCCATCAAGCGTCATGCCCTTGACCCTGACCAAAGTATGTATCTCCTTGAACCTTTCCACATCACCGGCGGTATACATCCTGTTACCCTTGGCGTTCCTTTTGGGGTTGAAAAAATCCCTGAAAGGACCGTCGGACCAGTACCGTACCAGGGAAACATTCTCCCCAAGTATCCTTGCCACTTCACCTATTGAATAATATAGTTTGTCCATGACTGTCTGCTCAATCCATTGACTGGACTATACTGGTCCCGAGTGCCATCATCTCCACATACTCCGACGGTCCCAATGACGCGAAAAAGAAGTTCAGCGGATCCATGGCCGTCGTATCCCGCCATACCTCATAATGAAGATGAGGGGCAAAGGCTTTTCCGGACATGCCTGAAAGGCCGATCCGGTCTCCCTTTGTCACCGTCTTCCCTTTCCTGACATGTATCTCCTGCAAATGGGCATATCTTGTGACATACCCGTTGCCGTGATCAATCTCGACGACATTGCCCTCTCCTTTCCTGGACCGTCTGACGTCAGTCACAGTCCCGTCGGCCACGGCATAGACGGAGGTCCCTGACGGAATCACGAAATCAAGGCCGTCATGTCTGGAATTGACCTTATAGAAAGGATTGAGCTTCATTCCCTTTGACGCCCCGGTCTGGGCAAAGATGAAATCCTTTATCGGGAGAGACAGCGGCGGCATGGAATCCTTTATCCCTGCACACCTCCTGATGATATAGTCCAGCGACTCACTCACCCGTGACGCGCTTCTGATCGCATCAGCAAGCCTCGCCTCCGTATACAGCACTATCCCCTCATCGGAAGATATCGAGTCCCCGACTGCGGCGAAATTGGCGTATCCGAAATCCGGGGAACCGGGTGCCGGCGAATGGAAAATCTCCTCATATATACTGTTGTCCCTGCCGCTGAGGTCATATACGACATCCCCGAGAAGAGCCTCCTTCTCGACCATGCCGGGATACAGTTTCTCATACATCCTGTTCTCGCTCTTGAGCTTGCGCTCGGTGTCGGTACTGAACATAAGGGCAAATACGGCATAATAGAGCACCGCAAGTGCGATGCTCACCACAAGATACTTAAGACATCTGCGCGCCACTGCCCCGAAAGTGGGCCTTATCTTCCTTATCTTGAAATTGTCCTTGTCGATTACATACCTGCTGCTCATGACATCCCGCCGTTTTTCACCTTTTCGACAAGAGCCTCATAGTCTCCGGGATCCATTGAAAGGTCGAAATAATTGGCCGGATTGACAGGCTTGTCCTTGTACAGCACCTCATAATGGAGATGAGGGCCTGTGGACTTCCCGGAATTGCCGGACAGGCCGAGGAAACTGCCCCTTTTGACAGAGTCGCCTTCATGGACACTGATCTCCTTCATGTGGGCATACCTGGTCTTGTAGCCGAACCCGTGGTCCACAACCACGGAATTGCCGTAGCCGAAAAATGCGTGTCTCACCTTCTCGACCACCCCGTCCGCAGTAGAATACACCTTGTTGCCGACAGGCATGGCGAAATCGATTCCCTCATGGAATGCTGTCCTTCCGTAGACAGGGTCGGTCCTGCGTCCGAAAGAACTCGATATGTGATATGAGCCAGGGAGCGGGCAGATGGGAGAGATGACAGGGATGCAGAGAGCCATATCCCCCGAATGCTTCGAGACAGCGGCCACCTCGTCGAACGACTTGCTCTGCACATAGGCCTTCTTTGTCAGCACATCCAGCCTGACTGCGGTATTCCTGAGCAGAGGAGAGCAGTCGCCGTATTCAAGATAGGCATATCTGTTCACTCCTCCGAACCCGGCATTGCGCACCTCGGAAGGAATCTCGAACATGCCGAATACAGAACGGTAGATGTCGTTGTCCCTGACCGAAAGCACGGACAGGGCCTCCGCATAACTGTCCAGCTGCCTGTTCATAACCTCGTAACGGGCGCTCCATTTGGCATTGTTCTTCTTGATAATCACAGTCTTCGGCAGATCATTGCCAAGGACGGAAGTATATATCCATACATAGAAAAGCGCCGCTGCGATACTGCCTGCGAACAGCAGGACACTCTTGAGGACGCGACGGCGTGCGGATCTCTCGGTAGGCTCGTATGTGAGCGTCTCCGGATTGAAAATATACTTCTTGAATTTCGACATGGCGCAAATATACTCCATTATTTGCAAAAAAGTTATAATTTTGCAGGTTATTTGTTGAAGACAAGACAGATTTTATAATGAACAATATGACTTCCAAAGAAATAAGGCAGGCTTTCCTTGACTTTTTCGCATCCAAGGGACATACACCGGTCCCGTCCGCACCGATGGTGGTAAAGAACGACCCCACCCTGATGTTCACCAACGCAGGCATGAACCAGTTCAAGGACTGGTTCCTCGGCAACAGCACCCCGAAGTACAAGAGGGTGACAGACAGCCAGAAATGCCTCAGGGTCAGCGGCAAGCACAATGACCTCGAGGAAGTGGGACATGACTCCTACCACCATACCATGTTCGAGATGCTCGGCAACTGGAGTTTCGGCGACTACTTCAAGAAAGAGGCTATCGCATGGGCATGGGAACTGCTCACGGAGGTGTACAGGATAGACAAGGACAGGCTCTATGCCACTGTCTTCCAAGGCGATGCGACTGACGGCACGGAAATGGACGCTGAAGCCCTTGAAGAATGGAAAAAATATCTCCCGGAAGACAGGATACTTTTCGGGAACAAGCATGACAATTTCTGGGAGATGGGAGATACCGGCCCGTGCGGGCCGTGCAGCGAGATACACGTCGACCTCAGAAGCGATGACGAACGTGCAGCCCTGCCGGGAAGGGAACTGGTCAACAAGGGACACCACCTCGTGATAGAGATTTGGAACCTTGTCTTCATGCAGTTCAACCGCAAGGCTGACGGACATCTGGAGCCGCTCCCGAACAAGAACGTGGACACGGGTATGGGCTTCGAAAGACTCTGCATGACACTGCAGGGCAAGACGAGCAACTATGACACCGATGTCTTCACCGGCATGATCCGCAAGATAGAGGAACTTTCCGGACATGACTACCACGAATCCGAAAAGACCGGGGTGGCGATGAGGGTGATCGCTGACCACATCAGGGCAATCAGTTTCTCGATTGCGGACGGACAGCTCCCGTCAAATGTCAAGGCAGGATATGTCATCAGACGAATCCTCAGAAGGGCGGTAAGATACGGCTATACATTCCTCGGCTTCAACGAACCGTTCCTCTGCAGACTCGTCGGCCAGCTCGTGGATGACATGGGACAGTTCTACCCGGAAATCGCAAGCCAGCAGAAACTCATAGAAAAGGTCATCCAGGAGGAGGAGATGGCGTTCCTGCGTACTCTCGACAGGGGCATAAAACTGATGGACAGCATCATGGAGAAGTCCAAGGCCGACATGACCATCACCGGAGAGGACGCATTCGTACTGTATGACACATACGGATTCCCGATTGACCTGAGCGAACTCATAGCCTCGGAAAACGGGTACAAGATAGATATTGAGGGCTTCGAAAAAGAACTCAGCAAGCAGAAGGAAAGGGCAAGGAATGCCACAGCCCTCGAGTCCGGGGACTGGGTGGAGTTCCACCACTGCGACAATGTCGAGTTCGTCGGATATGATTTCACTGAAATCAGCGGGGCATCGCTGGCAAGACACCGTACCGTAAAGGCCAAGAACAAGGTGATGTACCAGCTGGTATTCGACAAGACGCCGTTCTACGCCGAGATGGGAGGACAGGTGGGAGACACCGGTTACATCATGGGAGAAGACGGGGATAAGATACAGATTCTCAACACCATCAAGGAGAACAATCTCACGATACACATTGCCGAGAGAATCCCTGCCGACTGCTCGGGAGAGTTCACACTGCACGTGGACGAGGAAAGGAGAAGGAGAATCGCCGCGAACCATACGGCGACACATCTGCTGCACAAGGCTCTGAGGGAGATACTCGGGACCCATGTAGAGCAGAAAGGCTCATACGTCGCTCCGGGCTATTTCCGCTTCGACTTCTCGCATTTCGAGAAACTCTCCGACGAGCAGATTGACCTCGTGGAGAACCGCGTCAATGAACTCATCAGGCTTGACAGCCGCCTTGAGGAGAACCGTTCCGCCACGATGGACGAGGCCAAGGCCATGGGAGCCATGGCGCTGTTCGGGGAGAAATACGGGGACAGGGTGAGAATCGTGAAGTTCGGGGATTCTGTGGAGCTCTGCGGAGGGACACATATTGCAGCCACAGGGCAGATCGGTTTCTTCAAGATAGTCTCCGAATCGGCCATAGCGGCTGGCATAAGAAGAATCGAGGCCACGACGGGGGCAGACGCCGAGAATGTCGTGGATGTGATGGAGAATATGCTCAGGGCGGCAAAGGCCCTGTTCAACAATGCCCCGGACCTCGCGGCATCCATCAGGAGGCTGATTGAGGAGAACGAGCATTACAAGAAAGAAATGGAGGCGGTTGCCAAGGAAAGGATGCTGTCTCTCAAGAAAGTCCTCCTGGAAAGCAGCAGGCAGGTCAACGGGACCAATGTCATCACCATCACAAGCCCGATGAACCCGAATATGCTGAAAGGGGCGGCCGCCCTTCTGCAGAAAGAGGCCACAGACATGGTAGTGGCGGCGGCTTTCGAGTTCGAAGGCAAGCCACAGCTGCTGCTGATGTACTCGGCCGACCTTGTACAGGCGGGACACAATGCATCCAAGGACATCAAGGAGGCGGCCAAGGCCATTCTCGGAGGAGGAGGAGGACAGCCCGGGCTTGCCACCGCAGGAGGAAAGAACCCTGCGGGACTCGACGAGGCTCTCCGGACAATGATTGACATTGCAACAAAATAGGCAGGGATAACATCATATACGGGAATGAAGAAACTTGATGTATTCATACTTAAATCGTTCATAGGACCGTTCTTCGCGATCCTGTTCGTCGTTGTCTTCATTCTCATGATGCAGTTCCTGTGGCTGTATATAGATGAACTGGTCGGCAAGGGTCTGAGCATCAAGGTCATCCTTGAGTTCCTCGGCTGGGGGTGCGCCACTCTCCTCCCCCTCTCTCTGCCTCTTGCCACCTTGCTCTCATCCATGATGACACTCGGGACGCTTGGCGAAAACAATGAACTGCTCGCCATCAAGGCGGCCGGAATATCATTGAAACGCGTGCTCTCCCCGCTCATGATAGCATCGTTCATCATCAGTATCGGTACATTCTTCGCCACCAACAACCTCGTCCCCATCGCATATAACAAGATATACACCCTGCGTGACGACATCGGCAGGACGAAGGAGGAGATAAAGATACCGACAGGGACATTCTATGACGGCATCGAGGGCTACACCCTCCGCATCAACTCCAGGAACGAGGAGACCCAGATGATGCATGATGTCATGGTCTACAAACACAGCGGGACAAGGGGCAACACGAGCCTCACTCTCGCGGACTCGGCACTGATGAAAATGTCGGAGAACAAGACCTACCTGACATTCATCCTTTATGACGGCATCAACTACGAGGAGACCAACACCAAGAAATACCGGGACACCACTCTGCAACTGCAGAAAATCGAGTTCAACAAACAGGAACTTGTGATTCCTCTTGAGAACTACGCCTTCCAGAAGTCCGATGAGGCACGGTTCGGTGACCAGGTCAACTCCATGAACCTCCGGCAGCTGAATCACGGGGAGGACTCCATCGGCGCATTGAGTTCGGACATAAAGAAAGACCATCTCGACAGGCTCAGGCGCAGTTCCATCCTCAGTTTCAACAAGCAGCTTGACACCTCCAGACAGAACGACATCTCCTCCATGTTCAAATACGAAGGCTACCTGGAGTGGGACAGTCCTGACAGCGAGATAAGAAGCTATGAGAAAGCCGTTTCACAGGTCAATGAATACATATCCACATTGACGACATTCGGCAGGGAGACATATTATTATTCGTATCTGCTCCGGAGGATTGACGTGGAGCAGCTCAAGAAGTTCGCCGTGGCAATCGCCTGCTTCATCTTCTTCTTCATAGGTGCACCGCTCGGCGCGCTCATCAGGAAAGGAGGACTGGGGACACCGGCCATAATCTCGGTACTGTTCTTCGTTGTCTACTGGGTAATAGACATTTCAGGTACAAAACTGGCCAACGACGGCGCCATTGATGCAAGTACGGGTGTATTCATCTCATCCTACGTGCTTTTCCCGATAGGAATATTCCTCACGTGGAAAGCCATCAACGACTCGTCCATCTTCAGCATGGACAGCATGAAGACCTGGTTCAAGAAAATCCAGATGATCATTATGGGAAAGATAAGAAAGACGCGCATAGTCTATATGGGGACGCCTGAATTCGCCGTCGCCCCTCTCGAAGAACTCATAAGGAGCGGCTATCATGTAGTCGGCGTGGTGACTGTGGCGGACAAGGCCAGCGGAAGAGGGCTGAAAGTGAACGAAAGCGCAGTCAAGAAATACGCTGTCGAGCATGGTCTGCCCCTGCTGCAGCCCGTGTCACTGAAAGACCCGGAATTCATAGCCGCACTCAAGGCATGGAAGCCGGACCTGTTCGTGGTAGTGGCATTCAGGATGCTGCCGAAGGTGGTCTGGGAGATTCCGAGGCTCGGCACATTCAATCTTCATGCAGCATTGCTGCCGCAGTACAGGGGAGCCGCCCCTATCAACTGGGCCATCATCAACGGTGAGCATATCTCTGGCGTGACCACATTCATGATTGATGACGGGATGGATACCGGTCATATCATATACAGGGAGCAATGCAGAATCGAGGATACGGACACTGCCGGCGACCTTCATGACAAACTGATGGTACTGGGGGCAAGGACAGTTGTCCAGACAGTGGAGACCATCATTGAAGGCCAGGTCGAACTCAAACTGCAGAAGAGCTACATCCAAGGGGACGAGGTGCTCAAGCCTGCACCGAAAATCACCAAGGAACTCTGTCATATAGACTGGAACAGGAAGACAAAGGCCGTATACAACCTCATCAGAGGACTCAGCCCGTATCCTGGAGCATTCACGGACTTCGTGAAAGATGACAAGACCGTCCAGATGAAGATATTCGTTTCCGAAAAACTCACTCCGGAGCAGATCGCGTCACTGTCTGCCGAGGCAGGTCATAGCATACCGGACGGCACGGCACCCGGCACAATCCTTTCCGACGGCAGGTCATGGCTTGCCATCACCACTGCTGACGGGGCCATCTCTGTCACGGACATCCAGATGGCAGGCAAGAAGAGAATGAAAGTCAAGGATTTCCTGGCAGGATTCAGAGATCCGGAGACATGGTCAACACGATAGAAGATGGGAAAGACGGCAGTCATAATAGGCAACGGGGCATTCCCCCGCAAGGAATATCCGAGATACATCATCAGGACCGCAGACGTGATTGTCTGCTGCGACGGGGCGTTTGACCGGTACATGAAAGTCTCCGGAAAGATATTCGGCTCCACAAGGCTGCCTGACACAGTCATCGGTGACCTGGACTCCATCTCCCCGAAGAAAAGGAAAGAATATGCCGACATCATCGTCCATGACAGTGACCAGGAGACAAACGACCAGACCAAGGCATTCTACCATATACTCCGGCACTACCCCGAGGTAACGGATATCCATATAATCGGCGGGACAGGGGCAAGGGCCGACCACACAATAGGGAACATCTCGCTGATGATGGAATATGCCCGGTCAGGAGAACTGGAGGAAAGGGGCATATCGCTGGATATGATTTCCGACTATGAGACAATATTCCCTGTCACGGACTCGACAGAAATAAGTTGCGGGGAGGGACGCAGAATATCCGTCCTGACACCTGACAACTCTCTGCGGATACACTCGGAAGGTCTTGTCTGGCCTGTCGACAACGTCGTTTTCGACAACTGGTGGAAAGCCACTCTCAACAGGGCCGACAGGGACACGGTGAAACTGACTTTCAGCCATAAATCCGTCGCACTCATAGTCCTTGACTAGAGAGTCTTAAAAAATCAAAAAATCATTGATTTTTATTAGGAAAATCGTGCTTTTAGTCATACTTTTACAGCAAATTAAAGAAAATAACATTAATCTATAAGCAAATGTCTGAAACAAAGTATTTTCCGGCCGTCAAGGACATAGAGGCGGCAGCAAAGGTGCTCGGGGAAATCCTCGAACCCACACCTATAAACAGAGACGGAAACCTTTCAGAAAAATATAATGCCGACATCTTCCTGAAGAGAGAGGACCTGCAGATTGTCAGATCCTACAAGATAAGGGGGGCATACAACATGATCCGCTCACTGTCTCCGGAAGCGTTGAAAAACGGGATAGTCTGCGCAAGCGCGGGAAACCACGCGCAGGGAGTCGCCCTGTCATGCAACAAACTCCATATCACAGGCTCCATATATATGCCTACAACCACTCCCAAGCAGAAAATCGAGCAGGTGAGGATGTTCGGCAAGGAACATATCAGGATAGTGCTGACCGGGGACACGTTCGATGCAGCCAACAAGGCAGCCATCAATTATGCCAAGGAGACGGGGCAGACATTCATTCCTCCGTTCGACGACCCTAAAATCATCGAGGGACAGGGCACTATCGGACTGGAGATATCAAGACAGATGAAGGAGCCTGCCGACTATGTGTTCATCCCTATCGGCGGAGGCGGGCTGGCTTCAGGGACAGGAGCCTACCTGCGGCAGATCTGGCCCGGGGTGAAACTCATCGGCGTCGAGCCTGCAGGGGCACCGTGCATGAAGACGGCAATCGAGAGGGGTGAGATAGTGGATCTGGACCATATCGACAAGTTCGTGGACGGAGCGGCCGTAAAGAAAGCCGGGGAATACACATACGAAATCTGCCGACAGGTGCTTGATGACATAGTCGTCGTACCGGAAGGGGCGGTCTGTACCACCATCATCGACATGTACAACAAGAGTGCTGTCGTAGTCGAGCCTGCCGGTGCGCTTTCGATTGCCGCTCTACGGTTCTATGCTGACAAGATCAAGGGGAAGAAAGCCGTCTGCATCGTGAGCGGAAGCAACAACGACATCACGAGAATGGAGGAAATCAGGGAGAAGTCCCTTATCTACGAGGGTCTGAAGCATTATTTCCTGATTACCTTCCCGCAGAAGTCCGGAGCCATCCTGTCGTTTGTAAGGGACGTGATCGGACCGTCAGACGATCTTGTGTATATCCAGTACATCAAAAAGACCAACAAGGAAGAGGGACCTGCCCTCGTAGGCATTGAAGTTGCAGACAAGAGCGGCTACGACTCCCTGATAAAGAGGATGGACGAGCACCACATCACCTACGAGTACATCAACAACAACAATAAATTATTTGAAATACTGATTTAATCATAGATATCATGGCAAATATAGACTGGACAAAACTCACTTTCTCGTACACGAAAACAAATACCATTCTGGTGTGCAGTTACAAAGACGGCAAATGGGGCGAGGTGGAGAGTCTTACAGATGACCACATCACACTCAGTTCATTCGCCGGCTCTCTCCATTACAGCATCGAATGTTTCGAGGGGTTGAAGGCATTCAAGGGAAAAGACGGCAAAGTCAGATTGTTCAGGCCGGAGGAGAATGCCGCACGTCTGCAACGTTCGGCAAACTTCCTGGGAATTGCCGCCCCGTCTACAGAAATGTTCATCGACATGTGCATCCGTTCTGTGAAGGAGAATCTGGATTTCCTTCCGCCATACGGCACATTCGCATCACTTTATCTCAGGCCTACCCTTATCGGGACAAACCCGCAGCTCGGCGTAAACTCGTCAAAAGAATGCCTGTTCATGATGCTCTGCTCGCCTGTAGGGGCATATACAGGAGGGAATCTCGAACCTATCAATGTGGTCATCGCCAGGAATTACGACAGGGCCGCGCCTAACGGGTGCGGATGCTACAAGCTCGGCGGCAACTATGCGGCTTCGCTATACTCGTACAACCTCGCCCACAAACTCGGATACAAGGCGGTGCTCTATCTTGATCCCGCCGAGAAGAAATACATAGACGAATTCAATTCATCCAATTTCTTCGCAATAAAAGGTAACACATACATCACTCCGAAATCGGACTCCATCCTCCCGTCAATCACCAACAAGTCTCTTGAGGTGGCAGCGAAATATTGCGGAATGGAGGTGGAGAGAAGAAAGGTCACTGTAGAAGAACTGGCTGACTTCGAAGAGACGGGCGAATGTGGTACGGCTGTTGTCATAACACCTGTCTACCAGATAGATGACAGGCCATGCCTTGAGTCTGACCAGGTGACTTCGTACAGATTCGGCTCCAGCAAGGAATGCGGTGCAAAAAGCCTCAGGCTCTACAAGATGATCACCGGCATCCAGTTCGGAGAGATTGAAGATCCTTTCGGCTGGTGCACATTCGTCGACTGACGGGACTCAGTTCAATACTACACAGTCGAAATATTCGTTGAAAAGTGCCTCGGCCCGGGACAGCTGCTCTTTGGTGTTGACAGGAACATCCTTGAGCCTGTATTCCTGGCCGAGGGCTTCGTATTTGTTGACGCCAAGGGTATGATACGGGAGTATCTCGACTCTCTGTATCATTTTATAGGACGGCTCCCTGCCTTCCGCGTCTCCGGCGACAGTACCACATCCGAAATGAGAGCCAAGAGCCCTGATATCTTCCTCAAAGTCGCTGTATCCAGGGACAAGCACATATCTGAGCCAGAACGGGCGGCCATGCTCCTCCAGCCATGCGGCTGTCCTGAGGGTCTGCGCATTGCTCCTGCCGGTCAATGCCTCATGTCTTGCAGGATTGAATTCCTTGACATCGAGCAAGACCAGGTCGACCAGACCGAGCAGTTCCTCGACATCGCTGTTCCAGATGCCGCCGTTAGTGTCAAGGCACACATTGATACCGTTCTCATGCAGCTGCCTGACAAGCGGGATCAGAGCCTTCGCCTGGAGAGTCGGTTCGCCTCCTGAGAAAGTCACGCCTCCGCGCTTCCCGAAAAACGGCTTCTGTCTTACGGCCATATCCACTATCTCATTGATGTCAGTCTCTGTCCCGCCTTCAAACGGGATAGTGTCGGGATTGGCACAATAAAGACATCTGAACGGGCATCCCTGCAAAAAGACCACCAGCCTCAACCCGGGGCCGTCATAAGTACCCATGGATTCGTATGAATGTACACTCAACACCTGTCTCGACTCGTCCTTTCCCATTGCCGTCAGATATTAAATCCGAAATTTCCAAGATTGTCGCTCTGAAACTTCGAAAATTTCAAAAAAATGAGAATCCGAAAATTCCAAAAAAGAGAATCCGAAAATTTCAAAAAATGAGGGAGGACAAGGCGGACGCAGTACTGAGGACCGGAGCAACCTGGAGGTTGTGAGGACCGCAAGTCAAGTCCAACGCAGTCATCCTCTCATTTTTTAAATTTTACATGGAGTGGTGGAACGTCCGCGCTATCACCTCCAACTGATGCTCCCTGCTCAACTTGGTGAAGTTCACTGCGTAGCCGGAAACCCTTATGGTCAGCTGAGGATAATTTTCAGGATGCTCCATGGCATCTTCAAGCATCTCACGGTTGAGGACGTTGACATTGAGGTGATGCGCACCCTTGGTAAAGTAGCCGTCCATCATCGTGATGAGGTTTTCAACTCTTTCCTCATTTGTAGGGCCGAGAGACTTAGGCACGATGGAGAATGTGTTGCTGATACCGTCCATTGCATCGTGATAGTCAAGTTTGGCTACAGAACTGAGGGAGGCGATTGCTCCATGGCTGTCACGGCCGTGCATAGGGTTCGCACCAGGAGCAAATGCCACTCCTTTGGCTCTTCCGTCAGGTGTGGCACCTGTCTTCTTGCCGTACATGACGTTTGAAGTGATGGTCAGGAGAGAGAGGGTAGGCATTGCGTTCTTGTAGATAGGAAGCTTGCCGAGTTCCTTGCTGAAGAAGTGCACGAGATCCACGGCAAGAGAATCGACTTTGTCGTTGTCGTTTCCGAAGCAAGGATACTCTCCCTGTATGTCAAATCCGTCTGTCAGACCATCAGCGTTTCGGTGTGCAGTCACTTTGGCGTATTTGATGGCCGAAAGCGAGTCAACGGCAATTGAAAGCCCTGCCACACCGTATGCGAGATTGATGTCAGGATTGGTATCTATGAATGCCATCTGGGAGCGTTCATAGTCGTATTTGTCATGCATATAGTGGATGATGTTCATCGCTTCGTTGTACACCCTTGCCACTTCATGCAGCACTTTCTTGTAGTTGGTCAGAACTTCCTCGAAGTCGAGGACATCGCTCTTGAGAGGCTCGATGCCTTCCACCATGAGAGTTCCCGTATTCTCACAGCGTCCGCCGTTGATGGCCAGCAGGAGAGCCTTGGCAAGATTGGCACGGGCACCGAAGAACTGGATTGCCTTTCCTATGGCCTGGTACGATACGCAGCATGCTATACCATAGTCATCACAACTGCGGACATGGCGCATGAGGTCATCATTCTCATACTGTATCGAACTTGTATCCACCGACACCTTGGCGCAGAAAGCCTTGAATCCCTCAGGGAGATCCGGACTCCAGAGCACAGTCATGTTAGGCTCCGGTGCAGGACCGAGATTATAAAGGGTCTGGAGGAACCTGAACGAAGTCTTGGTCACTTTGACCTTGCCGTCATTGAAGCGGCCTCCTATGGACTCAGTGACCCAGGTAGGATCGCCTGCGAAAATGTCGTTGTAAGACTGCATCCTAAGGTGTCTCACCATCCTGAGTTTCATCACGAACTGGTCGATGAGCTCCTGTGCATAACTTTCATCGATGACACCATGGTCAAGGTCATACTGGATGTAGATGTCAAGGAATGACGACACATTGCCAAGAGACATTGCAGCCCCGTCCTGTTCCTTCACAGCGGCAAGATAAGCCATATACACCCACTGTACTGCCTCATGGGCATTCAAGGCCGGTCTTGAAAGGTCAAGGTCATAGTACGAGCCCATAATCTTGATCTCATTGAGGGCCTTAATCTGCTCCGACACCTCTTCCCTCAGCCTTATCCTGGCCTCTGTCATAGGGCCTGTAAGATTGTGGAGATCCTCCTTCTTCGCTTCGATGAGCCTGTCAGCACCATAGAGAGCGAGCCTGCGGTAGTCTCCGATTATACGGCCTCTTGAATAGTTGTCAGGAAGACCTGTGAGGAAGCCGAGAGACCTGAATCTTCTGATTTCCTCTGTATATACGTCAAACACTCCGTCGTTGTGGGTCTTGCGGTAGTGCGTGAAGATTTCCTTTACCTGCGGGTCAAGTTCAACCCCGTTTTCCTTGCAGGCTTTCTCAACCACCTTGTAACCTCCGAAAGGCTTGATGGCTCTCTTGAGAAGCTCGTCTGTCTGGAGACCTACGATAAGTTCGTTGTCGCGGTCAATGTAGCCTGCCTTGTGGGATGTGATAGTCGAGATAGTCTTTGCATCGATTGAACGTATGCCGTTGTTCTTCCGCTCCTCCTCAAGGGCGACAAGACATTCGTTCCAAAGTTTCTTTGTCCTCTCGGACGGTCCTTTCAGGAAAGAAGCATCCCCAGTATATGGGGTAATGTTCCTGTAGACAAAATCTGACACATCGATTTTACGGCTCCATGCGCCGTCTTTGAATTTCTCTCTGATTTCCATAAATCGTCAGTTTGTGTTACCTCTGTAATTTCCGCCCGCAAAGATAATTGATATTTTTAATAATTCAATTTTATTTTGCCAACGGGCACACGCCCCGCGACACCGGCGGCCACAATCCGCAACCAAAGAGAAGTCCCGGTCCCGCCACCTTCGACAGGAAATACGTCGGCACGGTTCCGTGGGCCCGGGACAATCTGCTATTCTGCAGGAGCCTCTATTGTGATCTTGGAGGCAATTACTTCATATATCTGCTTTTCAGCCCCATCGCTCCCGGTGTATCTGGAGGATTTGAGCCTGCCGCAGACATACAGCGGCGTCCCTTTTCCGATCCTGTTGAAGTCCGGCATCCCTTTGCCGCTCCAGGCGACGATATTGTGCCACGTGGTCTCCACGACGGCCTCCCCGTCACGGTTCTTGTACATGAAATTGGTTGCAAGCGACATCCTTGCCACCTGACCGCTGCCTGCTGCGGAAATTCTGATGTTCCCCACATTCCCTCTCAATTCGATTCTGTTCAACTGTTCCATAATCTGATTTTTTAATTGTCCTGTCCCCTCAGTCGTGCGCACTCTGCAGGGTAGCGCAAAGTAGATAAGAAAATATCATTCAGGAAATAGCGGAAACCGGATTTTTCTGTTTTTTGAACTTGATTTTTCTGTTTTTTACGATTCATGATTTTTCACGGCCTGCAATATTTCCGGGGTAAGGTTGTCAAAAAAAAGAAAAACGGGAAAGAAAAATTTACGTTTCTTCAAAAAGAGAAATATTTTTCCTGAAATACTGGATTTTCACCACATTGATTTGGGAAAGACAGGAGACATTCACATTTTTGGCGCGACCAACAGATGACACTTATGGAATACAGACCGGAAGAGGGGCACAAGGCCGCCGTATGTCTTGAATGCGGGGATGAGATACACTACGGAAGGCCGGACAGGAAGTTCTGCAGCAAGAACTGCAAGAACGCATACCACAACAGAAAAGCCAGGAACAGCCGCAACACGAAACTGAAGGTAATCAATGCCCTCGAAAAGAACCACGGCATTCTGGACAGGATGCTGAAACTCGGCATAGACTCCATTGACCTGGTGGACATGAAGCACCTGGGATTCAATGTGGACTATTCCACATCGTACAGGAAGATCCGCAGGCACGACGAATACTGCTGCTTTGACATAAGGTATATCCTGACCCCGACACGGATCTGCTCGATTTCAAGGGTACAGGCGATGCTGGATGCTGACATTTCAGAAAAAAATTCAGTACATTCGCACCCTGGATCAAAATGACATATTTATGGAAGACACATATAACCCGTTTCTGACGGAGTCCCCGCTGCCGTTCGGGGCACCGGAGTTCGACAAGATAAGAAAAGAGCACTATCTGCCTGCCTTCAAGGCCGGAATCAAGGAAGCCAAGGCAGAGATAGATGCAATAACGGACAACCCCGCCCCGGCGGATTTCGGAAACACGATTGAAGCCCTTGAATTCTGCGGCAGGACACTGGACAGAGTGTCTGACATCTTCTTCAATCTCCTGGAGGCGGACACGGATGACACCATGCAGGCCATAGCGGAGGAAGTATCCCCGATGCTGACCGAATACTCGATGTATGTCTCGCTGAACGAGAGGCTGTTTGAACGGGTGAAAGCCGTATATGAGCAGAGAGACAGGCTCTGCCTTGAAAAGGACAGGATGAGGCTGCTGGAGAACACCTACAAGGCCTTCACAAGAAGCGGGGCGGCACTTGGCCCTGATGAAAAGGCGGTGTACAGCAAATATATGGAAGAACTGTCGCTGCTGTCGCTGCAGTTCGGGAAGAATGTCCTTGAGGCCACAAATGCATTCTTCCTGCATCTTGACGATGAACAGGATCTGGACGGGCTGCCGGGATATGTCAGAGACATGGGCCGGTCGGCTGCGGAAGAGAAAGGGCTTGAGGGGTATGTCTACACATTGGAATACCCGAGCTACAGCCCGTTCATGAAATTCTGCAGCAACAGGGATCTGAGACGCAGGATGTACATGGCCCAGAGCACAAGGGCATTCGGAGGGGAGCATGACAACTCGTCTATAGTAAGGCGCATCGCGGAACTGCGGCGTCTGACTGCCGGGCTGCTCGGCTACGGCACCTATGCCGACTATGCACTTGAGGACAGGATGGCCAAAAGCAGGACGAATGTCGACAGGTTCCTCTCGGGACTTCTCACACCGACCTTGCCGTATGCCGAGAAGGAAATATCTGAAATCACGGCTTTTGCAAGAGAGAACGGATTTGAAGGACAGGAACTCCAGCCATGGGACTTCTCATATTGGGCAGAACGCTACCAGGAGACGAAGTTCTCTCTCAACGAGGAGATGCTGAAGCCGTATTTCAGACTGGAAGACTGTATCGGTGCTGTCTTGAGGCTGGCGGAGAGGCTGTACGGTCTCCATTTCCTTGAGAGAGATGACCTCCCGGTCTATCACAAAGATGTGAAGGTGTTCGATGTGACAGACAGCGACGGCAGACATCTGGCCCTGTTCTATGCGGATTTCTTCCCGAGGGCAAGCAAGAGAGGCGGAGCATGGATGACGGAGTTCCGCGGCCAGTGCATAAGGAACGGGATTGAGGAGCGGCCGTTCATAAGCATTGTCACCAACTTCACCAAGCCTGCCGGAGAGACACCGTCACTGCTCACTCATTCCGAACTCACCACATTCCTGCACGAGTTCGGGCATGCCCTGCATGGCATCATGGCCGAAGGCAGATACCCGTCTCTTACAGGCACCAATGTGGCAAGGGATTTCGTCGAACTCCCTTCGCAGATCATGGAGAACTGGGCATACGAGCCTGAATACCTTGACTCGTTCGCCAGGGACTACAGGAACGGGAGTCAGATACCTGCGGAACTGATTGACAGAATAATCGCCGCGAAGAATTATCTGGCGGGATACCAGCAGGTGAGACAACTGCAGTTCGGGATACTTGACATGGCATGGCACAGCATGGAATCCGTACCGGAGAGCATTGATGTGCAGGCTTTCGAGCAGGATGCACTTGACGGGACAGCAGTCCTGCCGCGTGTACCGGGAACAGCCATATCCACATCGTTCGGACACATATTTTCAGGAGGGTATGCCGCCGGATACTACTCGTACAAATGGGCAGAAGTCCTTGAGGCTGATGCCTTTTCAAGATTCAAGAACAACGGCATCTTCAACAAGGAGACAGCCGCATCCTTCCGCGAGAACATCCTTTCCAAGGGTGATACGGAAGATCCGGCTGTACTGTACCGCAACTTCATGGGACGCGACCCTGAGCCTGACGCCCTGATGAAGAAACTCGGGCTTGGCCCTATGCTTTCCTGAGAGTCTTTTTGTCAGGATTCTTGAATACCAGTGCAAACAGTATGGCCACCAGCAGGGCATACCCTGCAAAAATGAACCATGCCGCGCTCCAGTTGCCGACGGTATAGTTTATCCCGTCCACTTCTACAGAATGGGTGAAATGGTTGACGACAGCCTGGGCGCCTATCATGCCTATCGAGGCCCCTATGCCGTTGGTCATGAGCATGAACAGGCCCTGCGCGCTTGATCTTATATCTTCGCTTGTCCTTTCATTGACAAAGAGAGAGCCTGATATGTTGAAAAAGTCGAAAGCCACTCCGTAGACTATCATCGAGAGGATGAACATCCATACCCCCGAGCCGGGATTCCCTATCCCGAACAGGCCGAATCTGAACACCCAAGCCACCATCGCTATAAGCATGACATTCTTGATGCCGAATTTTTTCATCGCGAACGGTATCAGCAATATCCCGAGAGTCTCTGACACCTGTGATATGGAGATGAGGGCATTGGCATTCTCTGCCCCGAACGTGCCGGCAAATTCAGGCATGGCCTTGAAACTGGTTATGAACGGGTTGGCATATCCGTTCGTTATCTGGAGAGCCACACCGAGCATCATCGAGAAGATGAAGAATATGGCCATATTCTTGTCCTTGAACAGGGTGAAAGCCTTCAGTCCGAGGGCATCGGTCAGCCCTTTGCTTTCTTTTGACACCTTGACAGGGCAGTTCGGCAGCGTGAAAGCATAGAGCATGAGGACAAGACCGAGTATACCCGATGTCAGGAACTGGTTGTATGTAGCCTGGAACTGCACCCCGTCCCCGTCACGCATGAAATTGACGAAGAGCATGCTGCAGATGAAGCCGATGGTGCCGAACACCCTGATAGGAGGGAAATCCTTGACCGTATCATACCCGTTGTCTTCAAGGATTGTATACGCCACTGAGTTGGAAAGTGCGATTGTCGGCATGAAGAAAGCCACACTCACCGAATACAGAGGGAAGAGTATGCCGAATTCGACATATTCGCCTGCCGTCATCCCGTAATATCCTGCCGCAAGCATCGCTATGCCGGCTATCCCGTGACAGAGGCTGAGAGCCTTCTGTGCAGGCATGACCTTGTCGGCGAGAATGCCGATGAGGGCAGGCATGAAAATCGACACTATGCCTTGCATCGAATAGAACCATCCGATATTTGTACCGAGTCCTGCCTTTCCGAGATAATTGCCCATTGAAGTGAGATATGCGCCCCAGATGGCGAACTGCAGGAAATTCATTATTATCAGCCTCAGCCGAACAGATCTGTTTTTCATATTGGATTATTGTGGTTATAACCTGACAAAGATAACAGTATTTATCAACTTTTGGAATCTGGAGGCGATTTTTGAGGCAATTCCGGCAGATTCTTCTTATCTTTGACGCCTGAAACTTGTGTAAAAGGGAATTATAGGGATGAAATTCGTCAAGACAGATGCCGACCCGCAGTCAAGCGCACGATGCGGTGTCATCACCACCGACCACGGGACCATCGAGACCCCCATATTCATGCCTGTCGGCACAGTCGGCTCGGTGAAAGGCATATATCATAGGGATCTGAAAGAGGATATCGGGGCCGAAATCATTCTCGGCAACACCTATCACCTGTATCTGCGTCCCGGCCTTGAGATACTGAGGGCCGCCGGCGGGCTGCACAAGTTCATCTCATGGGACCGCCCGATACTGACTGACAGCGGCGGCTTCCAGGTGTTCTCATTGTCCCCCATCAGGAAACTGACCCCTGACGGATGTACATTCCGGTCACATATCGACGGGTCAAGACATGTGTTCACCCCGGAAAACAACGTGGACACGCAGCGTGTGATCGGAGGCGACATCATCATGGCACTCGATGAGTGCACTCCCGGGGACGCCACATGGGACTATGCCCGCAAGTCACTGAATCTCACAAAGTCATGGCTTGAGCGATGCATCAGGCATTTTGACAGCACCGAGCCTCTTTACGGCTATTCCCAGACATTCTTCCCCATTGTGCAGGGGTGTGTCTACCCGGATCTGAGGCGCGAGGCGGCCGAGCATGCGGCTTCTTTCGACAGGGAAGGCTATGCAATAGGCGGACTGTCCGTGGGAGAGACGACGGAGCAGATGTACGAGATGCTGGAAACAGTGTGCCCGATACTGCCGGACGACAGACCGAGATACCTGATGGGAGTCGGCACGCCTGCGAATATACTGGAGGGAATCGCAAGAGGAGTGGATATGTTCGACTGCGTCATGCCCACAAGGAACGGACGCAACGGGATGCTTTTCACATGGGACGGCATCATGAACATGAAGAATCAGAAATGGGCGGATGACTTCTCCCCTATTGACCCGAAAGGCACTTCCTTTGTTGACAGGACATACAGCAAGGCATACCTGCGCCACCTCTTTGTCGCCAAGGAGATTTTTGCAGGGCAGATTGCCAGTGAGCACAACCTCGCATTTTATCTCGAGCTTGTCCGCCAGGCCAGGCTGCACATCAAGGCCGGGGATTTCAGGTCGTGGAAGGATGAGACGGTAAGGAGAATAATGACAAGACTTTAAACGAACAGGCGATGGAACTCAAACCGAGACTGCTTGATCTGTATATAATCAAGAAATTCATATTCACTTTCTTCATTGCCCTGCTGCTTATCATCGGAATCGTGATCATATTCGACATCAGCGAGAAAATCGACGATTTTGTGAGCAACGAGGCCCCGTTGAAAGCCATCATATTTGACTATTATCTGAATTTCATCCCGTATTTCATGAATATGTTCAGCCCTCTGTTCGTATTCATAACGGTGATCTTCTTCACATCCAAGATGGCTTCCAACTCCGAGATTGTGGCCATCCTCTCCTGCGGCATCAGTTTCCACAGGATGATGGTGCCGTATATCATCTCAGCGGCCTTCATCGCATTGTTCTCACTGGGGCTGAACCTGTTCGTGATACCCACGTCCAACGAGATAAGGGTAAAGTTCGAGGAGAAATATATCAAAGGCCATAACAAGACCACCGTGAGAGACATACACTATCAGATCTCCCCCGGTGAGTTTGTCTATGTCGAGTCCTTCAGTTCCTGGAACAACACCGCATACCGGTTCACCCTTGAAAAGGTAAGGGACAACAGGCTTGTATCGAAACTTTCTGCAGAGACAGCCGTATGGGACAGTACCCGTGGCTGCTGGAATCTCCGGAAATATTTCATCAGGGACTATTCCACGGCTCTCGAAGACCATGTCCGCAGCGGAGCCACCCTGGACACCGTGATAGACCTCTCGGTCAATGACCTCTACATCCAGAAAGGAGCAGTGGAGACCCTGTCATACGAACGGCTCAACGAACTCATCTCCATCCAGAAGATGAGAGGAGATGAGAACGTGAAAGTGGCGCTCATCGAGAAGCATACGAGATTTGCCCTGCCGTTCTCCGCATTCATACTGACGATAATGGGTGTCGCCCTCTCTTCAAAGAAGCGGCGGGGAGGCATCGGATGGAATATCGGCATCGGCATCGCATTGAGTTTCTCATACATTCTCTTCCTGAGATTCAGCCAGATGTTCGTCTACACGGATTTCCTTCCGCCGGGCATTGCCCTGTGGGTGCCGAACATCCTTTTCGCGATAATTGCAGGCTTCCTGTACAGGATAGCGCCGAAATAACAGGAACGGTTCCAGTCAAGAGATGACAACCTGCTATGGCTGCCGGCGGTATTCGACCACGAGCACCTGTCGGGGACCGACGACAGTGGAGTCCGACACTTCCACAGGCTCACCTGTAATCACATCCATCCCGTCGTGCAGACTCCTGGCTATCTCGGCATAATGAGACCACGGGATGTGCTTCTTCCCCCGGGAATTGTTGATGTAGACAAACACCGCATCCGTATCGTCATAGCGGAAATACGCATAGGTATTATCCCTGCTGAGGAAATGTATTGTCCTGCCGTCATGTATCACCTTCTTGTCCTTTCTCCAACGGAAAAGCCGTCTGGTGTAGTCATGCAGGGCGGCAATCTGCCCTTCCGGCACGGGTTTCCCGTCCGTACCCGTAACGGCTGCAGCCCGCCCCTCTGCAGAAAAGAAATCCTGCGGGTCACCTGCCCATCCTCCCGGGAAGTCCACACGCAGCCCGCCATGCCCCTTGGACCTGTCACGTGACACGAACATCATCTCATCCCCGTAAAGAATCTGCGGTATACCGCGCATGGTGGCCATCATCGCCATCACTATCTTGTGCCTGTCGGCATTGTGATTCAGCACATCCCCTATACGGTCAGTGTCATGGTTGCCCGGGAAAATCATCATCCGGGAAAGATCATGATACACAAAGTCATGCGACAGGCAGTCATATATCCTGGTCATCCCCTCTCCCCATGTCCGGGAATCCGTCGGCACTCCTTTCCGGATGGCTTCCTGCAGCGGGAAATCCATGATGGACGGCAGATGAGAGTCAAATCCGTCCCTGTTGGCGTTGCCGCCCTGCCAATAGGCCAGCTGAGGAATCGACGATGTCCAGCACTCCCCTACAATATTGAAGTCCGGGTATTCTTCAAGTATGGCGGCACACCACCTGCTCATCGGATTCTTCTCGTTGTAAGGATAAGTGTCCACCCTCAAGCCGTCAATACCTGAATATTCTATCCACCACACGGCCCACTGCTTGAAATAATCGAGCACATAGGGGTTGTCGAGGTTCATATCCGGCATCGAAGGCACGAACCAGCCGCTTTCCTGCAGATTGAGGTCATATCTTGAGGCGTTCGGATCCATATTGGCAGAAAAACAGACATTCGTACCTGTATATTCAGGGAACACATGGATCCAGTCCTTGAAAGGGAGATTCCTCATCCACCAGTGCGCACTGCCGCAATGGTTGGTGACCACGTCCATTATGACCTTAAGTCCCTTACTGTGAGCCTTGTCCACAAATTCGCGATACAGTTCATTAGAGCCGAACCGGGGATCTATATGATAATAGTCCGAGCAGGCATAGCCGTGATATGAGCCTTCTGGCTCGTTGTCAAGCAGAAGAGGTGTGCACCAGATGGCTGTGGCTCCGAGGTCGGCAATATAGTCCAGATGGTCAATGATACCCTGGATATCTCCTCCGTGACGGCCGAAGAAGTCTTCCCGTGCAGGTTTCTCGACAGTGTCATCTGTCGCGTCATTAGACGGATCCCCGTTGGCAAACCTGTCAGGCATGATCAGATATATCATGTCAGCTGTCGTGAAACTTTTGCGTCCGGCAGAGCATGCACGACGCCCGGCAATCTCGTAAGGATACCTGAAACTATCCCCGTCCTTGCTGAATACCAGCCAATATGTTCCCGGGACGGCATCAGGAGACACCGACACATCCACGAAAAGGAAGTCCGGGCTGTCAGCCTGATGTACGGCACTCACCTCAACTCCTTTCCCGCCACTTACGTGGACATCATACGATGAAATGCCGTCTCCGGACACAAGCAGCCGGAGAGGCGTCCTCATCCCGGTCCACCACGAAAGAGGCTCCACCCGGGACAACTGCCCAGCCGCGTCAGGAATTGATTCCGTATCAGCCGTCACCTGCCATGAGCCTGGAACAAGACGGTCTGCTGTCATTTTCACCATATTATGAAATCCCTATCGTCCTGATGCGGCTATCATCTCCCTTACAGCGGCATTGAATCCGTCCCGGGACATAAGGTCCTCAAGAGTCAGATGCATCCTGTAACGCCAGTAGTATTGAGGAATTGACGGCACGTTTATACGTTCCCCCGCAGGATTCTCAAGTCTGATAGCCCCGTCAACCGAAAGCCAGTCCTGAAGAGGAATGACTGCCAGCATGGCAGGTGACGCAAGATGCGCCTCCAATATGCGGCGGCAGATCCAAGGCTCGCAATACCAAGGCGCGTCACCCTGTCCGCCAAGCACTTCATGCCAGAACTTCGCCGTCACGGCCCTGTCTTCCTCCCACCATGCCCTGAGAGGGTTCATGTCGTGGGTAGAAGTGGCACACACGGAATAATAAGGATAATGTGCCGGATCGGCAAACGTCTCCGAAGGGTCCTTAGGCATGCGCTGTATCTCAAGAGACAGAATCTGATATTCCTTCATGACCTCAGGGACACAATCCGGGATCATGCCCAGGTCCTCTCCGCAGGCGAGCATCCCTGTCGCTGACAGGAGTTCAGGCAGTTTCTTCATCGCGGACTCCTTCCAGAAGGAATTGTGCCTGTGATAGAAGAAGTCATCATACAGCCGGTCAAACGCCCTGCGCCTGTACTCGTCAAGAAGCCCGTAACTGTAGGTGTACTGGGCTGCGATACGCGGATGCCAGTATCCCTTTCTCCTCGGGTCGGGAACAAAAAGCACATTGTCGATGATATGCATCAGTCCGTCCCGCATCACCTTTGAATCCTCATCCTGTCCGGGGAACTTCGCAAGTACCTTTCTCTGAGTGGAATATGCCGCTTTCAGACGACCGTCCGCAAGGCATTTCCTCCTGGCATCCCCGGCAAGGCGTCCGAACACCCCGTCCCACAGATAAGCATCTATATACGGTTCTGAATATCTGCCGGATGTCATATCAAACCCGAATGCCGACAACTCCTCCGCAGAATACGGCAGGGCAGGATTGAAATGGCCCAGAAGACCGTGTACGGCATCCATAGGTATCTCCCATATACGGAAAAACCCGAGAATGTGGTCAATCCTGAACGCATCAAAATACTCTGACATCTTTCTCAGACGGGATTTCCACCATGAGTACCCGTCCCTGGACATCCTTTCCCAGTCATACGTAGGAAATCCCCAGTTCTGCCCCTCCGTAGAAAAAGCATCAGGCGGTGCCCCGGCCTGGGAATCGATATGGAAAAGGCTGCGGTTGACCCAGGCATCGGCACTTGTGCGGCTTATCCCTATCGGAAGGTCACCCTTGAACACAACGCCTTTTGAATGGGCATAATCCCTCGCCTCAAGCAACTGGACATGCAGATTGTACTGAACAAAACAGTGATAGTCAATATCTTTCTTATGGGCAGCCGCATATTCCCCCACCTTATCCTTGTCATAGTTGGAGAAGTCTTCTGCATCCCCTCTCTTCCATCTGGAGAAATCCGCCGTTCCGAACTCATCCCTCAACGTACAGAACGCAGCATACGGCAGCAGCCACTCCGCATTTTCCTTCACAAACCTCCGGTATCCCGCCGAGGCGAGCACCTTTCTGCCCTTCGCTGCAAATATCTTTCTGAGAATCTTCCGCTTGGCATCATTCACTCTCTCGTAGTCCATTTCCGGCAGGGCTTCCAGTTCGTTTTTCAGCCTCAGGTACTCATCGTCCTCCTCAGCCCCTGCAGCAGGAAGATGTATGAACTGGGGATGCAGCGCGAAACTCGAATTGGCGCTGTACGGATAGGAGTCAGTCCATGTGCCTGTCATTGTCGTGTCATTGACAGGGAGGAGCTGTATGATTTTCTGACCCGTCATCGCTGCCCAGTCTGCAAGCGTCTTGAGGTCGTTGAACTCCCCTACTCCGAAACTGGTCCGGGTTCTGAGCGAGAATACCGGGATTGCCGTTCCCGCCGCCTTCCACACCTTGCCCTCAGCGGCAGAAAAAACCCCGCTCCGGAACGGTGCGGAATGCAGGGGCAGAGCGGAAGGGACATCCGACCACGTATCCTCAGTCTCCATGACGACCCTGCCGGACGGGACAGTGTGGCTGCCCCACTCCCGCCTTATGCAGAATCCTCCCTGATGTACTTCGTAGCGGTACTCCTGTCCGGCCTTGATGCGGTCCAAAGTCCCTGTCCAGATGTCGCCGGGAAGATATTTCATGGGTATGAGACGGTCGCCTGTCCTGACAAGAAGATCCTCTCCCCAGACAGTGTGGTACTTGATGCGTGTTATCAATTTCATGGCAGTTCAATTCGGTTATAATATTTCTGTCCTGAGACAGCGATCAGGATTTCATCTTTTTCCAGGCTATGACAGGAAGGATAAATGCGACCAGCATCGCAAAAAGCCAGAAGAGCGAGACCGGCGTGAAATCATATACCGCCGTGCTGATGTCCTCTGCCCCTTTTGTATAGCCTTGTATAAGATATCCGCTTGCAATGTCCTGGATGCCCGCCGCCACATAGCTCGATATGCCCACTATTCCGAGAGCCGCTCCTGTCGCCTTCCGCGGCACTATGTCCATGGCCATCACCCCGGCCACAAGACAGTAGAGCACCCCGACGGCAAGACTGAAAAGAGAGACATACATCACATTTGCCATGAATCCCCCTTCTGCAAACAGGAACAGGGCAAGGGCAAGAAAACTGAATACCCCCGAAATGAGCACCGGCACAATCCTGCTGCCTCTGAACACCCTGTCGGAAAGCCACCCGGCAAGCACAGTCCCCAACACTCCGAAGAAGGCCGAAAAGGCGATTATCTGTGTGGCTGACTCAAGAGAGAAGTCCTTCTGCTTCTGCAGGAAAAGCACTCCCCAGCCTGCAATCGCATATTTCGCTATATAGACAAATGCACTTGATGCCGCGATTATCCAGATACCGGGATGCCTCAGCACGGTCTTCTGTATCTGGAATGTCTTCATGGTGTCCTCTTTCCGGACATCCTCGCCGGAAAGTTCCTGCACCGATGGAAGTCCCTTGCTCTCAGGGGTGTCGCTCACGAAAATGAGGATTATCGCAGCCCCGATGAAGCCGCCGAAGGAAGCGAAGATGAACCCGTACTGCCAGCCGAATGCGCCGACCACGAGTCCCACCATGATAAATGACAGGAACTCACCAAGATACGGACTTGAACTGAAGAAACTGTAGTATGTCCCTCTCTTCGACAGCGGAAACCATCGGGACAGGCTGATGATGCCGGGAGGAGAGCCCATTGACTGCACCCAGCCGTTGATGCCCCACAGCACGGCAAAAAGGACAAAAAATACGGCCGACGAAGCCCCTGATGAGCCAAGGAACAGCCCTGATACTCCGAGAAGGAGATTGGCGAAAGCGGAGACCAGCAGGCCTGTAGCCATGAAACGCCTGATATTGCAATAATCGGCAATGAACCCGTTCATGAATTTGCCGAAAGCATATACGAACAGGAGAGACGACCCGATGATACCCAACTGCCCCGCAGTGAACACCTCTCCGTCAATCAGCGGCTGCTTCACCACACTCAGGCTCAGGCGGCAGACATAGTAGAGGCTGTATGCCACAAGAGCACTCCAGAAAGTCTTAGCCCTCAGGCTCTTATATGTATCGACTACCTGCTCTGCAGGCACTTTTTCCGCCGAAGGCTTGCTTATGCGGTAGAAACTGTACAGACTCATCAGATCATAAGATTACAGGCAGGATACCTTCCTGACAGTCTGCAAAGATAAAAAAATAAAAAATGCGGATAAGCATTAATTTTTTCCTAAATTTGAATTTTGACAATAATAACCATGACATATCAAAAATGAAAAAATTCCTGTTCACAGCCGTCATCCTGGCCCTGTCATCATTGGCATCCTCTGCACAGGGCGGATTCAGATTTACCGAGGCATCATCTCTCAACATCATCGGCAAACTCTTCAATGACACACCGAATCCATACCACAGGGTCGACACCTGCAGGTTCAAAGGCTTCACCAAGGGCGAGAACGAGCAGGTGAGATGTTCTGCCGGACTCGCAGTCCTGTTCAGCACCAATTCGTCAGCCGTCTCTGTCAAAAGCGAATACGGATATGTCAACAACGGGACGAACACCATGGGCATCGCACTCAGAGGATACGACCTGTATATAATGAGAGACGGGGAATGGATCTATGCGGCATCAGGAGCCGCCGACTCTCGCAGAAACACCGTCCTGATAAAGGACCTGCCAGAGGGGGAGAAGCAGTGTATGCTCCATCTCCCGATATACAGCGAGATGTATTCGGTCCTGATAGGGACAGATGAAGACGCCTGGATAAAGCCGCTTGAATCCCCGTTCAGACACCGTGTAGCCATCTTCGGCTCCAGTTATACCCAAGGCATCAGCATCAGCCGCCCGGGGATGAGCTATCCGATGCAGTTCATGCGCAATACGGGAATACAGCTGCTGAGCCTCGGATGCAGCGGCAACTGCAAACTGCAGCCGTATTTCGCCGACGTGCTTGCTGCAGCCGATGTTGATGCCATCATATTCGACGCATTCTCCAACCCCGGGCCGGAAATGATCAGGGAACGGCTCTTCCCGTTCATCGAAAGGATACAGGAATCGCATCCTGACATACCGCTGATATTCATGAAGAGCATCTACAGGGAGAACCGCAATTTCAGCACGGCGAACGACAGGAGCGAGCAGGCCAAGGCGGATGCCGCCGAGGAGATGATGGCCGAAGCCGTCAGAAGATATGACAATGTGTACTATGTGGACAGCACCGACACCGGAGGCTGCCATGACAGCACAGTGGACGGGAACCACCCTTCTGACATGGGCTACAAGGCATGGGCAGAATCAATCGAAAAGCCTGTAATGAAGATTCTCGCAGGCTACGGCATCAGATGACGGCAGCCGTCATCCTGTCCCGCCTACACGACTCTGGACAGCACCGACTTGCGGTATAGAAGTGTCAGATACACGGCTCTGGCGGCAAGATGGACAAGATACGCCAGGAACAGGATGTGCAGTACGGATTTCCCTGTGACCGTGGCATCGCCCGAATCCCGGAGCAGCAGACACCCTCCGCAACAGACAAAAAACAGGGCAGTAGCCCAGAGCATGGAATTGCGCATGGTCCGTGCCGCCACCGCGCCTATATAGATGCCGTCCCATGTGAAAGCGGCGCATCCGGCCAAAGGCATGAGCACAAGCCACGTCACATAGTCAGAAGCCGTCCCTATGACTGAAACGTCGCTCGTCATGGCACTGACCATAGGCTCTGTCCAGATAGCGTATGCAGCCATGGAGACGAGACCGAGGGACATGCTCCAGATGAAAATACGCCTGACAGTCTTTCTGAGAAGGGTCATATCGTTCCTGCCGATATATTTGCCGGTCAAAGCCTCCCCTGCATAGGCAAATCCGTCTGTGAAATATGAAAAGAGCATCATCAGTTTCATCAGCACCGATGACGTCGCCAGCACCAGGTCGCCATAATGCGCTGAAAAAGTCGTGAATCCGATATACACCCCGATGAAGCACAACGACCTTATGAACAGGTCGAGGTTCATGCTGAAGAAACTGCCGGAATCCCCGCCATGGAAAAGCCATGAAAGGGAAGGGAAGGCGGTATGACGGAATACAGTCCTTCTGTATTTCACCGTCAATATGACTGCCGTACACACAAGCCCGGAATATTGCGCTATGACAGTTCCCCATGCTATCCCGTTGAAACCGATACCTTCCAGATGCCCGATGCCGAATGCGAGACCCACGCTCGCGACAGCATTCACCACATTGACCACAATGTCTGTGACCATAGGGCTGACCCCGTCCTGCATCCCTATGAACCAGCCTTTGAATGCCATCAGGCTCAAAGTGGCCGGCGCGGCCCATATCCTTATGAAAAAATATCCTGTCGCCAGCATTTCCGCCTCCGGAGAGCAGTCCACCACCAGAAACGCCCCTTTTACAAAAAGCCATTGCACGGCTATCAGGAACATGGAGCAGAGCAATGCGAGAAAGACTGCCCTGTAAAGTATGGACACGGATTTCTGCATATCCCCCTTGCCATACGCCTGGGCGGCGAGCCCTCCTGTCCCGACCCTGAGGAAGCCGAAATTCCAGTACAACAGGTCAAAAAGCATAGACCCGACTGCCACTCCGCCTATCAATGACGCTGTCAGGAATGCATCTCCTGTATCCAGATGCCCGGCAACAGCCATATCGACAAGTCCCACCAACGGGACCGTGATATTGGCCAGAATACTCGGGATGGCAAGTCTCAATATCTCTTTGTCGAGTCCCATTTCACCCTGTTCGGCAGATTATCTGTATTTCCCTTCCTCTTCCAGCATTCCCAGATAGGATTCGTATCTCTCCGGACTTATCTCTCCTGCATCCACGGCAGCCTTGACTGCACATCCCGGCTCATGCGTATGGGTACACGGGGCGAACCTGCACTCTCCCGCAACCTTCAGCATCTCAGGGAAGTAGAGGGCAATCTCCTCCTTTGCGACATCCACGAGCCCGAATCCTCTGATACCCGGTGTATCAATGATATATCCTCCTGTCGCCAGACGGTACATCTCATAGAAAGTGGTCGTGTGCCGCCCCTGCAGATGAGCCTCCGAAATCTCCCCTGTCTTAGGCTCAAGAGAAGGGTCAAGAGCCTTGATGAGAGAAGATTTCCCGACGCCTGACACCCCGGAGAAGAGAGAGAGGCTGCCCCTGCACATCTCCCTCAATTCATCCACGCCCTCTCCCGTGACTGCGGACACCTCCTTCACCTGATATCCGGCATTCTCATAGATATTGCGGAAAGCCGTCAGCATCTCCTTGTGCCCGGCATCATACAGGTCAATCTTGTTGACCACTATCACAGCCGGTATCCCGTACACTTCGCATGTCACCAGAATCCTGTCAAGGAAAGGCAGCTTGACTTCGGGATAGTCCATTGTCACCACTATGAAGGACCTGTCCAGATTGGCCGCTATGATATGCGACTGCCGTGAGAGATTGGTCGATTTCCTGATGATATAGTTCTTCCTCGGCAGGACCTCGGTGATGACCGCAGGATTCTCTACCGACATATTCTCACCAGGAAGCAGCCCAGAAGGCCGCTCGAAACGCACCTTGTCCCCTACTGCCACAGGATTTGTGGCCGACGAGCCTTTCAGCCGTATCCTGCCCCTCAGGACAGCCGGGAACAGGTCCCATCTTTCAGGCTCTGTGAGAAGGTAATGGCTACCCGTATGTTTCACTACTGTCGCTGTGTCCATCTTCAGAATTTTGAGATGCCTTGGTATGATGATTCCGTCTGCAAATTTAATCTTTTTTATTATTTTTGTCCTGATGGCCCAATACGGCTTACACAATTTGACGACACCACATAAAACCGAAGAAAATGATCAACGAGAACCAAATCGAGGATACCCTCAAGGAACTGTTTGACAATCTGGAATTCCCTGAAGAGCCGGCAGGTCTGTACGACCCGCTCAGATATATGATAAACATCGGCGGCAAGCGTATCCGCCCCAGACTCTGCCTGCTGGCATGGTCGATGTTCAAAGACAGTTTTTCAGAAGAGATTCTGCAGCCAGCCGCAGCCATCGAAGTCTTCCACAGTTTCACCCTCATCCATGACGACATCATGGACAACGCGGACATGAGACGCGGAGTACCGACAGTCGCAAGGAAATGGAACGGGAACGCCGCAATCCTCTCGGGGGACGTGATGTGCATAGACAGTTACAGACGGATTGCAAAGGCCCCTGCCGCGTTGCTGCCGCAGGTGCTGGACCTGTTCAGCACCACGGCAGCCCAGGTATGCGAGGGACAGCAGTATGATATGGATTTCGAAGATATGCCGGAAGTGTCCATGGACATGTACATGAAGATGATCGGGCTGAAGACGGCGGTGCTGATAGCCTGCTCGGCGAAACTGGGGGCGCTCATCGCCGGTGCGAACGGGACAGTCTGCGACAACATGTACAATTTCGGATACAATCTCGGGCTGGCATTCCAGATTGCGGACGACTACCTTGACACATTCGGCGACCAGGATGTATTCGGAAAGAAAATCGGAGGTGACATCGTCAACAACAAGAAGACATGGCTGCTCACACGCGCCCTTGAGAAAAGCGCGGAGATGGAAAAGGCCGGGGTCATCGCCCCGGAATACGGGAGGATGGCATTGCTGAACGCCATGAGACTGCCTGTCGCAAGCGAACAGGACAGGGATGCGAAAATCAGGAAAACAAAAGAGATATACGAGGCAATCGGCGTGGACGAGGATGCAAAATATGAAATCATAAGACTGCACGCGGCCGCCATGGACTGTGCAGGTCTCATCGGTCTCGGGAAGGTGAAGTATGAGATGCTCCACAGATATGCCGACAAACTTCTCGGAAGGAACAAATGACAAAGAAAGAACTGGAAATAATGGCTCCTGCGGGCAACTTTGAATGCCTGCAGGCAGCAATTCAAGGAGGAGCCGACTCTGTATATTTCGGAGTCGAACGGCTCAACATGAGATCCCATTCGGCAAACAACTTCAGGATGGAGGATCTCAAGGAGATATGCGGGATATGCAGAAGCCACGGTGTCAAGTCATATCTCACCCTCAACATCGTCCTCTACAACGAAGACCTCGATGACATGAGGAAGACTCTTGACGCCGCAAGGGAAGCCGGCATCTCGGCCGTAATCGCATCCGACATGGCGGCGATATCATACGCCAGGCAGATAGGGCTGGAGGTCCACATCTCCACCCAGTTGAGCATCTCCAACGTGGAATCCCTGAAGTTCTATGCGCAGTTTGCGGATGTGATAGTCCTGGCCCGGGAACTCAATCTGCATCAGGTCAAAGAGATAAAGGAACAGATCATCCGTGAGGACATCAAAGGGCCTTCCGGCCGCCTCGTGGAAATCGAGATGTTTGCCCACGGCGCACTGTGCATGGCCATCTCCGGAAAATGCTACCTCAGCCTGCATGAATACGGGGCATCGGCAAACCGGGGGTCCTGCTACCAGATATGCAGGAGAGGGTATGAAGTCACGGACCTTGAGACAGGCAACAGGCTCGTGGTGGACAACAAGTACATCATGTCCCCAAAAGACCTGTGCACCATAGAATTCATGGACAAGATCATAGACGCCGGTGTCACTGTATTCAAAATCGAGGGCAGGGCAAGGTCGGCCGAATATGTCAAGAAAACCGCTTCCTGCTACCGCAGGGCGGCAGATGCCGTATGCGAAGGGACATATACGCCGAAACTCGCCGCCTCCCTTAAAGCCGAATTGGGAGAAGTGTTCAACCGAGGCTTCTGGGACGGATACTACCAGGGGGCACGCCTCGGCGAATGGAGCGATGTCTACGGCAGCAAGGCCACAAGGAAGAAAGTATACAGCGGCAAGATCACGAACTGGTTCGGCAAGATAGGAGTAGCGGAGATACTTGTCGAATCCGCCCCGCTGAGAACCGGAGACAGGATACTGATAATGGGACCTTCGACCGGGGTCATCGAGATGACGGTGCCCGAAATCAGGGTTGACCTGAAGCCGGTCGCCGAGGCAGACAAGGGAGCATGGTGCTCCATACCGGTGGATGCAGGACTGCTTGCCTCATGCGAGGGCAAGTTGCGACGTTCGGACAAGGTATATATATGGAAGGACAATACATCGGGACCAACCGAATAAACCTATAATAACTCTGCATCATGAAAAAGAAAGTGGCACTGGTCCTTTCCAGCGGAGGGCCAAGGGGATTCGCCTACATAGGGGCGATTGAGGAACTTCTGAGCCGCGGATACGAAATCACATCTGTGGCGGGCACGTCCATCGGCTCCCTCATCGGAGGTATGTATGCAGCGGGAAGACTGCCGGAAGTCAAGGAATGGCTGTTCTCACTCGGGGCATTGAAAGTATTCTCCCTGATGGACTTCTCCATCAGCATGAACCATCTTGTCAATGGAGACAAAGTCATCGAGGCTCTCAAAGAGATTGTGCCTGACGTCAACATCGAGGACCTCGAGATCCCGTACAAGGCTGTCGCCACCGACTTCTACACCGGAGAGGAGGTCATCTTCGACAAGGGAGACCTCTACCAGGCCATCAGGGCCTCCATTTCCATCCCGTCACTCTTCAGACCGGTAAAATACGGCTACCGCACCCTCATCGACGGCGGCATCGCCAATGTAATGCCGATGAACAGGGTGGACAGGACCGAGGGAGACATCATGGTGGCGTTCAATGTGAATGACATGGATGTGGACAGCATAAGACAGGTTCTCATCAATGATGCGAGACAGGATGAAGAGAAAGAAGCAAAGGACAAGGAAAGCGCAAGAAAGACAAAGGCCGTTCTCGACTCAGTCCGCCATAATGACAGTCTGACATTCAAGGAAAAATTCATACTGGCAAAGGAAGAAGGGCTGAGAATGCTGCAGCACATGCTTGAGCCTGACCCGAAAAAAGACGAACTCCTCAATCTGGAGAACACATATTTTTCGGTTCTCGGCAGGACATTCAGCCTCATGAACCATGTCAACACCAATCTGTCCCTGCAGATAACACATCCGGATATCCTCGTGAATATGCCTTTTGACGCATTCGGCGCCATCACGGACTATGCGAAGGCGGAAGAAATCTCGGAAGCCGGCAGGGAACTGATGAAGGCGGCCCTTGACAAGTACGAGGGATAACATTCCTTATTCCTGCGGTGTCCTGCGGCATCTTTTTTGATGTCAGGCTGCGACTCATCAGATAAAAAAGATATGAACGTTTTGGACAATAAGGCTCTGGAATACCACAGAGCCTTTCCTGCAGGGAAAATAGCAGTAAAACCTACAAAGCCTACCGGGACACAAGAGGATCTGGCTCTTGCCTATACTCCAGGAGTGGCTGCTCCTGTGCTTGCCATTGCTGAAGACAAGGATGCGATATATGACTACACGGCAAAGGGAAACCTCGTGGCAGTAATCTCGAACGGCACAGCCATTCTTGGGCTCGGCAATAAAGGAGCAGCGGCAGCAAAGCCTGTAATGGAGGGCAAAGCCCTGCTCTTCAAGATACTTGGAGGCATAGATTCCATTGACATAGAGGTGGACGCCACTGACATTGACGGCTTTGTCAACACAGTACGGAATATCGCCCCGTCTTTCGGGGGCATCAATCTCGAGGACATCAAGGCTCCCGAATGCTTTGAAATAGAAAGACGGCTCGTGGAGGCTCTTGACATACCTGTAATGCATGACGACCAGCACGGCACTGCCATCATCACTTCAGCAGCATTGATGAATGCACTTGAAATCGCCGGGAAAAGAGCCGAAGATGTCAGGATTGCAGTAAACGGGGCAGGAGCGGCTGCAATAGCCTGCACAGACCTGTACATCAAGAGCGGGGTGAGACCGGAGAACATCGTGATGTGCGACAGCAAAGGGGTCATCAGGGCAGACAGGACAGATCTCAATCCTCAGAAGCAAAGATTCGCGACACACAGGGACGTGCATACACTTGAAGAGGCCCTCGAAGGTGCCGATGTGTTCGCCGGATTCTCCAAGGCCGGTGTCCTCAACGGGGACATGGTCAGGAAGATGGCCGGAAGGCCCATCATTATGGCGCTCGCAAACCCTTATCCGGAAATCAGTTATGAAGATGCACGGGCAGCAAGACCCGACGCCCTCATAGCAACTGGCAGAAGCGACTATCCGAACCAGGTCAACAATGTCATCGGATTCCCGTATATTTTCAGAGGGGCACTTGACACGAGGGCAAGGCAGATAAACGATGAAATGAAACTTGCGGCTGCGCGCGCCATAGCCTCACTGGCAAAAGAACCGGTACCCGAGGAAGTACTCAAGGCATACAAGACAGACAGGCTTGAGTTCGGACCTGACTATATCATACCAAAGGCCCTTGACGGAAGACTGTGCGAAAGGGTGTCCATCGCCGTGGCAAAGGCCGCAATGCAATCAGGTGTGGCAAGAAAGGAGATTACGGACTGGGATGCGTACAAGGAATACCTGCGACACCTCGACAGGAGATAGGCTCATGCTTGGTTTATGACTTGCTTATGAGCGTCTGTGTGAAAGCAGTGTGAATGGCCATATCTGCAGATGGGCTGCCCGAAGGAAGAATATCAACTGGGCCGCAAAATACGGAATCAGTATGATATATCTGCCACCTTGTATCCTGGCGACAAAGGCATCCCAACCGATTGTGGCATCTGACATCACGAACAGGACCGCCGCAACGGCATAAGCCCTGCTCCGCTGCACCAGGGCAAAGAACAACATCATGCACACTATCACGGAATAGAGACCTGCACAGCCCCTGACCATACCTGCCGGCGCATCTGACACTATCCTTATCATGACGTATGCAAGGACTGCGACCACAAATGCTGAGATAATAATAATCTGGGGACGGCGGTTTGCCGGTCCGCGGACGCCCGCCCTGGAAAAGGCATCCATGTCATGAAACCATCTCTGGACGAAGAACAGGATGAGGAAAAGATGGGTGACGGCATAGAACTCTATCTGCCCCAATACGCTTCCTGCCGTACCTCTTATATCGCCCAGGGCCGCTGCCGCCAGCGCGAGGCTTATCTGCCATGGGAGAATCCTCAAGGAAAACAACGCAAGGACAGAGACCGGCAGGACTCCCCGATACATGAATACAGCATCAGCCGACGGGGACAAGGAAAACAAACCGGACGGAAGAAGGGCAAAAAGCACAAGAAGCAGATAAATCCCGGCAGCAACCGCCGCCGTCCTTTGTTTTTCAGATTCCTTAATCCCTTTGCCGAACATTTTCCTGTCAAATTTTCCATAAAGGTAATCTTTCCGCATGAAACATCATATCATTATATGACAATTTTTCCGTCATGAGTCCGGCCTTTTGGCATAGAGTTCGCATATTGTCAGACCAAAAGACATTTTAGTTAAACATAAGTATTGGATTGACAACAATATATCCGGGGAAGAGTCGAGAGATTGCATCCCCGGATTTTTTATGCGGTTTGGTTTGTTTTTTGCGGTAAGGCTTTCCCGGAAATTTTAAAGACAATTCATCATGAAAAAGACAATTTCAGCAATCGCTGCAACTGCAGCAGCCGTACTTATGGCATCATGCTGCGCACAACCGGAACTCGACGGGACATGGACTGTCACAGCAGTCGGCTCAGAACAGGTATCACTCCCAGACTCGTTGGCAGACGCTACCCCATTCATTGAATTCAACGTTGAGGAAGGCCGTATCCACGGCAACACAGGATGCAATATCATGAACGGCTCATACAGTCTGGACGGGAACAGGCTTACATTCGAGGCTGTAGCAACCACCATGATGGCAGGACCTCAGGAACTGATGGAACTCGAGTCAAAGGTCCTCAACGCAGTCAACAATGCTGCTTCGGTAAAAGAGACAGCGGAAGGAGTCCTCAGCATCAGTGACTCCGAGGGCAATGTCGTGATGGAACTCACAAGACAGGCAGAAGAAAACCCGGCTGACGCGGAACAAACTGCAGCAGCCCCTGCTGACACGGTAGTCGCCCTGTAACGACACGTCAGGACAGAGCAGCCTGAAGAACAAAAATTGGTGCAAATAAAAAATAATGTTATATTTGCACCCTCTTTGGAGAGATGCTCGAGTGGCTTAAGAGGCACGCCTGGAAAGCGTGTAGTCGCCAAAAGCGGCACGGGGGTTCGAATCCCCCTCTCTCCGCAAATCAATAGCGGGATTTATCTATCCTACAGGTTGATTTTCCTGTCGACGAAACGCGGACGCGGCAGAGGATGGTCAGCGGAAGAATGCACGGCCTCGACTGAATTGGTCAGCATGTCCACACGCTCTGCAACGGCAGCCTCACACTGTCCGGCCGCCATGTCAAAACTCACGAATTCCTCATACGAAGGCTCCGTCCCTGCCCCTCTTCTCATGACCATATCATACAGCACCCTGCGGGACTGGGCATTGAACCCAAGAGTATTGCTCCCCATCATGCTGTCCTCGGACGACCTGTAGACCCCAGACATATAGGAGCACGCCCCCTCATAGATGCCTATATCCTCGTGAGCATATCTGGCATCGGCAAGAAAATCCCGCCACAGCACCTTGCTGCGGTCATCTGTGAAATCAACATTCAACGCCCAACCCAACTGCTGCCGGGCCTGTATCCGTGCAGCCTCATCGGTCGGGATGACACCGTTGAAATCATACCGGTACTCGTCCTCAAGTTTCCCGAATCCGTGACCGGCTGCCTCATGCACAAGGACCTGCCTGAACTCTTCGCTTTCAAGGCTTTCAATCACAGGACAATAGGCTATTGCCATCTCCACATACTCAGTCTCGCCCCCGTTATCACGGCCATAGCCGAAATATGTAGTCCCGGCATGTCTGTCATTGTTCAATATCACGACAATCAGGGCCTCTCCTATATCAAGACCTGATACCTTGGAAGCATATTCCATCACGGCATCATCATCACCGCTGATCCCGGTACTGTAACCGCCCTCGAACTCGCATCCCAGCGCAGTAGAATATGCCGGGCCGAAACTGTTGTTCTCAGACACGACGGTCACGGCATAGACATCGAAATAATCCTGCAGCCCGCTCAACGGAGTCTCGGAAAACAGATGCCCTGCAGCCTTGTCCATGACCTCATCATACTTTCCTGAACTGATTTCAGTGTCTATGAACCCGTCTCCCATGATGACCACCGGGATTCCGTTGCCCCGTGATGCCCGCTGTATCACTGACACCGTCCCGTCCTCCGAATAATCTTCGGAAGTCCCGGTCTTCTGCCCGTCCTGTACAATCGTCACCGTCGCCAGAAGATCGTGGGCATTCCCGTCCGTATAAAATACGATATATCCGATCCTGGAGGCATCCCCGTCATTCGGTTCTATATTGAGGTTCAGACTGTACTTTGCAGCAGCCTTGGTATCGGCATCCTGTCCGATCCACGATGCGGTGGTCCCGACATTCAGGATATCGGGATCGATATCCGTAGAAAACGAGATGCGCAGATCCCCTCCTTTTGCGGAAAAATGGTAGAGATCCTTATACAATATGATACGGTCCTTGCCGGAGTCCGTCTCTTCATCATCATGCCGGTCCTTTCCTGTATCAGGCTCGGCAAGACCGCACGAAACAGACACAGACATTACCAGCAGCAGGGAGAGACCTGCCAAAAAGAAAGAAATGCGACTTATCATACCACCTGTCATGCCAAAGATCCGCTCACTATATCCAGAAGTTCATCGGTAATCGACTGCTGGCGTTGCTTGTTGTACTGGAGAGTAAGTTCCTGGAGCAATTGGTTGCCGTTGTCAGTTGCTTCCTGCATCGCCACAGTCCGCGCCGCATGCTCAGCCGCATTGGCATCCAGGAGCATCGTATATATCTTCAGGACAAGAACCTGGGGAAGAAGTGATTTAAGCACTGTCGCGGCATCCGGTTCAATGATATAGTCCTTGAGCAGGAGAGACGCGGGTTCTTCGGCATCGCAGGCCGGAGCAGGGCTGGTGAAAGGAAGGTATGTCTCCCTCACAAGACTTTGGGAAGAAGACGACTTGAAGTGGTTATAGACAAGTTCCACACGGTCAAAATCCCCTCTCAGATAACCGTCAATCAGTCCACGGGCAAAATCTGCCGATTCTGAATAGTCATGTCTGTCCGCCAGCCTGTCATACTCTCCGACGGACCTGTAACCGGCCCTTGACACTGCATCAGCCATCTTGCGGCCGACAGGATAGACTATGATGTCTTCCTTTGTCAGACCTGCACCGAGGTATTCTTCGGCGACCTCGAGAAAATGCCTGATGACATTGGCATTGAATGCCCCGCACAATGAACTGCTTGAGGATACTGCCACTATCGCTACTTTCCTGAGCGGACGCTCAGACACATATTCATCGCATACCGGGCCTGACTCGTCCGACAGAAGCCGGGACAGTATCTCATGCATGCTCTTCTCGTATGGCAGCATATTGGCTATGAGCCCCTGCACCTTGTGCAATTTGGAAGATGCCACCATCTTCATTGCCGAGGTTATCTTCAGCGTACCGTTGACAGAATTAATCCTGCCCTTGATTTCTTTCAGCGATGCCATATCCGAGCCTCCTTATGACCTGGTGACAGACGGGACAGGCGTCTTGCGGTACTGTTCCGCCACGGCATCAGCCACCTTTTCGATGACAGATGTTATCGTGTCGTCAATCTTGCCGGCAGAAAGAGGTTCAAGCACATCCTTCTCATGTGAGCCATGCAGCCTGTCGAGGAACAACGCCTGGAATTCGCGGACCTTGTCAAGAGGGACATCCTTCATGAGGGCATGGGTCCCGCAATACAGTATGGCCACCTGCTCGCCTACAGGCATAGGTGAATACTGCGGCTGGATAAGAAGCTCATTGTTTTTCCTTCCCTTGTCAAGTGCCATCGCTGTCACAGGATCCATATCGCTGCTGAACTTGGAGAACGCCTCCAGTTCCCTGTACTGCGCCTGGTCTATCTTCAGGGTACCGGCCACTTTCTTCATGCTCTTGACCTGCGCACTTCCTCCGACACGAGACACTGAGATGCCCACATTGATTGCAGGACGGAATCCCCTGTTGAACAGATCGCTCTCAAGGAATATCTGACCGTCTGTAATGGAAATGACATTCGTCGGGATATATGCCGAGACATCACCGGCCTGGGTCTCGATGATAGGCAGCGCCGTCAGGGAGCCTCCGCATCTTACCTTGCCTTTGAGGCTTTCCGGAAGATCGTTCATCTGCTCGGCCACCTCCTGCTGACCGATAATCTTAGCGGCCCTTTCCAGCAGTCTGGAATGAAGATAGAATATGTCTCCCGGATATGCCTCCCTTCCTGAAGGACGGCGGAGAATCAGAGACACCTCACGATATGCCACAGCCTGCTTGGAGAGGTCATCATACACCACCAGCGCGTGCCGCCCGGTATCACGGAAATACTCGCCTATGGCCGCCCCTGCAAACGGGGCATAATACTGCATCGCCGCCGGATCCGCCGCAGTGGCAGCGACAACTACAGTATAGTCCATCGCGCCTTTCTGCCTCAGGGTATTGACAATGTTAGCCACTGTGGAAGCCTTCTGTCCCACAGCCACATAGATACAATACACAGGGTCACCTGCGAGATATGCGGAACGCTGGTTGATGATGGTGTCTATGGCTATCGCCGTCTTGCCTGTCTGGCGGTCACCGATTATCAGTTCCCTCTGCCCCCTGCCGATAGGAATCATGGCATCTATGGCCTTCAGTCCCGTCTGCAACGGCTCTGTGACAGGCTGACGGAAAATGACTCCCGGAGCCTTCCTTTCCAGCGGCATCTCCGTCAGTTCTCCGGTTATGGCACCCCGGCCGTCAAGCGGTGCTCCAAGCGGATCCACAACCCTGCCGAGCATTCCTTCCCCGACATCAATGGATGCGATACGCCCTGTCCTCTTCACGGTCATACCCTCCTTGATCAGGTCGGTAGGCCCAAGGAGAACGGCTCCGACATTGTCCTCCTCCAGATTCATCACCACTGCCTTGACACCGTTCTCAAACTCAAGGAGTTCGTTAGCCTCGGCATTAATCAGACCGAATATCCTCACCACACCGTCGCTGACCTGCAGCACCTCACCAACTTCCTCATATTTGAGTTCGGTACTGATCTCCTTGAGCTGCCTCAGCAGCACATCCGATATTTCACTTGGTTTTATATTCTGAGCCATAATTCTATACAATTCTTCTGTTCTTCTCGATGAACTGGCGTCTGATGCCGTTGAGTTGCGAGACCACACTCGCATCCAGCCGCAGTCCGTCCATATCGAATATGAATCCCCCTATTATAGACGGGTCCACCCTCGTCTCTAACTCAAGCGTCCCGCCCGTCTCCTCATGGACGATATCCGTCAGTTTCCTCTTCAGAGCCTCGGAGTCAGCGGCCATCACGAGCCTGCCATGGCTGATCTTGTTTTCCTTCCTGTACTTGTCCATGAATATCAGGAGCATAAGATGCAGGTATTTTGTCCTGCGGTTCTTCATCACCATCCTGAAAAACCTGACAAGTTCAGGCGCGGCCTTCTCAGGGCCACCCAGCGCAGTAGTCAGAATCCGCAGTTTCACCTGGTCGGACGTGGCCTTGGGATGGCGGATGAGAAGCCTCATGTCCTCCACGGAAGAAAAGCAGTCCGCCAGACTCCTCGCCTGGGCGTAGACAGTCTCACCGTTTCCGGTACAGTCCGCATACTTCAGAAGAGCCTCCGCATATCTTGATGAAACTATCCCTATATCCATGACCGTCAGTTCTTGTCTGCCTGGCCGGAAGCCGACACTTCGTCAAGCATCTTGTACACGAGTTCCATCTGTGCCTTGTCGGAGGAAAGATCCTTCCTGATGACCTTTTCCGCCACATTCACAGAAAGCAGGGCCACCTGGCTGCGGATTTCACGCAACGCACTCTCCTTCTCGGCCTCGATCCTGACCTTGGCTTCCTCCAGTATTTTTCTTGCCTCGTCCTGGGCCTTCTCTTGTGCCTGCCGGACGATATTGTCCCGCGCCTGCGCGGCTTCCTTGAGTATCCGGGCCTGCTCTTCCCGCGCCTGTGCTATCATACGTGCCTGCTCTTCCATCAGATGGCCTATCTTCTCATCGGCCTCCTTGGCCAGACGCAAGGAATTGTCGATGTACTCCCTGCGCTTCTCCAGCATCCCCGTAATCACAGGGAAGCCGAACTTCGCAAGCACAAAGAACACTATCGCGAAGATAAGGACCATCCAGAACAGCAGTCCGCTATCCGGTAAAAGCAGAGACATGGTACTACTTCACAAATAGAATCAACATACAGACAATCACGGCAAACAATGCCACACCCTCAATCAGGGCAGCTACGATAAGCATACTGGTACGTATGTTCCCGGCCGCCTCAGGCTGACGGGCGATTCCTTCCATCGCAGACTGTCCGATCTTGCCGATACCTATACCTGCGCCTATGGCTGCAAGACCTGCACCTATGGCTGCACCGAGTTTTCCGATTGACGCCCCGGCAAGAGCCTGGAGCAATAATGTAGAAAGTAACATGATACTGATATTTAATTTTTGTTATGTATTCAATTTCAGGATTTCCCCGTCTCCGGCCTTTCCCTTGACAGACCGATGAACACCGCCGACAGCATCGTGAACACATAGGCCTGGATGAACGCAACAAGCAGTTCAAGACAGTCCATGAATATCCCGAACACCACCGAGATGATTGTCATCGAAGTCCCTATGGCAATACCGATCTTCGCCGCAATGAAAATGATGGACACGACACACAATATCAGGCAATGCCCTGCCATGATATTGGCGAAAAGTCTTATCATCAGCGAGAACGGCTTCGTGAACACCCCGAATATCTCCAGCACTATCATGATCGGCTTCAGCCACAACGGCACGTCCGGCCAGAATATGTCCTTCCAGTAATGCCTGTTCGTGGTCAGGTTCACTATCATGAAAGTGATGAAAGCCAATACGAACGTGACAGTGATATTGCCTGTGACATTCGCCCCTCCCGGGAAGAACGGGACGATACCCATCAGGTTGTTTATCAGGATGAAGAAGAAGACGGTCAGAAGATACGGGGCGAACCTGGCATAGCCCGGGCCTATCGTATCCTTGATGACATCATCGTTGATCATCGCTATCACCGGTTCAAGCAGGGCTGCAACCCCGCGTGGAGCCTCCGAGAGGGCATCATGCCGTCTGTACCATCTCGAACAACTGAGAATCAGCGCCACCAGCAGGATGCTGCTTATCATCAGCGCAAGCACATTCCTGGTAATGGATATGTCAAACGGACGGATCTCATTGCCGTCGGCATCCAGTTCGACTATCTTCCCGTCGAACCTGTCAGAAGACGAGATATGAAGACCTTCATATCCGGTCCCGTCCTCAAGCCGTGAAGAGAGGAAGCAATGCCAGCCGGTACTGCTGCGGACTATCACAGGAAGGGGTATGGAAATCTTCCGTCCGCCGATGTCCGTAATATGCCATTCATAGGAGTCCCCGATGTGTCCGAATATAATCCCATAGACATCCACATCATCGGATTGCTCCGCCGCATCATCTTCAGGCATGACTGCAGACGCCACCGCATCGTCCTGCTCCGGCACCACCACTGCCTCCGTATCGGCGGCCCCGGCAGCAAGCGGCAGGACAGCCGCCATGACAGAAAGCAATATATGTCTTATCCCTCTTCCCATCATAAGATATTCATAACTCTGCACAGACGGACACCGTGTTGTCGCTGACCTCCACAAAACCGGATCTGATATGCAGAGAGGACGGTTTGCCGCCGACCACATATTCGACATCCCCCTCGACGAGAGAGGAGATAATCGGGGCGTGTCCCGACAATACGGTGAACCTGCCACCCTGTCCCGGCAATGACACCTTCTCCACCATCAGTCCGGCGAGTGAATTCTCCGGAGACGTTATATTAAGGTATATGTCCGACTTTTTCATCATGATTCATTCCTTATGCAGCCACAGCCCTACTTGCGGATTGAAGCCAGTATCTCCTCTCCCTTCTTTATGGCGTCTTCTATGGTACCTACATTGAGGAAGGCCTGCTCAGGCAGATAGTCCACCTCCCCGTCGAGTATCATATTGAAGCCCTTTATCGTCTCATCGATAGTCACCATCACGCCAGGCACACCCGTAAACTGCTCGGCCACGGCAAACGGCTGGGAAAGGAATCTCTGCACCCTGCGCGCCCTGTTGACAGTCAGCTTGTCCTCATCTGACAATTCGTCCATTCCGAGGATGGAGATTATGTCCTGGAGCTCCTTGTTCTTCTGCAGGATCTGCTTCACCCTTTGGGCGGTATCGTAATGCTCCTGCCCGACGACATTCGGGTCAAGGATACGGGAAGTGGACTCAAGCGGATCCACTGCCGGATATATCCCGAGCTCGGCAATCTTCCTGCTGAGCACCGTCGTGGCGTCAAGATGCGTAAATGTCGTAGCAGGGGCCGGGTCAGTAAGGTCATCCGCAGGGACATACACCGCCTGTACCGAAGTGATGGAGCCGTCCTTTGTGGACGTAATCCTCTCCTGCATCTGTCCCATTTCCGTGGCAAGGGTAGGCTGGTATCCGACAGCCGAAGGCATACGCCCGAGCAGGGCGGACACTTCAGAGCCTGCCTGCGTGAAACGGAAAATATTGTCAATGAAGAAAAGTATGTCCTTAGGCCCGTCAGCCCCCTTGCTGTCCCTGAAGGACTCGGCAAGAGTAAGCCCTGACAACGCGACCGAAGAGCGCGCTCCCGGCGGCTCGTTCATCTGTCCGAACACCATGGCCACCTGGGAATTCGGAAGTTCGTCATAATCCACTTTCGACAGGTCCCAATGCCCTTCCTCCATGCTCTTGAGGAACTCGTCTCCATATTTGATGACACCTGACTCTATCATCTCCCTGAGAAGGTCGTTCCCCTCCCTGGTACGTTCCCCGACACCGGCGAACACCGAAAACCCGTTGTGCTTCTTGGCGATATTGTTGATCAGTTCCTTGATGAGCACTGTCTTGCCGACACCCGCTCCTCCGAACAGACCTATCTTGCCTCCTTTCAGATAAGGCTCCAGCAGGTCAATGACCTTTATGCCCGTGAACAGCACTTCCTGGGATGTCTTGAGATCTTCGAACTTCGGCGGCTCCCTGTGGATAGGGAAAGCCCCTTTCCTGTCGAGTTCCCTCATGCCGTCCACACTGTCCCCCACGACATTCATCACGCGGCCCCTGATCTGCGGCCCGACCGGCATCGTGATAGGTGCTCCGGTATTGAGGACCTCCATCCCCCTCTGCAGACCGTCCGTGCTGTCCATCGCCACAGTCCTCACAGTATCCTCGCCTATATGCTGCTGCACCTCGACAATAAGCTGCCTGCCGTCCTTTCTTCTGATGACCAGTGCATCATGGATACGCGGCAGCTGCCTCGACACGTCTTCTCCCGAAACATCGAAATAAACATCGACTACAGGACCTATTATCTGCGAAATTCTTCCTGATAAATTTGGCATCTCATAAAAATTTTGACCGCCGGACTTATTGAAAAAAACATGCCATCAAGTCCTCCGGCAAATAAAAAATACGAGGGAGACTAAAGCAGGAAACACCCGTCCCAGTCGCCCTCGCAAATTTATTGATAATTTTTACAATTCAGGAGACCTTCAATGAAAAAATGAATTCAAGTCCGCCTTCCTTTCTGTTGACAGCCCTTATGTCGCCTCCGTGGAAGGCTATGGCATTGCGGACTATAGAGAGCCCCAGACCCGAGCCTCCTGCATCCCTTGTCCTGCCCTCGGACACTCTGTAGAACCTTTCGAAGATTCTCGAAAGATGCTCCTCACTCACGCCGTTTCCGGTGTCATAATATGTAAAATGATAATGACCGTCATTCTTGGCGTAGCACTCCAGATGGATTCTCACTCCCTCACCGGCATATTTCAGACTGTTCTCGACCAGGTTCCTGAATATAGAATAGATGAGGGTCATGTTGCCGATGACGGCAAGATTGTCCTCCAGAAGATTCTCGACAACAACATTCCTGCTGTCAATCATGGTTCTGAACTCCTCGAACACCTCTTCGGCGACAGACCTGAGATTGACCTTCTCCTTCTGCAACTGCTCCGGAGCCTCTTCAATCTTGGTAATCAGTGCAATATCTCTTATGAGATCCGACAGGCGCAGAGACTGGGCATAGGCCCTGTCTATGAACACCTGCCTGCGGTCCTCCGAAATCCCCGGGCAGGACACCAGTGTCTCAAGGTAACCTCTTATGCTGCTGACAGGCGTACGGAGCTCGTGTGCTATATTGTTGGTCATCTGCTGCTTCATATCCTTGTTCTTCTCGGCGGCAGTCACGTCATTGATGGTAATCTCAAAGCCATTGTCGGGATAAATGAGCATCTGGATGTCATAGTTCCGACCGCCTTTTGCATGTTTGAACCTGAATACCGGAGGATAGTCCGTCTTGACCGGCACACTCAGGTCAAGGAACTCATACAAAGGAGCGAATACCGGGCTTTTCCAGATGTCCGCAATGTCAGGCGTCGGCCTGTCAAGGAGAGTATTCACAAACTGGATGAACCTGTAGTTGGCATACTGCTTCTCCCTGTCAGGCGAAAATATGGCGATACCTCCCTCATAATAATGTATATGCAGCAGCAGCCTCTCTTTCTCAAGGGCTATCATCCTGTTGCTGCTCTCAAGCCGGCGGTAGCTCTCAAGCATCTTCTCTCCTATATCCCCGAGTTCCGAGTCGGGGAAAGATATGCTGTCATAGTCAACCGCCTCTTTCTCTGCGGCCTCTGCAAGACTGTGAAGCCTCGATATGCCCTCCCCGAAATGGTCGGCAAGGAAAATCAGAGAGAACAGCGCGACCACAAAAAGGGAGAACACGAGTATCAGAAACAGCGTATCCGGCTGGAAAAACCTCTTGACATCCACCTCGTAAGGCAACGCCACCCTGATGATGGTGCCATCATACGACTTGGCAAAATAGAAATACGGGAGCCCTGTGGTATCCGACTCCCTTATGGAAAAGCCTTCCGAGCCTGCAACGGACTGCTGCACCTCGGGCCTCATCAGATGATTGTCAAGGGTATCCGCATCAGCCCTCGAATCAAATACAACCTTCCCATCCTTTGCCACCACTGTCACCCTTAGCTCTGACGGCAGCAGCGGAAGCACATCCCGACAGTCATCCGCCCTTGCAATCACATCGGCATAGACGGCAAGCCTGGATCTGAGTATCTCTTTCTTGTACCTTCGCTCGCTGCTGAGCTGGAAGAGCACTATCAACGCCGCAAATACAGTGAATACCCCGGCAAAATACAGCAGCAACTGCTTCTTGTATGTCCGTTTCCCTTTCATCTTCAATACTGACATCCTGTCAGATGCTGTCCGTGACACTGAAACAATAGCCGTACCCGGACCTGTTGGTAAGATAATTCTTGTACTTCCCGAGTTTACCCCTTATACGGGCGATATGGACATCGACCGTCCTGTCGAGAACATACGGGGCATCTTTCCACAGTTCTCCTATAATCTCCTCGCGCGAATAGACCCTCCCCGCGTGACTGGCCAGCAGGCTCAGTATCTCGAATTCTTTTTTTGAGAGCAAAATCGCCTCGCCGTCAGAATAGACCATCTTCTGCATCGTGTCAATCTTCAGATGCCCTGCCTCTATCGGCTCGGTCTCCCTTTCTTTTTCAACATGTACCCTGCTGCGCTTGATGACAGCCTTCACCCGCGCCAGCACCTCATGTATAGAGAACGGTTTTCCGATGTAGTCGTCCCCGCCTGCAGAAAAACCTGTCAGAAGGTCATTCTCCCCGCTTCTTGCCGTCAGGAATATTATCGGCACCTGCGTCTTCTTCTCCTTCCTGAGAACTTCGGCCATCTTGAAACCGGACATCCCCTCCATCATGACATCAAGGAGAATAAGAGAATGAGACGGAGAGAAGACCGAAAGAGCCTCCTCTGCAGATTCGGCACAGTCAACCTCATAACCGGCGTTCTCCAGGTTGAACCTGAGTATCTCCCTTATGTCCGCCTCGTCATCGACAATCAACACCTTGTCTTTCATCAGCAATACGTTTTTCAGGCAAAGGTATGGTTTTTAATGTTCCGAATTCCACATTAAAGAGAAATATTTGATTACGGAACTGTTAAAATAATATTACAATTTCTCTTAACAATAATTTAACAGGACGTAATAGTTATAAATTGGAATAATCAATTACCTTTGCCGCCGAAATTTTACAATTCTGAATCCTATGGACTTTATTTTTTTGGGATTTGTCATCTTTCTCTTTGTGCTTGCCGTCTCGGATCTGTGGGTGGGTGTAAGCAATGACGCAGTAAACTTCCTCAATTCGGCAATCGGCTCCAAAGTAGCAAGATTCCGCACCATCATCATCATTGCGGCTGCCGGCGTATTCTTCGGGGCCATCATGAGCAACGGCATGATGGACATCGCCCGCCACGGCATCTTCAGACCGGAGCAGTTTGATTTCCAGACAATCATGTACATCTGCCTTGCTGTCATGGTGACAGACATCATACTACTTGACGTGTTCAACTCGCTGGGAATGCCGACATCCACGACAGTGTCAATGGTATTCGAACTGCTCGGAGCGACATTCGCCTTCTCGATGATCAGAATCGCGGCAGGAGAGGACGGACTCGGTTTCGCGGACTATATGAATACGGAAAAGGCCCTTTCCGTCATCATGGCGATTTTCGTCTCGGTGGCGCTGGCCTTCTTCTTCGGTCTCCTGATACAATACCTGTCAAGGCTCCTGTTCACTTTCAACTATAAGAGGAACCTCACATGGAAGATAGGGATATTCGGAGGCATCGCGGCGACAGCCATCATATACTTCCTGCTCATCAAAGGAGCCAAGGACCTCTCGTTCATGACTCCGGAGGTAAAGGGGTGGATATCCGCGCACACCTGGGAACTCCTCGGGGCCTGCCTGGTATTCTTCACAATCCTGATGCAGATTCTGCATTTCTGCAAAGTCAATGTATTCAAGGTGGTAGTGCTCATAGGCACATTCGCGCTTGCTACGGCATTCGCAGGCAATGACCTCGTGAACTTCATAGGCGTGCCGCTCACAGGCTATGACGCCTATCTTGACTATATGGCCTCAGGCAGCACCGACCCGACTTCACACATGATGGGTATCCTCAACGAGCCGGCAAAGACCCCTATGATCTTCCTGTTCCTGGCCGGAATAGTGATGGTCATCGCACTGGCGACATCCAAGAAGGCACACAATGTGACCAAAACGGAAATCAACCTCGCAAAACAAGATGAGGGAGACGAGATGTTCGGCTCATCGAAAGTGGCCAGGAGTATTGTAAGATGGTCAAATTCAATGGCCACAGGCCTGATTGCCATAACCCCACCGCGTGTGAGGACATGGATCAACAAGAGATTTGACTCCACACAGATAGAAATAGAGGACGGGGCTTCGTACGACCTGGTGAGAGCCTCTGTCAATCTTGTCGTAGCATCCCTTCTCATCGCGCTCGGAACATCACTCAAACTGCCCCTCTCCACAACTTATGTCACATTCATGGTGGCCATGGGTTCGTCACTTGCCGACAGGGCATGGAGCAGGGAGAGTGCGGTATTCAGAGTGACCGGAGTGCTCTCTGTAATCGGCGGATGGTTCGTGACGGCAGGAGTGGCTTTCACAAGTGCATTCATCATCGCGCTCCTGATGCATTTCGGAGGAAATGTAGTGGCGATAATCATTGTAATAGCCGGACTGGTAGCGCTGATACACAACAATATCGGTGTCAAGCAGAAAAACGACGAGATCAACGGCGACAAGGATTTCAGAGCCATCCTCGCCTGCAAGGACGCCTCAAAGACATGGGAACTCCTGAGCAGATATGTGGCGGACAATGAGTCCCGCTTCCTGCTCGGTATCGCGGAGCATTACAGAAAGATTACTGACGGGCTCATCGATGAGAACGTGAAAGTGCTGCGCAAGACCAGCAACGAACTCAAGCAGGAAAAGACAAGGCTGAAGAATCTCAGGAGAAAGGAGACCCTGGCACTCAGGCATATCGACAATGAGGAAGGTCTGAGGAAGAGCGCATGGTTCCATCAGGTATTCAACAACATGGACCAGCTGTACTACTCTATACGCAGAATCTGCGAGCCTGTCTACGAGCATGTGGACAACAACTTCTCTCCTCTGCCGGAGCAGTATGCGGCCGAATTCACCGCAAGCAGGGACAAGGTCATCGAAATCATCGGCAAGATATCAGAAGTGTGCAGCAACGGAGGATATGAGAGGCTCAGGGAATACGATGCCGAAATCGCATCTCTGCAGACAGAGTTCTCAGACCTCAGAAAGTCCCTGATGGCAGACATCCAGAGCAAGAATGTGAACCTGACTGTCGCATACCTCTATCTGAACCTTCTCCAGGAATCCGAGCAGATGACGATAGAACTGCAACAGATGTCAAGGGCATCCCGCAAATTCCAGCAAGGCTGAGAACGATACGGATAAAATGAAAAACAACCGCTGAATCAAGCGGTTGTTTTTTTGTTATTGTCGGGGTACTGTGACTCGAACACAGGACCCTCTGGTCCCAAACCAGATGCGCTAGCCAACTGCGCCACACCCCGATTGCATTATTTTGGACTGCAAAGATACATACAATTTCCGAAAGTGCAAAAATTTTCAAATAATTTTTGAAATGTTGCGTATATTTGGCCTGCGGCATCTTATATTTGTCAAAATGTTATCGGAAAATGATTGAAGCCCACGGCATAGAAAAATCATTCGGCACGCTCAAAGTCCTCAAAGGCATCGATTTCTCGGCCAGGAAATCAGAGGTCGTATCGATAATGGGGGCGTCCGGAGCAGGCAAGTCAACTCTGCTGCAGATACTCGGGACACTGTCAAGGCCTGACTGCGGCACCCTATCCATAGACGGTGTTGATGTCCTCAACCTGGGTCGCGACGCCCTGTCAGGGTTCAGGAACAGGAAAATAGGTTTCGTGTTCCAGTTCCACCATCTGCTGCCTGAGTTCACTGCGCTTGAAAATGTCATGATTCCGGCCATGATAGCCAGGAGACCAGACAAAGATGCAAGAACGACGGCGGAAAACCTGCTCGCTGACCTCGGACTGTCCGAGAGGATGAACCACAAGCCGTCCGAACTCTCGGGGGGAGAACAGCAGAGGGTGGCTATCGCCCGCGCGCTTGTCAACAACCCGTCGGTACTGTTTGCAGATGAGCCGTCGGGCAACCTGGACAGCAAGACCAAAGCGGACCTGCACAACCTGTTCTTCAGACTCCGCGACAAATACGGGCAGACCATCATCATAGTCACCCATGATCCCGGACTCGCCGAGATGTGCGACAGGTCCCTCTTCATGAAGGACGGACTTTTCACCGACAACGGGTAAATGCCACCGGCAGCATCCGGGCATCATCATGGAAAGCGGGAAGACGACAGAATTCAGATTCAAGAGATTCATTGTCAGGAACCGGCATTCGGCAATGAAGGTGAACACCGACGGCGTAATCCTCGGTGCGGTCATGACTCTGCGTCATGAGGACAGGAGGCTTCTGGACATCGGAACAGGGACAGGGACAATAGCGCTTATGGTCTCACAAAGGCTTTCCGGCATGAGCACAGACGACGGGAGCACCGCCAATTTCAAAATCACAGGCATTGACATTGACCCTGCATCGGCAGAAGAGGCCGGAATGAATTTCGGCTGCTCGCCGTGGGCAGATAATCTGGATGCATTGGACATCTCTCTTGACGGCTATGCTTCCGGCCTGCCTGCAGACTTCAGGTTCGACCATATTTTCTCCAATCCTCCCTATTTCAGCGGTGAACTCAAGGCTCCCGAGGAACGCAGACGCAATGCCAGGCACTCGGAATCCCTTTCATGGACAGACATCATAGGATTTGCCGAAAGATTCCTGTCAGAAGACGGGCTGATATCGCTTGTCCTCCCTGCAGACCAGCAGACGATGCTGCGCAGATATGCGGCATCAAAAGGATTCAGCCTGTTGCGGCTCCTGAAAATCAGGACTGTCCCCGGAAAAGAGCCCAAGAGAATCGTGGCGGAACTGTCAAGACACAGGACCACCCCGACAGTGGAGGGACTGCTGACAATACAGGAAAAAGGGACCTATACCGATGAGTACAGGTCCCTCCTCAAGGATTTCCTTGTGATCTTTTGATATTGCCTAAGGTCTACGACGTTCATCCGGTCTTCCAGGTCTGTCAGGAGGTCCCGGCCTGCCCTCGTGCAGTTTATGAATCTGCATCTTGCGGAATTTCTCATCAGAGACGTACATCCTGGCTATCTTGTCATCAGGCAGCACTTTCCTCAAAGCGTCAGCCTCCTTTTCCACAGCCTCGTGTTTGGCATCCATCGCCGAAAGATACCTGTCCAGTGCTGCAGTCAGTTCCTTCCCACCGGCTCCGGCAGTAACCAAGGAGTCAAGAGTCCTGTATGCGTCCATTATCGCCTTCTGCGCCTCTCGCTTGTCCGTCTGGCATTGGTTATACACCGGCCAGAACTTCTCGGCCTCAGCCGGACTGAGATCCATTTCCGATGTCAGGAAAGCGACTCTTTCACTTCTTATCCTCTCGCGCCAGTCCGAACCGCACCCGTGATGCGGAGGCTGGGCATTTGCCATAAGGGCAATCAGCATCCCTGCTGCCAAAATAAAAAATCTCTTCATAACATAATGTGTTTGTGTCTTGTCAATACTCAAGTGTGTCTGTGAGGAAAATCTGCCTTGCCTCTTCAATCGTCGCACCCGACTCTATCAGATAGTCGACAAGTTCGTCATCACCCACCGTATAGGCATCGGATACCTCATTCAGGCTGTCAGTATAGCCCTCATCATAAAAGAGCAGTTCAGGATCTGTTGCCGGAATCAGATCGGAATACAGATACTCCATATAGACAGCCTCTATATCCGGGTAATAACTCTCCTGCTGCCGGGACGGCATGAGGGATATGCCTGTTGCGATGACAGCAGCCACTGCCGCAGCGGCAATATACGGGACAGCCTTCTTGACAGGGCGGCGGGCCGGCCTCTCCCATGGACGGACCCTGTCCTCCAATCTGTCAAAATAGCCTTCCGGCACTATATACGGCATTTTCTTCATACAAATTTGTTTTACAGACACGGTATATTAGACACAGGAAATCTGAAAAGTTAACAGGAGGCATCAGAAATCTTCAGACAACTCTTTCTTTATCTTCACATAGGCATGATGATAAGACACTTTGACGGAACCCGGGGATGTCCTCAGAATCTCGGCAATCTCCTTGTAGTCCATATCCTCGAAATATCTCATGACAAAGACAAGTCTCTGTTTCTCCGGGAGTCTACACACGGCAGTCAGAAGCCGTTTCTGAGCCTCATCGCCGTTGAAATACGGATCAGACTCAAGACCGGCGACATACGAAGCCTCGGGGGAGGAAAGGGACAGCAGATGTTTCAGTCTTGTCTTTCTGAGAGTGTTAAGAGCCTCATTGGTTGCAATCCTGTATACCCAGGTATAAAGACGCGCCTCCCCTCTGAAAAGAGGAAGCGCGTTCCATATCTTCAAAAAGACCTCCTGCAGCAGGTCATCGGCATCTTCATGTGACTGGACAAAGGAGCGCAGATGCCAGTACAGGCGTTCTCCATAACTGCGCACCAGCCCGTTGAAGGCCTTTTCCTTCTTGCCTTCGCGATACAGGCCGATTATCTCCTCGTCACTCATCAGCAGCCATGCCGGACATTATTTCTTCCTGGCGATAGCCCGTCTGACAGCATCTGCGACATTGACCGCATCCAGCCCGTATTCCCTCATGAGTTCCGCAGGCGTTCCGGACTGTCCGAAACGGTCGCCTCCGTTGACAAACTCCACCGGCACAGGACAACGCCTTGCCAAGACATAGGATACGGCCTCGCCGAGACCGCCTGCCGCATTATGTTCTTCCGCACATACGACAGCCCCCGTCCTGGATGCAGAAGCGATGACGGCCTCCTCGTCCAGCGGCTTTATTGTCGCTATATCTATCACTTCAAGAGAGATTCCCTCCTTGTCAAGGATTTCCGAAGCCTGGAGAGCCTCCCACACAAGATGTCCGGTAGCAAATACGGTGGCATCGCTGCCTTCGTCAAGCACAATCGCCTTCCCTATCTCGAACTTGAAATCCTCCGGAGTGAAATTAGGCACTGCCGGACGGCCGAATCTCAGATACACCGGCCCGTCATACACGGCGGCGGCAATAGTGGCGGCCTTTGTCTGGTTGTAGTCACACGGATTGATAACCACCATGCCCGGCAAGGCCCTCATCAATGCGATATCCTCCATGGTCTGATGGGTGGCCCCGTCCTCTCCGAGCGTGATGCCGGAATGCGATGCGGCAATCTTCACATTTGTCCTGCCGTATGCAACTTCCTGGCGGATCTGGTCATAGACCCTCCCGGTCACGAACTCGGCGAAAGAGCCGACAAAAGGCACCTTGCCCGAAATGGCAAGACCTGATGCCACACCTATCATATTGGCCTCTGCTATTCCGCATTGGAAGAACCTGTCCGGATGCTCGTTGAAGAAAGCATCCATCTTGACAGAACTCGCAAGGTCTGCGGCGAGGGCCACAATCCTCCCGTCTTTCTGTCCCGCCTCATAAAGACCGGCTCCGAAGCCGCTTCTGGTATCCTTGTTTCCGGTATTTGTATAGTGTCTCATAATCGTATAGTCAATAATCCATCAATAGTCACCGAGGGTCTCCTCGAGTTGGGAGAGAGCCGTTTCGCACTGCTCCTGATTCGGAGCCTTGCCATGCCATTTGTTTGTGCCGGCCATGAAGTCTACCCCCTCACCCATGACACTCCTCATGAGTATCATGACAGGCTTGCCCTTGCCGGTCATCGCCTTTGCCTCGGCAAACACGTTCAGGATGGATTCGAAATCATGTGCATTGCCCTCAAGCACTGTCCAGCCGAACACTTCCCACTTTGACCTGAGGTCACCGACCCCCGCTATCTGGTCGATGGGACCGTCAATCTGCTGGCCGTTCCAGTCCGTTATAGCTATAAGATTGTCAATCTTGTGATGCGCGGCAAACATGGCGGCCTCCCAGATCTGGCCCTCTTCGCACTCGCCGTCACCCACAAGGGTATACACGAGATGGCTGTCACCGTCAAGCCTCTTTCCCAAGGCTATCCCTTCCGCAGCCGAAAGCCCCTGTCCGAGAGAACCGGAAGCCTGGGCCACACCCGGAAGTTTTCTCGCGACAGAAGGATGCCCCTGAAGCCTGGTCCCGAGTTTCCTGAAAGTGGCCAGTTCTGACACAGGGAAATAGCCGCATCTGGCAAGAACCGAATAATATGCCGGGCTGAGATGCCCTGCAGAAAGAATAAACACATCCTGACCTTTCCCGTCCCGCTCCCATGTGGAAGGATCGTGTTCCATAATGTTGAAATACAAAGCAGTCAGAATATCTGCGCTGCTCATTGAGCCGCCAGGATGTCCGGATTTGGCTCCGGTCACCATTCGGATGATGTCTCTCCTCACCTGGGTGGAGATCCTTTTCAATTCTCCGATACTTGCCATTGCAGTCTGTTAGATTAATAATTAAGGACAAATCTACTTATTTTTTTCCAGTCATAAAAATATTTTCTGCAAGGCCTAATGATATCCCGTCATCACAAAATACCGGCAATCATGATGCAAAAAAGAAGGTGCAGGGGGTAGACGGACCAATCTTTAGAAGAAAGACAAAAGAGGGAGACCCGAAAATGTTTCGGGTCACCCTCTCGTCGCAATCGTCATACAGGCTTTGACAGCCCGGAGATTCGGAATCAGAGATTCGGGTTGACGGTCTTCCACTCCGATACCGGCGGGATGATGTTGAGACCGATGATCTCGTCCCTCATCTTGCAGAGATGTTCGTATGAAGCATCAAGGGCAGCCATCTCCTCTGCAGTCCCTTCGACTTCACCATAATGCACTCCTGTCCCGTCAATCACTGTAGGCATGGCCATCATCACATTGTGATATTTCCCGGTGTTGACATAACATCCTGCAGGCCACTCGAACTTCTTTCCGCCCATTGCTGCGGCAATCATCTCTACAGATACATAGGAAGGGCTCTGGAATGAAGAACGTCCGCGGAGTTCGATGATTCTCTTTCCTCCCTGGATGACGTTACCCTTGATCTCCTCCCATCTTACCAGAGGCAGTCTTGTGCCGAGAAGTTCAGAGAACGGCTTGCCGTCCACAGTCACCTTTGATGCGAATACGGCCATCTGCTCGCCATGTCCGCCGTATGTGTGGCAGTTCTTCACCTTGCACTGCTGCACACCGAACTCTTTTGCAAGCGCGCTCTGGAGCCTTGTGGAGTCCAGCGCGGCGAGTGTCGTCACCTGGCTTGGCTTGAGCCCCGAATGGAGAAGGGTCACGAGACCTGTCAGGTCGGCAGGATTGAAGATGATAACGACGTGCCTTACATCAGGGCAGTATGATTTGATATCCTTTCCGAGCTGCTCTGCAATCTCACAGTTGCCCTTGAGAAGATCCTCACGGGTCATGCCCTGCTTGCGTGGAGCACCGCCGGATGATATGACATACTTCGCACCGGTAAGAGCCTCCTTCATGTCAGTCGTATAAGTGATGTCAGCCCCGTCAAAGGCACAATGGAACATCTCTTCTGCAACGCCCTCAAGACCCGGTCCGTAAGGATCATAGAGACAGATATTAGGAGTAAGCCTCATCATCATGGCTGTCTGGGCCATGTTCGATCCGATCATTCCGGCTGCGCCGACGATGGTCAGTTTGTCATTCGTCAAGAAACTCATAATAATATTGATTTAAAAACTTGTATTTTCACACAGACTGCAAATATAATAAAAAAATGACTATATTTGCACGAAATTAATTTACAAGACACGTGGAACCTCCCAGTCCGATACTGACAACCCGGAATCCGGCGGATACAAAATCTGAAGATCCGCTGGCGGACAGCATTTACATGATACTGGACACCGGTTCCGGAGAATGTCCGGAACGCTTTTTCGTGTGCGCCTATTCGGTGCGCACCGGATTGTCGTATATCGGCGTGCCGGGAGACACATTATCCTGAAAGAAGTTGATAGGTTTATAATAATGGGACTTTATCTGAGAAAAACACTGGACAACAAGGCAGAGATTTCCGTGTGGAAGATTACCGAGACGGAGGACGAACTGATAAAACTGAGTTCCACCCCGACCGACGAGATGGAGGAGATCTCCCTCATAAGGAACGAGAACCTGCGAAAACAGAGGCTTGCTGTCAGGGCACTGCTGAACGAGGTGTTCGAGGACAAGGTGTATCTGAGCCACCACGACAACGGCAAGCCGTTCCTCGAGAACTGCATAACCAACATCAGCATCACACATACAGACAGATATGTGGCCATCATCACCCATCAGGAGGAAGACCTCGGTATCGACATGGAGTGCATCGACAGGGACTTCACATCCGTCAGGGAAAAGGCTCTTTCGGAAGAGGAGAAGGAGGATCTTGACGATGATGACGAGAGGCTCAATGAGCAGCTCGCCCTCTATTGGTGCGCCAAGGAGGCCATCTTCAAGAGGATGTCCCAGAACAAGGTGGACTTCTCGGAGCAGATCCACGTGGAGCATTTCAACCCCAAGGACGAAGGGGAACTCGAAGCCACATTCATACACAAGGACGGCTACGAGGAGGAATTCGAACTGGAATATATCACTTTCGACAGGCACGTCCTGGTGTGGGTCGTAGGCTGACGGGGATTCAGCCGCAGAGGGCAGCCACCGCAAAACAAAAGTGTTTCGGAAATTTGAAGGATTCAAATTTAGAATATATTGTAATGACCTGTTAATAAATAATTTAACAGGTCATTTTCTCATATGTTGATAACTTTTCCGGGACCGTTTCAGAAAAGGTACTGATATTTGGCCTATATTTGTGGTCACAAGTCCCGGGGAGGGACTTCTTTCCGAATCAATCTAACAAATGCCGGGCAAGGATGCTGGAAGACATTCCGGGGATACGGGGTGCCGGAGGCAAACTGCCGCCACAAATAAATTGTAGAAATGGTCAAGTTCGTAATCAAGCGCGACGGCAGGATCGTCGACTTCGACAAGAGAAAAATCGTAGATGCCATCCTCAAGGCAATGAATGTCACAGATGCCGGAGAGGATATTGTCCTTGCTGCGGAAATTGCCGCGGCCATCTCCAGGATAGAGACCGAGAGCATGAGCGTCGAGGATATCCAGGATCATGTCGAGATGGAGCTGATGAACAGCCCGAGGAAAGAGGTCGCAAAGAAATACATTGCGTACCGCAACCAGAGGAACCTTGCCAGGAAGGCCAAGTCGCGCGAGATCTTCAAGGAAATCATCGAGGCCCAGGCGACCGATGTGACAAGGGAGAACGCCAACATGAACGCGGACACCCCTGCCGGCATGATGATGAAGTTCGCCTCAGAGTCCACAAAGTCGTTCGTGGACGAGTGCCTGCTCTCTGAGGATGTCAAGGAAGCCGTGCAGAACTCCTATATCCACATCCATGACAAGGACTACTATCCTACAAAGAGCCTTACCTGCGTCCAGCACCCTCTCGACAAGATACTCAAGAACGGGTTCTTCGCAGGGCACGGCGAATCAAGGCCGGCAAAAAGAATCGAGACGGCAAGCATCCTGGGCTGCATATCCATGGAGACAGTGCAGAACGAGATGCACGGGGGACAGGCCATCCCGGCATTCGACTTCTACATGGCGCCTTTCGTCAGAAGGACATTCCATGAGGAGATCAACAACATCAGCGAGATGACAGGGAAGGACTACAGCCATCTGAAGGACATCCCTATCGACGACTACATCAGACGCGACCTCATCGGCATCCAGGGAGAAGAAAGGGTCGTGCAGCACGCCATCAACATGACTGTAAGCAGAGTGCACCAGTCAATGGAGGCATTTGTGCACAACATGAACTCGATTCACTCACGTGGAGGCAACCAGGTGGTGTTCAGTTCCATAAACTACGGCACGGACACATCTGCCGAGGGTCGCTGCGTGATAAGGGAGATACTCAACACGACCTATGAAGGCGTGGGCAACGGCTCGACCGCCATCTTCCCGATACAGATATGGAAAAAGAAGAGAGGGGTAAGCTATCTGCCGGAAGACAAGAACTACGACCTCTACAAGTTTGCCTGCAAGGTGTCGGCAAGAAGGTTCTTCCCGAACTTCCTCAACCTTGATGCGACATTCAACCAGCACGAACTCTGGAAGGCTGATGACCCGGAAAGATACCAGTATGAGGTGGCGACAATGGGCTGCCGGACAAGGGTGTTCGAGAACAGGTTCGGACCTAAGACCTCCATCGGGAGGGGCAATCTCTCGTTCACTACCATCAACCTTGTCCGTCTCGCCATCGAATGCATGAACGAGCCGGATCAGAACGAGAAACTGAAGATGTTCTTCAACAAGCTCGACTGGGCTCTGGACATCACGGCAAAACAGCTCTGCGAGAGATATAACTTCCAGAAGACGGCTCTCAAGAAGCAGTTCCCGCTCCTCATGGGGGCACTCTGGCTCGGCAGCGAGAACCTTAAGGAGGATGACACCATCGAGTCCGTCATCAACCAAGGCACGCTCGGCATGGGATTCATAGGGCTTGCAGAGGCATTGATAGCCCTCACAGGCAAGCACCACGGGGAATCGGAAGAGGCACAGCAGCTCGGTCTGAGGATAGTCACCTATATGAGGGACAAAGCCAACGAGTTCTCCGAGAAATACCAGCACAACTTCAGCGTCCTTGCCACCCCGGCCGAAGGACTTGCCGGCAAGTTCACCAAGGCCGACAGGAAGAAGTTCGGTGTGATTCCGGGCGTCACGGACAAGGAATACTACACCAACTCCAACCATGTGCCTGTGTACTACCACTGCACTCCGAAGCACAAGGCAGAAGTCGAGGCCCCGTACCATGCCCTCACTACGGGAGGACACATATTCTATGTGGAGATAGACGGGGATGCGACCCACAATCCTGAGGCAATCATGGCGATTGTCGACCTCATGGACAAATACAATATGGGGTACGGCTCTGTCAACCACAACAGGAACAGATGCATGGACTGCGGATTAGAGAACGCCGACGAGGAACTTGACGAGTGCCCTAAATGCCACAGCCACAAGATTGACAGGCTGCAGCGCATCACAGGCTATCTCGTAGGTACCACAGACAGATGGAACAACGCCAAACTGGCTGAGCTCAAGGACCGCGTTGTACACAAATAGCCGGGAAATGGAGATCAGGGTACTGGACATATTGGAGGAGACCATGGCCGACGGGCCTGGTCTCCGTATTTCAATATATTGTGCAGGATGCAAGCATCATTGCCCGGGCTGCCACAACCCGCAGTCATGGGACATGAACGGCGGAAGACCGATGGATACCGACGACATCCTGAAAATCATCCTTGATGATGAGTTCAGCAATGTCACGTTCACCGGCGGAGATCCTTTCTACCAGGTGGAGGCTTTCACGGAACTCGCAAGAAAGATAAAGGAACACTCGTCCAAGACCATCTGGTGCTACACAGGCTTCACTATTGAGGAAATCAGGGCAGACGAAAGACTGCCGATGATGCTCCCGTACCTGGACGTCGTGGTGGACGGGCCGTTCATAATGGAAAAAAGAGACACGGAACTGCTGTTCAGAGGCAGTTCAAACCAAAGAATCATCTATCTCAACGGAAAAGAGGAAGACATCATTCCGGGTACTGTGCAGACAATACCTGTGAAATGAACCTATTCCTGGATGTCACGGTCTTCCGGACATTTGCCATGTCGCATTCCGTGCACCAGCCACCCCCAAGAAGGACATATTCAAGAGAGGCCGTGAAACGGTGACCGTGCTCGCATTCCCATTCGAAGACGGCACCTCTCTTCCCTATGCTGTCAGCAGGCCCGATAAAATGTCCGCCACGGAACTCAGCCGCCGCCTCTATCTCGTCCTGAGTCAGCGACCATATCGGTCGGGAGACATCGTATCCCCTGTCAAGGACGACAACCTCTCCGGCAGCACGGGCCTTGTCCAGATTCTTCTCCAGAGGACGCGGACGCACACAACTCCAGGAGGTGATGCTCCTGTATTCCTCTTCGGAACCATAATATGCCTCCAACTTGTCCGGATCGTCAGTCACCCAAGTCTGGGTGCCTAAACCTTTCTCATACGCAAGAGGTCTCATGAATGCCTTTATGAGCGACGACGGCACAAGACGGGCAAGGGAATAATACCATGGCAGCCTGGAGACGAGATGCCTGAAATACTCATCAACCGGGATATTCGCCCTGAAATGCAGATACTTCTCAAGTTCATCGGCATCAGTGTACCACATCCCGTGGAAATTTCTCGTGGCAAACCACTGCGGCTCAAATACTTTCTCGACAGAACTGATGCCAAGCGGGGCGAGAAGCCTGTTCTCGAACTCGTAGTTGCTCATCCTGTACTCCTCACCGCTGCTGATGTTGTAGAACCGGTTCCAGAACTCTTCCGGGACGTCTTCTTCACACACATTGGCAAGCAGCCTGCCGGAATCCTCGACAGTCGCCCACTCCAGCATCCCCTGTACCGGGACATGAAGGGCGACAGGGTTAATCTGCCTGAATATGCCTGGATAGAGTATCCCTGACTGGCGTAGAGACACCCAATGTCTCAAGCCGGAATCAGCAAACAACTTCTCGGCAAGACATTTCGACACGGCATACATATCGTATGCACTGGCATATACAGGGTCTCCGGCACATCCCCAATGGACGGGATACAGCCTGTCCCCGCACTGGGCAACGGACCCGATGTATACCACCTTGATATTGTCTCTGTTCTCCTGGGCAAGAACCGCCCGCACTACATTCTCAGCCGCCGACAGATTGACCTTCAGTGTCTTCTCGGGATAATAGTCCGCCTTAGGCGACACCATACCCCCGACATGAAGCACATAATCCGCCCCTGTCACCCCGGCCAGCACATCTTCATATACTGTCAGGTCTCCCCATATTATCTCCACGTCAGGATCTCCTGAATAGTCTTTCAGCAGTCTGAGATTCTTCTTGCTGCGTCTTGCAAGAATCCGGAGCCTGAAGCGGTCCTTCCGCTTGTACAACTCCGTAAAACCTGCCCATCCCATATTACCGGTGGCACCGGTCAGAAAAACTGTCTTCTTCATAAAAAATCTTATTCTGGGGATGCCGTCATTTCTTCCTGAGCCAGAGTTCAGGATTCTGCGGCGACTGGCCCTGCCATATTTGGAAATGCAGTCTCGTCTCCCCGTTGATCGTATCGACAGTGCCTATCCGCTGCCCTGTCTTCACCTTGTCACCGGCCTTGACATCGGCAGTCTGCAACTTGCAATAGAATGAGAAATAATTGCCATGCTGCACAAGCACACATATATTATATCCGGGCATCACGACAATCTGCTTGACAACGCCGTCAAAGACAGCACTGACGGCCGTCCCCGGTGACAATGCCACGTCTATACCATTGTTGAACGGCATCTTGAGCCTCGTGAACACAGGATGATACCGCTGACCGAATCCCTCGACGACAGGCCCGGCAGCCGGCCACGGCAGCCGCCCCTTGTTCCTGGAGAACTCGGATGCCAGTTTGTAGTCAATCTGCGGCTTGGCATCGCCTTTGGCGGCCGCAGCCTTCATGGCCTCCTCCACCAGACGCTCTATCTCCTTGTTCAAGGCATCTACCTGCTTTTTCTTGGCAGCCAGCTGGCGCTGATACCTGGTCTTGTCCTTTTTCAGCTTGCTGACCATCTGCTCAGACTTGCTTTCATCAGCCTGGAGCGAGGCAAGTTCCGCCTTGCGCTGCAGCCTCACTTTCTCTGTCTCGGACTTGAGCTGCTGCAACCTTGACTTTTCTGCAGACAGTTCAGCCTTGGCCTCGTCTATCGCCTCCGCCTGTCTCCTGATCTCGCCTGCAAGATTCTTGAAATAGCCGTATCTTCTGAACGCCTGCCCGAGATTGTCGCTTGCAAGAATGTACATATACCATATCTTGGCATCCCTGTTCTTGTATGCGCTCCGCACAAGCCTCCCGTAATGCGCGACGAGGGTGTCTATCCGTTCCTGGAGCCTGTTTATCTTCTTCTGGGTCGCGTAGATACCGTCAGAATACACCCGTATCTGCCGCTCTGCAGCAGATACAAGTTCCTTCCTGTTTGATATCTGCTTGCGTATGAGCGTCAGGTCCGAGAGCAGGTTGCGGCTCCTGGCCACATTGTCGGAAATCTGCCTGTCGAGAATCGCGATCTCCTTTTCCAGAGACGCCACTCTTGACTCATAAGCCGCCTTGTCCTGTGCATTCGCGGCACAAACCGCCAGAAATCCGCACAGGAAGACCGGGATTATTCTATACAGTAGATTACTCATTTCTCCATTTCTGACTTTCTCCGCATTATCTTCTCGTCAAGCCCTTCAATCTCCCCGTTATTCTTGCTCTTCGCCTGAGCCCAATAGACAAAGGCCAGATCATATTCCTTCAGGGCATACAGCACCTCTGCATAATGGTCAAGAATCACGACGCTGTCCTTTCCTCCATACAGCATCGCATGCTTGAAGAATGGCTTTGCCTCCAAAGCCTTGCCCTGCAGATAGAGAATCCAGCCGAAAGTATCGAGATACGTAGGGTTGTCCGGCTCCTTCTCCACCGTGATCTTGCTCATCGCATAGGCCTTGTTGAGCCTCTTGCCCTCCATGCTGAGGAAATATGCATAGTTGTTGAGCACAGGGACATACGTCGGATCTATCTTCAATGCCGCATCGTATGCCTTATAGGCCTTGCTGTTCTCCCCCAGGATATGATACATGTCTCCCATCGTAGTATATGCGTTCAATGTCCTCAGGCTGTCGCCCCGGCTCACGGCAAGGACAGTATCGCAGATGCCAAGGACCTTGCGGTATTCCCCGAGATTGTAGTCGGCAAGGCTCGCCATCTCAAGAAATCCCGGCTCGGACGGGAACCTGCGGAATGCCCGCCTCCCTTCGACAGACAATTCTTCCCACTCATTGTTGTACATCAGCAGCTCGATATAGTTGGCCACGGCGGAGACACTATTAGGATACAGGTCCTTGTTTCTCCCGAACATGGCCTTGGCCTCGGCAGCACGCGAGGTACCATAATAATATATGCCGGCTGCCATAAGCAGGGAACTGTCCTGCGGATGCATGGCAAGGCAATCTGTCACCAGCGAATCAATCTCCCCCGAGAACGTCCTCAGGAATACCGGGTCGGATCTCCGGAAAAGGCTGGTCAGATATTCCCCTTTCCCCTCAGGAGACACCGAGTCCGAAAGGATGAAACCGCGGACGGAAGAGAAATAGTCATTGTATCTCCTCGTGACACGGAACACCTCAGCCTTGCCCAGCATGGCAGGGGCATAGTCCGGGGCGACGGCCAGCGCCTCGTCATACGACTTGAGCGCAAGCGAGTCATTGTACATCGACATCTGGTAATCCCCTATCATAGACAGCACCTGCGGAGAAGACGCCTCGTCATTGAACTCCAGCAGAGCCGAATACGCCTCCTCATACCGGCCCTCCCTCCTGAGCAGGTCAAACCTCGTCAGCACGGTCGGCTCGCTCTTGCCGAACACCGTATCTATCTGGTCAAGAGTCTCAAGGGCCTTGTCCGTCTGCCCCTGGGACTGGTACAGTTCTATGAGATTGTAATACAGTTCGCTTTTTTTCGGGAAGTCCTCCAGAAGTTCCTCAAGCATCGCCACCGTTAGTTCCTTGCGGTCGGTGGCGGAATAAAGCATCGCGAGACGGTAGCGGTACCAGAAATTGGACGGGTCGAGCCCGACAGCCGTCTCAAGTTCCTCAGCCGCCTCATCCATATTGCCGAGGCAGAACTCCGTCATCCCGAGATAGAAATGTGCGGCATCGTTGTCAGGCGCCTCGGACACAATAGCCCCCAGCATCTGCGAAGCCTTGGAGAAATCCCTTTCATTGTATTTGGCTACAGCCGTAATTATCTTGTTCTCAATGAGTCTGTCATCTTTCTCCTGAGCATCGGATACCCCCTGCCAGCAAACTGACATGAAAGACCAGACACATATTATGGCTATAAGTCTCATTTTCCTCATAAAATCCGGAATTTTAGATACAACGATCCGGACGAATTGCAAAAATAGTACAAAATCTTGTATATTTGCAGGACGCGTCTGAAAGAATTGTCAGGAAGAATGCAACATTCTGCAATGCGGTTGCATCTTTTATTTCGCGGTAGTGTATAAGAAACCTGTAATTGGAGACTGTACTGTGACCGAAGCCTCGGAGCAAGAACTGATTGATCTGTGCATAAAGGGAGACAGGATAGCTCAGAGGGCTTTATATGACCGGCTGGCTTCCCGTATGTTCCCGTTGTGCATCAGATATGTCGGGGAGAGGGACACAGCCGAAGACATCCTCCAGGACGGTTTCGTCACACTATTCTCAAGGCTTGACAGTTTCAAGGGGCACGGGTCCTTTGAAGGCTGGGCGAGAAAGATCTTTGTCAACACTGCACTCATGTACCTGAGGAAGAAAGATGCGCTGAAGATGAGCGACGAGATAGAGACGGCGCGCAATCTCAGCACGGACATCACCTCACAGATGCAGAACATCGGTTACAAGGAACTGATGGGACTCATCACATCCCTGCCGCCCGGGTTCAGGACAGTCTTCAACATGTATGTCATCGAAGGCTACTCACACAAGGAGATCGCCGACATGCTGAACATAACGGAGACCACATCAAGGACACAGTTGAGCAGGGCAAGGGCATGGCTGCAGAACAAGATTAAGGAAAACAGTAAAGATGCTTGACGACAGACAATTCGACCTGAAGATCCGTTCTATCATGGAAAACGGCGAGGAAGAGGTTCCTGAGCACATTTGGGATGCGGTACAGGAACGGCTTTCTGTTGCCGGGCACAGGAAGACGCGATTTCCGGTATGGTTGAGAAATACAGGGATAGGAATGGCGGCAGCCGCTGCGGCTGCTTTCGCCATGGTATTTCTGTGGAGAGCACCTGAAGACAGCACCAATGCACTGACCGCTGAAGTGACAGAAGCGGCAGTCTCGACACCCGGGACCGGCATGACGGGCATCGGCAACGACGCCACACCTGCTGCCGGAGACAAGGCCGACGGCAACGACACCACATCGGAGACCGGCATGACGGGCATCGGCAACGACACCACTCAGGAAAGTGTACCGGCGGATGCAATCATCAAGACAAACAAGACAGACATGCGGGAGGCAGTGTCCGCGGATGGCGGACAAAAGGATGTCCATGTGACGGCAACAGAGGATGCCGCAGCCGGCATAGCGGAGACGGACACCGATTCCGCAGAGCAGGAAGTGGAGCCGGCGGCCACGGAAGAGAAAGACAGGTTTGATGTCATCAAGGACAACGGGCAGGTCCTGCTGGCGGATGCCGCCTTTGGCCTACCTGAAGAGGATGCCGCAGGAAGACGCCCCGGAATATCCCTTGACATCTTCGGCAACGTGCTCAGCAACAATGCCGGCGACAGTCCTGCACGCCGGTCCGCACCGATGTACAGCGCAGGAGAGACCCCAAGAAATATGCTATATGAGGAGAACGCCACATCATACGGCATCCCGGTATCGCTGGGAGCCGGTGTAAAGGTGTCCTTCACCCCAAGATGGTCGATAAGCGCGGGCGTCAACTGGACCATGCTCACCCGGACATTGTCCGGAGTCTATTACGATGCTGACGGCAATGACCATGCAGACCAGGACATCCGCAACAGCCAGCATTATATAGGTATCCCTGTCAATGTCTATTATAATATATTGGACGGAAGACATGTGAATTTCTATGCCTATGCAGGCGGCACAATCGAAAAATGCATCTCCGACAAATACCTGATAGACTCCCCGGAACAGCCGCTTACATACAAAGGCACAAGCAAGGGCGTCCAATTCTCGGCGAATATCGGTATAGGTGTCGAATTCATGGTGGCCGAGAGGCTGGGAATCTATATCGACCCGAGCGTGAGATACTACTTTGAAAGCAGCCAGCCGAAAAGCATAAGGACAGTGCAGCCGCTGATGCTGGGATTCGAGGCAGGTCTGAGGGTAAGGCTCTGACTTGCGCGGGCCCGGACAGGGTCTCAACCTCCGATTATGCGCCTTGCAAGGACATTCGCCCCTACAAACGTCCGGAGTTCCTGACAGTCGGTCCCCAAAATAGAATGCCTGTCTCCTTCCCACAATATCCTCCCTTCATAGATGAATTCTATCCTGTCCCCAATCTCAAGTATTGAGTTCATGTCATGCGTGTTGATGACTGTCGTGATGCCGTACTCCCTGGTGATACCGTGTATGAGCTTGTCAATCAGCCCTGACGTATAAGGGTCAAGTCCGGAGTTAGGCTCGTCGCAGAAAAGGTACTCGGGATTCATGGCAATGGCCCGCGCTATCCCGACACGCTTCTGCATACCGCCGCTGAGCTCGCTCGGATACTTGTCATCCGCATTCTTGACATTCACCCTGTCCAGGCAGAATCTCGCCCTCTCCATCTTCTGCTCCATGCTCCAGTCCGTGAAGAAATTCATCGGGAACATGACATTGCCGAGCACCGTCTCGAAATCAAACAGGGCACTCCCCTGGAACAGTACCCCGATATTCTGCCTCAGGCTCGACTTCTCCTCATAGCCCATCTCCGAAAGCCTCTTGCCTCCGTACCATATCTCGCCGGAATCAGGCTCCATGAGCCCTATCAGGTTCTTGAGCAGGACAGTCTTCCCGGAGCCGCTCGCCCCGATTATCATGTTGCACATCCCGGGACGGAAGTCCGTGCTGATGTCCTTCAGCACATTGAAGTCCCCGAAACTCTTGCTGAGGTGCTCTACTTTTATCATGGCCTTGCTCTAATACAACATCAATTGCGTCACTATCAGGTCAAACAGCAGGATGAGGATGCTGGTGACCACTATCGACCTTGTGCTGGAAGCCCCTACACCGAGAGAGCCGCCGTCTGCATAATAACCGTTATAGGCGGAGATGGATGAGATGAGGAAGCAGAACAGTGACATCTTGAACCCGCTGTAGAATACATAGAAGCCGTTATAGGCATACTTGATGCCCGAAATATACTTCGCTGCAGGTATTATGTCCGTCATCTCCACCACGCACCATCCTCCAAGCAGCCCCAATGCGAAACTGAACAGCATGAGCAGCGGGCTGAGGAAAGTGGCTGACATGACCTTCGGCAGGACGAGAAAGCCTGCGGAATTGACTCCCATCATGTCCATCGCATCAATCTGGCCGGAAATCCTCATGCTCCCGATCTCGGAGGCGATGTTCGAGCCCATCTTGCCGGCAAGGATGAGCGCCACCACAGTGGAGCAGAACTCCAGCACAAGAGTCTCCCTCACCATATATCCGACAAGCATCCTGTCCAGGACCGGATTGGACATGTTGGAAGCCGTCTGGATGACCAGCACTCCCCCGATGAAGACCGATATGACGCCGACTATCACGATGGAGGACAATATCAGCTTGTCAGTCTCCAGCACGAACTGCCTCCAGAAGATGCCCCACTTCTCCGGCCTGCGGAACACCATCTTCAGAAAAAGGCAGTATCTGCCTATCGGTTCTATAAATCTTTTTATCATATATCGTGGCTTCCGGCCCGGAAATACAGGCTGTCGGCGGTTACAAATTTACTTATTTTTTCATTCCTTCGCATTTTTTTATTTTTCATCATTTTTTCTTTTTTGCTTACAGGAATCCGGAAGATGGGAGAAAATGACTTTCGGAATCAAAGCGCAGGCGCCACAATCCGCGCATCGGAGATATTGCAGCACAGGGCTTCCAATGCAATTTTTTCCTCTCAAATTATTGTTTTTTTATCATCAATAATTAACTTTGTCCAGTTATACCAATATTAAAAATGTTTAACTCCCCATTTTTATGAAAAGAAGTCATCTTAATCTACTGCTTTCGGTATCGGTGATTCTGACCGGTCTTGCCGGTGCCGGAATGATGACATCCTGCAACCGCAACGATGTCATTCCGCCTGATCCAGGGAGGACGGGAAATTATCTGATTTACAATGGCGGCGAGAGGATACCTATCGAGTCCGTGATATACACGATCGATGCTGAGAGGACCTACACCGCCTATTTCTCGCCTACAAAGGGTCTGACGACATTGGGCGCAATGGAACTTGCCGATGACTATCTGAAAATAGCGACGAAGACGCCTACGGGAAGCATCGACCTCCGTTCAGGGGAAAACACCCTGACATACGGGGAAATGTCGGTGACATCTGAGAACACGGACGCTGTGACAGCGAGCGAACTGACTCTCAACCTCCCGTCACAGACATCCCTCGAGATGAGTCTTCTGGCCACTATTGACGGCAACACCATTGAAGCTAACTTCAACGGCCAGGTACGCCGCATCAGTACCATCACGTCAGATGACCTGCTCCTCGACAAACAGATATTCTTCTATTATATGGGAGATCCGACAAATGCAGGATCGAACGACTACTATCTGGCTGTCACCAACCTTGAGGAATGGTCAGGAACAATCGGACAGGATTTCACCTCATCAAGCAAGGGATACATCCTCACATTGGACTTCTACGGTGAAAAGAGTGCGGAATACAGACTCTTCCCTACCGGGAAATTCACAGAGAGCGACAGCCATGCCCCTCAGACTTACTACAGTGCCTCGACCTACAGCGACGTCACTTATTCTGACGGGGAAGGCAATCTGGAAGAGATGCAGCTGACAGGTGAGCCTGTGACCATCACCGACAACCAGGACGGGACATACACGATCACGGCCTATTTCTACGACATGAACGATGACAGACGCACCATCACGTACACTGGCGAACTTAACATAATAGATGGCACGACCAGCATAACAAACCCTCAGTTGTACGAAGATGTGGAGTTTGACGGTATTTCAAGCAAAGACAGGCCTAACGGGTCTGGTACAGGGGTATATTCAGGCGACCTTCTCGGCACAGGCACAGGAATGATGGAAGTGCAGATGTATGACTATGCAGGAGCGAATGACCAGCCTAACGGCTCTGCCATAAGGCTTATGTTCTTCACCAAGACTTTCAATGACGATGACGACATCTATATAGAGGAAGGGACATACACGGTCAGCACGACCTACGAGCGCGGCACATTCCTGCCATGTGCTGAATTGAATATCATGGGAGGCATCCTGCCTTACGGCACATACCTCATGAAAGAGGTGGACGGCTCGGCTGTATATGCCTATGCGTCAGGCGGCTCGTTCACTGTCGAAAGGTGGGGGGACTATGAGTACACCATCACATTCGACCTCGTGACAGTCACCGGGCACAAGATAACAGGTGCATACTCGGGACAGATTGTCATTGAGAACCAGGCTGAGGATGACGGCAACGACGGCACTTCAAACCTCGAGACCAAAGTGGAACTGGATCTCAGTTATCTGCCTACGGCATCCTGCGAGCCACGCAGCCAGATCTATCTCGGAGGACTCGGCATGAGGCCTGTGACAGACATCTGGCAGGGAGACTTCACTCCTCTCGGGAAACCTTGCTCTTATCAGGTGATTGACATCGGAAAGGGCAGCGGATACTTCGCTGAGGATCCGATGTACCCTGAGACAGGCAAGCTGAAGACAGGTGACATATTCAGGATCGACCTCCTTGTAGAAGAAGGAAAGGACAATGTGATCACACCGGGCACATACAAAGTCACTACCACGAGGTATCCTCAGGAGATGAAGCCTGGAGTCTGCCTCCAGGGCTATGCAGGCACGGGAGGAAATGACGGTACCCGCTACTCAAAGGTAGCCGAGGCATTAGGAAACGGCTATCCTGACGGACTGGACGACAAGTACAAGTATTTCGATGTATTCGGCAACCCTGTCGCAGAAATGAACGGTGTATGGAACCCGTACTTCCAGGTGAACGGACCGCTCAACAGGGCATCTCAGGAACTCTTTGCATGCGTCTACTCCGGCAGCATAACCATCACAAAGGCTACTGCTCCGGCAGGTGAGAAAGACGAAGGCAACTGGTATACGTTTGACATCGACTGCAAGGATGTCACTCTGCACGACATCACCGGCACATGGACAGGACCTGTCTATCTCAATGGTGACACAAGCAGGCCTGCTCTCCCGAACGAGGGAGGAGAAGCGGCTGGTGGCGACGACTCCCAGAACGGGACGTCATCCGTGCTCAGGCAGCATCCATTCACTAAAGATCTCGGGGTTGATATCAAGTCTATAGGCATATCATTCCCCGCCCCGGGATTCCTTCGCAGATAGCACTGACCGAAGACCGGGCGAGACAGTCCGGTCTTCTGACTGAAGTATTTGTCAACTGAAAAATTCAGATCAGAAAATGAACCGTTTCAGAATGAATTCAGTCAGGTTCGCGCTCACAGCCGTTGCAATATGCGGACTCTCCGTATCTTGCGACAAACACGAGCCGGAACCGGCACCTGATCCTGACGGGGGCAATCCGCAGGTCCTGCAAAATCAGATACAGTACAATGGCGGGGCACTTACAGACATCAAGTCCGCCATATATACTGCAGATGATGACGATACCTATACATTCTATTTCTCACCGGAAGCCGGCATCACAAAAGTGTCGGCGATGGAAGCGACCGACGACTACCTGCTCGTAGCAGTCAGGAATCCTGACGGGGAAATAGACACGGCTCTTGACAAGTTCTCCATAAGATACAAGAACCTGTCAGTGTCCTACGGACAGATGGACGGAGTCAAAAGGCTGTCCCTGTCTGCAGATTTCGATACAGAAAGCAAGACACTGGACCTGTCTCTTGAAATGGAATTCAAAGCCGCAGAGGGAGAAGAGACCGGTGCTGTCCTGAAAGCAGGCTACAGCAATACAGTCACAAAGGCCGAACATGAAGGACCGGCAGACCTTGAGAACCAGTATGAAGTGGACGGCTCGGAGATAAAGGCACTCGCGAGTGCAGTAGGACAGAGGAACAGGGCGGAAAGCACTGTCACCTGGTATCTGTACGAGACTGCCGGCCAGACTGAAGCAGATGCGGAGGCATCCGCCATTGTCATCACTCTTACCGGAGGGCTTGAAACGGCAAGAAGTCTCGACCTTTCAGGCGAAGATGCCGCCAATGTCAAGATCACTTGTGGAGAGATTACCAGCGGCGAAGGCACGACAGGGACGCTGAGCCTGGATGCCGGGAAGAAATCCGGCGAGGACTGGCTCGAACTGACCCTTGACATGAAGACCGCCGAGGGAAAGAGCCTGCGCGCAGACCTCGTCCTCCTGTACACTCCTGCCTACATAGCCACCAACAAGATAAAGGTGACTCCTGCAGGAGAGGATGCGGAAACGACGGAAGCCGCACTCGGCAAAGTGTTCAAATATGAGTCGGAGAATACAAGTTCCCTCATGTTCGGGACAGTCCAGAATCCGACAGATGCTTCAAGCCTGAAAGCGGAAGGAGGCTATGCGATACGCGTCAACATGACAACCGAGGACTACACGGACGGAAGCACTGATGAGTTCGACCTTGCGACCAACAGAGTCGGGGTGTATCTGTATGACTACGTACAGGACAAAGAACTTGTGTCCGGAGACGAAGACTCCCAGGTAAGCAATGCCACCGGTACTGTATTCAAGGACCTGAAAGGTGAGAATCTCTATCTGTACGTCAATATCACGTACTCGGACGGGACTGTGGCTGAAGCCGAATGGCTCGGGCCTGTGACTGTCTCCGAGAATGACGCATACCTTTCAGTAAGCGAACCTTCCGAGGACTGATTGCAGCCAATGCTGTTTTAATAATCATGGGACTGCATCAGGTATCTATGACAATTATCAACCTGAAGACGCCGGAGACGGCTGACAGATGACAACTCATGCCTCCTGGTACCAGGATACGGTATCAGGAGGATTATATGAGCCTGCACGAAGTCAGAGCGGCTCTTCAAAACATATTTTTTGTATAATTCAATATTTTATGTTCAAAAAACTACTCATTGTGCTGACGGTTGCACTATGTGCAGGTTTCGAGGCCTTGGCCCAGGATCACAAAGTGACCGGTACAGTAACTGACCAGACCGGACTGCCCGTGATCGGAGCGGTCATCCAGGTTGTCGGAGGCACATCCGGGACAACAACAGACGTGGATGGAACATACTCCATCGAAGTCCCTGCCGATGGCACACTTTCGGTATCCATCATCGGATACAAACAGCAGGAAATGCCTGTTAACGGACGTGCGACAATAAATTTTGTCCTCGAAGAAGACACACAGCTGCTCGATGAAGTCATCGTCGTGGCATTCGGTACCGCCAAGAAAGAGGCGTTCACCGGTTCCGCTACAGTCATCAAGTCTGATGACATAGCCAAGACACAGCAATCCAACGTTGCCCAGTCTCTGGCAGGTAAGGTGGCCGGTGTGCAGATCACCAACTCATCCGGACAGCCGGGTTCAAGCCCGACAATCCGAATCAGGGGTTTCAGTTCCCTCAACGCAGGTAACGACCCTCTGTGGATTGTGGACGGTATGCCGTATTCCGGTGACCTCAACAACATCAATCCGAGCGATATCGAGAGCATGACAGTCCTCAAGGACGCCGCATCCAACGCCCTCTATGGAGCGCGTGGTGCGAACGGAGTCGTGATGATTACCACCAAGAAGGCCAAATCCAGGGAGGCTGTCATCAATTTTGACGCGAAGTGGGGTGTGAACTCCCGTGCAGCCCAGGACTATGAGTACATCACCAGCCCGGCACAGTTCTACGAGACTCATTACACTGCCCTCAAGAACTATTATCTCGATTCGGACATGAGTGAGACAGAGGCACACAACAATGCGAACCTCAACCTGACAAGGCCGGCAAGTGAAGGAGGTCTCGGCTACCAGGTATACACCGTACCTGAGGGACAGCAGTTCATCGGAATCAACGGTAAGGTCAATCCTGCAGCCACCCTCGGACGCAAGGTCGTATATGACGGAGAAGAATACTATATCCAGCCTGACAACTGGATTGACGAGGCTTTCCGCAACTCTTTCCGTCATGAATACAACCTCAGCATAGGAGGCTCCTCTGAGAAGACATCTGTATATGCATCTCTCGGCTACCTCGGCAACCAGGGTATCGTTGACAACTCCGACATGGAGAGGATCACAGCCCGCGTCAAAGTGGACTACGATGCAAAGAGCTGGCTGAAGATGGGTATCAACGCCACATACACAAGGTTCAAATACAATCAGATCGATGACAGCGGTGCGAGCGGTAGTTCAGGAAACATATTTGCCTACACCTCCACTATAGGACCTATCTACCCTCTGTACATGAGAGGCGGTGACGGGCAGTTCCTCTACACCGAAGAAGGCATCCAGAGATATGACTACGGTAACTATGCAGGCATGCAGCGTGCTCTGTTCACCGACAGCAACGCCGTATCGGAGAACCAGTTGAACACCCAGTCTTCAGAAGGAAACGCCTTCAACGGCACAGGATATTTCGACATCACATTCCTCAAGGACTTCAAGTTCACCATCAACGCCGGTGTATCCCTTGACGAGACCAGGTCCACGACCATCAAGAATCCGTACTTCGGACAATTCGCCAGCGAGGAGGGACTCATCTCCAAGGGGCATTCACGCCAGCTGGACTTCAACTCACAGCAGATTCTCAACTACAACAAGAGAATCATGAGGCATAACATCAACGTGATGATCGGTCACGAATACTACAGTTCGACAGGATACGCCCTGTCCGGTACCAAGAACCACATGCTCACACAGGACAATGACGAACTTGCTGGAGCCATCATCGACGGCCAGCAGGCGACCTCATACAGGAGCGAGTACTTCAACGAAGGTTACTTCGCACGTGTGATGTATGACTGGGCAGACAAGTACTTCTTCTCCGCATCATTCCGTCGAGACGCATCATCGAGGTTCCACCGCGACCACCGCTGGGGTAACTTCTGGTCCGTCGGAGGTGCATGGAACATCACATCCGAGCCGTTCATGGAGAGCACAAGAGACTGGCTTGACAACCTCAAGTTCAAAGCATCCATCGGTTCCCAGGGTAACGACAACATCGGTAACTTCCGTTACATCGACACATACCTTATCCAGAACGCCAACGGTGAGGTGTCAACAGTGTTCAACGGCAAAGGTAGCGAGACCATCACATGGGAGACCAACTCCAACTTCAACACAGGTTTCGAGTTCGGCTTCCTCCAGGGCAAGATATTCGGAGGCATCGAGTACTTCTACCGTAAGACTACGGACATGCTCTTCTCGTTCCCTGTAGCACCTTCAATGGGTTACTCTTCATACTATGCCAACGTCGGCGACATGCGCAACAGCGGTATCGAGATCGAACTCAACTTCACGCCTATCCGTACCGACAGGCTCCAGTGGGACATCAATCTCAACATGACGCACCTGCGCAACAAGATCACAATGCTCCCTGAGGAGCGCCGCACCAAGGAAGTCGAAGGCTACTACGGATATGTCAGCGGGACCAACTTCTACGGTGAAGATCTCCCGATGTACACATTCTACATGAAGAAATACGCCGGAGTGAATGAGGAAGGTCTGGCAATGTGGTATATGGATGAACTTGACGCAAATGACCAGCCTACCGGAAGACGCGTCACCACCACAGAATACGAGCAGGCCACAGACTACCTCTGCGGAAACCCTATTCCTGACCTGTATGGAGGATTCGGGACAAGCCTCAACTTCTACGGATTTGACTTCAGCATAGCATTCACCTACCAGATAGGCGGACTTGCCTACGACTCAGGCTATGCGTCATCAATGTACTCACCGGCCAACAGAAGCACCGGTATGAACTGGCACAAGGACATACTGAACGCGTGGAGCCCTACAAACACGTCTTCAGACATCCCTCGCCTCCAGTATGAGGACCAGAACCAGAATGCGACTTCTGACAGATTCCTCATGGATGCCAGCTACCTCAACCTCCAGAATATCAACTTCGGTTATACGATTCCTGCAAAATGGACCAGGAAATGCAAGATTGAAAGACTCCGCGTCTATCTCGCCTGCGAGAATGTGTACTACTGGTCAAGGAGAAAGGGATTCGACCCAAGATACTCCTACAGCGGAGCCACGACCCAGGCCGGCTACTCTCCTGTAAGGACAATATCCGGAGGTATAAATATCCAGTTCTAATAATTTAAATGAATCTGCATATATAACATGAAGAATATTTTGAAAATAACGGCTGTTGCAGCAGCATCTGTACTGACTGTCTGCTGTATCCAGGAGGCTACCCCGACGGATGTCGCGACAAAAGACCAGGTCTCTCTGGAAACCACCATCCGTGGTATACCGGCAGCCCTCGTACAGGCAGGCTCCACAGGCTACGCAAACCAGGGTGCGGCATGGGACTTCGCCCTTCCGGCAATACACCTTGCAACCGAATCCATGACAGGAGACGTGATAGTGACGGGAAACATAGGATATGACTGGTTCACCCAGTGGGGGACAAACGTATCCCTCGGCTCCGACTATGCCGTAGGCGCCCTGACATGGGACAACTACTACACCTGGATAATGATGGCCAACAGTGTCATCAGCCAGATTGACGCATCTGACCTCAGCAGTCTTGACGAGACTGAAAGATCATATCTCGGCTTTGCATATACATACCGTGCAATGTTCTACTTCGACCTTGTAAGGCTCTATGAATGCAAGGATGTGAAAGGGGTCGACGGCTACACTGTGCCGGAGAGCATCAAGGGACTCGGAGTGCCGATCGTACTTCCGGGAACTACCGAGGCCCAGGCAAAGAACAATCCGCGTGCTACGGTCGACGAGGTATATGACACTGTCATATTCCCTGACCTTGACATGGCAGAGGAACTCCTCTCCACATTCACGGCCCCGGACAAATACACCATCAGCCTGGGACTCGTATACGGCATGAAGGCCCGTGCATGGCTTGAGCGCGGAACCGCCTATGCAGAGAAAGGTGACGATGCAGCATCAGTGCAGGCATTCAAAGATGCTGCCGAATATGCAAGGCTCGCCATCACCACAAGCGGAAGGACTCCGCTCACTCAGGACCAGTGGGAGGACCCTACAAACGGATTCAACAATGCCAACTCCAACAACGCCTGGATCTGGGGACTGTCCCTCCCGAGCGAGAGCGTATCGAACCTGTTCTGCTTCACTGCCCACATGGCTTGCGAGAACGAATGGTCCGAATACCACACAGGACGAGGCATCAACCGCAACACGTACAACAGTATAAACATGTACGACTTCCGCCGTCATTCATGGCTTGATCCTGAGCGCAACAGCTACGACTACAAGAGCTGCCGCGACGATGCCGACGAGTACTTTGCAAACCAGCTTGCCGACTATGCCAACATCAAGTTCCGCCCGGCTCAGGGTGCGTATGAGAACTACGCTACCGGAGGTGCCGCAGACCACTGCTGCATGAGGGTCGAGGAGATGTACTTCATCGAGGCGGAGGCAGTTGCCCAGGCCGGAGACCTCAACGAGGGCATCAGGCTCCTCAATGAGTTCATGACCAACTACAGGATGACCAACGGAGTGCAATATGACTGTACTGCAAGGGCTACAACCCTTCAGAGCTTCCTCAACGAAATGATGCTCCAGAAGAGAATCGAATTCTGGGGAGAAGGCATCGTGATGTTTGACATGAAACGTCTGAACATGTCTGTCAAGAGAGGATACGTAGGAACAAATGCCCCTGCATCCTACAGACTGAATGTGGACGGACGCGCCCCATACTGGAACATAGTCATCACACGCGGTGAGACACAGAACAACCCTGTCATTGCGACACAGAACAATCCGGATCCGTCAGGTCTTGTGGATCTGTGGAAATAGTAAGGACATTAAAACCTATTCAAAATGAGTATCGTGAAGACTCTTAAATATATTCTGCCTGTCATTGCGACGGCAATAATGGCTGCAGGATGTGCCGAGGAGGAACTGTACACACCTGGTCTGTCTGATACAGAGAACAACTACGGTGTCTACTTCCCGAGCCAGACATCCCCGACGCAGCTCGACCTCGACCCATCCGATGAGACTGAAGTGACATACACAGTCCGCAGGGAAAGAGGAGAAGAAGCCATCACAGTACCTGTGGTGGTGGAAGCCAGTGAAGAAGGCATATTCGACATCGACCCTATCGTATTCGGACCGGGCGAGAGCGAGACAGAATTCACTGTATCATTCCCTACTGCCGAAAGAGGCGTGGAATATACCTGCAACATCCGTATAGAGGACACCAGATACATCTCCCTGTACGGAACCCACTCGACAACACTGTCCCTGTCCCTCATCCGTGCAGGATGGCTCCCGGTAACAGGACCTAACGGCGAGACAAAAGGAAAATGGCGTGACAACGTCATAGGAAACATCTACTCTATCGATGTCGACGGCTACAACCCTTACCCTGAAGTAGAAGTCGAAATCTATGAGCGTGAAGACCTGCCGGGCTTCTACAGGATGAAAGTCTATGGGGATGCGCTGATGCAGGCTCTCGTGCCTGGACGCCAGCTCTCATATACAGGCCGTAACCTGTGGACGACCATCGATGCCAGCGACCCTAATAAGGTCTACATACCTTATCAGTCGATAGGGATCACCCTCGTGGCAGAGGACGGAGAGATGAGAATCGCCTCAAATGTATCCGAGAACTTCTCAATGGACGAATCCACAAGCCAGTACGGAACTCTTAAGGACGGGGTCATCACATTCCCGCAGCAGAGCGTGATGTGCGAACTGAGCAACAACAGCGGCTCATTCTTCTACTGCAACATGCAGGGAATGCTCCGCATCATGATGCCGGGTGTGGCAGAGAAGGATTACTCTGCAAGTCTCACCAGCAATGAATGCAAGGACGGTGTAGTGGAAGTCTCAGCAACTATCGGAGCGGATGTCGAGAAATTCGGCTACAGCATTTTCGAAGGCTCGCTTGACGAAGGTGCAGCAAGCCTCCAGGCACAGACCCTCGATGAGAGCAGGGATTTCGACGGCACTATTGACGGGACTACTGCAGAAAGCCCTGTAACCATCAAGATAGAGAATCTTGAAAAGACAGGCAAGTATACAATCATCGGCTGTGCATACAACGATGAGGATGCAATGCAGACCTACGCATACGCCAACTTCGGATACGTGAAGAAAGGCGAGAGCAAGCCTATAATACTGACAATCGGTCTTGAGGCTACTGACGAATATGCAGGACAGGGCATCAACACTGACAATTCAGCCAAGTTCTATGCCTACGGTTCGGAAATCGAATCCCTGACCTACGGTCTGTTCAGGACGAGCCGTCTTGAGGGCGTAGACAAGGAAGCCGCCCTTGACAGCCAGGGGACCAAGTTCACTTCCGAAGAACTCGAGAAACTGAACGACGGTCATTTCAGCGTAATGCTCAAAGGTCTCAACGGAGACAGCGAATACACTCTCCTCGTGAGGGCATCGAACGGATATGTCACAGAGACCAAGGAGGCCAAAATCAAGACGACCGGTGTATTCGACCCTGCAATGGAGATATTCTACTATGACGAATTCCTCCCTAAAGACAAGCAGCCTTCTGTTGAAGAACTGATAAATACCGAATGGGACTACTACGCCGTGAACTATATGGATGATGAGGCCGTGCGCAGGAAAATCGGCACTGTCACCATGACAAAGAATGAGGAGATGTCTGCCGAATCCGATGTCACATTCGTGAACATAAAGGGTATGTCAGGTCTTGAATTCGAGTCAGGCGGAGAACTTATCGGAGCATACATGCCTGATGCATCAATGTTCGCCGACTATGTGGGCGCCCTCGGAATCTATGTCCAGACAGACCTCACAAGAGGTATCTACCAGGGTGAGGAGACGACCCTCGGATTCATCCCTGATGACTTCTCCGGCATCTACACCCAGGGCTACTGTATGTTCATGGGAGCTGTCCAGGACGGATATCTGTACTGTGTAGGCTCACCGGTGGCTGAAGAGCAGGGCTACAACTTCATGTTCCTGTTCACCGGTACTCCGAACACAATATTCAGCCTCCTGTCTGAAATGATGCTTGTAAATCCGGATAAGGATGTGCACAATACTTCAGGTGCGGCACTTTCAAAGATTGCAGAGATAAAGAAGGCTGCCCTCAGCGGCTTCGCTCCTCGCAACTTCGTCGAGCGCCCTGAATTCAGCAGAATGCCTGAAAACTGGTACGCTTCAGACTCTGAGAGGATGCCTGTAAACCTCGTGTACGACCCTATGCCTGCTTCTGCACCGGCTCTGACCAAAGCCAAGGCAGACATCCAGGTTGTCCCTGGCAAGACAGGATCCAACACCGGAGCCATCGTAAGGACAGGCATTGAAGCCAAGACACTGTAATGAATAATTATCCAACGAAAATAATATGAAATACAAAAACAGATTTCTGACTCTGGCTGCGGTCCTGCTTGTTTCGTGTTCGGTAGAACCGTTGAATGAGCCTGCCGTCACTGAAGAAGTGCAGGAGCAGATGTCGGAAAAGATTTGCAATACATCACGCAACGCGATCAAGGGGACTTTGATAGCAAAGTTCAATGAGGATGCGATTCCATATATCGAGGAGGCTGCCAGCCTGGCTACAAAGTCAGGCGGCGTTGCCACCCGTTCAGGAATCCTGTCTGTAGACGAGGTCTTTGCAAGACTTGATGTGAAGTCATTTGAGAGGATATTCCCTGCAATAGACGAATTTGAAGAGAATACAAGGGCTGCCGGACTTCACAGATGGTATCAGGTGACATTTGATGAGAGCCAGAACCTCGATGAGGCTGCCAAACTGCTTGCGAATATCGCCGAGATCTCTACAATCCAGTTCAGCACACCACGCTACAAGACATTCTCCGGAGAGGCTATTCCTCTCACGGAGACTGTCCCTGCCCCTGCCACCAAGGGCATCGTCAAAGCGGACTTCAACGACCCTGACCTCTATATGCAATGGCACTACATCAACAATGCAGACATGGCAGTGTCATCCGAGGCCAAGGTGGGCGCGGACATCAATGTCGTTGATGTCTGGAAAGAGACCGGAGGAGACAACAGTGTCATAGTCGCCATAGTCGATGAGGGTGTCAAATACACTCACCCTGACCTTGCCGCCAACATGTGGACCAATCCGTCCCCTTCAGAGGAATATGACAACCAGGACATCCATGGATGGAACTTTGTGGACAACTGTCCTATCTCATGGGACAAGAAGACCACCAATGCCTACGGACAGGAGAGCACTGACAGCGGTCACGGCACGCACGTGGCCGGGACAGTGGCGGCTGTCAACAACAACGGCATCGGAGTGGCCGGAGTAGCCGGAGGGACAGGAAAGGGAGACGGTGTGAAACTCATGTCATGCCAGGTGTTCTCTGCAGGAATGTCATCTACGGACGTCTCTGTCAGCAAGGCCATCAAATATGCGGCTGACCACGGAGCGGTGATTCTCCAGTGCTCATACGGAAGCGAGAGGAGCGAGGTGTCCTCCCCAAGGGAATACAAGACCCACGCTCCGCTTGAAAGAGAGGCACTCGACTACTTCATGTCTCCGGAATACAACCGGAACAAAATCCTCGACGGCGGTGTGGCAATCTACGCAGCAGGTAACGAGGGTCTTTCACACTCCAACTTCCCTGGCGGTTATGAAGACTGCATCTCTGTCACTGCCATTGCCCCTGACTTCCTGCCGGCAAACTATACCAACTACGGCGGAGGATGTAATATCGCAGCCCCTGGCGGAGAGACAAGCGGACACACCGGCGGAGAAAAAGCCGGCATCCTCTCCACTCTCGTATCGGAAGTCAACGGCGGGGACTACGGCTATATGCAGGGGACATCAATGGCCTGCCCTCATGTGTCAGGTGTCGCTGCCCTTGGGCTCTCGTATGCCCTTCAGCATGACATCAAACTCACAAGAGAGGAATTCATAGCCAAGCTGCTCACGTCTGTCAATGACCTCGAGTCAAAACTTGACGGCAACAAGGTGAGTGTCGGAGGCATGAATCTGGAGGAATACAAAGGGAAGATGGGAACCGGACTTATCGATGCATACCAGCTGATAATGCAGATAGAAGGGACTCCTTGCCTCAAAATCGGCACAGACAGGCTCGAATCAGTATCGCTGACCCAGTTCTTCGGAGCAGGCGCGGAATATCTGACATATACAGGAGTCACTGTCTCTGACGTGGACATGGACAAGTTGTCAATGCCGACAAGGCCTGTGATGGAAAACGGCCAGTTGAAAATAAGATGCAACAGGCCAGGTGTTGCCCACATCAAAGTCACCGCGATTGCAGGAGGTTCAAAGCCCGGCTCTGAAACTATAATGGGAGGTATGGTGATTTCAAAGGAATTTGCCGTGATTGCCCGTGACAACGGTGCCTCTAACGGAGGTTGGTTATAAAACATTCAAATAGAATCAGATGAAAAAAATTATATATATTCTGTTGGCGGCAGCCGGACTGGCTGCCTGCTGGAGCTGTTCAAAAGAGGAGGCTCCGGCAGTAGAGCAGGGAATTACCGGAGAATGGCATCTGGAGACATGGAACGACAATGCCACAGGAGAGGATTTCGACTTATACCTCGAACTGGGAGCGGACGGAAGTTTCAATTCCTTTGAACGAATAGTGACATCTGTTTTTGTGAGATACAGCGGTACATATACGGCTACCGGCGGTGTCATCACCGGCACGTACAGTGACGGGGAGCTGTGGGCTACATACTCATACGAACTCTCAGACGGAGACAAGACGTTGACACTGACGTCTAATGGCAAAGAAAAGGATGTGCATGTCTTCTCACGGACAGACATCCCTGGTGAAGTCCGGGATGCTGCAGACGCCCTCACAAAGAGCGGCTCGGCTCCGGCCAAGTTCTTCTGATAACCAGTCAGGCTGATGCCTGCTGAACCATAAAGAGGGGATGACTTTCACTTTTGAGTCATCCCCTCTTTCATTGTTTTTACGCGAGGTCAAACTCGGTTCTTCATTCGGATATTCGATTCTCAAAGAGATATAAAAACTTCTTGGTCACCTCCGTTTCTGCGGATAGACAAAAAAATCTGCCACATATTTCTGTTTTTGACGGTTTTTTCTTTTTGCTCTGCCGACATTTACAGAAAAATGCTTGCAGACATCCATGGAGCAAGGTGTATCGGGATCAAGGCCATCCCGGTCACCGTAGAAGTCGACATGACTTCAGGAATCGGGATTCATCTTGTCGGACTGGCTGACACAGCCGTAAAGGAAAGCCTGTTGAGGACAATATCGGCACTGCAGTTCCTGCAATACAGGATACCTGGAAAGAAGATAGTCATCAATCTCGCTCCTGCTGACATAAAGAAAAAAGGCAGCGGATACGACGTCCCTATCGCCATCGGCATAATAGCGGCCTCTGCGCAGGAGACAATGCCGGACGCGGGACGGTATGTGATGATGGGCGAACTCGGGCTTGACGGGAGTGTCCGTAAAGTCCCGGGGGCACTGCCTGCGGTGGAGATGGCGGCAGACCTCGGATTCAAAGGCTGTATCCTGCCGGAGGAATCTGCGGCAGAAGCCATAGAATTCGGGCGGATTCCGGTCTATGGGGTAAAGACCCTTGATGAGGTCATAAGCATCATATCAGGCAAGCCGTGCAGTCATCTGCTCGCAGAAAACATAAAGATGACACACCGGAATGATACAGCAGATGACATACCGGATTTCGCATACATCATAGGCCAGGACGGGGCGAAAAGAGGACTTGAAATAGCAGCCGCAGGAGGGCACAATGTAATAATGATAGGGCCTCCCGGCTCAGGGAAAAGCACTTTGGCCAAGGCTCTGCCGGGGATATTGCCCCCGATGGATATACAGGAGGCAATCCAGACAAGCAAGATATATTCAGTGGCAGGGAAAGGCAATCCGGGAGGGGGTCTTATAAGGCAAAGGCCGTTCCGTGCACCGCACTACAGCACATCGCTGCCTGCCATGATAGGCGGCGGTTCGGAATTTGTCCTGCCGGGAGAAATTTCTCTTGCGCACAACGGGGTGCTTTTCCTCGATGAATTCCTTGAAGCCCCGAAAAGAGTGCTGGAAGCGTTGCGAGGACCTCTTGAAGACAGGAAAGTGACAATATCAAGACTCCGGACAAAAGTCGACTTCCCGGCGTCATTCATGCTTGTCGCCGCCACGAATCCATGTCCTTGCGGCTATTTCGGTGAAGGAGACAAATGCACCTGCACCCCATCCAAACGCCAGGCCTATCTCTCCAGACTGTCCGGTCCCATGATGGACCGGCTCGACATACATCTCTGGATGCATCCTGTGAGTCCGGAAAAACTCGTCGCAAGGAAGATGAGCGAGCCAAGCGCAGAGATTGCGGCCAGGACAGCCGCGGCAAAAGAAATCCAGAAAAGACGCTTTGCTTCGGAAGGGATATGCTGCAATGCGGAAATGTCCATCAGGCAGACTGAAAAATACTGCAGACTCGATGCCCCTTCCGGCAGTTTTTTCGGAAGGATGATAGAACAGATGGGATTCTCTGCCCGTGCCTGCTCCAAAATACTCAAAATCGCAAGAACCATTGCCGACCTCGAATGCGTCGACAAGATAAGCGTAAGCCACCTGTCCGAGGCGGCAGGATACAGATTCCTTGACAAGAATGACCTGTTCATCTGAATATATTGTATATTTGCAGTCCCGGAGACTCTCTGACTCGAATCCGGGACCAGCAAAACCAGGACAGGGATGAAACATGAAGTGACCATCAAAGACCTGCACGATCTGGATCGTGCAGCCGGAGAATTCCTCAGCAAGACAGGAGAGCACAGGATCATCGCCTTTTTTGCTCCGATGGGAGCAGGAAAGACGACATTCACGACCGCCATCTGCAACCGGCTCGGTGTAGGAGACGCTGTATGCTCCCCTACATTCACAATCATCAACGAATACCGGACTTCAGACGGAGAACCTCTGTTCCATTTCGACTTCTACAGGATAAACCGGCTCGCTGAAGCCATAGACCTCGGCCTTGATGACTATTTCTACAGCGGGGCACTCTGCATCATCGAATGGCCTGAAAATATCGAGGAACTGCTTCCTGAGGAGACCCTGAGAGTCAGCATAAGGGTGAACGGGGACCAGTCCCGCACCGTCTGCTGGGAAGACTGACAGGGAGTATCCTCACCAGACTGAGACAGATGTGAAATAGCCGTTGAAATCATATTTCTCCGGTACACCGTCCTTAACAATGACAGGTGGGTCACCTGCCTTGGCCGGGTGCAACGCCACATAAAGATGTCCCGAATGCGCACATCCGCAGGCATTGCCAAGAAAAGTGCAGGCGTCCAGTCCTTCAGAATCCAGATCCACATACGCGGTCTTGTCGAATATCCTCAGCCTGGGCGTACCGTCAGACCTGTCTGTCAGCACATAACTGAGAGCATCCCCGTCCGCATAGCAGCTGTGCAATGTGACTGATGACTGATAATTTTTCATCAGGGCATAATCTTTCCACAGTGTCCACATGTCCCCTGACGTATCATAATGCTTGATGCCCGAGACATAGATGACGTCGCCTCCGTCATAATGTATCCTGCACCCGGAAGTATAGGCCGCACTGCCGGCATCCAGCAAGGCTGATTCCTCGTCTTTGAATATGGTATGGGTGTCAAGTCCTTCAAGCAAGGCCGCATAGTACACCACCCCGTCATAAAGGAGGATATCTTCTATCTTCTTCATGTCCGGACGTGCCCCCACCGGCTCCGCCTTGTCCCCACGCACAAGATAATAACGTTCCAGAACGCCGTCACCTGCACTTATCTGTTCGACATAAGCGAACCACAGCACCCCGTCGTCCTGCGCCAGGGGAGACAGCACATACCCGGATGTCTTGACAAGCACCATCTTGCCGTTCTTTCTCAATGTCCATCCGTCCCCTATCCTTGGCACCCCGAGCGTGTAGATATCGTCTCCGACGACCTCCAGCCCTACAATCATCTCCCTGTCAGGATAGCGGAAGAGTTCCGTACCATCCCTCTTTATGACAGTCTCCGTCTCGGTGGAGTAATCGGTGTACAGATGCCCTCCATAGCACCTGTGCATATCGGCATCGGAAGCGACCATCTCATTCCCGTCCACGTCCAGCTCCACTATCCGCTCCCCGTCTTTCATCAGAAACACGGTACAGGCCACATTTCCATACTCGGTATCAGTCTTCCAGTCATATCCGTCTGAATATTCCACGCCCGTCACATATAGAGAGCCCGTACCCCCGGGCGTCGGCAAAGGCACAGAGTCATTTGCATGATGTCCCATACCGCCGGTATCTGGACGCTCGAGCTCCACAGTCCCGCAGGACAAAGATATGCCTGCTGTCGCCGACAGGATGATGACGGCAATGCCGCACCTCCGCAGTCTCCCGATCAAAGAATCCGTTTCCATTTCCCAAAAAATCTTATCTTATTGTCGGGACAAATAACGCCATAAACAGAAAAGGCGTGAAATCTTTCACCACAGATTCCACGCCTTTGCCACAGTTTTCTTTTTTTATATGGAATTTCTCTTTTTTTCATATAGCGCGAAGAGCGCGGAACCGCTTCCGGACATGGAGGCATAGACAGCCCCGGAGTCATACAGGGACTGTTTGACAGCCGACAAACCGGGGTATCTGAGAAATACAGTGTCTTCAAAGTCGTTTCTAAGCAGTTCCCGCCACTCTCCGACAGACCTGCCCAGTACATCACGCAACGGCATGTCCGGAATACGCGGCACTATCCCCTTATATGCGTCTGCCGTGGATACGGATACGCCTTCAGGCACGACTATCTTCAGTTCGTACCTGTCCAGGCACGGCATAGGAAAATCAGTAAGGATCTCTCCCCTGCCCTCGCCGAACATCGGTCTGCCGTAGACAAAAAATGGACAGTCGCTGCCGAGACGGGCGGCATAGCCTGCCATGCTGCCGTCATCAAGTCCCAATGAGAAAAGACTGTCAAGCATCCTTATAGCAGCGGCTGCATCCGAAGAGCCTCCGCCAAGACCTGCTCCGACAGGCGAAAGTTTCTCGAGAAATATCTTCACCGGGGGAAGAGAGAAATCCTTGTCCAGCATAAAATAGGCCTTTGCACACAGGTCGTGCAGAGGCTCCCAGTCCACGCCCTCCTTCCTCGCGATGGTCATCATCAGCTTCCCGTCTTCGGATATGGCCTGGACAAGCCTCGGAAACCCTCCATCCCCGTTACCGGACATGGAGGAAGCCCCTCCTCCGTACCTGGAGAACAACGAGGCGGACGTCCTGCTCCAGTCATCCCCTGCTATAATCTCAAGCACATCATGATATTCCCCGGAAGGCACAAAAAGTGTCTCAAGGTCATGGTAGCCGTCAGCCCTCTTGCGGAGCACATTCAGCCCGAGATTGATTTTGACACACGGATTCGTTATCATGTTATGGTCAGAGTCTTCTTATTGCCTGCTCTATCTCGTTCTCCATGTCATCCTTCGCAGCCGATTCGGGGATGTGGCTGAATACAGGGGACACGAACGACAGCATCTGCAGGACTTTCGCCTCCTGCAGAGTTATCCCTCTGGAACGCATATAGAACTGTTCCTCCTCATTCAGCCTGCCGACAGTCGCCCCGTGCGAACACTTCACGTCATCGGCATATATCTCAAGCTGCGGACGCGTATTCACCTTAGCATCATCCGACAGGAGCAGATTGTGGTTCTCCTGGTACGCCTCTGTCATCTGCGCGTCCTCTGCCACTATTATCTTCCCGAAGAAATCCACTCGTGAAGAGCCGCCGGCAATGCCTTTGAACAACTGCCGCGACGAACAATGAGGCACATTGTGGTTCATGTCCACTGTTATCCTCACGTCCTCATCAGAGGTACACAAATATACCCCCTGCACAGAGCAGCTGGCACCCTGCCCGTCCATATCGACAGCCAGACGGACATCACAGCTGACTCCCGGCATCACCACGATGGTGATATCAGCCGCCGAACCCGCCTCCAGCACTATGTGCTCCACAGGCAGAGATGCAGAGTCACGGAGCATGAATACCCTCTGCAGGCTGTCTCCGGAAGCGACTTTCATTACCCGTTTCTCTTCCATATCAGCCTCTCCATCAATTAATGGAATCATACCCTTTCTCCTCTATCTCTGCCACCAGTTCCTTTCCTGCAGACCGGACAATCCTCCCGTCTTTCAGGATGTGTACGAAATCAGGGACGATGTAGTCAAGAAGTCTCTGATAATGAGTGATGACTATCACTGATTTCTCCGGTGTGTGGAGGGAATTCACCCCATTGGCGACAATCCTGAGGGCATCCACGTCAAGTCCGCTGTCTGTCTCGTCGAGAATGGACAGCATCGGGTCAAGCATGGCCATCTGGAAGATCTCGTTGCGCTTCTTCTCTCCTCCGGAGAAGCCGACATTCACCTCCCTCTTCGAAAACTCCGGCTTCATCTGCACGAAAGCCATTTTCTCCCGCATAAGCTTCAGGAATTCCCCGGCCTTCAGCGGGTCAAGACCTTTCGCCTCCCGATGGGCGTTCACGGCAGTCTTCATGAAATTGGTGATAGACACCCCTGGAATCTCCACCGGATACTGGAAAGAAAGGAAGATTCCTGCCCACGAACGCTCCTCAGGCGACATCTTCAGCAGGTCCTTGCCCATGAATGTCACCGTCCCCTCCGTGACAGTAAAGTTCTCCCGTCCGGCAAGGACGGCAGACAGCGTGCTCTTTCCGGCTCCGTTAGGACCCATTATCGCATGAATCTCCCCCTTGCGTATGGTCAGGTCGACTCCTTTCAGGATCTCCTTATCCTCTACCGAAGCCTTCAGTCCATGTATCTCCAATAATATCTCGTCCATAGTCTGTAATTTTTCATTCAATATATTCTCGTCAGGCTTTTTTCTGATACAGTCTGTACCAACTGTACAGCGAGGCCAGTCCGTTGATGAGATAAAGGCCTGACACTATAGGCATGAACACGTGCCCTACTGATATGTGCAGCATCATCTGTGTGACATTCACCAGCAGCCATGCTATCCAGCAATCCCATTTCTTCAGTGCCGACAGGAACTGGGCAACAAGAATCAGCACTGTCACGCAGGCATCAAGATAAGGTATGGGGTCTGACGGGAACAGCCCGACACACCACTTGTTGCCCAGCTGGCTCAGGAGCCACCCCCAAAGCCATGCGATGACGAAGACCGACACGATTGCCGCACCCCGCTGAGGCCATGTGAGCATAGACACCTTCAATGCGCTGTGGTCCTGCGAGCTCTCCTCAGTCTTCTTCGGATGCGTCCATCTGTAATGTCCCAGAATATTTATCCCCAATGATATCGGCTGGAGAAGAAGGCTGGCATACAGGTTCTTGTTCCAGAACATGAGGAAAAGGGCGACAGTGTACAGATATCCCACCCAGAAATTGTATTTGCTGTTCCGTCCTGCCAGGAATACACAGGTCAGACCCAACACGGATGTAATCAGGTCTATAAGCAGCACAGGCGTATCCGCGCCTATGGTAAACAATGAGTAGTTGAGAAATTCCTTCATATCCTTCGTATTCTCTTACGGCAATCATCCTACAGAGCCTTCAAGCGACACCTGCAGAAGTTTCTGGGCCTCTACGGCAAACTCCATCGGGAGTTTGGACAGGACCTCCCTGGCATATCCGTTCACTATCAGACCGACAGCCTCTTCGGGACCTATCCCGCGCTGGTTGCAGTAGAACAGCTGGTCTTCGCTTATCTTTGAGGTCGTGGCCTCATGCTCCACGATTGCCGACCTGTTGGAGTTGCGTATATCCGGAAAGGTGTGCGCCCCGCACTTGTCCCCGATAAGGAGGCTGTCGCACTGCGAATAATTGCGGGCGTTGTCAGCCCCGGGCTGCATCATCACAAGACCCCGGTAACTGTTCTGGCTGTGTCCTGCCGATATTCCCTTGCTGATGATACGGCTGCGGGTGTTCCTGCCGATATGTATCATCTTGGTGCCGGTATCGGCCTGCTGCATGTTGTTGGTCACTGCCACGGAATAGAATTCCGATGATGAATTGTCCCCTTTGAGTATGGTGCTCGGGTATTTCCATGTGATGGCCGAGCCAGTCTCCACCTGGGTCCACGAGAGATGACTCCCGCTTCCCTTGCATATCCCTCTCTTGGTGACGAAGTTGAATATGCCGCCCCTGCCCTGCGCGTCACCGGGATACCAGTTCTGGACAGTGGAATATTTGACCTCTGCATCTTTCTCCACCACTATCTCCACGACAGCCGCATGCAACTGGTTCTCATCCCTCATCGGGGCCGTGCACCCCTCCATATAACTCACATAAGAGCCTTCGTCCGCCACAATCAGAGTCCTCTCGAACTGCCCTGTCCCCTTGGCGTTGATGCGGAAATAGCTGGAAAGCTCCATCGGGCACCTCACTCCTTTGGGTATGTAGCAGAACGAGCCGTCACTGAACACTGCCGAATTGAGGGCAGCATAGAAATTGTCCCCCACAGGGACTACCGAGGCGAGGTATTTTCTTACGAGATCGGGATGCTCACGGACCGCCTCCGAAAAAGAGCAGAAAATGATGCCCTTGTCTGCCAAGGCCTTCCGGAATGTCGTGGTGACGGAGACCGAATCGAATACGGCATCGACAGCCACCCCGGCGAGTGCCGCCCGTTCATTCAGAGGTATCCCGAGCTTGTCAAAAGTCTTTTCAAGTTCAGGGTCGATCTCCTTCGGCCTGTCGCTGTCTTTCTTCGGTGCGGCATAGTAGATGATGTCCTGGAAATCGATTTCAGGAATCTGCAGATGCGCCCATGTCGGCATCTTCATCTTCTGCCAACGCCTGAACGCATCAAGCCTGAACTCCAGCAGCCACTCAGGCTCCTGTTTCTTGGAGGATATCAGCCTTATTATGTCCTCATTGAGCCCCTTCGGGATGAACTCCTGCTCCACATCAGTGACAAAGCCGTGCTCATACTCCTGATTGGCGATATCCTGCAATATATCTTTCTCTGTCTTCTCGTCCATATTCTCCATCTTTGCCTCCGGCGGAGCAGGTCAGACGGCACATATCCCGCCCTGCACAATCGCCCCGCCGAATCTGCAAAGATAGTAATATTTATTTATATTGTCAGTGAATCCACACTGTGAGTCCGGCCATTACTATGGACACCATGCTCATCAGTTTGACAAGGATATTCAGTGAAGGCCCGGACGTGTCCTTGAACGGGTCGCCGACCGTATCGCCTACCACTGTGGCCTTGTGGCACTCGGAATTCTTGCCCCCGAGATTTCCCTCCTCGACATATTTCTTGGCATTGTCCCATGCCCCGCCCGAATTGGCCATGAAGATGGCAAGTACGAAGCCCGAGCCGAGACCGCCGATGAGCAGGCCCATCACCCCGGCGACTCCGAGGACAAGACCCACCACGACAGGCACAATGATGGCAATCAGGGACGGCAGCAGCATCTCATGCTGGGCGCCCTTTGTGGAAATCTCCACACAGCGGGCATAGTCAGGCACAGCCTCTTTGGTGAGTATGCCCTTAATCTCACGGAACTGTCGGCGCACCTCCTCGACCATCTTCTGGGCGGCACGTCCTACGGCATTCATGGTCAGACCGCAGAACAGGAACGACATCATGGCCCCGATGAACACTCCGACAAGGACAGTCGGATTCATAAGATCGACATTATAATGGGCCATCAGGTCTGGAATCGTGGCCTTTGCCGCCTCAACGGCCTCTCCGGCAGCCCCGGTAATAAATTCTCCTGTCCGCCCAAGGGCAATCTTGATCTCCTCCATGTAGGAGGCAAGAAGAGCAAGGGCCGTCAGGGCGGCTGAACCTATGGCAAAGCCCTTCCCGGTAGCGGCAGTCGTGTTGCCGAGAGCATCCAGGATGTCCGTACGCCGCCGTACCTCCGGGTCAAGTTCGCTCATCTGGGCATTCCCTCCGGCATTGTCCGCGATAGGACCGTAGGCATCTGTGGCAAGGGTGATACCGAGTGTGGACAGCATCCCGACGGCAGCGATTCCTATGCCGTAAAGACCTATGCTCAGATTCTGCGCCGACAGCATGTTCGCCATGTCAAAATTGATGGCGCAGAGATAAGACAGCAGTATGGCCACTGCTATGGTGACGACAGGTATCGCCGTGGAAATCATTCCGAGCCCAACCCCCGAGATGATGACAGTGGCGGGTCCCGTCTTGGAACTCTCCGCAAGTTTCTGTGTAGGCTTGTACGAATGGGACGTATAATATTCTGTAGACTGGCCGATGATGACACCTGCAAGCAGACCTACAATCACTGAGAACGAGATTCCGAGCCAGTTGTCAAGCTGCAGAAGCCAGAGCACAAGGAAGGTGGCGACAGCTATCAGCACGGCACTGAGATTGGTCCCGAACCCGAGAGACTTCAGCAGCTGGCTCATCCCGGCCTTCTCATTTGTCCTGACAGTGTAGATACCTATGATAGAAAGGGCGACACCGACAGCCGCTATAATCATAGGCGCGAACACTGCCCTCATCTGCATATCCTCTCCGAAGGCATAGAAAGCAGAAGCCCCCAGAGCGGCTGCGGCAAGAATCGACCCGCAATACGACTCGTAGAGATCCGCCCCCATTCCTGCCACATCACCGACATTGTCACCGACATTGTCCGCAATCGTAGCCGGGTTGCGGGGATCATCCTCAGGGATACCGGCCTCGACCTTTCCGACAAGATCCGCCCCGACATCAGCCGCCTTGGTATAGATGCCGCCTCCCACGCGGGCGAAAAGAGCCTGGGTGGATGCGCCCATGCCGAATGTCAGCATCGTGGTGGTGATAGTCACCAGTTTCTGAGGTCCTGTGGCATCAATGAAACAGTCGAGGATGAGATACCACAGTGAGATGTCGAGAAGCCCCAGACCGACTACGGTCAGACCCATGACGGCCCCGGAACGGAATGCGAGCTTAAGCCCCGAATTAAGGGAGCGCATAGCGGCATTGGCCGTCCTTGCCGAGGCATAGGTGGCTGTCTTCATGCCTATGAAGCCTGCAAGACCAGAGAAGAAGCCTCCGGTGAGAAACGCGAACGGCACCCAATGGTTCTGGACATTGAACCCGTATGCGAGGACAGCGAAGAATACGGCGAGTATCACAAAGACTATTGTGACCACCTTGTACTGCTGTTTGAGATAAGCCATTGCCCCTTTCCTGACATAGAGGGCAATCTCTTTCATTGTAGCGGAACCTTCGCTCTCCTTCATCATCTGACGGAAGAAGAGCCAGGCAAAAAACAGTGCCGCCACAGCTGCGGCAGGCACCAGCCAGAATAGGTTTGTCATATAAAAACTTATTGGTTTATAATTGGTTATGGTTATATTCCATTCTTTTCGGGGCACTCTCCGGCAAGTGCGGTTGTAAATTTAACATTTTTGTCCAAAGTCTGAAAATTTTTCAAAAACAAGATTGCAGACATAGGAATTCAGAATAAAAATATCATTATTGGATATATTTTTTTCATAATTCTCTATAAGAGATGTCAAATTTCAAATCAAGCGATGATATTTTTACAATTCATCGATAATATGAGTATCTTTGTTCAATGTGTCTGAAAAAATCAAATATGATCCATATAATATGAAACACTTTTCCTTACCGAAAGACGGCGGGCTGATTGAGACCGGCCTGCCGAAAGACATTATCCACAGTTATGAGAAAATCCCGGCCGAAATCTATGACACGGCCGAAAATGCCTGCACAAAACTCGCCGACATCATCATATCCTCAATAAAAGGGCACAAGGGCGGGACATTCAGGCTCGGACTGAGCACCGGCACGACACCAGTGACCCTGTACCGCGAACTCGTGAAAAGATACAAGGCAGGTGAGATTTCATTCGCCGATGTCAAGATATTCAGCATAGACGAATACTACCCTACCGGATCAGGGGAGAAGCAGAGCAGGAACTTCCGCCTCTATGACGAGTTCCTCGACCTGGTGGACGTGAAGAAGGAGAACATCATCATCCCTGACGGGCACGTGGACAGAGACAAGGTCACTGAATACTGCGCATGGTATGACAAGGAGGCATCAGGGCTTGACCTGCTGGTGGTCGGTGTCGGAGAGCAGGGACAGATCGGATTCAACGAGAGCGGCTCCTCCGTGAAGAGCCGCACAAGGACGGTGCTCCTCTCCTACAAGTCCAGGAAAGCGCAGTCAAGGAACTTCAACGGCAACATCAGCGACACTCCGAAGACCGCCATCACCATCGGCATCTCTACCATCCTGAGCGCGAAAAGAATCATTCTGATGGCTTGGGGGGAAGACAAGGCGCAGGCAGTCAAGGAAATTGTGGAAGGGCCTGTGACAGCCTCTTGCCCGGCCTCATTCCTCCAGAGGCACGAAAACATCTGCTTCTTCACTGACGACAATTCCGGAAGCATGCTCACAAGGGTTGTGGCCCCATGGCTCGTCGGCCCGTGCGACTGGACTCCGAAATTCATAAGGAAGGCCGTGGTATGGCTTTGCCAGACAGTGCACAAGCCGATTCTCAAGCTCACCCATCAGGACTATATCGAAAACTCCCTCGGGGAACTCCTTGAGAAGAAGGGCCCGTATGACAAGATCAACATAGACGTATTCAACGACCTCCAGCATACCATCAGCGGATGGCCGGGAGGAAAGCCTAATGCGGACGACTCCACAAGACCGGTATCATCCAAGCCGTTCCCGAAGAGAGTCGTGGTATTCTCCCCTCATCCTGACGATGACGTGATATCGATGGGCGGTACGTTCATCCGTCTGGTAGAACAGGGACACGATGTACATGTCGCCTACGAGACATCCGGCAACGTGGCCGTCCATGACGACGTCGTGCTCCAGCACATGGACACCGCCCACGAACTGGGGTTCGCGGACAAGTTCGATGAGGTCAAGGCGCTTGTGGACAGCAAGAGGCCGGGAGAGCCGGAGCCGCGTCCGCTCCTTGACATCAAGGCGGCCATCCGCCGTGCGGAAGCCCGCGCAGCAGTCCGTTCATTCGGCCTGAACGAGAACACCAACGCCCACTTCCTCAACCTGCCGTTCTATGAGACCGGAGGCATCAAGAAAGGAGAGAGGACCCAGAAGGACATCGACATCATCATCAGCCTCCTCCGGCAGGTAAAGCCGCATCAGATCTACCTCGCAGGCGACCTTGCCGACCCTCACGGCACGCACCGCGTATGTACCGAGGCCGTGCTTGAGGCTCTTGACCAGCTGAAGGACGAGGCATGGCTCAAGGAATGCCACGTATGGCTGTACAGAGGCGCATGGATGGAGTGGGAGCTCGGCAAGGTGGACATGGCGGTACCGCTCAGTCCGGACGAGGTGATAAAGAAACGCCATGCCATCTACAGGCACGTCTCACAGAAGGACATAGTACCTTTCCCAGGAGACGACTCACGAGAGTTCTGGCAGAGGGCCGAAGACCGCACACAGAATACAGCAAGGCTGTATAACGACCTCGGAATGGCTGAATATCAGGCTATCGAGGTATTCGTGAAACTGTTCTGACCCGGCATGGGCGACAGACCGCAGACACAAACAGAAAAAAAACAGACAATGAGACTTATAATAGAAAACGACGACAAGAAAGGCTCAGTATGGGCCGCCAGATACATTGTTTCACGCATAAAGGCAAAGGCTGCCGTCACCGACAGGCCTTTCGTGCTCGGGCTGCCGACAGGGTCGACCCCGATAGGGACATACAAGGAACTCATCAGGATGTACGAGGCCGGCGAGGTCTCTTTCAGGAATGTCATAACATTCAATATGGACGAATATGTCGGGCTGCCGGAATCCCACCCTGAGAGTTACCACTCATTCATGGCCAGGAATTTCTTCAACCACGTGGATGTCCCTAAGGAGAACATAAACATCCTCAACGGCAACGCCCCTGACCTTGCTGCCGAATGCGCATCATACGAAGCAAGAATCGAGGCTGCCGGGGGCATCGACCTGTTCATGGGCGGCGTCGGGGAAGACGGGCACCTCGCATTCAACGAGCCGTTCTCCTCACTTGTGTCAAGGACCCGCGTGAAGACCCTCACATACGACACAAGGGTGGTCAATTCGAGATTCTTCGACAACGACATCGACAAGGTGCCGGCCCTCGCGCTCACAGTAGGCGTCGGGACAGTGATGTCTGCCAAGGAAGTGCTTGTCCTCGCATTCGGGCACAAGAAGGCACGTGCACTCCAGCAGGCGGTGGAAGGGGCATATTCACAGTCCTGCACCCTCTCTGCCCTCCAGGCACATCCGCACGGTATCATCGTATGCGACGAACTCGCCGTAGGGGAGTTGAAAGTGGACACATACAGATATTTCAAGGACATAGAGAAAGCCAATCTCTGACAAGGTCCGGGACACGAAGGCATAAACTTAATAACTGATATTCATGACAAGACTGCAAATGATTTATCCTGTTGCAGGGACTGTGGTGCTCGGCATGACCTGCATCGCCTGCCAGCAGAAGACAAGCAAGGACGGGCCGTACAACATAGTGTACATCATGACCGATGACCACACGGCACAGATGATGAGCTGCTACGACACCCGCTATATCGAGACGCCGAATCTCGACCGTATCGCGGCGGACGGGGTCAGGTTCACCAACAGTTTTGTAGCCAACTCCCTGAGCGGGCCGAGCAGGGCGTGCATGCTGACAGGAAAGCATTCCTGCGCAAACAGATTCTTCGACAATACCACCTGCGTATTCGACGGGTCACAGCAGACTTTCCCGAAACTGCTCAGAGAGGCGGGATACCAGACCGCTCTTGTGGGGAAATGGCATCTTGAGAGCCTGCCGACAGGATTTGACTATTGGGAGGTGGTGCCCGGACAGGGAGACTATTACAATCCGGACTTCATCACCCAGCAGAACGACACCATCCAAAAGCACGGCTACATCACGGACATCATAACAAATGATGCCATAGACTGGTTAGAGAACAAGAGGGACGAGAAAAAACCGTTCTGCCTGCTCATACACCACAAGGCCATACACAGGAACTGGATGGCTGACACCACCGACCTCGCCCTGTACGAGGACAAGGACTTCCCTCTGCCTGAGACCTTCTACGATGACTACAAGGGACGCCCTGCCGCCGCAGCCCAGGAGATGAGCATTGCAAAGGACATGGACCTCATCTATGACCTGAAGATGCTTGCCCCTGGCAAGGACTCAAGGCTGAAAGAGACTTACGAGAAGTTCATCGGAAGGATGGACGAGAAGCAGAGAGCCGCATGGGACAGGTTCTACGGGCCGATAATCGAGGACTTCATCAGGAAGAACCCTCAGGGGAAGGAACTCGCGGAATGGAAGTTCCAGAGATACATCAAGGACTACATGAAGACGGTGAAGTCCCTTGACGACAATGTAGGCGTGGTGCTCGACTACCTTGACAGTAAAGGGCTGCTGGAGAATACGCTTGTGGTATACACTTCAGACCAGGGCTTCTACATGGGAGAGCACGGATGGTTCGACAAGAGGTTCATGTACGAGGAATCAATGAGGACACCTCTGATAATGAGGCTTCCGGACGGGTTTGACAGGAGAGGCGACATCACCGAACTGGTACAGAACATCGACTATGCACCGACATTCCTCGAACTTGCCGGGGCGGAGATTCCGGACGACATCCACGGCGTCTCTCTGGTGCCTCTTCTCAGAGGCGAGCACCCGGAGGACTGGCGCACCTCTCTCTACTATCATTTCTATGAATACCCTGCGGAGCACATGGTCAAGAGGCATTACGGCATCCGCACAGACAGATACAAACTCATCCATTTCTACAACGACATAGACGAGTGGGAGCTGTTCGACATGCAGAACGACCCTAATGAGCTGCACAATCTCTATGGGGAGAAAGGCTATGAAGAGATTACTGCCGACCTGAAGGAGCAGATGCTTGCCCTGCAGGAGCAATATGACGACCCTGTACGTTTCTCTCCGGACAGGGACAGGGAATAACCAATCACACAAGAATCAATGAAGACAAGACATTTCATCGCCGCAATCATAGGCCTTGCCATGACTGTGGCATCTAATGCCGGCAGCAGATTCGACAACACGAAGACATACCGCCTGTCCCCGGCAGACGACAATTCAAAGGCTGTCAGTTTCTCTGAAGACAGACAGACGGCGGTATTGGCCAACACATACAAGTTCGACCCGCTCCAGCAATGGACAGTCACGGAACTCTCCGGCAGTTGGAGAGTCATCTGCCCTGCCGAAAGCAAGGCCATCAATGTCCGCAGCGACCTGAAGGCGGGACTTGCCGAAGACAACGGCTCTGACGAGACACAGCTCTGGCTCATCGAAGAGTCCGGGAAATATGTGCGGCTCGTGCCTGCGAACTTCCCTCAATACACCCTCACATGGGGAGATGACGGGAGCCTGACCCTGCAGGAAGGAAAGGCGGCAGACGATATGCACACCCTTTTCTCTGTGGCTGTCAGCGGCACGCTGTCGGATATGGCCGCCTTGGCATCCAGACCAAAGGTCTACTGGGAGGACGAGACCATGTTCGCCGAGAACAAGGAGACAGGGCACGCCACATACATCCCGTACAGAAGCACGGAAGAGATGCTTGCCGACAAGGAGTTCTATGACACTCCTTGGGTATATCCGAAAAGTTCGGCATACAGCCTGCTCAACGGGGAGTGGTATTTCAACCTGGTCCCTGAACCATCTCAGAGGCCTGTAGACTTCTACAAGGAAGACTTCGACGTATCCGGGTGGGACAAGATTCCTGTCCCTTCCAACTGGGAGATGCACGGCTACGACCATCCGATATATGCAAATGTGGAGTATCCTCATGCCAATACCCCTCCATACATCATTGCAAGACCAAAGTTCAACGATGACGGCAAGAATTACGGCATCAATCCGACAGGGTCTTACGTACATTTCTTCGACCTTCCTGAAGGATGGGAGAAAGAACGGACATTCATCATGTTCGGCGGCATCTACAGCGCGGCTCTCGTGTATCTCAACGGACATTATGTCGGCTACACACAGGGGGCGAACAATGATGCCGAATTTGACATCACGGAATATCTCCGTCCAGGGAAGAACCGTCTTTCCGTACAGGTATTCAGGTGGAGTGACGGCTCTTATCTGGAATGCCAGGACATGTTCAGGATGAGCGGCATCTTCAGGGATGTCTATCTCTCCAATGTCCCTAAGACCAGTGTACGTGACCATTACATCACCTCCTCCCTCGATGAGGCATCCGGCTACAGGGACGGCAGGATGAACGTCCGTCTCACCCTCGACAACAGGGACGGGGCAGCCGGGAAGAAGACACTTGCCGTGAAGGTGCTTGACCCTGACGGCAGGCAGGTGGCCGCTGGCGAGAAAACAGTGGAATATTCTGCAGATGATAAGATGCTGGATGAGGATTTCGGATTCACGCTGGAGGACATCACACTCTGGGATGCAGAGAATCCTGTCCTCTATACAGTCCAGGTCAGCCAGAAAGACGCCTCCGGCAATGAGGAGATGGCTTTCTCCACCAAATACGGATTCCGCGACATCCTCATCAAGGGGACCCAGGTCTACATCAACGGGGAGAAGGTATTCTTCAAAGGTGTGAACAGGCATGACACGCATCCTGAGTTCGGACGCGCCGTGACCATAGAGTCAATGCTGCAGGATGTCCTGCTCATGAAGCGGAACAACATCAACACCATCAGGACTTCCCACTATCCGAATGCCGCCAGGATGTATGCCATGTTCGACTATTTCGGACTGTACACGATGGACGAGGCCGATCTTGAAGACCATGCCAACCAGACGATAAGCGACAAGCCGTCATGGATTCCTGCCTTTGTGGACAGGATTGACAGGATGGTCCTGAGAGACCGCAACCACCCGAGCGTGATATTCTGGAGTCTCGGCAACGAGGCAGGAGGCGGAGCCAATTTCGAATACTGCTACAATGCGGCAAAGGCACTCGACAGCCGTCCTGTACATTATGAGGGGACAAGGGACAAGAAATCCTACGGAGGAAACCGCTTCAGCGACCTTTATTCCAAGATGTATCCGAGCATGGACTGGATGGAGGAGCATACGGCATTCTTCACAAGACCTGCATTCCTTTGCGAATATGCCCACGCCATGGGTAACGCCATAGGCAACCTGAGAGAGTATTGGGAATGCATCGAATCCAGTCCTACATACATCGGAGGGGCAATCTGGGACTGGGTAGACCAGGCCATCTACGACCCTCACGAGATGAAGCAGGGTCTGTACAGGCTGCATACCGGCTATGATTATCCGGGGCCGCACCAGGGCAACTTCTGCTCCAACGGCATCATTCCGGCCACAAGGGACGAATCCCCGAAACTGAAAGAAGTCAAGGCAATATACCAGTATATCGCATTTGACCTGAAAGATGTGAACGTGAAGGAGAACACCGTCACGGTACAGTTCAGGAACAAATATGACTTCACATCCCTTGACAGATTCTCTGTCAGGTGGGAGACTGTAGAGAACGGATACCCTGTCGGAACTGGCAGCATGGATCTGCCTGATATCCAGCCGGGGGACTCAGTGGAACTGGTTCTTGCCCTGCAGGGGATGAAACTGACAAAGGCCATCAAGGACGGCAGCGAGGTATTTGTAAATCTTTCAGTCATCCGCAAGGATGCGACACGCTGGTCCGAGGCCGGACATGTAGAGGCCGGGGCGCAGTTCTCCTTGAACGAAAGGAGCGGGCTCGGCTGCCACAAGGCCAAAGACAGGAAAGACATGTTCACCGTAGAGCAGGACGAGAAGACGGTAAAAGTCGCGAACTCCCGTATCACAGCCGTATTCGATGCAGTGACAGGGCGTCTGACCGCACTGACAATGGACGGCAGGGACATAGTCTCCGGAGGCGAGGGATTCATCTATGACAATCACAGATACATAGAGAATGACAAGTTCACGAAGACAGAGAACGGTCTTGAAGAGAAAGGCTCTTGCACAGTTTCCGTCAATGAGAAAGAAGGCAAGGCCGTGGTGACCACAAGCAGGGACGGCTCTCTCTGTGCGACAGACATCGTCTACACATTCTACACCGACGGTGTAATGGATATGGACGTCCTGTTCACTCCTAAGGAGTCCGCTCTCCGTCGTGCAGGGCTTGTATGCCACATCGACTCCACCCTGTCAAATGTCGATTATTATGCTCACGGGCCATGGGAGAACCATGTCGACAGGAAAGACGGGTGTCCGGTAGGCCGCTATTCGACCACCGTCGACCTGATGACAGAAAGATATGTCAAGCCTCAGTCAATGGGCAACCGCGAAGGTCTGAGAGAATTGAGGCTTTCGGACAATGAGGGACATGGCATCCTCATAAAGACAGAGGGTGATGTATCCTTCTCCGCTCTCAGATATACGAGCAAGGACCTCATGGACACACAGCACATGTGGGAACTCCAGCCGAGACCGTTCATAGAACTGTATCTCAATGCCTACCTCAGAGGCATAGGCAACGCAAGCTGCGGACCTGACACCATCCCGGCCTACTATGTGCCGGACACACCGATGTCATTCAGACTGAGAGTGTCTGCATTCTGAGACTAAGACATACGAAAAAGAGAGCCTGGTCGCGATGACCAGGCTCTCTTTTTGTGGTGCGGATGGCGAGAGTCGAACTCGCACAGGCTTACGCCCACCACCCCCTCAAAGTGGCGTGTCTACCATTTCACCACATCCGCTTTTGGTTTGGGACTGCAAAGATACATCGAATTTGTCAAAATACAAATTTTTTTTCGATTATCCGCATTTTATTCAATCTTGTCCCAATAGACCGTCTGCGAAATCCCCAGCAGGGAGCCTCTGACCCTCAGACGTCCGTCAGGCTCAAAGTCACATACGACATTGGCACGGAGTCCCCTGGTCGGGTCATATATCTTGCCGCCTGACCACCTCTCCTTGGAGGAATCATACTTCAGACCGTTGATTATCACAATCCTGTTGCACGGGACATTCCGAAGAGACCTGTCGGGATTCTTCTCGTCAAGGCGGAGCCGCCCGTTGCGGTCAAGGCTGTCCTTTATCCACAGCACCTGCGCAGAATATGTGTCATCAGGCTGCCTGTAAATCCGCACCTTGCTCTCCTCATCCTGATGCCTCACATAATAGACTCCGGTAATGTCGTCAGGCTCTTCCCGGGCAGACAGGGGCTGCACGATCATGATAGCGGCAGAAAACAATGCAAAATGGAATAAAAATCTGTTCATTCTGGATAAATCGGTTTTGTGTGCGTTGCAAATATACTGAATTATATCTATATTTGCGCCGTTTCTCTCGAGAAGGGGAACAAGGTATCAACATTAATTTATAAAACAGATTAACAATGGCTGTTAAAATTCGTTTGCAGCGCCACGGAAAGAAGAATTTCGCATTCTTCCACATTGTTGTGGCCGACACTCGCGCACCTCGCGATGGACGTTACATTGAGCAGATCGGCTCATACAACCCTAACACAGACCCTGCAACCATCGTTCTCAACGCAGAACGTGCACTTGCATGGCTCAATGTCGGAGCCGAGACATCTCTCGTTGTCCGCCGTATCCTCTCTTACGAAGGAGTACTCCTCAGGAAACACCTCCAGTGCGGTGTAGCCAAGGGTGCCATCACACAGGAGCAGGCTGACAAGAAATTCGCCGACTGGAAGGCTCAGAGAGACGCCAAGATCAACGCCAAGAAAGAAGGTATCGCCAAGGCTGCCGCCGACAAGTCAAAAGCCGCAGCAGAAGCCGAGGCAAAGGTAAATCAGGAGAGAGCAGAGGCTCTTGCCAAGAAGAAAGCAGAGGCAGAAGAGGCTGCAAGAGCAGCAGCTGAGGCCGCAGCCGCAGAAAAGGCCGCTCAGGAAGCAGCCGCTGCAGAGGCTGAGACAGCAGAGGCTCCTGCCGAGAATCCTGAGGCGTAATGTCTGAAGCAGACAGACATAATCTGCTGCAGATAGCCCAGGTATTGAAATCAAACGGTACCGATGGCGAACTCGTTCTCGGGTTCCGCAACATCGCTCCTGAAGATATCAACACTGAAGAACCGGTATTCATCTTTTTTGATGGATTGCCGGTTCCTTTTTTTATCGAATCATTCTCAAGAAGAGGCAACAACAAGGCTCTCGTCAGGATGACCGGCATCGACAACCTCACAGATGCTGACGAGGTATCGGGCAAAGCGGTCTATATCAAGGCCTCAGAAGATGAACAGTTCAGCATGGACGATCTCTCGATGCTCATAGGATGGACCCTGATGGATGCAAGCAACAATGAAGTGGGGATAATCTCCGACTTTTTCGACATTCCCGGTAATCCGTGCATTGAAGTCGGCACTGTATCCGGCACTGCCATGATACCATTGAATGAGAACCTCATCATCTCCGTTGACGAAGACAACAAGATCCTCACTATGACTGTCCCTGAAGGGCTTGTCTGAAAACTGTCTATTGCTGCTGCTTGATGTGGATGGAGGCTGAGAAGTTGTCCATGCAGAAATAGTTCAGATCCGGCATGGTCGCAGCATCCGCTCCGGCATAATTCACATCAATGCTGAAATCCACATACTGGACATTGCCGAGTCCGCTCAGATCCCAATATTCCCATTCCGTCACAGGCTCGTCAAGTTTGGAGCCGGACCTGTAATCCAGCAGATAGAAATCCGATGTCCCGGTAACCTGCTCTCCCATGTATCCCGTGGCTGTCAGCATGATATAACTGCCGTCCCCCGGCTCAAGCCCGAGAGACTCCGCATATATCAGGGCATTCAGGATGTTGTTGACCCTGCATCCGGTAGGCGTGCACGTCCCTACGGCATAGGAAAGGAAGCCGAAGTCGTGCTCCGGCATCAAGGACTCATCCGCCTGATGGAATATCATATAAGTACTGTCCCCATAGGCTGTGGAGTCACAGACACAATACGGGGCAATCTCCTTGTCCATATCCTCCTCAGACCTGTTTCTCCAGTCCTCGATGTCCCAATTGCCTGTAGACAGGGCAAAACCTCCTGTGAACTTCCTGTCGCTGTCTGCTGCGGCAAAGAATGCAAGATCCCCATATTGTATCGGAAGCACAGACTCCGACTCATCAGGGAAATTTATTACGAGAGAGTCATCGGCAAACAGGTCCGGATTGGTATAATTGAAAGTGGCGAGCAATGTGTATGTCGCCTCATAACCTACATCCTTGAAACACGAGACCGCCATGAGCGCGGCCGCAATGCAAAACAGAATCTTTTTCATCGTCTGAATCTTTTCATTATTATCATAATATGATCTTTGCCACATATTCCGCCGGACCGGTAAGCCATACATCGGAAAACCTGCAGTTCTCCTCATTGCCGCACAGGGCAGGGATGAAATCCACCGCAAGGAGATCCTTCTTCGCCGACACCTCATACCTGACGGCACTATCAGGCTTGTGTCCCTCATAACTGTGGCAGAAAGAGGCAATCGCAGAAGCCACTATCCCCGTCCCGCAGGCATAAGTCTCATCCTCCACCCCTTTCTCGTAGGTCCTCACCCTTATGGATCTGACGCTCTCGGTGAGGTCTTCACCTTTTTGTGCAGAGACAAAATTGACATTGGTCCCGACCGGCGCGAATTCCGGGAGATAACGGATACGCCTTCCCTCTCCGACCACATCGCAATCATCCACGTCATGCACAAATCGCACCAGATGCCTTGTGCCGGTGTCAAGAAAATATGAATCCCCGTCTATGACATGAAAGCCTGAGACATCCTTCATTTTGAGCCTGACGGTCTTCTTCCTGCCGTCATCCTCTACAATATCAGCCGTATGGAAACCGTCGGCAGCCTCAAAATCAAAATGCCCATATCCCAAGTCTGCGGCAAACGCCACGATACACCGCCCGCCGTTCCCGCACATCATGCCTCCGGAGCCGTCGGCATTGTAATAGACCATCCTGAAATCATGGTCTCCGCTGTTCTCAAGCAGCATCAGTCCGTCAGCCCCGACTCCGTAGCGACGGTCACAAAGTCTTTCTATCTCATCCCGGGAGAAGAATATGCCTCCGCTGCGGTTGTCCGCAATGAGGAAGTCGTTCCCTGCCCCCTGATATTTGTACAATTCCATGCAAATGTCGATTAATTGCCTCCGCACTCCGTCTGAAAGCTATGCAAGAGCCTTCTTCAGCAGAGATGCGAGCAGGATTATGCCCTCTTTGATACGTTCAGGCGTCATGAACGAGAAATTGAGCCTCATGGTGTTGCGTCCGCCGCCGTCCGTATGGAAGAACGACCCTGCGACATACGCGACACCGTTATCAAGGGCAGTATCATAGAACGCCACGGAATCAAAACCTTCCGGCATGGTGAGGAAGAGGAAAAGACCTCCTTCCGGATGTGTCCAGCTGATGCCTTCCGGCATATATTCATCAAGCAGGGACAGCATGAGATCACGCTTGCCTCTATAGAGGTCTATGCTCTTGGCAAGATTCCTGTCCAGGTCCCCGGAGCCCATGAATTCTGCGGCCACATACTGGTCGAATACAGGAGGGCACAAGTCCAGAGACTGCTTGCATACATATATCTTGTCCAACACCTCAGGATTGCCGAAGATCCAGCCGAGCCTGAATCCCGGGGCGAAAATCTTCGAGAACGAGCCGAGATGCAATACGATGTCCGGATCAAGCGAATATATCGTAGGCACAGGGGTGCCGCTGTACCGCAGTTCCCGGTAAGGGCTGTCCTCGACTATCAGGAATCCGTATTCCCTTGCCAGCTCCACGAGAATCTTCCTTTCATCCAGGGAGAGCGTCTCTCCCGACGGATTCTGGAAATCCGGAATCATGTACAGGAACTTTATCTTCTTACCCCTCTCCAGACAATCCTCTATCGCAGACCTGTAGACCTGTCTGAAATGCTCCGGACTGTCCTCATGCGGGACTCCGACCACATCCGCCCTGTAGGACCTGAACGACTGGAGCGCCCCGAGATATGAAGGGTCGGAAGTGAGCACCACATCTCCCGGATCGGCAAGAATCCTGGTGCACACATCTATCCCCTGCTGCGAGGACGACGTGATCTGGACCCTCTCCACAGGCACCCCGTATCGTGCCGAAAGCACTTCCCTCAACTCTGTCACTCCCTGTGTCGCCCCGTACTGGAACGCCTTGCCGCCATATTTGTCTATCACAGCGGCCATTGTGGACTTGAACACCTCCAGTGGGAAAGTCTCCGCAGACGGATAGCCTCCCGCAAACGAATGTATAGCATTGAGATCCACCCGCTTGAAGATGTCCCTGACAGGAGATCTGAAAAAAGAGAAGGTATCCTCAGAAAACAGCCTTCCGTAATCAATATCACGCATAAGTCAGTCTCTCAGAAGATCTTCAAGGACAACAGAAGCATCCGTCTTGCTGTCCCTGTATTTCACTATCACAGGAGTGTAGAGATGTATTCCTTTCGCGGCTCCCGGACCTTTTGACACAGGTCTGCTTCCTGCCACGACGACAGCGCCGGCCGGCACCACAATCTGCCCTTTTTCATTTGCACGGATGTACTCTCCGGTAGTCGCATCGAAAAGAGCCGTCGACGAATTGATGATGACTCCTGTCCCTATCACCGCGTTCTCCCTCACGATTGTCCCTTCATAGATGCCGCAGTTGCCGCCTATGAACACATTGTCCTCTATGATTACAGGCAATGCCCCGACAGGCTCCAGCACCCCGCCCAACTGCGATGCCGCAGAAAGATGGACATGCCTGCCCACCTGCGCACACGATCCGACAAGCGCGTGTGAATCTATCATGGTGTCTGCATCGACATAAGCCCCTATATTGACATAGGCCGGCGGCATCATTATCACTGACGGTGCGAGATATGCACCACGGCGTACAGCAGAGCCTCCCGGCACGATACGCACCCCGTCCTCTGCCGTGAAAGTCCTGACCGGGATGGTATCCTTGTCAAAAAACGGGAAACATCCCTGGCTCATGTCAGTCAGTCTGCCGTAGCGGAAACCAGACAGTATCACCTCCTTGACCCAGGAATTCACCTTCCACTCCCCGTCTGTCTTCTCAGCCACACGGACCTTGCCGCTCTCAAGGTCGCGGCACACCTCGTAAAATCTTTCCAGTTCCTTTTCCATATCTGTCATCTTCAGAGAAGTCCGAGATCCTTTACAGTATCCCTCATCAGTCCGTAAGTCTTCCTTGTGCCCGGTACAAGCGGCAGCCTGTACTCCTCGGCAATCAGTCCCATGGCGGAGAGAGCCGCCTTGACTGGCACAGGATTGCTCTCCACAAAACAGTTCCTGAACAGAGGGAAAAGCCTGTGATGCAGTTCCCTTGCCTTGTCCATATCATTGCGCTGCAGAGCCTCGACAAGCTCCGTCATCATCCCCGGGGCGATGTTGGATGCCACGCTTATGACACCGTCAGCACCTGTCGCCATGAGAGACAGAGTCTCGTCATCATTGCCGCTCAGCACCGAGAAGCCCTCCGGCGCATTCCTTATGATTTCCGATATCTGGGCATAATTGCCGGACGCCTCCTTCACTGCGACGATATTCTCTATCTCGGCAAGTCTGAGAGCAGTCTCAGCCGTCATATTGACCCCTGTCCTCGAAGGGACATTGTACATCACCACAGGCTTGGAGGACGCATCGGCGACAGCCTTGAAATATTCATATATCCCCTCCTGTGTCGGCTTATTGTAGTAAGGCACGACCACGAGGAAAGCGTCTGCCCCGTAAGGCTCAAGAACCCTCATGCTCTTGATTGTCTGCACGAGAGAATTGGTGCCGCCTCCTGCCACGACCGGCTTCCCTGCACATTTCTCCTTTGTCATCTCAAGGACCCTTATCCTCTCGGATTCGTCAAGGCAAGGGGTCTCACCCGTCGTCCCGAGCGGGACAAGAAAATGCACACCGGCAGCCATCTGTCTGTCCAGCAGGGCGGAAAACGCCGCATAGTCGACCTCTCCGTCCCTGAACGGTGTCACCAGGGCCGTTCCGCAGCCCGACAAAGTCAATTTTTTCATATCTTTCCTCCTATCTTTTCAAAAAGAAGATCCCTGAACTCATGGACACCTTCCAGTCCTTCTGTCATAAGCGCGGCGTCGACGGCTCCGGATGCGAAGCCCTCTCTCGAAAAAGCCTCGTGACGGAGTGTAATCCTGTCAACCGCTCCCTCGAATCCGACAGTATGTATCCCGGGTATCTCCCCGCAACGGACAGCCTGCACATCGGCCTTGACTCCCATATTCCTGTCCACGATGGCCTCCAGGCTCTTGGCCGTACCGCTCGGGGCATCCAGCTTGTGGCAATGATGCATCTCCAGGATATAAGGGCTGTACCCGCCGGCCTTGCCCAGCATCGATGAGAGATAGTCGGCTGCAGCAAAAAGGACATTCACTCCTACAGAGAAGTTGGACGCATATATCATCGGTGTGCCGCATTTCTCAAAATATCCGCACACCTCGTCCTTGATGTCCCCCCAGCCGGTAGTCCCGACAACGACTGCCTTGAAATTCTCGGCAAGGAACCTGTAGTTGGCCCTGAAGGCGTCAGGCACAGTGAAATCTATACATACGCACTCCCTGGCAAGAGCCTTGTCGAACTCCTGTATGTTCTCGCTTCTTCCGGCACATACGATGCCTCTTTCGGAAAGGACCCTGTCAACCATCCTTCCCATTTTCCCGTAACCGCTTATTACTATCTTCATGATAACCTATTTCTCAAACAGATATTTGTGTATCTGCTGTACTACGTCATTGAGCACGGTCCTGTCGACCACGAAACTGATGTTGACATACGATGCCCCCTGCGAGATCATGTATATCTTGCACTCCCTCAGCGGGGCGAAAGTCTGCTCCAGCAGTCCTTTCAGATTGATGATGTTCTTGCCTATGACGGAGACCTGCGACTTGTCGCTGTCCACATATACGTCAGCGAACTCCGACAATGCGGCGACCACGGCATCAATATTCTGCGAAGAGTCCACAGTCACCGAGATGTTGGCCTCTGACGTACTGATGAGATCTACCGAGACCTTGTACTCGCTGAATATCTCGAACACCCTCTTGAGGAATCCCGAAGTATTGATCATCTTGGTCGAGAAAATGTTGATGACAAAGATGTTCTCCTTGCAGGACACTGATTTGACCCCGTCCTCGATGAACGAATTCTGAAGGATTGCCGTACCGCGGCCCTCCGGATTCATGGAGTTGAGCACATAGATCGGGATATTCTTCCTGACCGCAGGCTCTATGGTGAGCGGGTGCAGCACCTTCGCACCGAAATGAGCCATCTCGGCCGCCTCCTCAAACGAGATCTTGTCAAGGCTTCTTGTATTCATGACCCTGCGCGGATCGGCAGTCTTGACCCCGTCCACATCTGTCCATATCTCTATCCTCGTGGCGTCAACTGCCATACCTATCAGAGAGGCCGAATAGTCCGACCCTCCTCTTCCGAGCACTGTCGGTTCTCCTGCCGCCGTGGCGGAGACGAAACCCTGCGTAATGACCGCATCAGCCCCTTCGTATGCCGCCGACACGATTCCTGGCACCCTTTCCGCAATGACATTCATGTCCGGCTCGCCCTTGAGATAGTCATCGTCTGTGACTATCATCTTCCTGGCATCCATAAAACCAGTACGGATACCCGAGGCGTTCATGGCATAACATATTATATTGGAAGAAAGGTACTCTCCGTTTGAAATGATTATGGCCTTGCTCCTTGCCGAGAGTTCCCCCACTGCGCATACAGCAGAGACAAAAGACTCGAGTTCATCGCATATAGCATTCACCTTGTCGCAGGCCTGTCCGCAGAGGACACTGTTGTCCGGCATGAGTTCCTTTGCGAGGGAGATATGCCTCTCGCGAAGCTGTGAAAGCAGATCCATGGCATCTTTCATGTCCCGTGCGGCAGCCTCGTCCGCTATCTTGTACAACAGGTCCGTGACCTTGGACAAGGCCGAGACCACCACAACCGGCTTCTCGCCGAGCCTCCCGCGCACAATGGAGATCATACGGGTAATGGCATCATAATTGGCGACTGATGTGCCGCCGAACTTCATCACTATCATGATTTCTTCTCTTTTTTCAGAATTTTGTACATTTTCACATAATTGTCCACGGCCTTGTCGATATCCTCCATGAGCACATGTTCAGAAGGCGTATGCGCTACAAGTATCGAGCCCGGACCGCAAAGTATCCTGTTCTCAAAGTTTGTCAGTTGCGGGGCATCGCTGCCGAAAGCCACCGTCTTGGTCTCGAACCCGTCCAGAACGAGATACCTGGAAGGGGCATCTCCCCCGAAAGACTTTATCCCGGTAAAACTGTTGGCAAAGCCCTGCATCATCTCCTGCACCATGGCATCCGTCGCGAACGTCGTCCTGAAATAGATGCGGAACGTGAGCCGCTCACTCAGCACATTCTGCGGATTGGCACTTTCGAGCCTGCCTATGTTGTAAGTGGTGTCACCGAGATCCGGGTCAGAAGGGAAATCCGTCATCCTGAGCCTGTTGACAAAATCCACGAAAAGATCTACCGCGCTCGTGCCGTACTGCGGATAACCGGAGTGCGAACTCCTGCCTGTCAATGTCACCTCAAAAGACTTCGTCCCTTTGCTTGCCGAGACCATGCAGTTGTCCGTCGGTTCCCCGACTATGACATAGCGGCCGCCCGGGTGGACATCCCTGAAACTCTTTGCCCCGAACGAACCTGTCTCCTCTCCGGCAAGAAGCAGCAGCCCGAAGCCGTCATATCCCTCGTCCGCAAGTCTGATGCAGGCGTTGTACATGGAGAAAATCTGCCCTTTGGCATCACAGGAGCCACGCCCCCTCATGACAGCACCGTCAAATTCGGGAGCGATATAGGGAGGCACCGTATCAAGATGCGTACAAAAGACTATATCCGGTATCCCCCACGAGAAAAGAATGTTCTCTGTGCCGTCCCCGACTTCAAAAGATTCCACCTTACATCTTCCGTCAGGAAGCCTGTCCTTCAGAAATGAGGAAAAAGCGCGTTCGCGGGATGACGTGGAGTCAACGCCCAGCATCTCAAGAAACAAATCTATATTCTTCTCCATATCAAAGAAATACAACTTTTCGCATGTACTGCTCTGTCCGTCGGATAACAGAACCTGCAAAAATACGGATAATTATTGAACGTACAAGCGGATAAGTATTAAAGTAATATTGTTATTTTTGAAGAAATGTTCAATTTATTCTGACACAATGAAGATTTCCGGCATTTTTTTCAAGGCAATGCTGATGCTTGCGGCCATTTCCGCTGCCGTATGCTGCAGCCGCTCTTCAGAAGAGCCTTCTCCTGAGTTATCAAAATGGGTAAAAGCCTATTCCGGCGGCATCATTGACAACGGGTCGACAATCAAGATAATGCTCACCGCCCCGATGGACAAAGATGCGGACATCTCCGGACTTGAGGACTCATTCTCGTTCTCCCCTGACCTGAAGGGAGACGTCAGGGTATCCGCGGAGAGAGATGTCATCGAATTCATCCCGGAAGACGGGGCTTTCAGGCCGGGGACAAGGTATGATGTCTCATTCCGGCTGTCTGCCGCCGTCAAAGACATAGACCGAGGGATGGAAGTGTTCCGGTTCTCCTTCATGACGAAAGAAAAGACCGCGACAGTCTCGGTGACCGGCATAAGGATACCGTCAGGACAGCCGGAAGAAGTGGAGGTCTCAGGGATTGTCGAGTTCAGCGTCCCGTCAGATGCCGATGCAGCCGGGATGCTTTCCTGCAGGCTTGACGGACAGGAGCCGGAGATTGCTGTCGGACAGGCTACAGGGGCAAACGTCCCGTTCAAGGTGACAGGCATCCGCAGGGGCTCTGAAGACACGAAGCTCGAGATAACCTTTGACGGGAGGGAAGACGGCTACAGGCCTGTCGTCAGGAAGACCGTAAGAATCCCCCGCTCAGGGCTGTTCGAAGTGATGTCCGCCGACATTGCCGGAGGCGAATCGCCTTATGTTGATGTCATATTCTCCATGCCTCTTGACAGGACATCTGATCCGGAAGGGCTCATCGTGCTCGAAAATGCAGGAAGGACACATATCAGAATCAATGACAACATCGCCAGAATATACTATGAGAAACCGGGCACAGGAGATAAAGTCCTGAAAGCCGATGCCGGTGTGAGAAGCGAAGACGGGCAGAGACTCGGAAGTGCGTTCACAAAAGAGTTCAGGAACGACACCCCGAAGCCTGCCGTGGAACTTCTGCTCAAAGGCAACATCCTTCCTGACGGCTCGGAACTGGTCCTGCCTTTCAAGGCAGTCAACCTTTCCGCCGTGGATGTCACGGTAATCCGGATTTTTGAAGACAACATCCCCGCATTTCTACAGGAAAACGACATTGACGGGGACAGCGGACTGAGACGGGCAGGAAGACTCGTGGCAAGGAAGACGGTCAGGCTCGACACCGACCCCGGGAAAGACCTCCGCAGATGGCAGGACTTCGCAGTAGACCTGTCCGGACTGTTCCGCCAGGAGCCGGGGTCAATCTACCGTATCAGGCTATCATTCAAGCAGGAATATTCGCTGTACGGGAAAACCGCTGACGGACAGGAGGCCGGGATGATCAGTCTCGGGCAGGACGGTGTGACGGCAGAAGATGAGACCGTATGGGACACCCCGGCGCCGTATTATTACGAGAATTTCTACGATTGGGACAAATATGACTGGAACCGGAGGGACGACCCAGGCGACCCGACATATTATATGATGGAAACACGCTTCCCAGTGTGCAATCTCCTGTCTACAAGACTCGGAGTAATGGCAAAATCATCCGGCTCCGGAACATTGTGGGTGACAGTCAACGACATACTTACGGCCAGGCCTGTCAAGGATGCCGAAGTGACAGTCTGCAACTATCAGCTGCAGCCGGTAGGGAAAGTCTCGACAGACAAGGACGGGTTTGCCGAGATTTCCCTTGAAGGGAAGCCGTTCGTCGTCAAGGTCTCCGACAACGGGGAGACGACATATCTGAAAGTCACCGACGGCAACGAGATATCATTGAGCAGGTTCGATACAGGAGGGACAGTGCGGGAGCACGGGCTGAAGGCGTTCATCTACGGGGACAGGGGCGTCTGGAGACCGGGCGACACTCTCCACGTGACCATGATTGTAGAGGACAGGGACAATCCCGTGCCGGACTCACATCCCGTGACAATGGAACTCTACACCCCTCAGGGGCAGTTCCATTCAAGACTGACCGACACAGACGGCATGAACGGGTTTCATGTATTCCATATCCCGACAGCACCGGCTGATCCTACAGGGACATGGAACGCCTATTTCAAAATAGGAGGCTCCACATTCCACAAGCCGCTCATGATAGAGAGCATCAAGCCCAACAGACTCAAAATCAATCTTGACACGGACACCCCTGTCCTGCACGGAGGGACAGACACCAGGTTTGAACTGTCGGCAGCATGGCTGACAGGGCCTGCAGCCTCCGGTCTGGAGGGGAAAGTGGAAATGTCCCTTGTCCCGGGAGGCAGGACATTCAAAGGATATGACGGATACGTATTCTCCGACCCTACATCATCCTTTACAACGGCAGAAATGCCGTTGTTCGGCAAGACATTGGACAAGAACGGGAAAGCCGCAGCCACGGTCAGCCTCCCTACACTCGAAAAGGCACCCGGAATGCTGCAGGCCCGTCTCATATCAAGAGTCTCCGAGCGGGGAGGGGATGAGAGCGTCATCTCGAAGACAATGCTGTTCTCCCCTTATGAGGCATACGTCGGCATACGGCTGCCTGAGACGGATGGAGGATATATTGAGACCGATACGGAGCACCGTTTCCCTGTGATAGTGACTGACGCTGACGGGAAGCCTGTGAGCGGGCACCGCATAGAATACCGCATCTTCAGACTCGACTGGTCATGGTGGTGGGAAAGCAAGGCGGAGGGACTTGACTCCTATGTCAACGGCACAGCGGCAGAGCCATACAGCAGCGGGACGCTGGTATCATCTGACAAGCCGGTGGAAATACCTTTCAGACTCGACTATCCGGAATGGGGGCGGTTCCTCGTATATGTCAAGGACGTGACAGGAGGGCATTCCACCGGGGGAATCATCCTGGCAGACTGGCCGGCATACCGGGGGAGATCCGACAAGCGTGACCCGGATGCGCTGACCATGCTCACTTTCTCTACCGGCAAGAAAGAATATGAAGTCGGGGAGACAGCGACAGTGTACGTCCCTGCCGCCAGGAACGGTCTCGCCCTTGTATCTCTGGAAAACGCGACAAAAGTCATCAGCAGGTCATGGGTCAGGACATCTCCCGACTCTGACACTCCGTTCCGTTTCACTGCCACAGAAGACATGGCACCTGATTTCTATGTCCATATATCCCTGCTCCGCAGACACAGCGACACAGAAGGAGGGCTGCCGTCAAGGATGTACGGAGTACAGCCTGTCATGGTGCTTGACAAGGATTCGCATCTTTACCCACAACTCTCTATGCCGGACGAAGTTCGTCCACTGGAAGAGTTCACTGTCACTGTCAGCGAAAGGGACAACAGGGAAATGACCTATACTCTGGCCATTGTGGACGAAGGTCTGCTTGACCTGACGGCATTCAGGACCCCTGACCCGTGGTCATCAATGTATGCAAGAGAGGCGTTGGGCGTCAGGACCTGGGATATGTATGATGAGATAATCGGGGCATTCGGAGGAAGATTCGTCCCTGTATCCGCCATCGGAGGCGACCAGACCATAAACAAGGAAGCCAGGACCGACAACAGGTTCAATCCTGTCGTAAGATTCATGGGGCCTTTCACTCTGAAAGGCAAGTCCGCCTGCCATAAAGTGACTCTTCCGATGTATGTCGGCTCGGTAAGGGTAATGCTCGTGGCCGGGAAAGACGGGGCATACGGGAACGCGGAAAAGACAGTACCGGTCAGGACACCGCTCATGGTGCTGCCTACGCTTCCGCGCACCCTTTCTGACGGAGACAAGGTGGTTCTGCCGGTGAACGTATTCGCCATGGAGAAAGGGCTTGGCAGGACAGACGTGTCTGTCAAGGTTGAAGGTGCGGCATCGGTCTCTGGACCGCACACCGTATCCGTCAATATGGAGCAACCGGGCGACACCCTTGTACGGTTCTCGCTGTCGGCCGCAGGAGAAGGGACGGCCAAAGTGACGGTCACAGCATCCGGAGGCGGATATCAGGCTACCGAGACAGTTTCTGTCCCTGTCCGCAATCCGAATCCTGACATCACATCTGTCACACACGCCACAGTCTCACCGGGAGAGAGTCATACGTTCTCCTGGAAGCCGTCATCCGAAGAATGCCGCACGACAATGGAACTGGCCGGATTCCCTGCTATCGACTTCAACTCCTGCTTCAATTTCCTGCAGGACTACGGTCATGAATGCTCAGAACAATTGTCAGCCGCAGGGATAACCATCGCCTCAACCATGGGATTCCTCTCGGATGACAATTACGCAAAGGCAAAAGGGCTGGTGCCAGGGCTGCTGTCGGACCTGTATTCACGACAATTGCCTGACGGCGGATTTGCCACATGGCCCGGACAGGCATCGGCAGACGAATGGACGACATCCATGGCAGGGCATTTCATGATACTCGCATCGGATCTCGGATATGAGGTGAACAGCGGGGTACTCTCTGCATGGAAGAATTTCCAGAGACGCTGTGTGCGCAACTGGAGACATTCCAGGTTAAACGATTTCTATGATCTTGTACAGGCATACCGGCTGTACACGCTCGCCCTTGCAGGCTCCCCGGAGCAAGGGGCGATGAACAGGATGAAAGAGTCAGAAGGACTGTCCGTACAGGCAAGATGGGAACTTGCAGCTGCGTATGCTGTTTCAGGCAAGGAGAGGATTGCCTCGGAGATGACAGACGGTCTGCAGACCGATATCAGAGACTATTCACCGTCCAATATCACCTACGGTTCAGCCCTCAGGGACAAGGCAATGATTCTGGAGGTACTTGTACTTACTGACAGGATGTCCGAGGCCATGAGACTTGCGGAAGACGTGGCTGGACAATTCTCCGGCAACGGGTGGTACACCACACAACTGACCGCCTTCACGGCATCCGCAATGGCAAGGCTTGCCGGGCGCCTCAATACTGGAGCCATCATAGCCGACATCTCGCAAGAGACAGCAGACAGGGAAGAGACAGTCAGGATAGAGAAAGCAGCAGCGGCAGAGACTGTGGTACTGGAGCCGCAATCAGGCAAGGCGGAAGTGACCAACCTTTCCGAAGGTCCTCTGTACGTATCAGTTTCCGCCACATACCGGCCAGACAGCATGACCCGGATAGAGCCGTCCGCATCAGGGATTGAACTGAACGTATCCTGGTCCGACCCTGACGGCAATCCTGTCAATCCGCATAAACTGATGCAGGGAACGGATGTCCTGGCCACATTGACCGTCTCGGACATCACCGGGGTGAGAGACCATAGCGGGCTGGCACTTACATTCCCTGTGCCTTCCGGCTGGGAAATATCCAATGAACGGACATTCTCGGAGGGTTCATCCTCCACCCCTTCCGACCCGTATACCTATATGGACATACGGGATGACAAAGTGATGATATACTTTGACCTTTCCCACGGGACCAGAAAGAAGTTCAGAATACGGCTAAGGGCGGCTTATAAGGGGACATTCATATTCCCGTCCGCAGTCTGCGAAGCCATGTACGACCCGGAGACATGTTCAAGGACGGCTTCGGGCACTGCCGAGGTGCTGTAAACCTGTCACGCGGGACTGCAGATGTGGGACAAAAGACATAGAGCATCCATTATCTCCTGCGGGCTGATACTGTCCGCAGGATTGCTGTGGTACCTGCTGTGCCTTCCGGAAGATCTTTTCAGAGGCACATGCTACTCGGATGTCATGACGGACAGGAACGGGGAACTCCTCGGAGCAAGGACCGCAGAGGACGGGCAATGGCGTTTCCCCGCATCTGAGCCTGTCCCGGACAAATTTGCAGCAGCCATCATTACTTTTGAGGACAGATACTTCAGGTCTCACCCCGGAGTCAATCCGGTATCTTTGGCAAAAGCCGCATTCAGAAACATAAAGGCAGGCCATGTCGTAAGCGGAGGAAGCACCATAACGATGCAAGTGATACGGCTGTCACGGCAGAAAGAGAGGACAGTCATGCAGAAAATCATCGAATGCATTCTTGCCACAAGGCTTGAGATGAGATGCAGTAAAGATGAGATTCTGGCACTCTATGCTGCACACGCCCCATTCGGCGGCAATGTAGTGGGGCTGGAGGCTGCATCCTGGAGATATTTCGGACGTCCTGCAGACGGACTGTCCTGGGGCGAGACCGCCACACTCGCGGTACTGCCCAATGCCCCGTCAATGATACACCCCGGGAAGAACAGGGAACTGCTGAAAGATAAGCGGGACAGGCTGCTCACAAGACTTGAAGAAAGAGGCATCATCGATTCCGTGACATGCGCACTCGCCTGCTCTGAACCGTTGCCGGACAAGCCGCTGCCAATGCCGCAATATGCACCTCACCTCATGGATATGTATGCCAATGCGGGATACCGGCATGTCGGATACATACGGACTTCTATCGACATCGCCCTGCAACAGAGAGCCGATGCCGTGCTTGAGCGGTGGAACAGGGAATTCTCCACAAAGAGTATCAGAGACCTTGCGGCCGTGATCATGGACACCAGGACCGGGGAGACCATAGCCTATTGCGGCAATACGGGATACGGGTCAGGGAGAGAAGGATGCCAGGTGGACATACTGCAGGCGAAAAGAAGTACCGGGAGTATCCTCAAGCCCATCCTCTACTGCGCACTGCTCCAGGACGGGACAATACTGCCGAACACCCTGCTGCCTGACATCCCCGTCAATATCAACGGGTTCTCTCCACAGAATTATGACCTGCAGTTTTATGGGGCAGTCCCGGCTTCCGAGGCCTTGGCCAGATCCCTGAATGTCCCGGCTGTCCATGCGCTGAGACAATACGGAGTCCCCAAATTCATGGAACTCCTTGAGGAGGCAGGACTGAACACACTTGACAGGACGGCTGACGACTACGGGCTTTCACTCATCCTCGGAGGAGCGGAAGGACGGCTTTATGAGATAACATCAGCCTATGCCCGTCTTGCTGCCACTCTCCAATACGGCAATGCCGCGCATCCCACGACTGTACATGGCATGAAATCCCGCGAAGATGACAGGTTCCCTCTCACGGACAAGGTCGCAATCTGGTGGACTATGGATGCCCTCAAGGAAGTGAACAGGCCGGATGAGATGGACTGGAGACTGATGCCGTCAGTGCGGAAAGTGGCATGGAAGACCGGGACAAGCTACGGGTTCAGGGATGCATGGGCTGTCGGGGTGACGCCGGAATATGCTGTCGGAGTCTGGGCCGGTAATGCCGACGGGAAAGGTGTCCCCGGACTGAGCGGGGCGACTGTTGCCGGTCCTGTCATGTTTGACCTGTTCAATCTGCTGCCGCAGACTGGCTGGTTCAGGGAGCCTGTCTACGGAGAATACCTTGAGGCGGAAGTATGCAGGCAGTCAGGACACCTCAAGAGCATTCACTGCGAAGACATTGACACTCTGCATCTTCCTCTCAATGCTTTGAGAAGTGCCCCTTGCCCATATCACCACAGCGTCAGGCTGACTTCAGACATGAGATACAGGACAAATGCGGATGACGCGGACTCCCGGCCGATGAATATGTTCCTGCTGCCTCCTGCCATGGAATGGTATTACCGACGTCATCATCCGGAATACCTGAGCCTCCCGCCTGTCAGACCGGGAGTCGCGGCAAAAGACGGTTTCGTGCCTATGGAGTTCATATATCCGGAATCAGGCAGTTCGGTGGAAATCCCGGGACAACTTGACGGCTCGGTCAAAGGGATTGTATGCAGTCTCGCCCACAGCAACCCGGATGCAACCGTCTACTGGCATCTTGACGGCTCATATCTCGGCTGCACAAAATACGTGCACAGTATGACCGTCAACCCTGAACCCGGACCTCACACCATCACCGCCGTAGACTCAGACGGCAACACCCTCTCAACAGGCATTATAGTCGAAACCACTTTTGGCCCACCCTCAAACGTCTTTCTTTGAAAGACTGGACCCGTCTAAACCTTCCCGCGTATATGCCTGTCGGTATTATTGTACTCCGTCCTGATATGAAGTGCCGTTGATGACCACGCCTTCCCACGGGCCGGTGCCGGCTGTATTGAGGAAGGTAGGGGTAAGATTATAGGAACCTTTTCCTATCCGTTGCGGTGTCGTGACATAATTCATACCGGGTTTCAGTTTGGATAAGAACCCAGCTTCATCCTCCGTAGTGATGGTAATCTGCCCGGCCCGATAGGTGCCACTGCCTGATGATGGTTCAGACATCGAAAATCCGATGGCAGCTGCAAAATCCCCTGCTTTAGCCGTCACATCGGAATCGGTGATGGTAATCTTGCCGATACTTCCAGTAGTCGAATTCCAATAATTGCATCCCATGCCGATACCTGCCGCACAGTCCCCTCCGGTAGCGACAATCACTGCGTCTTCTATCGTGATATCGCCACATGCGCCATTGGTGGACGAGCCGATGCCTGCGCCGCTTACATTTTGATAACCTTCTCCGCCCATGGCACGTACCGTCACATTACGGATGATGATATTTCCGCCCTGCGTGCCGCCCACGGGTGAGCCGATGCCTGCCCCGGCTGTAGCGGAGTTGCTAGAACCGGAAGAGCCTCCGTTTGCGGTCAGCACATCCGCCGTGCTATTGCCTTCTATCGTCACGGTCGCTCCATTGGATACGGCGATACCGGTGTTGTTACCCGAAGAAACACTGTTGTTGCCTTGCACTTTAAGGGCAGCACTACCACCCGTTATGTTGATACCGATGCCATTGCTTACATTAATCGTTGCGCCGTCCAGCGTCAGGTTAACGCCGTCGGCATTAATCGTGATGCCTTGCGAGTAGCTGCCCTGCATCGTGTAGTCGCCCGCCGTGCTGATTGTCTGCCCGTCGGTCACTAAATTAATGGCTTCCAGCACCCGCGATGCCATTACCTTGCTTCCGTCCACACGGATAAGGGAAACATCGAGCAATGCTTTACCGTCGGCGGGGGCGGTGACGGTTACGGTTTTGGCATCCAAGTCCGCCGTTACTTTCCAACCGTTATCAGCACGGGTATCAATGGCGGTGTTATCATCCGCCTGGATGATTTGCGCCACGATAGCCTCGTAGCTGCCTTCGAAATGCAGTTGGATTGTCTTCGGTTCGCCAGCAACGACCGTAAGCGTGCCTGTGCCTTCGCCTATGGTGAGGGGCTGGTAGGCAGGGATTCGGAATGAAACTTTACTGCTTCCTTCAAGCGTAAATTCGTAGTACAACCTGTCGCTGGAAAGCTCGACTGCCGAGAACCACGCCTTACCCGTTTCGCCTTGCGGACCCTGCGGACCAACCGGACCTTGCTCGCCTTGTTCTCCTTGCTCGCCTTGTTCGCCCTGCGGTCCTTGTTCACCTTGCTCGCCCTTGTCGCCCGTTGCTCCGGTATCACCTTTATCGCCTTTGTCGCCCTTGTCTCCGCTAATGCGGTACCACGTTTCGCCATTGTCTACGCTAAGGTAAACGGCATTTTCGTCTTTCGCACCGTTATCGGTGACTATTGTGCCTGTTACTTCTTTACCTAAGCTGATTTGCGGTGTGGGGGCATTGTCGCCCTTATCGCCTTGGTCTCCTTTGTCGCCTTCATCGCCTTTCTCGCCGTCCCAGCCATTGGCACGGATAGGATTGCCTTCGTTATCGAGGAGGAGGCTGCCGTTCAGCGTCCAATACCAGTTGCCGTCTTTGTCTTTCAGCAAGCCGATTTGCGGCGTGTCGCCGTCCGAGCCGTCAACTCCGTCGGCTCCGTCCTTGCCCGGCTCGCCTTGGATGCCTTGTTCGCCCTGTTCTCCTTGGTCTCCCTTATCGCCTTTGTCGCCCTTCTCGCCGTGGTAAATCGTAATCGGGTCGGAGTTGCGGAACGAAATGG
>CALUST010000012.1 GCA_944323505.1 uncultured Bacteroidales bacterium
GTTGGATAATGCACCATGATGCCGATACCGCCACGCATATCCCCGACCGTCGTAGCCGGTGTGACTTCTTTCAGGATACCGCTGTAGACGGACACCGCATTCTCGATATTCCGGAGCCATTCAGGCGCTTCTGTCGATAGGTCACCTCCTTGTCCCACATAATTAATCGAAATTATCGCGAACTCGGATGGAGATACGGAGATCTTTGCATACAAGTCATCAATCAGATCCCCCAAAGTCAGATATCTTCCATTTTGCCGGATTCCGTCTGTACCGGCATAAATATATGCCGTACCCTTTGTCCCGCCTCGCAGATTGGTATTTATCTTGATGTCAAATGCCCTGATCCCGGCATCGAACTGCTCGCTGATGTCAAGCGTCTGATATGACTGCATGATGCCGTTGTCAGCATTATAACTGTTTTTTTCACTCTCATAGGAACTGAAGGTATAAGAATGCTTGCTGCCCGGCAATGAAAGTTGTGAGGCGAACAGGACCTTGTCATTGATAAGGGACATCCAGTTGCTCGTCTCCGCCACCTTCAGTTTCGGTGTCTGGACCTTTATGATCCTGCCCTGGAGCAAATCCGGACCGTCCCCTCCGTCCGGCATGAGATCCTGTGTCAGGACTTTGCCGTTGTCAAGCAGGACGGAGACACTCAGTTCCCCGGCATTGATGTCGCGCGGCAGCAGGAAAAATTTCACATTCAACTTCTCCCCAGGAGCCAATGTGATTGACTTGGCGTTATACATACAGTCCACAGTCGCTATGGTATTGTCCTTATTTGTATACTCATCCTCCGTCATGGTGAACTCGCCTGTTGCCACATCATAAGAAAACTGCCCTACTATCGGCTGTGTCCTGCTTCTCACCGACACTGACACTACCCCTGATGCGCTGATACCGTCGTCAGGACCGTTGACGACAACATCGAGCACTGTCACCAGTGGCTTGAATGACAGGGAGACATTCTTGTCCTGACCCGGAGTCCATGTGCCCCGTCCTGCCATCATGCAATATGACATATTAGGAGCAATGATCTTCCAGTTAGGGTCAACTGTGCTAATTTCAGGCGTATTCGACGCATCCAGCAACTGTCCGCGCTCCTGTGCGACCGGTATCGTCGCTGTCACGACGGTACTTGACTTCAGACCCTCGATGTCGGTAAAATTCAAGGAGCCTTCCCTGCCTACGCTCTTCGGATAGAAGGCATAGAATTCATGTGCCTCGCTCAGGTCTCCCCAACGGACTCCGCTTCCGAACTCCGGCAATTTCTGCAGGTAATTCCCTACTGTGGCATCATTCTGCACGACATAGTCGGCATATTCACTGCCCGCTTCCGCCTGAGGGCAATATACCCTCAACTCGTCTTCTCCGGGACGCCAGTCAATCGTCAGTTTAGTATAATTTTTAAAATTCTCTCCGTCTGCGACTCCATAGACGGTCTTCGTGTCAGGACCGAAATTACCCGGGGTGACGCCGAAAAGTATCTCATCCCCGCTTACTGGCGGCACTGACTCAAAATCCAGTTCCTCCCTGACGCATGACAGCAGCGACAAGAAGGACACCACCAACAATACTCTACGAATCATTTTCATGTCTGCTATACCTCCTCACACGACTAATAAGTGGACTTCCAGTCACTGCTTCCTGAAAAATCAAACATATCCCCGGTATCCTGCACCTGCTGGTCCTCAATTTCAAGGTCTTCAGTATTTTCCTTGACCTCATATACAGACCCGCTCATGAAACCTGATTCGGTCTCGACTGCCGTGACTGTGGTCAACGGCCTTTCATAAATCTTTTTCATAGCCTTGCATATTTTTTAACTTCTATTCTTTTTCACCAATGATTTCAGCCTGTTTCTTGCTCCATGCCCGTTGTCGGCTTCGTCTTCGTACCCGGCAGAGGCGCCATAAGTACCGTAGCCATAGCCATAGCCATAGCCATAACCGTAGCCATAGCCGTAGCCATAGCCGCGTCGCTCCATATCCACCCCGTTGAGTACCAGAGCCATGTTGACAAGCCGCTTTTCCCTGTAGATCTTCTCTATCTCCGGAAGCATCCTCTTGTCCAGCCTGCCGGCTCTTACCACAAAGATGGTGAGGTCGGCAATACGGTTGCATACCACGGCATCAGCGACAATCCCTACGGGGACGCTGTCGACCACTATATAATCATACCGTTTCCTGAGTTCCGTAAACATTTCATCAAGACGGCCGTCCATCAGCAGCTCGGTAGGATTGGGCGCGATGGTCCCGCATCTGATGATGTCCGGTCCTGTATGGTCCTTGTTGACATTCAGGATGTCATCAAGTTTCACGGCAGGGTTGGCAAGAAAGTCGGTCACACCGTGATGATGTCCTCCGAAATGCCTGGAAAGGGAACCTTTGCGGATGTCAAGGTCCACAAGCAGGACTTTCTTCCTGGCGTAGGACATGCTGTATGCCAGATTGTAGGAGGTGAATGTCTTTCCTGCCCCTTCGTTCAGGGATGTGAGCATTATGACCTGTGACGGGCCGCTGCCGCCCCGCATCATGAATGACATATTCGTCCTGAGTATGCGGAATGCCTCAGAGACTGCCGCCCTGCTCTTTTCTCCCACAACAGGTCTGAGGTTCTGCTTCCTGCTCTTCCTCCAGAAGTCACGGTCCAGAGGCACCTCCCCGAGGAGAGGCAGGTCGGCGACTTCCTCAATATCCTTTCTGTTGTGCACCCTTGTGTCCATGAACAGCATCAGCAGGAAATAGATACCCGGGACAACCAGTCCCACAAGCAGACCGAGAAGCATTATCTTGTTACGGCTCGGGGCAATCGGGGACATGCTGCCGTCAGCCTCGTCAATCACCCTTGCATTGTTGTCCGCCATCGCCTGCGAAAGGGCGTTTTCCTCTCGGCGGTTGAGCAGAAACATATAAAGGCTCTCCTTGATCTTCTGCTGTCTCTCTATTGAGAGCATCTCCCTCTCCTTGGTCGGGATGGAAGTCATGCGGGCCTTGGCTCTCTCCTCCCTGCTGCGGGCATCGTCAAGCCGTACATTGAGACTGACAATAAGGTTGTCGACAGCCCTGATGATGGACTGCTTCATCGCATTGAGGGAGTTGTTCAGTTCCTGCACGACAGGGTTCATCTCGCTGCTGTCATCGATGAGTTTGTCCCTCCTGAGTTTGATGGCATTGTACTGGTTAATCTGGGTCTCAATCCTCATGTCGCTGATACCGGTGTTGGCAGGTATCAGATCCACTTCCTTTGACGGGTCAGTCAGATAGTCCTTGATGTAGTCAGCCAGTTCGAGTTGTGTCTGGAGTTCGAGCACGTCGCTGTTGTATTTCTGGGACTCCTGCATATACATCCCGGATGTGGAGGAGATATCCACAATCTCGTTGCTCTTCTTGAATGTCTCAAGATCGGTCTCTACTGAGCCGAGTTCTTTCTCGATGATTATGAGCCTGTCGTTGATGAAGTTGGCGGTGTTGACAGCTATCTGGTTCTTGTCATTCACAGCCTCTTCGTTGTAGACGGTGATGAGGGTGTTGAGCACGTCCCTTGCCCTTACAGGGGAGGCATCTTTCAATGAGAGATTGAGAATGGACGACTCCTCTCCTTCCTGTCTGATGCTGAAGTTGGACCTGTAATATGCGACCATCTGTTCGACCGGCACTCTCTCCACTCTGATCTCTTTCCCGACCCAGGACGGGTTGGCCCAGTTGGTATAGGAAATGACGGCACTGATGCCCGGGACAATGCCTACAGTGTCGTTGACGGCCGCCATGAATGCCCTTCCGTCCTTTCCGTCCTCAGGCACGATGACGCGGACAGAGTCTCCGGCAGCCATAGACATCCTGAATGACACCCTCTGTCTCGGGGATATGTCAGGGAATGATACGGCAAGCGGGGTCCTCGTGTACAGTTCGGTCTCCCTGAGCCTGTCCCCGACCTTATAACTCACATCGGCATTAAGTCTCCGTACCACTTCTCGGAAAAGTTTCTTTGAGCGGAACTGGAGTATCTCGTTCTCGACATTGACCCTGTTGATGAAATTGTCATAGCGGTCAAGCCCGGCGGAATATGCCTTGTTTGACGGGTCCTTGATGATGACCGTTGCCGAGGAGAAATATACGAACGGCTGGCTCGCATACAGTATCCACGCAAGTCCGCCGAACACCACGACAGACAGCAAGAACCAGCGCCACCTGGACATGAGGTACATGAAGAGGTCAACGAGGTTGATGCTGTTGTCTTTCTTGTCTGTATTGTCTTTTGTCTGCATTTTCAATTCTACTTTTGTAAGGCTGTTACAGCCCATATTATCGAACAAACTGCCGTAATTGCAGAAAGTGCGACTGTTCCTATCTGCCAGAGCCTGTCCTCAACATCTTTCTTCAAGTACTTCGGCTCCACATAGACAATGTCATTCTGCTGCAGGTAGTAGCAAGGGGAATTGAACACATCCTTGGTCCGCAGGTCAGCGACGAACATCTCGCGATTGTCACCCACTTCCCTGATGACAGCCACCCTGTCAACCTTGGATCTCTGTGTCAGACCTCCGGCCCGTGCAAGAGCCTCGAACAGAGTCACACGGTCGCCTTCGATACTGAAGGTGCCGACATTGGACACGGCTCCTATCACAGTATACCTGAAATTGAGAAATTCTATCGCAACCAAAGGATCCTTCATATAATTGCCCTCCTGTATCCTTGTGGCAATCATGTCTATCGCTTCATTGACGGACAGACCTTCCAGATGCAATTTGCCGAGAATCGGGAAATCTATATTGCCGTCCACATCCACTCTATACCCCTCCTCAACTACAGGGGACACATCCGAGACAGTACTGATGCTGCCGTCCACTCCGACCCTGAAACTGCCTCCGTGGATATTGAACGGCAAGGCGAGTTCAGGATTCTTGTTGCTGACAGTGATTCTCAGCCTGTCATCTTTCATTATTACTGCCTCATGCTCTATCTCCACCGGATAAGGCTCTCCGGGCTGCATATCCTGAAGATAGAGGAACTTCTTTGAAGACACACACGAATTCAGCACCAAAGTTAGCACCAAAATTGTGAATACCAAACACTTTCTCATATAAGACTGTTCTTGACTATTTGTTTCAATACATATTCGTCACCTCTGCCGACATGGCTTCAAGATGCTCATAAACCATCATGGTCGCAGCTGCATCAGGTCGGCATTCCATCGTACCGACAGGCACCCTGACTGATATTTCTCCGAGCGTGTCGCACAATGCCCCGAAAATCCTGCCGTCCCGTCTGATGGCAGCACACCCTGGCAGGATGACAGAAAAGGCGTCAACGTCGTATTTCGGATAGAACCTGTTCTGCCCGGACTGTACAAGCCGCACAATGCCTGCGACAGGATACATCTCGTTTTTGTAACATGGGGTCTTGCCGCTCCACGGCGAGCCACAAGCCATGACAGACGACCCGTCAAGTCTGAGGACAGGATTGTCGTCATTGAGCAGCACCGATCCGGATATATTCTTGAGCCACAATGCAGAATGCGTACTTTTCCCTGTACCGCTCCTGCCCATGAAAAGGTAGGCCTTACCGTCTTTCACGACACATGAGGCATGGACTGAAATCCCTTTGCGGGAAAGCACCGACATTGAATATGCCGTGCGCAACATAGCATCAAGTGCATTGGAGGCAAAACGGTCGGAGAAATCAACCGCCGCACGTATGTGGGAAAATCCTGCATCAGCCTCCATTGCATGGACACTCCTGCCGTTTCGCGGCCTTACCTCTATCCTATATCCTCGGCCACCCCTTGACAAAGCCACATCTCCAACATCTGCCGATGTCCTTTCGATACATTTCCAGCAGTCCCTTGCATCAATGTGCCGGACAAGATCCATCCTGAAAGCCAGCCCGTCCACATCGCCGGCATCTGCCGCGAAATCCCGATAGGACGGGAGCATCCCGTCTATGTCAAGCCCGTGCGGAGCCATGAGCGCGAACGGCAGTCCGCCGACCGCAAAGACATATTCTTCACATCTTCCGTACTCCAACATCTGCTATACTTTCAAAATGTCTTCTTTATCTGTCCCGTAAGGAGATTAACTAATATCCAGAATGTCTCCCCGGGGACTGTCCTCAACGAGAACCCCATATTTGAGCAGAAGGCACGCAATGTCCCTGCCTTTCTTTTCAGGGCAGAGCCTCCGGGACTTACAGGATAGCGGCTGTGTCCGAAATTCCCGTTCATGCACACCATTTCGAAAATCCTGTCAGCACCGGCGGCATCAATGCGCCGGGAGAAAGTGCACTCGGAAGGCAGACCGAGATAGCGCGTCAGGAATGTCTCTGACGCGGCTGTCCACTTCACAAGCCCTGTCTTTGAGATGACTGTATTCCACTCCTTTTCATCTATCCTGTCATGCAGGACATAATAGGCCCTCGCCATATCGCACATCTGCCTCAAACCTATCCCCCGGCCTATTATATGTTTCATGGCATGGGCATTCAGCATGAGGAGTTCGAGCATGGGTGACGGCACCGTCACAAGTATCTCCTCCGACCCGCCCACTGTCTTTTCCGTAAACCCCTCCCTGGCAATCAATTCCTTCAGATAGGCTTGACTGAACGGGGAATACAGGTCAAGAAGCCGTGAATGGTGCTCGACATCCACATTTCTCCATCTGTAGCAGATGCTCCCGTCAGACATCCTGATGACCCGGCAGCCTGTCCGTGCAATCAGGGCGGCCACCGCATCATGGCTCTCTCCGAAATAGAAATCTATGTCTCCGCATTCGCGCAGAAGCGGCTCGGGATACATCGCCGCGACGCCCTGCCCTTTTTTGAGTACAGGAGAAAGGCTATGCGTCCTGAAACCTGAATACAGTCCTGCAAGCACCTTGTTCATTTCGGCATTCCGTTTCTCTATCGCATCCGCCTCTGCCGCACACCGTGCAAGAATCCGCGGCTCAGGCAGCAGAGCCTCAGGAAGAAAGCCAAGCCCGTCGGCAACTATACCGGTCACAGTCTGCTGCACCGACAGCCTCAGGACTTCATCCCATGTATCAGCCGGGAGAGGAAATATCCCGATTTCCCCGACCGGCCTGTGCCACAGACCTGCCTTCAGAAGAGCAAGCATTACCGTTGTTCCTGCTGATGTCTTCACTTTCCCTGTCAGTTTTCTCTCCGCATCAGTCCTCTGTCACAAGACCATGACGACGCCATACATCGAGCATCGCCTCCACATCCTCCTGCGCCGTCTCCAAAGCCACATCATACTCGCTGCACAGCCATCCGGCAAGAGTCTCGGCAGTGAACTCCACTCCTGCCGCCTTCTGCCACAGCCACGCAGCCGTATCATTAAGGGTCAGCACCTCCGTCATGTCCGCCCCGTCCCGGGACGGCAGCACTATCATCTGATGCTTACCTATTTTTCTCAATACGAGACTGTCATCGGTCCTCATAATATCTTGTATTAATCACTTGTCTCAGAACTTCTTGCCCGAAAGTATGCTGTACACCGTTGCGGATATGATCCTGATGTCGTGCCACAACGACGGGGCCTCCAGGTACTTGAGATCCATATCCAGGCGTCTGAGCATCTTATCCATGGTGTCAGTGTAACCGTTGTACAGGGTGGCTTCAGAGAACAGCCCCGGGCGGAGACGGAACAGAAACCTGTAGTCAGGATTGCGCTCCATTATCCTGTCCACGAAATACCTGCGTTCAGGCCTCGGTCCGACAAAAGACATATCTCCCTTGAGTACATTCCACAACTGGGGAAGTTCGTCCAGGTGATGATCCCTCAGAAACCGCCCCGTATCTGTCATCCTGCTGTCGTCCTCCATACACAGCACAGGCTCTCCCTCCGGCTCCGCATCCACCACCATCGAACGGAACTTATAGATAATAAATGTCCTGCCCTTGTAGCCCACTCTTTCCTGACGGAATATGACCGGTCCCTTGTCTTCCGTCTTTATCCTGATGAATATCAGCAGGAAGACTGGAGACAACAGGATGAGACTGAGCGAAGAAGCAAGCACGTCGAAAAACCTCTTCACCGCCATGAACAGCGGTGACACGTGATAAATATCCTCGCCACCAGATTCCGGACGGTGCTGGATGCTGTCTGATGTGCATGCATTATCTGTCATCATGTGCGAATAACTTTTCATACAGATCATAACAATTATCTATCATCTTCTCTTCTGTAAACATCGACTTGTATCGCTTGTACGAATTTTCCGCATACCGGCGATACCCGTCTTCGTCCGAAAGCACACCGGTAATGGCCTCCGCCAGAGCCTTTGCATCTCCCGGCTCGACATTGAGACCGGACACCGAATGGGCATTGACCCAGGAGACTCCGGAGCCTCGTATGTTTGTCGCCACCACCGGCTTGCCGCAGGACATGGCCTCAATCTGTGCTATGCCGAAAGCCTCTGTCTTCTGTATCGAACTGAGACAGAACACATCACAGGCATGATAAAGATCCGGGAGGTCCTCGTCGCTGACAAAGCCCAGAAGATGCACCTTGTCTTCGAGTCCTGATGCCTTTATCTGATTCTCAAGCCTATGCTTCAGCGGGCCGGCACCTCCTATCAGCACGATACAGTCGTCAGGAAGCATTGATGCAGCCTTGATGAGAGTACTGTGACCTTTGTACCCAATCAGCCTCCCGAGCGAGAATACCAGCCTCCTGCCGGCATACCTTTCTCTGATTCGCTCCACATTCTCCTTTCTGTAAGGCACCTGACGGATACCGATTGGGATGCAGCAAGTTTTGCCGGTCACATCTTCAAGGTACGGGGACTCCTCTATATATACCGGAGTAGTCCCGACTATGGCATCGGCACGACGTATCAGCCAGGCCTGCATAGGAGCATACAACTTCAGGAGGAGCTTCTGCTTCAATATGTCACTGTGCCAGTGCAGCACGACCTTCCCCTTGTATCCGGACAGCAGCAATGCCAGGCAGGCCATAGGGTCGGGATGATGTATATGGACAATATCGTATTGCCGCACCCGCTTCCTCAGCTCCGCTATCAGCGACGGAGAGATCATCGTAGCCGCAAGCCTTGCCACAGGTCTGCAGCATATCAGCGAGGCATGCGGGTTAAGCCGCGTCTCAGACGTGCCGCCATCAAGTGAGACACACATCATGTCGCAGTCCACACCTCTCTCCGACAGGCCTCTCACAAGGTCATACATCACTTTCTCAATCCCGCCTCGGACAGGGTAGAATTTTCCGAGCTGAAGCACCCTCATGACCGTCGGTTCATCGTAAGTTCCTCATAAAGGCTGACATAATCAGCATATCTGTCCTGCTTCCGGAAATGCTCCAGGGCATATCTCCTGCAGTGTTCCCGCCAGACTTCCTTTCCCGAAGACTCTATCTGCCTCACTGCCTGCATAATACCACTGACGTCCCCCTGCTCCACAACAAATCCGGTCCCGGCAGTCACCGACTCGACACTGCCTCCGGTCCTGTATGTCACCACCGGGGTGCCGCAGGCAATGGACTCCATGTTCACAGTAGGATAATTGTCCTGCCATGTGGGGTTGACCAGCACATCGGCTGCCGAATACAGTTCCGCGAGAGCGTCTGCACTGTCGGTCCGGGCAATCCCTACAATGCCGTCAGGCAGGCGTCTTTTCTGTGCGGCATCAACTCCGACAAGGACAATCACCTCGTCCGGTCCCAGCCTCTGCTGCAATGCCATGAAGTCATCAAGACCCTTCTCCCTGCTCCAAATGCCAGCCACGCCCAAAATGATATGCCTGTCTCCGAGACCGTACATCTCACGCACCCGTGAACTGTCCCTGACGGTGAACTTGTCAGTATCGATGCCGTTGTGGATGACCCGAAATCCATAGCCGCCCAGAAATGAACCGGTCATCTCCCTTCTCATCCAGTCCGACACCGTGACCATCACCAGTCTGTCCTGCGGCATCGATGTGAACGCCTGCCTCTTGTCAATCCAGTTGCGTGCAGAGCGGTCCAGCCACAGGCTCGCAGGGAATTTCAATCTCTGGGGGCAGTGTCCGCAGCCTGTCTTCCACTTGTCGCATCCGACCGAGGCATAGTGATAGCAATGCCCTGTGTACAGCCAGCAGTCATGCACGGTCCACACGACCGGTATGCCACTCTTCGACAGGTAGTCAAACAATATCTTGTAATTCAGGAAATATCCGTGGATATTGTGGATATGCACCACATCCGGCCGAATCTCCCTTATCCTCTCCACAAATCTTCTTGTGGCATGTTCCGACGCCAGTCCGTGCCTGTCGGCTAATCTCGTCACAAGACCGTGCCAGGCCACGTCCGGGAGACTGCCTACAGGGACAATCTCCGATGTGCACGGCATCACCCCATCCCTGCCGCGGCTATATGCCATGTGGCTCTCCCAACCGGCCGACATCGCAGCCTCGCCGATCTCCCGCATTATCCTGCCTGTCGATGTCGAAGTCCTCAACACCGGATTTATCTGCAACAGCCTTTTCATCTGACACCGTTCCCGGCCTGCGAAGGCACGAGATTCTCAAACAAAGTCATCCACCTGTTCATCACGGACGCCTCGGAATAAGTGTCCGCCACCTTTCTTGCCTCCTCGGACATATCGTGTCTCAGAGCATCATCATCCATCAGCCTCATCATGGCATCGGCCAGAGCGGTGATATCCCCGTCCTTGACAAGAAAGCCGCTGACACCATCCTTTATGACATCCTCCGGTCCGCACGGACAGTCAAACGCCACTGCCGGCACGCCGCATGACATAGACTCTGCCAGGACCATTGGAAATCCCTCATAATGAGATGTCATCACCAGCATCGAACTCCGTGTGTACTCCTGCATTATATCAGAAGTCGGGCTGTTCAGCCTGACAGATGATGCCAGTCCGAGGCTTTGTATCTGCTCCTGCAGCCTGTCATGCCACTCGCCCCTCCCGAAGATGTCCAGATGCCAGTCTCCATACCGGCCTGTCCTCATGACCTTGCCCCATGCCTCTATGAGTCTGTCGAATCCTTTCTGCCAGTCCAGCCTCCCCACGGCTATCACCCTGTGCAGGGACACATCCGAATACGCTGACGGCCTGATGATGCCGTTCGGAATCACTTCAATATTCGGCAGGCTGCCCCAGTTGCGGCAATCCTCTTTCGTCAGCACCACGAACCTGTCAAATCTGCGCACAAACCGGACATCCTGCCATGAGCGGAACCTGTCGGCCATCCCAAGCAGGCCGCGACGCCCGTACTGAATCCTGAAGAACCTGTTGAAATGCAGTTCCAGAACCTTTCTGCTGCCGTCACTGATGTCCGGGATGAAAGAAGACTCCGAAGGGAACATGGACACCACGACATCAGCCTTCTCCCTCATCAGCAAGTCCGTCAGCCTCGCCTTGTGCAGACGCCTGCGTCTCAGATAGCCTGCTATCTTGGCCATTGCCGGCCCGGCATTGTCATCAGAATAGTCCACTCCGAGGTCAATCATCTCGACCACTGACGGGAACTGATAGAAAGGAGGCCTGCCATGCTGGTCAGTGGTCACTATCTTCACCTGCCAGTCCGTGTTGGAGACTATCCAGGACACCTTGTTGGAAAGTACCCTCTCCATGCCTCCCGGACTCCATGTAGAATGTGTACAATATATTATCTTCATCTCCCCTCAGCAATCATCCTGTCATAGTCATCATTCTCCTCCTGCCCGACACACAGGAACAATGCGAATACGAGGAATATGTCAGTGGACACCTTCATCCACACGATATAGTTCACAGCCAGCATCAGAAGGAAAAGGACCGTATGTGACGGGAAACGTCCGATACATATCTTCCCTGCCCTCCAGATGAAATATATGAATGCAAGCAGCCCGAATATCCCGAAGTAGAATATGAACCTGAGGTATCCGATGTCCGTCTGCATATAGTACCCGTGCCACTGAGGCCCCATATAATAAGGGTCCTTGCCGTATGGATTCTCTATGTATCCGTCCCCTATCAGCCACGTCTTGGCATTGTCCGGGAAGACGACCATATTCTGCAGAATCTCATTGGAATGCACCTCCCAGCGGCCTTCTTCCGCAAGGCTGAAGAACCCCTCGAAAGCAAAGCGGATATTGCTCCTCATCACAGGGCTGGTATTGTACAGGATGACAACAGACAGGAGACACGCCGCGACCAGACCTCCGAGATATGTCCATGTCCAGCCCTTGTGTTCCCTGTCAATGCGGATGGTCAAGGCGGAGAATGCCAGGTATGCCAATGCGAGCACCAGCCCCACCGTCGTCGTCCGCGCTATCATATTTCCGATCACCGCTATCACAAAAAATGCGGATATGTACCATGTGAGGAGCATCTTGCCTATCCGGTACCCTCTTTTGAGGCAGAGATGGACTATCATTATCAGCACCACGGAAAAGCGTGAGCCTGCCACGTCAAGCGTCGCGCCTATGCCGTACAGCCTGTCTGTAGTCTCCATCCAGCCGTCGGGAGTGAATCCCATGCCCACAACCACGCGGTCCACAGCCATCTTCAATGCAGGTATCATATCAATCGCTATGGCAGTCAGGCACTGGAACACGCACACGGCTATCAGATAATTGCACACCAATGTCACTGATACTGTCCCGTGGACTGCCCTTATCGCAGATACCGCCACGTATGCCGCACTGAGCCATACCCACATTGACACGATATAGGTCACGTATGTATAATCCTCAGTACCGTTCCAGACGACAGCGGCAAGACATATCAGCGACACTATCCCGGCCAGGACGGATATCGTGAGAAAATCCTTGTCAATCACCGGCATCCGTCGCCTTGCCACCCTGATTGCCACAAGCACAAGCCCTGCGGCAGCCATAGCCATCTTCGTGTTCACCTCCGGCATGAAGACGAACTCGAAAGGGAAGTAGTAGAAACTCACGAGAATCCCCGTTATGAGCATCAGCGCCAGTCGCAGCATATCCTATCTGAATATGACCCCGTAGACAAACCTGTGTACAAGAAGATAATATGCCTTCACTGCAGAAAAGCATCCTTTTGACGCCAGCCATTGAAGCAAGCGGCTTCTCAATGACAGCGCCCTGTTCTCCATAATCCGGGCATCCGCCTCAGGGTACCATTCCATCCACAGACGGTACCTGGACTTGTCTCCTGATATGAGGAACGGGAACTTGACATTCAACTTGAAGAAATCAAGTTCCAGTCCGGTCACAGCACCGGATTTCTGCTGCAGATACATGATTGTCGCATCCGCATTGTGTCTTAGTTCCTCAAGATGCCGTTCCGAATATGTATTGCTGAAAGCGTCCGCATTCTGCTTCACATAATGACAGAAAGCCTCCGGTATGTAAGCCACCTTGCCTGCGCAGGCAAAAAGCCTGATCATTGTCATGTCCTCCCCCATGCCGTACCCGTCGGGAAACCTGATGTCATTGTCGGCATAAAGGCTCCTGCGCACCAGTTTGTTCCAGACATTGTATTTCATCGCCCCGCAGAGAATCCCGGACAAGGCTTCGCGTGGAGTCGCATAGGACGGCTGTCTCATATACCGCTCATTCCTGCCGAAAGCAAGATACCAGTCGCTCCACACGATGTCAGCCCCATCCGCTTCAGCCACGGCTGTCATCTTCTCCAGCATATCAGGCTCCGCGAAGTCATCCCCGTCAAAATGAAGAATGTATTTCCCGGCTGCTGCATCAAGTCCCGTGTTCCGTGCCGAAGGAAGACCTCTGTTGCTCTCATGTCTGATGATGCGCACCTGGCTGCTCCTCTCCGGAAATCTGTCCAGGACCGTCTGCAGCACATCCGCACTGCCGTCGGTAGAGGCATCATCCACGAAGACGAACTCAACCCCGTCTCTCATAGTCTGCTGCATCAGGGACTCCGCGCAACGCCCTACAAACGCCCTGACATTATACACAGGTATTATCACAGACACCAGCATCTCATCATCTTATTTCTTGCGGCCGAACACAAAGTACCTCCCCAGGACCTTTATCCGTTTCCACAGGGACAGGCGGTCGAGTTCCTCCAGTCTGCCGTAGAAGAAGTCGAAATAGAACTTCCTGTCAAAAAACGGAGACTTCCTGTAATACTCCCACCAGATATCGAAATTGACACAGAACCCTTTCCAGGGTTTCTGCCCGTTATAATGGACAATACCTTCTGACAGGGCCTCCTCAATCTCGGCATCAGACCAGAGCGACAGCAGTTCCGCCCTCGCCTCGACTGCATATTGCGACACATACGATGTCAGGCAGAACTTCGGTGGCAGGTATGTGATTCCTCCCTTGCAGGCGATATTCAGTATGTCCATATCCTGGAAGCGGAATTTCTTCTCCGCCATAGAGCGGAATACAGGCATGAGATTGTCTTCCAGCATCTTCCGCGAGTTGATAATCAGGTTGCCGGAATATATGACGGCTGACGGGTCTTCTCCCAGCCTTTCATAATACTTCCTGTAATCCGGATTCATGAATGCGAGGGAATTGACCCCTGCGACATAGCTGCCGGACATATCAGTCCCGTAATAGACATCCGACAAATCATGCCGGAAGATGACATCCGGATCAGAATAAAGAATCTTGCCGTATTCCGGTACGAGTTCCGGAATCAGCAGCCTGTAATATGCCGGCACGGTTATCCCCCTGATCTCGAACGCCTTGTCAAGACTGCTGTCGACAGGTCTGTATGAGAGCCTGCAGTTGCCGTAGTATTGCGGTATCCTGTCAAGGCCGCTCCTGTCAAAAGGAGAATTGCCCGGATACAGGATGAAAATGTCATAGAAAGTGTCCTTGCGTGCGCTCATCATCAACGATGACAGGCAGACACAGGCCGGGAAGACCAGATTGTCATCAAAGGCAAAGACTATCGGAACCGTATTCATATCTTGTCATCCAATCAAAGGCAATGAACGGTATTCAGGACTTCTGATGAAGCCACAGGCATCCCTGACAGCGTCATATTTGGTCTCAAGCACGGAAAATCTGCATTTCAGGAGGGAAACCGTCAATGTGAACATGATTGCATACCCTATACACAAGCAATCCCATACCTTCATCAGACATGATTTCTCCGGCATAAAGATGAACCTGTGCCAAAATATTGTCTTGAAACGGAAATCAGCATATATGAGACGTCTCTCCCTTTCCGGATTGAGATTGTCCCCGGCATCGAGATGTTCTATGTCGCAGTCATACAGGGTCGCCACCTTCAATCCTTTGCGATACATCTTATAGTACATCGTCTGATCCTCTCCCAAAGCATATCCCTGGTTGTCAAGCCAGAGTTCCTCATCAAAACGGATGCTGAGGAAATCGCTTTTCCTGCACAGAAGACATGCTCCGGCATTAGTCTGCGACATATATACTTTCTTCTTCGGATTCCTGTTGTAGGAATACCCGGCATTCCTCATTACCTTGTACCCCCACCTGCCGTCATCGTGTCGCGCCACCATCCTGCCAGAGAGGAACATCAGCATCCTTGACATCATCCCGCGCCCGGAATTGCGGAAAATGTCAGGAGCCACCACATCCGCACCTGACTGCACCATCGCCTCATACATTGACTCTACCGTATCCGGGCCAAGTACAAGGTCATCATCAAGGAAGAGGATATATTCAGTATCAATCTCATCATACCGCAACGCCCTCTGGGCCACCATCCCTTTTCTCACATATACATACTGCTCTTTTCCGATGGTCTCCTCAGGCAGCGGATACCCTTCCGCAATGTACACCACTATCTGCTTCGGCGGCACTGTCTGCCTCTCCAGAGATTCCAGCAGCCGCTGATATTTCTCCCCCGCCGTCCCGAGTGTCCTTATTGCAACCGAATACTCCATCCTAATTTTTAGTCTTTATTGCAGCGATGCGACATCTGAAAAAATCATATAACCGATATTGCCCATGCTTCAATAAGAATATGAATAAATGTTCTCGCAACGAATATCCGTCTTTGTAATTGACATATGGTGTCAAATCCATTGATTTGATTTCTGAAACTCTTCTCTCAGATTCTATCCCACTGTTATAATATAACGAATTCAGTACCCGTCTTATGTAATATGCCTCAAGCCACTGCAGTTTTCTTAAGGCAGTCCCGTCAGTAATCCCTTTTCGCTCTATCATCTCTCTGACAATATCCCTTATCCTATCGTGCGATATCCTTTCCGAGTCAAGGGAATAAATACGTTTCGTCAGAGTATTTTCAAGACCGCAATTATAACAATAATCCGTATCGCTCGAAATGTAGAAAGACCGCGCCTTGAGCATATAGGAAAATACAAACATCGCATCCTCGCCTATGTACATATCCTCAAAAAAGGAAAGTCCTATTTTTTTTATAAGCGAATTCCTGTACAATTTCCCCCATGGAGACGTGTGCCAAGACATCTCATTTTCAGTAAATATAGTCTGAAAATTATGGTCATCCACTATTTTTGACGGATAAGACTCGGTCACCACCTTGTCATTTTGATAAATTTCAGAATATGAGACCACCATGTCAAACGCACCAGAGACATGAGAAAACAAGTTAAGCAAATAATTCTCCTTGACACGGTCGTCTGCATCAACAAATGTAATCCATTCACCGGCTGAATTTTCCAATCCTGCATTTCTGGCCGCACCGGGACCTTTGTTGCTCTGATGAAATACCGTTACTCTGCTGTCATTCTTCGCATAATTGTCGCATATCTGTCCAGACCCGTCCGTGCTCCCGTCATCCACCAGCAGCAGCTCAAAATCGGAATATGTCTGAGTCAGAATGCTGGTAATGCACTCGTCCAGATACTTCGCAGTATTGAATACCGGAACTATGACCGAGATTGACGGCTGTCGCATAATCTCACCTTGATATTGCGGAGGCTGATGATGGCACGTGTCAGAAATCCCATCCTGTGCACCGTCAGCCACATCATTATCTTTATCTTCTTGTTCAGATACGGACAAGACAATATATAGCGATGACTTTCGGGATATGTTGTCTTGAAATCACGTATTGTTTTACGGTCAAGAATCAAACCCTGATTATTTTTCAGAATACGCCAATACAGTTCTCTGTCGTAGCCGCCTGCGGCCCCGCTCTGATTGAACCAGTCGTGAATAGCAGTTATCATCTTCCGCTCATCTTCAGAGCGTTTCTTGTCAATAACCCGGGACAGGGACATGGCATTTATCCTGCAATAATGATAAAGAGCCTCTCGGACATTCTCTATCCTGTCCGCCTTGTCCAAGAGCCTTACAGAGACATAGAAATCCTCGCAATAATCCACGTGCTCCGGAAAATTTATCCCGTTGTCGGCATACAAAGCCCTTCTGGTGAGCAAGGTCCACATCACTGTCCACGTGAAAGCGATATAAGCCTGCATGGATGCGACCTTATCCGATGTCCATACCGGAGATTTCCAATATGTGGATGTGCTGTTGTCATGCAGCATGAAATCACACACGACAATGTCCGCATCCTTTGCCGAGGCTGTCCTGGCCATCTTCTCAATCATGTCAGGCTCCATCCAGTCATCCGCATCGCAGAAATGGATGTATTCGCCTGTCGAGACTTCAAGCCCCTTGTTTCTTGCAACAGACGGTCCGGAATTACTGTCCAGCCTGATGAACCTGCAACTGTCCTGCCTTCCCGGAAATTCGCCGAGGACTGACCTGATGATATCGATAGAGCCGTCTAAGGAGCAGTCATCGACAAATATATATTCTATATTCCTGTATGTCTGCCCGAAAAGGGTGCGGGCACATTTGTCCATATACCTCGCGGCATTATAGACAGGGACTATCACAGATACTGAAGGTGATTTAGTGTCAGCAGCCATAGACACAGGCTATTCTTCTTTAATCATACGACAGACTCAATCAAGTCAGGGCTGACTGTGGCAAGAGCCACTGCGACGATGCCCTCGATGGCTACAACGACCCTGCGGTCCCGCGCCCCTTTGACCTTAATAAAGACTCCTTCATATCCTTCAAACTCACCTGCCGTTATCCTCACCCTCGTACCTTTAGTCAGATTGATCTCGTTGTCCTTGAACCAGAGCAACTTCTCGTCATTTGTTCCTGTCACTGCAATAAAAAGCCGCATCTGAGCCTCAGGGACTATTATTTTCGCTCCTGTCCTCTTATTGACGATATACTGCAGATACGGGACTTTGGACTTGATGCGCTGGATTTCAGGCTGAGTGGTATGGACAAATACCAGCCCGTAGACTGCCGGGACGAGTTTTTTTGTCTTACGTCCCCTGACAACTCTCACCGAATAGCGCATCGGGATATAATTCTCGATATTCTCCCTGATTAGCAACTCTCTTACCTTCATCTCGCGCCGATACGTGACGCGCATGGCAAACCAGACCTGGCTATCGTTTGTTGTCATTGTCAAACCTTTACCTACAGATATTACCTTAGGGCTTTGAAATCCATCTATTGTGCTGAATTTCAATTACTTGACATTTTCGGCATGATAGGAAAGGATACCCCCCCCCGCTTTTGAAGGAAATATTCATATTTTATTGTCTCTCAAAGAAAGAGACTGCGCAAATTTAATAAATTCTAAAATATCGGCAAAGAATTATACAAAAAACATGATGGCTCCAGAAGTGGCAAGAAATTCTTACCATAATATAAAAAAAAGTGCGGTCAGCTTATGCCTCCCGCACTTTTTCGGTCATTTGTCCGACGAACGTCACTCGATGACCACGCACCTGTTGAGTGTCGGATCATTCCATCTGTCAACCGATGCTCCGGCCGCCTTCACGACAAGACGCTCTGCCGGGATCTCATACCTTGTCTGAAGAAGATTGTACACATAGTCCACCCTCATCTGGCTCAACTGCTGGTTGCGCTTTGCAGAGCCTGTCTGCTTGTCGGCATATCCGGTAAGAGTGAAGACCTTCTCAGGATCCTGTGCAATCACGTTCTTGACATAGAAATCAAGATGGAAGAGTTCACGTTTTGAAAGTGTAGCCTGGCCGATCTCGAAGAATACCGCGCCAGGGGTGACATCAAGCATCACTTTCTCGACGACAACCTCAGGCTCCCTGTTCTTGAGGTCCTCGATGGCATCTTTCAGAGCGGCATTCTCCGCTGCGAGTTCATCCACGTTGTTCTCCACGTCAGCCTTGGCATCCTCAAGCGCAGCATTTGCAGTCTGGAGATCCGCTATCGTATTCTCATAAGTCCCTGTACGCTTGAATCCGGTCTTTCCGAGTTTGATGGCGACACCGAATGTGGCGGAAGTCATGCCTGCAGCACGGCCTGCTCCTGAATTAGGAGCAGAGTCAAATCCTTCCTTGACGATATGCTGACGGAAGTCGAGGGTAAGGTCTACCCTGTTGCTGATCCTGATGTTGTTGAGGAGACCGACACCGACAGCAAGTTCGTTGTTGGCCCAGTCAAGTCCAGCCTTGTATGAACGGGCGTACCCTGCAGAAAGGTAAGGAATGAAGTTCCACAGCCTTGTCTCCTTGTATCCGCTGATGGCGTTGGAAATGTTCCACATCACATCTCCGTGGATAAACATCGTACCGAATGAGTTCTTGTACAATCCGTTCTCATTCACGTCAGAAGAGAATGGATATGGTGTCAAAGACCATGATGAGGCCATGAGACCCTGATACCCGATACGGAGACCGACAGAAGGTGTCACCCATTTGCCGATATTGATGTCGAGTGCAGGTCCGAGACGTCCTCCGAAAGGGCCAGGGGACGAGAACCCGTCCTCATATATGTTGATACCTCCGGCTACTCCGATCCATACATTGTCAAAAAGTCTGTTGGTCTCGTAGGCGCCTCTGACAATCCTGCCGTTTTCATCCCTGTTGTTGTCCTCCTGTGCTCCCGCAGTGAAAGACACGGTCAACGCAATACAGAATGCGATGATTCCGAATAAATTCCTGGTTTTCATATCCTTGTAAAATCCGTTTTCAAATTTGCCCATGACAGATGACTGCACACACCGCCATTCTTTGCCTTTAAGCCAGCAAAGATAATGATTTTATCGACAGAAAAAATGTTTTTTTCGTTTTAATGTGATGACTCCTGCCTTTTCAGGAAACATTCTATGGTATTCTCCATCAGGCAGCATATTGTCATCGGTCCCACCCCTCCAGGGACAGGAGTAATTACAGAAGCCTTAGGCTCTATCGCGGCAAAATCCACATCACCGCAAAGTTTTCCGGTCTCCGGATCCCTGTTGACTCCTACATCTATGACAGCCGTCCCTTCCGAGACCATATCTTCAGTGACGAATCTCGGACGCCCTATGGCCACGACAAGGATTTCTGCCTGTCTGGTAAGGTCGCCGAGATCTTTTGTCCTGCTGTGTGCAATGGTGACTGTAGCATTCTCGTCAAGCAGAAGTTTGGCCACCGGGAGGCCGACGATATTGCTGCGGCCTATGACAACCGCACGCTTCCCGGCAATCTGCACACCGGCCGTCTTGAGCATCTTGATGATGCCTTTCGGAGTGCATGGAAGTATACATGGCTGCTTCTGCCACAACGCTGCCACATTGAGAGGATGGAAGCCGTCCACGTCCTTGTCTTTGGATATGGACTCTATGACTTTCGGCTCGCTGATGTGCTTCGGCAACGGGAGCTGCACCAATATACCGTCCACAGTATCGTCGTCATTGAGATGACGGATCAGGGAGAGCAGTTCCTCCTCTGAAATCGTATCAGGCTTCCGGATGGTGGTATTCTTTATGCCCACCACCTGCGAGGCCTTTGCCTTGCCTGTCACATAGGACACGCTTGCAGGATCATCTCCCACAAGAATCACTACGAGATGGGGCACACGCCCGTATTTCATTGGGAATGTGGTCACCTGTTCAGCCATTTCCGCCTTCAGTCTGGCAGATAATTCCTTTCCGCTTACTATCATATCAGATGTATTAATGACTGCATATCAAAGGACTCTCCAACCGATGTCCCGGCGGTAGAAGAGATTGTCGCACCTTATCTTACCGACTGCCTCAAGCGCCTTTCCGTGGGCATCGCACAACGTGTCGCCGAATCCGATGACCATCAGCACACGGCCTCCGGAAGTGACAATCCGGCCGTCCGAGGTCGCAGTACCCATGTGATATATCCTGACGTCAGGATCCGATGCCGCATCTTCAAGCCCTTCTATAGGGAAACCCTTGTCATACGAGCCAGGATAGCCTTCTGAAGCCATCACAAAGCCCATCGATGCCCTGGACTTCCATCTGATCTCAGGCATCGGAGTACCGTCAGCGACAGCGGAGAATATGTCATATATGTCAGATTCGAGCAGGGGCAGCACGACTTCCGTCTCAGGATCGCCGAAACGGCAGTTGAATTCTATCACCTTGATTCCTGACGGGGTCTTCATCAGTCCGCCGTAAAGGACGCCTTTGAACGGGCATCCCTCGGCAACCATTGCGGCAGCCACAGGCTTCATGATATGTTCAAGGGCGAATGACTTGTCCTCCTCTGTGATGAAAGGAAGCGGGGAATATGCCCCCATGCCTCCCGTATTCGGACCTTTGTCTCCCTCGTATGCTCTCTTATGATCCTGTGACAGGGCCATAGGCCATACTTGATTGCCGTCCACAAAGCACATGAATGAGAATTCTGGGCCTGTGAGGAACTCCTCGACCACCACCTTGCCCTTGCCGAACCTGTCATCCAGAAGCATCTCTTTCAATGCCTCGTCAGCCTCTTCCAAGGTCTCCGGTATCACTACGCCCTTTCCGGCAGCCAGCCCGTCGTATTTCAACACGACAGGGAAAGAGCCTCTCCTGACATATTCAAGTGCCTGGGCATAGTCATCGAATGTCATGTACGCCGCCGTAGGGACATTGTACTTCGCCATGAGCCTTTTCGCAAAATCCTTGCTCGACTCTATGGTAGCCGCAGCCTTTGACGGACCGAAAATCCTCAATCCGGCAGCACGGAAGACATCTGCGATACCTGCTGCGAGAGACACCTCAGGACCTACTACAGTAAGGTCCACGGCATTGTCACGGGCAAAATCCCTCAGAGCCTCGACCTGCGTATCCTTCAGCGGGACACATTCGGCCTGGGCAGCTATCCCGGCATTGCCTGGAGCACAATAAATCTTCCCGACCTGCGGAGAGCGGGAAAGGGCGTCCACTATCGCATGGCAGCGGCCGCCGCCGCCCACAACCATGACCGTAACTTGATTCGGATGTTTCATCTCAGTGTCCAGACTAATGTTTGAAATGACGGGTACCTGTAAAGAGCATCGCTATGCCGTTCGCATTGGCCTTGATGATAGAATCATTGTCCCTGATGCTGCCTCCCGGCTGTACGATGGCTTTTACCCCGTACTGTGCAGCGAGATCCACACAGTCGTCGAACGGGAAGAACCCGTCTGAGGCAAGTATAAGACCGGCGTCCTTCACGTCCCTGCCTTCGGCGGCGAATGTCGCCGCGGCTTCCTTGAGCGCTATCTCCGCCGAACCGATACGGTTCATCTGGCCTGCGCCCACACCGTATGTCATGCCATTCTTCACCACGACTATTGCATTGGATTTCACATGTTTCACTATCCTCCATGCAAAATTGAGGTCATCCATGTCCTCCTGGCGTGGCTTCGTCTCCGTGACGCACATCTCAGGGGTCACCGCGACTGTCGTCGTATCCTGGTCCTGCACAAGCATCCCGCCGTTGACACTGACATACTGCCTGCGTATCTTGTCGTCCTTTGTCATGTCGACTTTGAGCAGCCTTAGATTCTTCTTGGTGCAGAGGACTTCAAGTGCGCCTTCGGAGAATGAAGGAGCCATGACAATCTCGAGGAACACCGGTTTGAGGAGTTCTGCAGTCTCACGGTCAACTTCCCTGTTGAATGCCACGATGCCTCCGAAGATGCTGACCTTGTCAGCCTCGAAGGTCTTCTGCCATGCCTCTTTTGCATCTTTGCCGATTGCCGCTCCGCAAGGGTTCATGTGCTTGAGTCCGACACAGAACGGCTCGTCAAATTCGCGTACGATGTTGAGTGCCGCATTTGCATCCTGGATATTGTTGTATGACAGTTCCTTGCCGTTGAGCTGCTCTGCGGATGCCAGAGAATAAGGGACTCTGTCCATCGACGCATAGAACTTTGCCTGCTGATGAGGGTTCTCGCCGTATCTGAGGGACTGTCTGAGCCTGTATTCGAGGAAAAGCCTCTCTTCAAGGCCTGCCTGCTGTCTCATATAAGAGGCAATCATCATATCATACTCGGCAGTGTGGGTATATGCCTTGGCAGACAACTGGAGACGGGTCTCTTTCGTGGTATTGCCGTGCTCCCTTATCTCGGCGATGATGGTGTCATAGTCTTCAGGATGGCAGACCACAGTGACATCGTTCCAGTTCTTGGCTGCGCTGCGGAGCATTGACGGCCCGCCTATGTCGATATGTTCAATGGCGTCCTCCATGGTCACGTCCGGCTTTGCAATCGTCTCCTTGAACGGATAAAGATTGACACAGACAAGGTCGATATACTCGATGCCGTTCTCCTTGAGCTGCTGACGGTGGCTCTCCAGGTCGCGTCTTCCGAGAAGGGCGCCGTGCACCTTGGGATGAAGAGTCTTGACCCTGCCGTCGCAGATTTCAGGGAAGCCCGTAACCTCGCTGATGTTGATGATTTTGAGTCCTGCGTCCTGCAGAAGTTTCATAGTGCCTCCGGTGGCTATGATTTCCCATCCGAGAGACTCAAGTTGACTGGCGAATTCTATCACGCCTGTCTTATCGCTCACTGAAAATAATGCACGCATAATATGGCTGTATTTTATATGTTATATGATATTCACCCCTGGGACTGATGTCACCTTGCCGATGACAGAGGCCTTCTCGCCGTGAGATGCAAGTATGCTGATGGACTTGTCCGCCTCCGATTCATCAAGAGCGAGGACCATGCCGATGCCCATATTGAAGATGTTGAACATCTCCCGGTGCGATACCTTGCCGTATTTCTCAAGAAGACGGAATATAGGAAGAATCTCCCATGTGCCTTCTCTGACCTCGATTCCCTGCCCGTCTTTGAGGATGCGCGGGATGTTCTCGTCAAATCCGCCGCCGGTGATATGGGCCACTCCATGCACGTCACAGTTGCGGATGACATCGAGTACCTGTTTAACATATATCCTGGTCGGTGTCAGGGCCACCTCGCCGAGGCTCTTGCCGTCGAGTTCCGGATAGGAGGCATTCAGGTCAAGGTTGTTGTCCGAGAAAATCTTGCGGACAAGGCTGAAACCGTTCGAATGGACTCCTGAGGAGGCGATGCCGACAAGCACATCCCCTGCCTTAACCTTGCTGCCGTCAATCAGTCTTGATTTCTCGACTACCCCTGTAGTAAAGCCGGCAATGTCATATTCGCCGTCGGAATACATCCCCGGCATCTCTGCCGTCTCTCCGCCTACGAGGGCGCATCCTGCCTGCCTGCAACCCTCTGCCACTCCGGCGACTATGGACTCTATCTTGGCCGGCTCATTATGTCCTACGGCAATGTAGTCCAGAAAGAAAAGCGGCTCTGCCCCTTGCGCAAGCACATCATTCACGCACATGGCCACAGCATCAATCCCGATTGTATCATGCTTGTCCATCGCAAACGCCAATTTGAGTTTGGTTCCGACACCGTCCGTACCGCTGACCAGCACCGGTTCCTTGATATTCAAGGATGCAAGGTCGAACATCCCTCCGAATGATCCGATATTGCCCATAACCCCTTTGCGCGCCGTTGATGCGACATGACTCTTGATCCTGCGGACAACCTCATATCCTGCCTCAAGGTTGACACCCGCCTTTTCGTAACTGACTGCCATAATTATATTCTGTTATATTGGTTTCTAAATAATCCCGCAATCTTGCAAAGATAACATATTTATCGGAGACTGCATAACTGTCATGCC
>CALUST010000013.1 GCA_944323505.1 uncultured Bacteroidales bacterium
GTCCATGAATTGATGAAACTCCGAAAGTAATCTTGAAATATCCACCTTGTTTCCATCTTCGAAGAATGTCGCCTTTTTGTCAGGATGCCAGTTTCCTATGACGTCACCATTCTGCACAATAACGGGATAGAAAATACCATTCTTGTTGTAGGCTTGTCGGCAGAACTGTTCTGTGATTGCATGATGGCGGCTCTTGTAGCCTATCAGATATTCGTCATAGGACGGCAACAACAGGACTTTCTTGCGGCAGCCTTTTGTCCTGCAGTCTTGATGTATATAATATATATCATCATTATGGTGTTCTGCCGTCAATTCGCCGGCAATGGAGTCTATGGCATTTTTACATTCACCTGCACTGAGGTTTGTCCACCATACAAAGTCTTTCAATGTGGCCGGTGAATGGCTGCGGAAATACTTTCTTGCAAGCAGGATTACCGATTCTTCATGTGAGAGTTCGTTTGCTGACGGTATCCGTCCGTCAATCAGAGCGTATGTGTTTTGATTGTCATCAAGATGTCCGCTGCATATCAGACCTTCTGCTTCAGCCATTTGAAGATATTTGGTCATTGTATAGGCATCACCGGGAAGCCCGAGTTCCCTTAAACTGGCAATAATGGCTTCTTTGGTCATGGATTGCTGCCCTGCAAGTGCCTGACAGATGAGGTCGCAGGCGTGTTCAAAGTCTTTTTCAGAAATGCCTTGTCCGTAATATCTGATGGCTTTCTTGTTTTTGTCGGCACACAATTTCAGCATCCAGCGCAGATCCTCGGCTGCGACCAACTGCCAAGTACATCTGAATAGGTGCGTCCTGACAACTTGCCCTGAATCATAGGCTTTACGGAATGATGACATGGAGGGCTGTTTCAGGCGAATGCCGACCGCCCAACGCATCATTGTGTATTCCTGGGCCTGCAGCATCCCCATCCATGCGACCAATTCATGGATGTCTGACATTTGCGGATTAACTAACTGCTGATTCAATAATCTTATATTCGGTATGCTCATATATTGCCTTTTGTGCCCCAAAGATATGCGTTAATTTGCTGAAGTCAAGAGGTACTGGAATCTGAGACCGATTTTGCGATAAAGGGATTTCCTCAGCAAATAAAAACTCATTGATAATCAGTAGTGTTTAATGCAAGAGGGATTTCCCGTGCAAATAAGATACATCAGAGGAAGCAGCGACAAGCAGACTGTCGAGAACCAAAGATTCGAGAGTTCATAGCCGTTTCATCCTCAGGATGGGGAAGGGGTTGTCCTGGTCGTCGGTGCTGTCGCGGCGAAACGAGCGGAACCCCATCCGCTCGTAGAATTCTACGGCGGCGGGGTTCTGCTCGTTGACGTCAACATATTGAACATCTTGTTCGGAAAACGCCTTTCGGACAAGCATGGTTCCTATGCCTTTCCTGAAACAGTCCGGATGAAGAAACAGCATTTCTATCTTGCCTGACTGGATGCCCATGAATCCGATAGCGGCATTGTCATCCTCTGCCACCCATAGTGTATCTATCTGACGGATGGCTTCTTCCGCCTGAGGATAGAGACTCCTGACATCTTCCTCAGTCAGAAAGTGGTGGCTGGCACGGACTGATGCCTCCCATATCTTGAGCAGTCCGGTGACCAGTTCCGGAGTTCTTGCACCTATTTTAACACTATTGATACTAATCATATATCAGGTTCAGAACCTGTCCATCAGATCGAATATCTTGCTGCGCACCTCATCAATTGTGCCCAACCCGTCAATCTCGTTGTATTTGCCGGAGTCCTTGTAGTATCCGATAAGAGGTTCTGTCTTGTCGTGATAGGTGACAATCCTGTTGTTGATGGTCTCCTCCCTGGCATCGTCCTCCCGTCCTTCGATGGTGGCCCTGTGCCTGATGCGCTCCTTGATGGTCTCGTCCGGAATCATGAGAGAGACCACGCCTGTGACCTCTTCGCCGGTCTTTGCAAGTATGGCGTCAAGATCCCTGGCCTGTGCCGTATTCCTCGGGAACCCGTCCAGAAGGAATCCTGCGACGTCCCTGACTGTACGGAATTCGGACTCTATCATACCTTCGACTATCTCATCAGGGACAAGCGACCCGGCATCAATCAGAGACTTTGCCTTCTTGCCGAGTTCGGAGCCGGCCGCAATCTCCTTGCGGAGCAGTTCTCCGGTGGAAATATGTCTGAGATTGTATTTTTCCGTCATTGCTGTGGCCTGGGTGCCTTTACCTGCCCCCGGAGGACCGAAAAGAATGTAGTACTTCATTTTTCTGGTATTATGTTTATTCGTCAAGGACGTAAATGTCCTTGAGGCTTCTGCCTATCTCGTTGTAGTCAAGACCGAAGCCGACGATGAAGTCATTAGGAATCTCCATAGCCACGTAGTCGAGAGGTATGTCTTTCTTGTATGAGTCCGGCTTGAAGAGCAATGTGCAGATCCTTGACTCGGCAGCCCCGTTCTCTTCCATGATCTTTTTCAGTTCGACTATCGTGTTGCCTGTATCGACGATGTCCTCTACTATGATCACCCGTCTTCCCCTGATGTCCGCAGTGAGGCCGAGAGCCTGCCTGACCTTGCCGGTAGATCCCGTACCCTGATAAGAGGACAGTTTTATGGAGACTAGTTCGCAGTTGAATTCAAGTCTCTGCATCAGTTCTGCGGTGAACATGATTGAACCGTTAAGGACACAGAGGATGACAGGAATGTCCTCACAGCCTCTGAAATCGGCATTGATCCTGTCTGCGGTCCTGTCGATGGCCTCGACTATCTGTCCGTAGGGGATGAATGTCCTGAATGTCTTGTCGAATAATCTGACTTTATCCATTATGGTCTTCGATTTTGAATTCGCAAAAATAGTATAAAATACATAAAAAAGAGAAAAACTTTATTCATAAAAAAGTAAAACAACAACGGCTGCCACAAAATTGACTAAGACAGATCATATATTTGTCCGGTCAACAAAATGTCAGACGATATGTGTGTTATGGGAAAAGCAGGGATTGACGATGTGTCACCGCGATGCGGGACAGGATGTGCCGACGGACGTGTCATGAGACGCCTGGCGTATACGACGGCAGTTCTCATCATGATGTCAATGTGCACAAGACCGGTCGCCTATGCCGGAGACGACGGGTATCTGGAGGCGATGATGTTCATCGCAGGGGTGACAGACGAGGAGGAGCTGGGGGAGAATATGTTTGAGGAATGCGCATCATTGCGAGCATCGCCGCTGCGCATAAATATGGTGTCCCAGACCAGGCTGGCCGAGAGCGGGCTCCTGTCACAGTACCAGATAGCCTCGCTGATGGACTACCGCAGCCGCTCCGGAGACGTGCTGTCCTTAGAGGAACTTGCTGCCATTGACGGCTTCGGGAAAGAATATGCGACGGCTCTGTCATTTTTCATTTCCTTTGAGTCTGACGCATTGCCAGGGAGACCGGCAGGCGGGAAATCCGGAGTATCCTCCTCTCTGACGGTTAAGACGGCAACGAAAAAGCCATCAGAAGATGAGTTTGAATACAATTACGGATTCAAATACCGTCTTGATGTGAACGACAGGCTTGAAATCGGCTTTACAGGTAGGAACCCATATTATCCTGATATCCGGCCGCCGGAAGTGCTGTCGTTCAATGTCACATGCTACGGCCGCAGACGACTTGGGAAGGTGATTGCAGGTGACTTCAATGCGAGATTCGGCCAAGGGCTGGCTCTATGGAGCGGCTTTTCTATGGGTGGTGTCTCTGCGCCTGAATCATATTCCAGAAGACCTTCCGGTATATCACCCTACAGGTCATATTCGGGAGATGGCAGCCTCAGAGGACTTGCCGCCGACTTCTCTGCTGGCAGGTTTGTCCTTACGGCATTCATCGCCGCCGACGGTCTGAGGGGATTTGAGACAGGGAAGAGGACCGAATCATTGTCAATGCTTCCTGCCATAAACATCGGCTATTTCGGAAAGGACTTCCAGACTTCGCTCACATGCTATGCCCAGACGGGTGAGATACGGCTGCATCATGGAGATGACGATATTCACATGAAAGTCCCCGAAGACGGTCTCACGGACCTGAAAGTCTCAGCGGACATCCGCTACAACATTCGCGGGACCGAACTTTTCTCAGAAACGGCCGCAGACATAGTGAACAGGACAGCCGCGGCTCTGGTAGGAAGCAGGTTCAGGATAGGGGAGATGGTGAGAATGGCCGTCATGGGCAGATATTATCCTGCCGGGTATTCATCTACCCGTTCCGGTGCGCTCAGAAGCGGTACTAAATGCGCCAATGAATATGCCGTATCCGCCTCGGGGACATTTTCAGCCGGAGAGTATGTGACACTGGCAGGTCGGGAAGGATTCGGAGCGTCTGTCATCAGGCATAAGGGAGTCTTCGGCACCGATGTCTCTTATGCCCCGGAACCGCGTTTTGGCACTGACAGGCCAACGAGACAGGTAAAAATCCTCTTTGACTACGACTGTCAGGTGTCTCCTGCCGCAGCCCTGTCATTGCGGGTGACGGAACGAGTAAGGGACTGGGGTAATACCTGGAGAACAGATGTGAGGCTGGATTTCCGTTATGATGTCGGGAAATTCATGCTTGCCGTCAGAGTGAACGCCCTCCGTTGCGAAGGGACAGGTCTGCTCTCGTATATGGAGGGAGGATACAGAAACAGGCTGCTGACACTCTATGTAAGAGGCGGACTCTTCAGAATCGACAACTGGGATGACAGGATCTATGTCTACGAGAGGGACGCGCCTGGCAACTTTAATGTCCCGTCATATTACGGACGGGGATATTGGACAGCAATGACTGCCGGAGTAAAGTGCGCAAGGTGGCTGCGGATATATTTGCGCATGTCATACCTGGACTACCCGTGGAAATCTCCCGGCGCCTCAGCAGAAAAGCCCGGCAAGGCGGAAATGAAATTGCAGGCTGTCTTCAGACTGTAGCCGCAGACAGCCTGTAACGGCAGCATGGCCAGGCGCTACAGTTTCGGTATCTTTATCTTCATCCCAGGCTTGATGCGACTGCTGATGCCGTTGAAGTCCATGATGTTCTGGGCACTTACCCCGGGATAGTTCTTGGCGATGTTGTAGAGTGAGTCTCCGCTTTTGACCACGTATATAGTATAGTCCGCATTCATGTTCACACTGCTTTTCCGGGCTGTCTGGGCAGTACTCTTCGGTGCAGAGGCGACTGATGCCGGTGCCCGTCCGCCGCGATATATCACGAGCCGCTGTCCGATGCGTATGTTGTCGCTCCTGAGATTGTTCCATCTCTTGATCTGGCTCACGCTCACATGATACCTGATGGCTATCCTGCCGAGCACCTCGCCGCTTCTCACCCTGTGGATGATGCGTTCACCGTCGCCACCGTCCTTGATCTTCTTTATGACCACAGGATTGAAATACTCGTCAGCCTTGTACGAATACAGGGAGTCCTCCTGATCAATGAAGGCATTGGTGTAGTTGTAGGGGATACGGAGAATGTATTCCCTTTCGTTTCCGGGAACAATCTCATGGCGGTACTGGGGATTCAGATTCTTGAGTTCATCCTCGGGAACCCCTGTCAATGTGCTGACCTGCTTGAAGTGCAGCATCTTGTTGATATGGAAAGTATCAACATGGGCAGGAACCTCTATGGCGTCAGGCTCTATCCCGTGCTCCTTGTAGTAGGTCATGGTGTACAGTGCACCCACGAAAGCAGGGACATAGCCTCTTGTCTCGCGCGGAAGATAAGGGTAGATCTCCCAGAAACCCCTTTTGCCTCCGCTTCTCCTTATGGCCCTGTTGACATTTCCAGCCCCGCAGTTATATGATGCAATCGCAAGGTTCCAGTCGCCGAATATCCTGTACGCATCCTTGAGATATTCCGCTGCCGCATGGGCGGATTTGACCGGATCCAGTCTCTCGTCCACGAACGAGTCTATATGAAGCCCGTACAATTTGGCAGTACTGTACATGAACTGCCACATTCCCTTTGCGCCGGCACGCGAGACCGCAATAGGATTCATGGCAGATTCGATGACCGCCATCGCCTTGAGTTCCTCAGGGACATCATGCTCAGTGAAAATCTCCTCGAATATCGGCATATAGTAACTGCACAGCCCGAGAATCTTGGGCATCGCCTCCGGCATCTTCTCCGAGTAGAGGATGATGTATTTCTTCACGATGTCGTTGTAGGGGAGGGGAATGAAGGAATTCATCGCCTTGAGCCTCATGACGTACACAGAGTCCGGGACATCTGAACGGAATTTGACAGTGTCCATATCGTATTCAGGGACCTCCCGGCTGCTGACCTGGTGCAGATACCATATATTCAGAAGGCTGTCGGTGACATCTGGGGTATAATCCTCCGGATTGAGCCCTGCAGCACTCTTGTCTTCATTCTCATCATACAGGTCCATGAGTTCATTGGCAAGGCTGTCCGTGCCGGCCCGATATGACTCTACCACATTCTGCAGCGAGTCAATCACGGATACGAGTCTCCTGTTCTCTTCCTGCAGATAGACTTTGCTCTTCTTCAATCTGTCCGCCCTTTCAAATCCCCGGGCTTCAGAGACTGCCACCGTCAGCACAGAGACTGTCACGGCCGCAGCAATCATATATAATCTGTCAAATCTCATTTCCGAATGTTTCAAGATACAATAAGGCTGATGTCAGAATCTCACGCCGAACCGGATACCGACCGCATTGTCTATCCCCATGGAAGGCATGGGATTGAATGCGTAGACATTATTAGGAGCCAGGATTGCCGGCTCGATATTCATGCTGATGTCGTCCGTCACCTCAAAATCGTGCATATATGCGAAGACGTTGGCGTCTATGACCTGCAGAAGATAGAACAATGCCGTGGCCACAATCGAATAGTCCCTGTAACGCCGGTACACATCCCTGTACCAGACAGCGGTCTCAGCAGTGATGGTGCCCTTATAGTTGGGATCCATTGTGGCCTCATTATGTATACGTTTGAATCTCTGATAGTTGACGTTGTTGGTATAAAGATAGTGTACCGAGCCCATCAGACATCCCCAGTATATCGGGATTTTCCAGTATTCGCCGTTATAGGCCTGTCCGAGCCCGGGCAGGAGTATTGAATATACCGTGGCACGACCCGGATGCGGGTGCACGTCAGGCTTGTAGTTGATGGCGCCGTCAAGCAATGCTCCCCAATATATGAGACCCGCGCCTACAAGAAGCCACGTGCCAGTCTGTTTGGCACGGTAGTCTATGGCGGGATATATGTTCACATTCGTGGCAAACTCAGGTATCGCCGCGAGCGCAGCCTCATAATTCTTCTTGGATACTGTGTATTTGTGCATATAATAGCCTCCTGTCCCGGCAAGCACACCTATGCCGCCGTATATGACAGGAAGTTTCCAGTACTGCCTGTTGTATATCTGGGATATGCCCGGAAGGAAGATGGAGCCTCCGAACATGGTGCCTATCCTCAGATCCTGCTTGTGGGCAAGCCCACCGAACAGTTCCTTGAAGGAGAAGAGTTTGTCGGCTGTATCCGCTGCTGCAGTGTTATGGACGCTCGTGTCGTTGTATGTCTGGGTGAATGCCTCTTCCTTGAACTGGGCATCGGCATTGGTCATTCCCAATACGGCAAAGAATCCTATTGCAAGGATATATCTTATAAATCTCCACATTTGCCTTTCAGCTGTTGAGGTTCGTGATCGCCTTCAGAAAATTACTTACCTCTTCGTCCGAAGAGAATTTGATTGTCATGCTGCCTTTGCCGTGTTCGTTGCGTTTGAGACTTATGTCGTTGCGGAAATACTTGCCTACGACCTCGAGCATACGGCACCAGTCATCAGGCAGATCCTGAGCCGCGTCCTTCTTTTCCGGTCTGACTGCATTGAGCCTGCTGATCTTTTCTTCAAGCTGCCTCACGGACAGTCCTTCCCTGATGACAAGATCACAGAGGCTTTCCTGCATCATGGCATCTTCCACACCCAGCAGGACTTTCGCATGCCCGACACTCAACAAACCTACCTTGAGGTCGTGCTGTATCTTCGCGGGAAGTCTCAGCAGACGCAGATAGTTCGTCACCGATGCTCTTTTCTTTCCGACCCTGAACGCCATCTGCTCCTGAGTGAGGTTGCACTCTTCGATAAGTCTCTGATAACTCATCGCCACCTCGATAGGATCGAGATTCTCCCTCTGGATATTCTCCACGATGGCCATTTCCAGCATCCCCTGGTCATTGGCGTCACGGATATAGGCAGGTATCTCCTGCATCCCTGCCATCCGGCAGGCCCTGAACCGTCTCTCTCCGCTGATGATCTGGTATCTGTCCGCACTTTTCCTGCGGACGGTCACAGGCTGTATCAGTCCGAGTGTACGGATTGAGTCTGCAAGTTCCTCCAGAGCATCATTGTCGAACGTCATTCTCGGCTGGAACGGGTTCGGCTCAATCATATCCACCGGGATAAGCATTATCTCGGCCCCGCTGCGAGGTTCTTCCGTGCTGACACTCTTGTTTATGTATTCTACAGGCTTCCTGATCTGCGTGAGATCCCCGTCTCCGAGAAGCGCGCTCAGACCTTTGCCCAATCCACGCGGTTGTTTTGTCATTTCGATTCGATTAACTGTTTTTGTCCAATACCTCCTTGGCAAGATTCAGGTAATTGGTGGTACCGTTGCAGATGACGTCATACAGAATGATGGGCTTTCCGTGTGAAGGAGCCTCGCTCAGACGTATGTTTCTTTGTATCACTGTATTGAATACCATATCCTTGAAATGCTCCCTCAATTCGTTGATTACCTGGGTGTGGACCTTGGTCCTGCCGTCGAACATCGTGACCACAAAGCCTTCGATTGTAAGGTCAGGATTGACCCCGTTCTGCACGAGCCTGATGGTCTGAAGGAGTTTGCCGAGACCTTCAAGCGCGAAGAACTCCGGCTGTACCGGGATGATGACCGAATCAGCGGCCGTAAGCGCATTGACGGTTATCAGTCCGAGGGAGGGGGAGCAGTCTATGATGATGAAGTCATAGTCATTGCGGATAGGCGCCAGCGCATTCTTCAATGCCGATTCCCTGTCGCTGGTCTCAAGCATCTCTATCTCCGCTCCTACGAGATTGATGTGGGAAGGAATCATCTGCAGGTTGGCCATCTCCGTCTGTATGAGGGCGTCCCTGATGTCAAGTTCGCCGATGATGACCTCATACAGAGTACGTCTCTGATCGCTTTCAGGGGAGAAGTTCAACCCCGAGGAGGTGTTGGCCTGAGGGTCTGCGTCGATAATCAGAACTTTCTTCTCCATTACTGCGAGTGATGCTGCCAGATTGATTGCTGTCGTCGTCTTGCCGACTCCTCCTTTCTGGTTTGCTATCGCTATGACTTTTCCCATAATTGAACTTTTTTTTAATCCCGATTATCACGGCAAAATTATAAAAAAATTTCATTACTTGCCGTTATTTATTACTTTTGTTCCCGATTGGTGAAAAATTTTCTTGATGGACAATATATTGCGGACCTGGTTTGTAGTCGTCAACCCCCATGCCGGAAGCGGAAGGAGCGGAGCGGAATGGAAAATGATTAAGAAACTCTTGAATGACAAAGGAATAGAGCACGAATACAGGATGACCGACTGCAAATACCACGCTACAGAACTGGTATTCAGGGCGGCAAGGGAAGGCTACCGGAGATTCATTGCGGTAGGCGGGGACGGGACGATACATGAGGTTCTGGACGGCATCATGCTCTGCAAGGAATCCTATATGGCGACAGAAGGTTCGAAGCCCTTGTCTCTCTCTGATTTCACTCTCGCCGTCATACCTGTCGGGTCAGGCAACGACTGGATACGTGCCCACCATATCCCCGATGACATAGGAAGTGTCGCCGACCTGATTGTATCTGAGTCATTTGCTGCACAGGATATAATAAAGGTGACGACAGGATCCGGCAATTCATACATGATCAATATCGGAGGTGTCGGATTCGATGCCAGGGTCTGTGAGCGGGTCAACATGAAGAAAGATATGGGGAAGCGCGGCAGGCTCATATACCTGTGGTCTCTGCTGCAGACCTTCTTCCGGTACAGGTCCCCAGGAATGGAAGTGTGCCTTGACGGCCGGAAGGTCTGGTCCTCGGCCTGCTTTTCGGTTGCAATCGGCATCGGACAGTATTCCGGGGGAGGTATGAGGCAGACGCCTGACGCCGTGACTGACGACGGGCTTGCTGATGTCACAGTGATCCCCAGACTGCCTTTTCCCAAGGTCGCCAAAGAACTTCACAGGCTGTTTGACGGCACATTCACAAAGGTGAAGGAACTTGTCACGGGACGCTGCAGGATATTGACAGTCCGTCCTGCCGGGGACAGGGCGGAACTCGTGGAAGTCGACGGGGAGATTGTCGGAAGGATTCCTGCCAAGTTCGAGATACTCCCTGACAAGATCAATGTATTGCACAGGTTTCAGTGACTCCTTGCCACCAGTCTGAATTTTCCCGGTATACCGGTATCGAAACGCATCACTTTCCCGGTCCACGGATGTCTGAATGCGATGCTCATTGCATGAAGGGCAAGTCTTCCTATAGGATTTGACGAGGCGCCGTATTTCTTGTCACCAGCCACCGGACAGCCCATTTCCGCCGCATGGATTCTTATCTGGTTCTTCCTGCCGGTCTCAAGTTCAAATTCCACCAGGGAGTACTCATGGACTCCCGGACGCATTCTTGCGTCACTGTCGCCCTCGTCAGAAGAGGATGCGATAAGCCTGTATCTCGTGACGGCCTTCTTGCCGCCGTTGTCGGTCGGGCTGGAACTCATTTTGAGGGACTTCGGATTCTCCTTGAGCCATGAGACGCATATCCCCTCATTTTCAGGAAGATGTCCCTCTACCACAGCCACATATTTCCTTTCGAGGATGTTCTCGTTCCATCCGTCCTGCAGCCGTTCCTGGGTCTCCATGTCTTTCGCGAATATCACCAGACCCGACGTATCCCTGTCAAGACGGTGCACTATGAAGATTCTTGCATCAGCGGCTTTTCTGCCTCGGGACATCCTCCTTGCCTCCCGGCGGACATGTTCCGTCAGCAATGAATAGGCTGTCTCCTCTCCCTCCTTGCCGGTCGACATGGTGAGTACGGCGTGCCTCTTGTCAGCAACTATCAGATGCTCGTCCTCATATATGATGCGGACTCTTGTGTCAATCTCCCCGGAATGTTTCTTGAATCTGGTCCCGTGATCGAGAATCGTCACCGAGTCGCCCTTACGCACAATATGGTCATAGGCTGTCACATTCCTGTCATTCACCATTATCCTTCCCTTAGAAAGGTATGACTTCACGGATGTGCGGCTCTCGCCCTTGCACACTTCATAGAGAAAGTCCATGAGTCCGGATTCCTGCTGGACACTGTATCTCCTTCCACGGCCGGCCAGCGGCTGTCTTGAATTGCCTCTCATATCAGTTGCTGTTGATGTTTCAGGCTGCAAAAGTACAAATAAAGCCGAAATATTTTTTGAAATCAAAAGGACAAAAGCATATAATTTTTAACTTTGCACCTTATGGCAAAAGGTTATGCTGAGATAGACGGATTGTGTCGCGAGATAGTCGCCGATGCCCGCAGGAAGGTATTCAGACCTGTATATCTTCTTATGGGGGAGGAGCCGTTCTATCCTGACATGGTATGCAATGCCATCATCGACAACGCATTGGAAGAAGATGAACGGGATTTCAACCAGACGGTCTTCTACGGTGCGGATACCACTGCCGACGATGTCATAACGGCAGCAAGACGGTATCCGATGTTCGCAGAAAGACAGCTTGTGGTGCTCAAGGAGGCCCAGGCCATGAAGTCGCTCGAAGATCTTGCAGTCTATTGCAGCAGGCCGCTCGACTCCACTGTTCTCGTCATCTGCCTCCACGGCGCATCCGCCGACAAGCGCAAATCCCTCTACAAGTCAGTATCGAAAGTAGGGTTTGTTGTGGACTCTCCTGCTGTGCGGGATTACGAGGTGTCTGGATGGATCTCTGCCTATTATGGCGGACTGGGACTTAAGATAGCCCCGGATGCCGCAGGGCTGCTCGCAGAGTACGCCGGTACGGATCTGGCGAAAATTGCCGTCGAGACGGAGAAGCTGCGCAAGAGCCTGCCGGAGGGGACTGTGTCCATAACAGCCGAAGACATTGAGAAAAATGTCGGCATCAGTCGCCAGTTCAGCATATTCGAGCTCACAAAGGCCCTGTCCAACAAGGATGCTGCCAAGGCTCTGAAAATCGCCGCCTATATAGGCACTTCTCCGAGATTTGCCATGCCGGCCGCGGTAAGTGCGCTTTTCATGCATTTCAGCAGGATTCTGAAATATGAGGCTCTGCTCATGAGGAATCCGCGTCCTGCCACGGATATCAAGGCTTCTGTCCTCGGCGTCAACCCTTATTTCTTCAGAGAATATGATATGGCAGTGAACAATTATCCGGTGAAAAAATGCATGTCGGTGATAGCACTGCTCAGAGACTATGACTTCAAGGGCAAGGGCGGGGACACAGGGGAGGCGACTCCGGGTCAGCTGCTGGTGGAACTGGTGGCGAAGATTTTGAATTGAACCAAATTAACAGATAGACATCATGGGAATAATCCAATGTAACGATGTGTGCAAGAGTTTCGGAGAGAAAGTGGCACTGGACCATGTCTCGCTAGATTTCCCCGAAGGGAAGATATTCGGTCTGCTCGGACCGAACGGCGCAGGCAAGACGACTCTGATACGCATCATCAACAGAATCACCATCCCTAACCAGGGCACAGTGCTGTTTGACGGGCACCCCATCACTCAGAGGGATGTGGAGAGGATAGGCTACCTGCCTGAAGAAAGAGGACTTTACAGAAAGATGAAAGTCGGTGACCAGGCCATGTACCTGGCCCAGTTGAAAGGGATGAGCGCGAGAGACGCGACGGAAGAACTTAAGAAGTGGTTCATAAAATTCGGGATACAGAGCTGGTGGGGCAAGAAAGTGGAGGAACTGTCAAAAGGCATGGCCCAGAAGGTACAGTTCATCACCACAGTCGTCCACAAGCCGTCACTGCTCATACTGGACGAGCCTTTTTCCGGTTTCGACCCTGTCAACGCCCAGATCATCAGAGAAGAGATACTGGGTCTGAAGGCTCAGGGTGCGACAATAGTGCTCTCTACCCATAATATGGAATCCGTCGAGGAGCTGTGCGACGATATAGCCTTGATAAACAGGTCCCGTCTGGTCATAACAGGCGGAGTCAATGAGATCCGGCACAAATACGGCAACAACAATGTAGAGTTGATATACACCGGAGACACACAGATTGAGACTGTCCCTGACGTGTTCAAGGTGCTTTCCGACCAGGATGACGCAGGCCGCCATACGGCAGTGCTTGCCCTCGGCTCCGGCATCTGCCCAACAGAGGCATTGAAGGCGATAGTGTCACAGCCGGTGAGCGTCAATTCATTCCGGGAACTCGTGCCGAGGATGAATGACATTTTCATCAAACTTGTAACAGAGGAGAAATAACATCATGAACCCGCATATAATCAATGTGATAATCGGTCGTGAATACATGACCAGAGTCAGGAAGAAGTCCTTCCTCCTGACAACCTTCCTGGCACCGGTATTCCTGGCTGCCATCATGATACTCCCGTCAGTGATAATGTTCATGGCGGAGGACAAGGGACAGAAAGTAGCAGTTATGGACCAGTCAGGTATCGTGATGCCGTATATGACAGATACAGAAGCCATAACATATCAGGAATGCAGCGCGGATGCAGTCGACAGCCTCAAGGCCGGCTTCAAGGACTCCGGACTTGACGCCCTTGTGCTGGTATCCCCACTGGATTCGGCAGCCAAATCCGTCTCCGTATCTGTATATTCCTCCAAACCTGTCAGCGTGGACATGAAAGAGGCCATACGCTCGAATGTGAACAATGCCGTGGAGGACTACAGGCTCGCTTCCTACAAGATAGACGGGCTGAAACAGATAATGGAGGATGTCAAGGCTGACGTGCCGTTCTCCACCTATACCCTGGAAGATGACGGGGAGGAGAAGATCACTTCTTCCGAAGTGTACATGTTCGTCTCCCTGATTTTTTCCATAATAATATACATGTTCATAGCGATGTTCTCAGGTATGGTGATGCAGAGCGTCATCGAGGAGAAGTCCAGCAGGGTGGTGGAAGTGCTCGTATCGTCTGTCAAGGCCACTGAACTGATGTTCGGGAAAATCATCGGAGTGGCATGCGTCGCGCTGACCCAGTTCTTTCTGTGGGTTGTGCTGACAGCAGTGCTTGTGACAGGGGCTGGAGCCGTCATCGGATTCGATTCCATTGCCGAGAGCGCAACCGTGCAGACAGAACAGATGAACCAGATGACAGAAGGGCTTGGCATGGATCAGGAACTGATGGAGCAAAGCGGTATGACAGCCGGCATGGAGATGCCTTCCGGGGAGAGCGAACTTGCTGCCGTCATGCAGACACTGAGGGATATCGACTATCCTATGCTGCTCATCTCGTTCGTCATATATTTCGTGCTCGGCTATCTGCTGTATGCCTCACTGTTCGCGGCCATCGGCTCAGCAGTGGAGAATGAGGCAGATACACAGCAGCTCCAGATACCGGTGACAATACCTCTCATACTGGCTTTCTTCATAGCATTCTATGCATTCAAGGCACCTGACAGCCAGGTCGTGTTCTGGGGCTCGATGATACCGTTCACTTCTCCTATCGTGATGCTGGCAAGGATACCGTTCGGAGTCCCGGTGTGGGAACTCGTGCTCTCGGTAGTACTGCTGCTGCTCACATTTGCCGGGACAGCGTATATATCTGCCAAGATATACAAGATAGGTATTCTGATGTTCGGCAAGAAGACGACATTCAAGGATTTGTATAAATGGCTGAAACAGAAATAATTCATACGATGGTAAAAGTTCTGTCAAAGACTTGTGCCAGGCTGTGTGCTGCCTGTGTCCTCATGTTCGTCCTGCCGTCCCTGCCGTCATCTGCGGCATCGGATGGTGAAGGATATTCGTTAAAGTGGAAAAGAACAGTGATTGACGGGAGCAGGACAGGTGCCGGGAATCCGGCATCAGACAATATCTCCGAAGCCCTCGGCACTGTGCGCGGGAAGAAGTATCATGCACCTGGCGGAAAGGTATTCAAGGGCGGCTCGATCGTTGATGTGGCAAGGATTGTCACTGAAGCCCAGCCTGTGATGGCACCGGTGAAGAAAGTCGTCGGACACTCTCCCGAAGCCATGGCAGCAGAATATCCCGAAAGCGCACTCTCAAACCTCTTCGCAGACAAGATAATGCTTGCTGTAGAGAAAGTTTCGGGAAAGAAGGTCGACATCGGCATAGTCAATTTCGGAGGGATAAGGGTTGATATGCCCAAGGGAGACATCCTTGTGGATGACATCATGTCGATGTTCCCTTTCAAGAACAACCTTGTATATGTCACACTCAAAGGTTCAAGGCTCAGGGAGATTCTTGACGGGATGGCCGCAGGCGGATTCCAGGCTCTCGGCGGAGTCCGCGTTGTGGCAGAGGACGGCAGGATTGTCTCTGCAGAGGTGGACGGCAGACCTATCGAGGACGAAATGCTCTACGGACTGGCCACGATAACGTTTCTCCTTCACGGCGGGGATGACCTCTTCCTCGGAGAGGGAGTGGAATCGGTGGAGGAATATCCTGTCGACATCTACGATGCGATGATGGAATTTATTGTTGAAGAGACTGCCGCAGGCCGTGATATAACATATCATACCGACGGCAGGGTAGTGATCAGATGACGGATATGAAGAAGACAATCATAACAATACTTGTACTGCTGATAACGGCCTCGTCCGCCTACTCGCAGAGGCTGACCATAGTACATACCAATGACACACACAGCCACATCGAGCCTGTCCGTTCGGGGGATGACGCCGGTCTTGGAGGCGTGATAGAGCGCGCAGCATATATCGACAGCGTGCGTAATGCAGTCGGACGCCGCAACATGCTGCTTGTCGATGCCGGAGACTTCAGCCAGGGAACATCGTATTTCACGATGCTTCACGGTGACATCGAGATCGACCTCATCAATGCCATGGGATATGACGTGGTATGCCTCGGCAACCATGAATTTGACAACGGTCTGGAAGAACTTGCCAGAAGACTGTCTGACCTGAGATGCAAGGTCGTCTGTGCCAATTACAGTTTTGACAATCCCGAACTCGAGAAACTCGTCAGCCCATACTGCATCATACGCAGAGGCGGTCTGAAAATCGGATTCATCGGTCTGCTGACAGACCTGACAAGGGTCGTGGAGCGGCATATCGCAGACAGGATGACCTATCTTGACCCGATAGAGATCACCGACAGGTATGCGGCATATCTCAAGAATGAAAAGAAATGTGACCTGGTCATCTGTCTGACGCATCTCGGATATGACAAATCTGCCTTTACGGACAGGGATCTGGCAGCTGCGACCAGGAACGTGGATCTGATTATAGGAGGGCACTCACATACGTTCCTCGAAACTGAAGAAATCCATCATAATGCCGACGGGAAGCCTGTCACCATAGTAACTGACGGCTGTTGGGGCCTGTACATAGGCAATCTTGAGATATACGAGGCGGACTGAGACCATGGGACAGGACGGGGAAAGGATTGTCGGCAACCTGGATTGGGACGGTCTGCGCAAGCCGCAGATCTACTATGCTGTGGCGACAACGTTCTGCGGGCTTTTCCTGTCCGTGCTCGACGGGACTATCTGCAATGTGGCTCTTCCGACAATAGCGGTGGAACTCGGAGTGTCCCCATCTGATTCGATATGGATCATCAATGCATTCCAGCTGGTGATAATGATGCTTCTTCTCCCTTTCGCATCTCTCGGAGAACTGATAGGGTACAAGCAGGTCTATCTGGCAGGAGTGCTTGCATTCACTGGAGGCTCGCTCTTCTGCGCGCTGTCGGGAGGTTTTCATCTGCTTGTTGCCGCAAGGGTCGTGCAGGGCATCGGAGCGGCAATGATAATGAGCGTCAATACATCGCTCATCAAACTGATTTATCCGAAGCGGCATCTCGGAAAAGGCATAGGACTGAACGCCACGGTGGTCGCCATCGCGTCCGTGACAGGGCCGTCGCTGGCTGCCGCCATATTGTCTGTAGCCACATGGGAGTGGATATTCGCCATCAATCTCCCGATAGGTGTGGCCACCTTCATCCTTGCGAGACGTTACCTCCCGGACAATCCGACAAAGGTGGTCGGAAGGAAGTTCAACTGGCAGGACACCCTCCTCAATGCCGCGACTTTCGGACTGATGATAGGCTGCATAGAGGCATATTCGCACGGTTATGACTGGCACCACGTGGCCATGGCTGTGGCTGTATTCTTCCTGATAGCTTTCGTCTATATCCGCACACAATTGCACAGGGACTATCCGATGCTGCCTTTTGACCTGCTGAGGATACCTATATTCTCGATGTCAGTCGGGACGAGCATCATCTCTTTCACCGCACAGCAACTGATAATGGTCTCTCTGCCATTCATGCTCATGCACAATTTCGGTTATGACGCCACGGGTACCGGGCTGCTGATGACGGCATCTCCGGTGATAATCGCGTTCGTCGCCCCTCTTGCAGGCTGGCTGATAGGCAAGATTCATCCGGGCATACTCGGATGCATCGGCATCTCGCTCATATCATTGTCATGCTTCAGTTTTGCATTCATTCCGGACTCCATAACTCATTTCGGGATTGTATGGAGACTGATGTGCTTCGGTGCAGGATTCGGACTGTTCCAGTCTCCAAACAACCATATACTCTTGTCGTCCGCCCCTCCGCACAGGACAGGAAGCGCGAGCGGTATGCTTGCATCCGCCCGTCTCATAGGACAGACGACAGGTGCGGCTCTCGTGGCCATGATGTTCAACTTCTTCGATGACAGGGCGCCGCACAATGCGATGCTTCTCGGAGGTGCCCTCGCGCTGGCAGGAGCCATACTCTCTCTCATGAGGCTCAACACTTCACAAGTATCCAGATGACGCGGAGATGAAACCTGCCGGAATACTCTGCTTTATCATTCTGATTGCCGCACAGTCTACAGCGGCGGCGGACAATGCGACGGTTGAAGATGCGGCAGGCAGGCTGACATGTGATTCACTGATTGTCAGCGACGGATCATGGCTGCCATACCCTGTGTATGAAGACAGGACGGCATGGAATGAATTTTTCGGACATTCCAAGACGGATATCATAGCCGGAGGGGAGAGGTATCTTGACTATGAATGGCAGCAGATACCGGATTCCGCGTACTATGAGTTCATCCGGTCCGGCGACAGGGGCGCCATGGAACGCCCGTTCTTCGCCAACCGCAAAGCCTTGGACATGCTTGCATTGGCGGAACTGGCAGAGGGGAAAGGCAGGTTTGTGCCGGCAATGGCAAATGGCTTGAAGCATTATTCGGACATGCCGACATGGGTCATGTCTGCCCATCTCCCTTGGGACTCATGCCAACAGACGGGAGATATGCCCCGGATTGACAGCCTTGCCGACGGCATCATTGACATAGCCTCGGCCTCATGTGCAGCAGATATGTCCATGATATGCACACTTCTGGCTGGTCCTCTCGATTCCGTCGCTCCCGGGCTCCTGTCCGCGACCAGGGATGCGATAAGGGAGCGGATTCTCGACCCGTATCTTGATGACAATGCCCGGAAAAGGAACTGGTGGACCGCAGAGAGCCTCTCACAGGGACAGATTGTGAACAACTGGAATCCATGGTGCAACTCCAATGTACTGCTGTGCTTCCTGCTTATGGAGCATGACCGGGGCCGGCTGTATGATGCGATAATGCTTTCTGCCCGTTCAACAGACAGATACCTCGGCTACATAAAGAATGACGGTGCATGTGAAGAGGGTCCGGACTACTGGGAAAATGCGGCTGGACGGCTTTACAGGTATCTGAAGACTCTCGCGACGGCTTCGGGCAGCAGTTTTGACATATTCAACAGTGCACGTCTCCGCAGGATGGGGGAATACATCGTACATTCATATATAGGTGACGGACGTCAGGTGAATTTGGCCGATGCACAGTCCATGATGACCCCGGACATCCCTCTCATCTACAGTTTCGGCAGGGATTGCGGAAGCAAGGAGATGACAGATTTCGCAATACGCCTGTTCCGAGACAGGAAAAATGCCGGCAGTCCGCTCCTGTCACATTGGAACGGGATTCTTGAGGCACTTGAGGCCGTGCGCTGTCTTGAGGAATTGGGCGGCCTGCATGTATCTGAGAAGCAACATGACGTCAAAGGTGTCTGGTACGAAGATACCGAACTCGCATACATCAGAAACCGCACAGGATGGTTTCTCGCAGCAAAAGGAGGAAACAACAGGGAAAGCCACAATCACAACGATGTCGGGAGTCTTATCCTGCATGTCGGCTCTGAGCCTGTGTTCATCGATGCCGGGGCAGAAGCATATACGGGGCAGACATTCGGCTATGACAGGTATTCCTTATGGCAGATGCGGAGCGCATGGCACAATCTGCCGATGATCAACGGCACGGAACAGATTTTCGGAGCGGAATTCATGGCCAGGGATACCAGGTGCCATATCTCACTCCGCAGATTCTCAGCAGACATCTCACAGGCATATTCGGAGGCGGCACGATGCAGGTCGTGGGTCAGACGCTATTCCCTCGGAAGAGAGACATTGAGAATAACCGACAGGTTCGGCCTGTATTCAAGAGTGCTTCCGGACACTGTCAATTTCCTCATACAGGGAACTGTCATCATCCCTGACACTTCCTGCAACAAAAGACCGGGAAGCCGCAAGAGAGATATATTGATTGTCAACGGAGATGTCTCGGTTCGCATGACATTCCCCTCATCGATGTCCGTGTATGTGACAGAACGGAGACTTGATGACGAGGTGATGCAAAAGAACTGGGGCAACCTGCTGAGACGCATATCATTTGTCTCCTCAGAGGATGCCCCGTTGAAAGGAAAATACGTGTTTGTCGTGAAAAGGCAGAAGGAGAGACCTCTATAATATGTTCAGGCTCTGCTCCTTGATCTTTTCGAGTTCGTCCTTCATCCTCACCACTGTCTTCTGTATCCCGGTATGATTGGCCTTTGAGCCGGTGGTGTTGATCTCGCGCCCCATCTCCTGTGCTATGAACCCGAGTTTCTTGCCAGGAAGAGGGTCGTTGTCGATGGTCTCCATGAAATAACGGCAATGCTGGCGGAGACGGACTTTCTCCTCATTGATGTCGAGCTTCTCGATATAGTAGATCATCTCCTGCTCCAGCCTGCTCTGGTCAGGTTCAATGGAGAGTTCCTCAAATCTTTCGATAATTTTTTTCCTGATTGCATCAGTACGCTCATGCTCGTATTTCTCGACTTCATCCACATAAGACAGGATATTCTTCACTTTAGAAGTCACGTCATTGTAGAGGACAGCCCCTTCTCTGGAGCGGAATTCATTGACTTTCGCAATGGCCGCCGTTATGCAGTCGCTTACTGCCTGCCAGTTCTCCTCCGTGATGATCTCCTGCTTCTTCATGTCTATCACATCAGGCAGCCTCATGACCGCTGACAGCACTGTCGCCGTATCAAGCGCACTCTGACAGGGATATTCCCTTGATGCTTCGTCGGCAATCGACACAATCTGTCTGAAATAGTTGAGAGCGAGGTCCTTGTTGATGACCTTGGCATTATCTGCCGCATTCGGCTCGAATGTCATGAAAAAGTCTATCGTCCCGCGCTGAAGTTCTTTTGCAATTGTCTGACGGACCGTCATCTCCTTGTCTTTCGGAAGTATCTGTGTCTTGATGTTTATGTCCGCATTCTTGCTGTTCAGCGTGCGGATTTCCACGCATATCCTGCCTGAATCCAGCAAAGTCTCGGCCTTGCCGTAGCCCGTCATTGATTTTATCATCTTACAGTATTTTAAAAGTTCCGCAAAGATAACATTTTTGCTGATAGACAGAATAAAAATGGGCGTTCCTTTTCATAATTGCAAGTAAACTTGCATTGCTCTCGGCTTCTGCGTATATTTGCCGCTGTCGCGCCATTTATACTGTTGCGCCTCGGCATAGCAAAAACATTTGCTCTGCTCTCGGCTTCTGCGTATATTTGCCGCCGTTGCGGCATTTATACTGTTCACGCCTCGGCATAGCAAAAACATTTGCTCTGCTCTCGGCTTCTGCGTATATTTGCCGCCGTTGCGGCATTTATACTGTTCACGCCTCGGCATAGCAAAAACATTTGCTCT
>CALUST010000014.1 GCA_944323505.1 uncultured Bacteroidales bacterium
TCATCGGGAAAGTCGGGGATGACGAACTCGGACATCTCTTCAGGAGCGACCAGGAACAATATGGCATAAAGTCAACCCTGCTGAAAGGGAAGAGTTCATCCGGCAGGGCAATGGTCTTCATCACTGCTCCGAACGCAGAAAGGACATTTGCAGTATATCTCGGGGCCGCACTGGAACTCGGCCCTGACGACCTGAAGCCGGAGTATTTCCATGGATATGACTATTTCCACATTGAAGGCTATCTCGTCCAGAACCAGAGCCTGATACGCAAGGCCGTGGAAATGGCCAAGGCTGCAGGGTGCATCATATCGCTTGACATGGCCTCCTACAATGTGGTGGAGTCCAACGAGGCCTTCCTGCATGATATAGTGGAGAAATATGTGGACATCGTATTCGCCAATGAGACCGAGGCCAAGTCATTCACGGGACTTGAGCCGAAAGCGGCCCTGGACGAGATTGCGAGGCATTGTGACATAGCAGTGGTGAAGGTCGGCAAGGACGGCTCCATGGTCAGGCAGGGGGACGAATATCATTTCATTGAGGCATGGCCTGCGGACACGATTGATGCCACCGGAGCCGGGGACACCTACGCAGCAGGCTTCCTGTATGCACACTCGCTCGGGATGCCGCTCAAGGAGTGCGGGGAAATAGGCTCAATCATAGCCGCAAAGGTCGTGGAAGTCATCGGGACCAAGATTGACATCCCGAGATGGAAGGCGGCGAAGCAGGAGATCCGGGAACTGATTGCCAGGACAGAAAGCCGCCTCAACGGACAGGCGTGACATCATTTTCAAAAAATACAGACACGTGGGATTCATCGGTAGATTCTTCAGGAACAGGAGACTGAAAAAATATTCATGCGACAGCAGGACAGGGTTCATACCCCTTTCCTCTGCAAAGTCTGCCGTCGTCATCATCGATGCCGAAGACAGTTCATATTCCGAATGCCGCAAGACAGCAGAGGAATTTTTCAGAAGATACGGCATCAGTGTCAGATTCCTGTATTCCGATTTCCGGAAATTCAACAAGACGACAAGACCGGTCTCTGATGCCGCAGATACAATCACCCGAAAAGACATACGCATCTTCGGTCTTCCGAGAATGAAGAAAGTCCGCCCTATGATAGCGGAAGGGACCGATATCCTCATATCACTCTCGACAGACACCGGATTCGTGACCGAATTCCTGGTGAAATCGATAAAGGCGAGATTCAGGATAGGCCGCACCCTGTTTCCTGGCGAGCCGTTCGACCTGATGATTGTCCCGGAGCAGAAGGAGTCTGAAGCAACTGACGGGAAAGAGGGAAACGCGCCTGAGCCTCATGTTCCCCAGACTGATGTATTCAATACGATTGCGGACTTCCTCCCCAAGATCAAATGACAGCCTGCCGGGATTCGGCAGCCATTATCCAAATACACATAAAAAGACAAGACAGAGATGAAAGGATTCTTGAAATACCTGATGGTGACAATCAAGGGTATCTGTATGGGAGCGGCAGATGTCATCCCGGGAGTATCAGGAGGCACGATAGCCTTCATGACCGGGATCTACGAAGATCTGGTAGGCTCAATCAATGCCATCAACACAACTGCGGTCAGACTGCTTTTCACAGGCAAGTTCAGCCAGTTCTGGAGACACATCAACGGCAATTTCCTGCTCTCGCTGGTTGCCGGCATATTGGTGAGCATCCTGTCGCTGGCCAAACTGATGACATATCTCCTCAATCACCAGCCTATTCAGACATGGGCATTCTTCTTCGGGCTGATCGTGGCATCATCGATATTCATCCTGAGAGGAGTCAAGGGATGGAAAATAAAGGACTTCATAATGCTTGTCCTCGGCGTCTTCATCGGGGTGGCAGTGTGTACGCTCTCCCCTACTACGACGCCTGACGGGCTGTGGTTCATCTTCATCTGCGGGGCTGTCGCCATCTGCGCGATGATACTCCCCGGCATCTCAGGAAGTTTCATACTGCTGATTCTCGGCAAATATGAATACATGATGGGAATCATAAACGACATTGTAGACGGCAAAGGGGAACTGATGGACTTCATCACGGTGATAGTCTTTGTCATCGGCGCTGCCGCAGGTATCATAGCATTCTCCAAATTCCTGCACTGGCTCCTGAGACATTACCACAGGGAGACCCTGCTGGTGATGGCCGGGTTCATTATCGGCTCCCTGGTGGTGGTCTGGCCGTGGAGCAGCCGCAATATGGAGAAGATTGTCCTGTCACAGTTCTTCCCGGAACGCATGGAAGAGGGGACAGGAATCCTTGCCCCTGAGATTATTGACCAGTATTCCGGACTCATTGATATGCATATCGGCGGAGCCGTTGCATTTGCCATAGCCGGCCTGTTGCTCGTCATAGGGATAGAACTTGCCAGCGCGATGATCTCCAGACGCAAGACAACGAAATAGGAATCCGCGTATCCGCGGCCACAGGACCGCATGACCCGCCGGCTGCGGACACACAGGCAGAAACACAAGAAAGCCCGAGGCGATTGCCCCGGGCTTTCTCTCTATACTGTCTCCCTTGCCTCACGGCTGTCCGTCTTGGCAAGGGAATACTTATCAGATACTATTCTGTCACATCATGTATGACATTCCACTCGGCACCACCTACCGTAGCGGCATAACCCTGCTCCTCGAAATAGGTATCCTGGTCTTCCTCTCCAGCCTTCTGGTAGGTGTACCACACAGGCTTCTTATCACCAGCGTCCGTATCCTCATACTTCCTCAGGCCAAGTTTCGCACCTTCCTCCTTGCTGTCAAACCAGTTGTGCCACTGGAGGCCTTCAATGCCATCAAGTGCCTGGATCTTGAGCCAGCTGTATGCAAATCCTGCGGCCTGTTCGCTGAGTTTAGTCTCATCATACGCCTCATTGGTGAGTCCGGATCCTACTCCTGCCTCCGAGAGCCATACCTTTCTCTTGATTGTGCCTTTGTACATATTCTCACGCTGTTTTACCCAATGGTCAAGCACCTCAAGGTTCTTCATGGACACATTCGGGGAACTCATTGAATAAGACACGTTGCTGTCTTCCCATACGCGCGGTTCAGAGATAGCCACACCGTAGCTGTGGTAAGCCATGGCCCAGTAGAAGTCTCCCTCTGCTGCACTGTACCTGTTCATGATGTCAAGGACATCCGTCACCTTGTACCATCCTCCGCCGGCTTCCTCTGTCCAGCCATGGGCAAGAGATAGGAATGCCTCCGCATTAGGGTCATACTGGTGGGCGATGTTGTATACCATCCTCATAGACTTCATGAATGTATCCATATAGGTAGGAGCCAGCACGTCATTGCCCATATTGGTCCAATGCACACCACCGTCTATCTCATTATGGACAATCCAATGCGAGATACGCATATCATTTGCACTGTACCTCTTGGCGAAGAAGTCAATCATTGCCGCATACGCATGGACAGACTCCGGAGTCGTCATATTCGGCATCGTATACAATATACCCTCATAATCAGGATGTTCCAGAAGAGCTCCGAGTTCCTTGTCCACACTCTGGGCGGCATTCTGGACGAGCAGGATACCTGCTACAGACACGCCGTACTTTGCGGCAGTCTGCAACGGGGCATCAATTTCTGCCTTCACCCTTGCCTCATCGAAATAATATGTCTTGCCGAGATACTCATGAGCCAGGGTGTAGGACCCATGCTGTGTCATGCTCATGTAAGCCATCGGAAGCAGGTTGATAGTGGCACTGCCGAGATTCAGGGCCTGTATCTCCTGCTCAAGCAGGTCTCCTTTGGAGACGATTCCGCCAAGACCTTTCTTGTTCTTCAATTCTATGCGATCAAGTCCCGGTCCGATATTGTTGATCTTGTCAGGGTCGGCATATACTGCATGGGAGACGAGTTCATCCTTGCCTTCACCGTCCTTGTAGACAGCCCATTTTGAGAGAAGCCTGTCATATTTGACCCCGTCAAACTCGGCTATCCTGTTGATATTCTCGCTGAAAGAAGGAGAAGAAAGGGCATGTCTGTACTCTTCAGGCACCTCGGTCCATGAGAACATATCCTCGAACACAGGTATCTCAGCAAGGAAGAATGTCCCGTCTCCGCTGTACGTACCGCTCACTGTCACGTTATCTGCTCCGACAGCGACAGATGTCACTGAAGAGGCATAGTCCTTGTCCAGATAGTCAAGGATACCCTGGGCATAAGCCTCTTTTGCAGCAGCGGCATTGTTTTCAGCATCCTCGGCAGCCTGCTCCTCAGCATTCATAGGCCTGATGCAGAAATTCCTCATCCAGACCTTGCCGCCAGGTACGATTGACTCACCTATATCAAGCCTGAAGCAGTCGTCTTTCTTGCCCCATCCGAACTCCTGTATGGAAGCCTTGATCCTGATGGCCACATGACTCCACTCGTCAGTGGCAGGTACCCCCGGAGCATCCTGAGAATGAGCGGCATTGACACTATAGTTTGGACCTGAAAAGAAGCACTGTATCTTGTCTATCTTATTCTCAGCCTTATATTCAAAGGCAAAGACCGTGTTCTCTGCAGGAAGATCCTCCTCCAACGGGAAGAAATGCATATAAGGATCATTCTCCGGAAGGACTATATAAAAACTTCCGTCACTCAACTTCTCAAACTGGGCAAGATGCGCTCCTGTCCTTTCAATATTCGGTTCAATCCATACAAAAGTGGTACTGTCAAGTTCCATTGCCGGAGGTGTCTCCGTCTCCGGTCCCTGCGGATTCTCCGGATCCAGATTCTCCGGTTCACAAGCCAAAGGGAGGAAAAACAAAGCCACTCCCGTCAGCACAAATCCTAATGTCTTAATCAATTTCATCATAAAATTTATTTAGTTACCAAATAATTCCAGTTTAATAAGATGCAGAAACACATAAAAATGTGTCAGTTAATCTCATTTTCGTCATACATTATCTCATCCCAGTCTCCGAGTCCGAGATAGCCGAGATACTTGTCGAAGCAGGCATCCTCGGCATCAGTCCCGGCCGCCTTGTACACGTGCCATGCCGGTTTTGCCTCCCCGTCATATCCGTCAATATACTTTCTCAGACCAAGAAGGGCATTCTCCCCGTCTCCGGTGTTGTCTATCCAGTTGTGCCACTGCCAGCCGTCAATCCCGTCAAGAGCCTCAACTTTCTTCCAGGCGTATGCCGTACCGGCCTCCTGCTCCAGCAGATGCTCGTCAGAGTATGAACGTGAATTCAGTCCGGCCTCCGAAAGCCATACCGAACGTTTCTGTGTCCCCTGGTACATGTGCTCAGGCATTTTCACCCATTTGTCCAGCACCTCCAGATTGCGGAAAGAGACGCACTGGGCATCCATAGAAGGGGTAGAATACGGGCATTCCCAACATCTCGGGTTGAGCAGATCCCACGGATAACTGTGACAGGCAAGCGCCCATCTGTAATCCCCTTCGTTCCTGCCCATCAGCGATATGGCCTCCATCATATCCTTGGCCGGATAATCGAGAGCCGGGAGAGTCCAGGAATGGGTGAATGAAGCGAATGTCTCGGCATTCCTGTCATACTGTCTGAGTATGTTATTGACAAGCCTCATCACCTTTATATAATAGTCGGTGAAGAAATACTGCGGTCTGTACCCCATATTGGCCCAGGAAGTGCATCCGTCCACCTCATTGAGGACTATCCAATGCGATATGCGGCCGTACTTCGCATCTTCCCTGGTGTATCTGGATATCAGGAAGTCAGTTATGGCAGCAAAGCAGTTGACCGACTCCAATGTGGTCATATTCGGCATTATGAGGGTCCCGCCGCCGGCATTGCCGGGATCCGTGAGCAGCCTTGCCAGTTCCTTGTCCATCGCGACAGATTCCGGCTGCACGAGCAGGATGGCCGCAACAGACATATTTCTCTTTCCGGTCTCCTTGAGCAGCCTGTCAAGATTGTTGACGATGAAATTCTCATCGAAATAATATTTCCTGCCGCAATACTCATGCTCGATACGGCCTGCCCCAGGCGACAGATACGAGAACTGCGTCACGAACATATTCAGAGTGGCACTTCCGAGATCCAGCTCATCAAAATCAGAGATGAAATCATTCAAATGGATTCCTCCCATCCCTTTCTTGTTCCTGAGCGGCACTGGCGCAGGAGAAGAGAGCTCCGGCACGGCATCGGCGTACCTTGCAAACGAAGCAAGCCTCGCTTCTGAGCCGGTATCTTCGAATATCGCCCACTTGGACAGGAGCCTGTCATAACGGCCGTCCTTGATATAACGATCAAGTTCGAATGTGAATGATGACGACTCCGGGACATACATCGACAACGGACGCTCCATCCGAAGCAGATCCATGTAAGGAGGTATCTCCGCCACATAGAAATCTCCTGTCCCTGAATATCTTCCGGTTATGATGACCTTGTCTTCAGTCACTGTGACATCCGTGATTTCGGATGAGAACGATGCATTCAGATAATCCTTGACGAGTGCATCCATATCCAGATCCTCCTGCGTGTACTGCGGTTCATCATCATATTGGACCTTTTCACACGATACCGCGGCGACAAAAGCGCAGACACATAGGGCAACAACCCGGGCAAGTATCCATACATGCCTCAAAATCATACCTTTACCTACCATCCCAATAACTTGGATTTAAATTGAAAATACTGCTAATTATTACAAAATGGATGCAAAGGTAATAAAATATCATTAACTACCTCTACTCTGCTGGATGTATTGTTCTGTCTGACAAGACGTATCTGAGCCGGGATACGCTCTCTCAGCAGCCCGACATGGCTTATGATGCCGACTTTCCGGCCTCCGGTCTCATGCAGCCTGGACAGGGCGTTCATCACTGTATTGAGACAGTCTTCACTGAGGGTGCCGAATCCCTCATCAATGAACAATATGTCAACAGCGGCGTCTCCCTTTACCATTGAAGACAGGCCGAGAGCAAGGGCAAGGGAGACAATGAAACTCTCGCCTCCTGACAACGTGCTGAAAGGACGGAGTACATTCCCTTGATAAAGGTCACGGATGAGGATATTCAACTGCCCCGGCTGGCAATCGAGTTCATATCTGGATGTGAACCGCGCCAGATACCTGTTCGCTCCGCCCAGTATCTGCTTCAGGATGAAGGCCTGGGCTATCTTGCGGAATGTCACTCCTGTCGCATCCCCGAATATTCCTGAAAAGTCCGCCCATTCGTCTTTTTCCTTTTCCATGGCGGCAAGAACGGAAAGTTCGTCCCCCTTGGACTTTGTCTTCTGCTCATTCTGCTCCAGCTGCCTTCTCATTGCCCCGATTGAACGGTCAAGGTCTGAAATCAGAGCCTCCATCTCCATCCTGCGGCTTTCCAGAAAATCCAGGGTCTCATTTTCAGAAAAGTCCGGACGGGACCTCTCAAGGTCGGACAGACGTTTCTGCGCAGCGGCATATTCAGCGGCAGCCTGCCTCAGGCATGTCTCCGTCTTGTCGACAGCAGCAGCCAGAGCGGCAGCCTTGTCATCATCCATTTCCGCCTCCAGATGTGCGACCCTCGCGGCATCTATCTCCCGATGCCCGGCATGGAAATCTTCTATTTCTTTCCGTGCAGCCTCAATAGATTCTTCAATGGCGGCAGACCTTTCAGCGAATGCCACACCTTCTCTCAGCAGATCCGTCCATTCGTTTTCCTTAGGCTGCATCATCGCCTCGTCAAAAACCGCATTCTGAGCCGGAGCCTGCCGGACATCATAACCAGAGCATTTCTCCAGGACGGCAGCAAACTCTTCTGCGATTTTCAATACAGTCCTGTATGACCGAGATGCCATATTGAGGGTAGTCTCCAGAGCCTCTCTTTTTCTGAGGCTTTTCGCATAAACTTCAGATTCATGGCGGACATCCTCTATCAGCCTTTCGGGCTCTGACAGCCATGACTGCTCCCATCCTCGGATCAGGATATCCGGGGCAATATCAGCAAGCCTTTTGTCTGATGCTGACCGGTAGTCAGACGCATTCTTTTTCAGGTTGTCCATATCTTTCAGCGCATCAGACAGATTCTTCTCCGCCTCATTCTTGTCCTGGACGGTCCTATCCTTGTCAGTGAGCAGGCTGTCAAGGCCTTTCTGCATGGACTTCATTTCAGCATCAAGGCTGTTGAGCATGTCAAGATTCCGGACGGACTCACTGCGCAAAGTCTCTGCAACGCCCTGCAGCCTTGCCAGCAATCCTGTCATACGCGACAACAGCCCGTCAGTCGCATCGTGACGGCATCTCCCGGAAAGCCAATCTTTGTATCCTGCTGATATGGCATCTGTTTCGTCCCGGAGATGCCGGTCAGACTCCGGGAAACTCTGAAGGAAGACCGCCCAGGTCTCTGCCTTCGCGACGAATGCGCCAGACAGTTCCTCGATAAGGCGAGTCTGTGACTCGCGTTTCTTATCAATGAGGGCAGTCCTGTCCCTGATGTTCTTCTCAAGCACGCTGGTTTCCGCAGACATTTTCGAGACGTCGGCCCTGAGATCCCCGGCATTCTTTACGGCAGCCTCAAACCTTGTCCTGACCGCTTCCAGCAGAGACGAGAATTTCTCATCGGAAACCATTTCCCGCACCTCCTGTCCGCATACGGGACATATATCTCCGGCAGAAAGCCTTGAACGCATCTCCCTGGCCCAGTCGGATACCGCTTCTTTCTGCTTCTCGTACATCTGTCTTTCCGCCTCAAGAGATTTCTCCGCCTCGGCTGACTGTCCAATCAGGACCTTAAGCCGCGACCCGGTTGTCTCCAGCAAGGATTTCATATCAGCAAGCGCACGCGACTCGGACTCCAGTTCTTCTGACATGCGGCTGATCTCCTCCGATTTGCCTGTCAAGGCAACAGCATCCGCTATGAGGGAATTTGACTGCCCGTAGACAAAATCCAATCTCTTGCGGTCATAGGATGCCGCCTTTTTTTCAAGCGATGCCATCGCTTCCCGCTTCGTCCGGACTGCGGATTCCGCTGCTGACAATGCGACTTCCCGCGCAGCAAGATTATCCTCCAGCCTCTTCCGGTCTGACTGCAATGCAGTTGCCTTCTGCTCCGCCTCGTCAGCCTTGCGTCTCTCAGAAAGCGCAGTAGCGAGGGCATCTGCCAACTGAGGACCTTTCTCCAGCATGGGGACGAGACCTGCGACCCGCGCAAAATACCGTCCGGCATCCTCCAGCCTGCCTGCCAACCCGTCTATGGCTGCAGACAGAGCGGCATTCCATGCAGAAAGGCCGGCTGCACGCCTTTTCAATTCTTCCAGGACAAGACCTCCCGCAGCCTTTTTCTGCTCCGCCTCCCTGAGCGATTTCATATAAGCACGGACACGGGCGGTCGCATTCCAGTCTTCCATATCCCGTCTGGCAGAAACATAGGACTCCGAATGCATCGCAGCCTCGGCATTATCTGAGGACAACTTCTTCTCCTCCACATCTTTGCGACATTCCTTCTCTGCACGGAGCCATGCAATCCGGGACTCTGCAGAAGCCTTTTCCCTTCTGCTTTCCGCCAGTTTTCCCTCAAGCCCGGTGATTTCCGCCTTTATCCCCGCAATCTCATCATCGCTGAGAATCTCTATCCCTTCACACCTGGTTTTCTGTATTTTATATGCCTCCTCCTTGGCCTTCGACATCTCATAGATGGTACGGCCAATCTCAGAATACCGCTCCGTACCTGTCAGTTTCTCGAGTATTCCGCTCTTTTCATTGTCACTGCTTTTGAGAAATCGAGTAAATTCCCCCTGCGCGAGCATGACTGTCCGGCAGAACTGTTCGAATGTCAACCCTACCGCCTGTTCCATGACAGCATCGGTCTCGGAGTCCTTCTTCTTTTCATAGACCTTCCCTGTGGTGTGATTCTCAAGCCTCCATTTATCCTCCTGAATCTTCCCGTCTGGTCTGTCATACGCTCTGCGCACGTACCATCCTGCCGTATACAGATTGCCGTCAGCGCCTCTGAAATCGAGTCTCACATAAGCGTTTCCGGTATTTTTCCGCATTATCTGCGCCGTATCGAATATGCCCATGACATTGCCGTCCCCGTCAGCCACCTTCTTCCTTGAATTGGAAGCGAGCCTGGGTGTCCTGCGGTACAAGGCAAGGCATATCGCATCCAATATGGTGCTTTTCCCGGACCCGGTCTCCCCGCATATCAGGAACAAAGGCTCATCCGCAAGAGGCCCTGACGCGAAATCAATCTCAGCATCTTCGACAGATGCTATATTGTGCATCACCAATTTTCTGAATTCCATCTGTCTACTGCTTTAATGACGCCTGTACGGCTTCTTTGAACATACTGACATACCTGTCTTCCATCTCCCGTCCTCTGGTCACCCTGTAATACAGTCCGGCCACATCAAGAGGATCCATTTGCCTCATCTCCTGCACTGTGAACTTTTCATACTCGGACCCGTCAGCCTTGTTTTCAGGGCGCGTGACTTTCATGCAGCAATACCTGACCTGCCCTCCTTTGAGAATGTCCGCAGCGCGTTGCTCGCAATCCGATGGCAATGTATTATTCACCAAGACATTGAGTCTGACGTATGCAGGGCTGTCGAACGGGATTGACTTCAGACGCTCAAGCACTACGGGGAAATCCTCCGGCGTCTTGTCAGGGATTGTAAGCAGCGGTCTGGCATTCGGGACAGGCAGCATCCTGACTTGAGGAGGAACCTTCACGTCACTGACGCCATCGGCAATCTCAACCACGGACACAGAATGCGGCTCCCTCTCGTCGAAATTCACGGCAACGGGAGAGCCGCAATACACGGCTCGTCCCCCGGGGAGTATCTGGCTGCTGTGGATATGCCCCAACGCAATATAATCATAAGAGTTTCCCAAGGTCTCCAGCGGGACATAATCAAGTCCTCCGACTACATCATCATGTCCCCTTATGTCACATCCTGCCACCGCAAGATGTGCAGCCAATATACAAGGAAGGCCATCCCCAAGGCCTTGCATATAGGCATCCAAGGCATGGAAATAGGCCGACATCCTGTCCGGTGCGGCATCTGTTTCAGGGAAACTGCGAGGTGAGGCATAAGGGACTGCCGCTATGTGTCCTATCACTTGCCCATTTCTGACAACATCTATGACCTGCCCTGCCGGATCCGCTGTCCCGTCTGGCTTTCTGGCAAACGAGCCTATGACATGCACATTGAAATGCCTCCAAAGTCCGGCATCAGCCTCCAGCCGAGAAGGGCTGTCATGATTCCCGGCCGTCACCACCACCGTCATCTCCGGACAGGCCCTGCATATCTCCAGCATCCCGTCCACATACATCCGCCTGGCGGCAGCCGACGGCGCCGAATTATGGAAGACATCTCCGCTCACAATCATGGCATCAGGCTGCTCTTCCGATACAATCCGCACAAGGGTCCCCAGAAAAGCCCGATGCTCCTCATCACGCTCATAGCCGTAGAATACCTGGCCGAGATGCCAGTCTGACGTATGCAAGATCTTCATGCAAATACTCCTTTCTGTCGTCACTCCATCAAGGAGACAAAATTAGTCTTTGTGAAAGGCATTAACAAGTCCGGCAGGCTACAAAATTCAATATTTTTTGTTCTTTAAGAGAAATAGTCTTATCTTTGCATCCGCTTTTGACTCCCATGGCAAAACGAGCAAAGCAAAATACGGTTCGGTCCGGTAGCTCAGTTGGATAGAGCAACAGCCTTCTAAGCTGTGGGTCTTGGGTTCGAATCCCAACCGGATCACATGAAAAGCAGAATGCGCCTGACGGAAGTCAGGCGTTTTTCGTACCGGGGCTGACAGGACCGAGCCTGCTCAGGGACTGGAAAGTTTCGGTACGGAAAAGACAGGCGCAGCCTGGCACATTCTGCGATGCTCATGTAAGATCGCCCGTGGCGCAGGGGCAGGGAAAAAGCCCCACCGTGGCTTAATCCCAACCGGACTACTGCATATCGTTTGTTTCAACAAATGGGAACATGGCTGGAAATGCAGGGCGTTACGGGTAAAAGCACTAAGTATACGATAAAAGGTTTGCCAAATGGCTCATCTAAAGAGAGTGATTAACTTCGCTCTCGTTTTTATACCTGCATTCACTACTGTCCCGTAAAAGTGGATAAATAGTTCTTTGAAATTATTGAAATATAGTCAATTACACGGTCTTTTGAAATGAAACGGACTTGATTTTGCAACTTTGCAGTCTAATACAAATGGCTGC
>CALUST010000015.1 GCA_944323505.1 uncultured Bacteroidales bacterium
CAACACGAAGCTGAGATTTATGCTTTGTCCATTTTTCAGACAAAGGACCCTCAGGAATCTTAGAAATTAGTTTTTCGGCCATTTTATATCGATTAATGAAATTTCGGCACAATTTTAATCAATTTTAAGCGAATTAACAATTAATTCGGGCATTATCAATACAATCTTGCATCCTTATATCAATCAGTATGAAGATAATTTTCAAATGAATCGGTATATATCCCGAAAAATGACGAAGAGACAATGTCATATTCATCCATATACTCCTCCTTTGAGATCCGGCCTGAAAGATAGGATGAATATAGAGGCAGGAAAATGTCCCTTATCCTCTTTTCCGCTTCTCTCGCACAGTCCATAAGAGAGCCGTCACTCCTCAGGACATGTTTCAGACAGACATAACGGGACATGCTGCTTATGTCAGGAAAGAAGACATACTTCCATTTCAGGTACGACGACACTCCGCAGAAAGTGTCTTCTCCGGAAACAGGATATGACGAAAGTTCCTCGGGGATGTGACATGAACCGGATACAGGTACGGGTACTGTGACAGATGTGGCAGGATAGCCGAGCGCGGCCCATATCACAGCCCGGGATGGCTCCTCTCCGATGCCGACACCATGGATGACTACTGACGCAGATGTGGACCTGCGGGGTATGAAATCAAGGTCGGCAGCCAGCCCGCTGGTCCCGGAAAGAAATTCATCAGCGTCCCTTACAAGGTCAATACCGAGCATGTCCTGCCTGTATGAGCGGGACAGGCTGTCAATTATGTCACAAGGTCTTATGCGGGAAAGGAACCCGTTGTCCCTCATACGGTTGAATATGCCTTGGGCAGTGATATGCCTCTCTATTCCTTTCCATCTGTCCTTATCCCCGGATACAGAGAAATTGGTGACCACATAGAAACCGTCATGACATTCATTCACATCAATCTTGGTATATGAGAAGTTGCCAGTCTCGTACCATGCTGCACCTCCGTGAGCATCTATGCAGCCGAAATTGGCCTCAACGCCCATAGGGCGGGAAAGAGTGTCGAGGAAATTCTCGAAATCATCGAGGCTTGCACAGATCTCAAGCGCCCTGTACATGAGAATCCCCTCCCTGTCCATCATGGAGGAAGGAACATCGTCATTCTTCAGACAGTATGAAGCAGTATTCATCACCGCAAAGCCGGCAGTATTGATACCTATCCACACCTCACCTCCTTCAGAATCGGAATTGACCAGACCAGTGAATGAATATCTCTCACCCCTGAAATGCCTCAGACTGTTGTCAAGATGGTCCGTATCACGGTTTTTCCACATCAGAGGCCGTCCGTCGGCAGTCACTTTCCCTGAAATTATCACGGATGTACAGCACTCGGACCTGAGCGGAAATGAAAGGAGCGCAAGCAATAGTAACACATACCTGAATGCCATATCGCTATTCTTTTAATTGACTATCCGCAGATATACCAGTTCAGAACAGTCTCGCATCATCCTCATCTGACGCTGTCTCCTTCTCATAGCCGAGATGACTGTATGCCAGTCCGGTAGCCTCCCTGCCTCTCGGAGTACGTATGATGAAGCCCTCCTTTATGAGGAAAGGCTCATACACCTCCTCCAGAGTCCCCTGGTCCTCGCCTATCGCAGTGGCTATCGTATTTGCCCCGACTGGCCCGCCCTTGAACTTGGTGATGATTGTCCTGAGTATCTTGTTGTCGATGGCGTCGAGTCCCCTCTTGTCTATATTGAGGGCATCAAGGGCATATCTTGCGATATTCAGATCAATATGGCCGTTGCCTATGACCTGTGCGAAGTCCCTGACCCTCCTCAAAAGCGAGTTGGCTATTCTCGGGGTACCACGGCTCCTCAACGCTATCTCATAGGCGGCATCATTCTCTATCCCTATCTTCAATATCGACGCACTTCTCTTCACAATATGCACAAGAGTCGACGTATCATAATATTCGAGGGCGCATGTGATGCCGAACCTTGCCCTGAGAGGCGATGTGAGGAGCCCGCTCCTGGTGGTGGCTCCGACAAGGGTAAACGGATTGAGAGATATCCTGACACTGCGGGCACCCGGACCCTTGTCTATGACAAGGTCGATGACAAAGTCCTCCATAGCGGAATAGAGATACTCCTCCACCACAGGTGAAAGCCTGTGAATCTCGTCTATGAACAGCACATCCCCCTCCTCGAGTGAAGTCAGAAGCCCGGCAAGGTCTCCCGGCTTGTCAAGGACAGGACCCGAAGTCACTTTCAGATTTACCCCGAGCTCGTTTGCTATGATATGTGCAAGGGTGGTCTTCCCGAGTCCGGGAGGACCATGGAAAAGGACATGGTCGAGAGACTCCCCTCTCAGTCTTGCGGCCTTGATGAACACCTTCAGGTTGGCCACGATCTTGTCCTGCCCAGTGAAATCTTCAAGATCCTGAGGCCTTATAATTCCGTCAAAATCCTTATCTTTGTCCGAATTGACATCATGTGGGTCGAAATGTCCGTTCATCTTGTCAGAAGTATCTTAGGGTCCGGTCGCACGGCGACATCATCATAAAAACATACAAATATAATTCTTTTTATATTTCTTCTGATGATGTTTATACTTCTGTTGAAATGTTGACAAATCATGCAAATCATTATGAGTCAATTAATATTATATGTGTAAAATTGTTGATAACCATGATGTGAACTTTTTCTGAACTTTTCTTGTCCAGGCTTTGATATTAATTTCAGGTTCCGTATATATTTTTTCAGTTTCTGGCATAATTTACTTTTCACGATTTATCATCAGGCTTGTCAACAGGTTTTTAACAAGTTTTCAACATAGATTTCAAATGGTGACCATAAGTTCCGACAAATCATCAGTACTTTCAGGCAGACTTGCTTCTGAAAATGAGATATACTGCTCAGGACTCATACTTTCCGCACGATGGTTCGTGGTGTCCCGTGTCGCTGTGAAAGGCGTCAATGTGATAGTGATGCCTGACAAGGAAAGCGCAGAGTATTGTGCATCCGACCTCTACAATCTCATAGAAGGCGACAGGGTGTTCTTCATGCCTGACTCCGGCAGGAATCTCGAGAAAAGCAACTACAAGTCGTCACTCGGCGTGCAGAGGACTTCCGCCATCGGGAGCATTGCCGGACATAAGGACGGGGAACTTGTGTTCATAGTCACTTATCCCTCCGCACTCGAGGAGCCTGTACCTGATACAGGGATGATAAGAGAGTCGGTAATATCATTGTCTGTCGGTCAGGAGACTGCGCATGATGATCTCATAGCAAGACTTGCCGGGCTCGGATTTGAAAGGGTGGATTTCGTTTCATCCCCTGGCCAGTTTGCCGTAAGGGGCGGGATAGTTGACATCTTCTCATATTCATACAACAATCCTTACAGGATAGGGTTTTTCGGAGACGAGATAGAAAGCATAAACATATTTGACTGCAATACGCAATTGTCCGTGCAGAAGACAGACTCTGCGGATATATTCCCTGATTTTTCAGAAGGTCTTTCAGAGGGGATGACTTTCATATATGACAGGCTTCCCGAGGATTCGGTGGTATGGCTCGACTCTTCCGACATGTACAGGGACCGTCCTTTCTTCAGCCGTCTTACTGCCTTCAGGCATGTGTTCATTGACACTCCCCTTTCATACAGGGGAAATGATGTCGTAAATTTCAGCATTTCCCCCCAGCCGGTATTCAACAAGAATTTCGAACTCCTTACATCTGACATAAGGAAGAACATAGAGAACGGATATAAGGTATTCATATTCGGGGAGAAGGAGTCCCAGCTCGAAAGGCTCAGGTCAATACTTGTTGAAAACGGAGGGATACAGCCTGAGTTCCGTCCGGGGAAGAATATCCACAACGGCTTCATTGATAATGATGACAGGATATGCTGTTATTCCGACCACGAGATATTCGACAGGTTCCACAGGGTGAGCATAAGAAGGACTGTTGAAAAGAGCGAGCAGCTCACAATCAACGATCTGACGTCGTTCAATATAGGCGACTATGTTGTCCATATAGACTATGGAATAGGTATTTTCGGCGGCCTTGTCAGGATGAGGGACGACAAGGGAAGGGTACATGAGGTGGTCAAGCTCACCTACAAGGACAATGATACGGTATTTGTCTCCGTACATGCACTCCACAAGATATCAAGATACAAGTCAAAGGATTCAGAGCCTCCAAAAATCAATAAGCTTGGCTCCAAGACATGGCAGAACCTGAAAAGCAGCACCAAATCCAAGGTCAAGGATATAGCAAAGGAACTCATTCAGTTGTATGCCAGGAGAAAGGCAGCCAAAGGATTCGCGTTCTCCTCTGACTCTTATCTGCAGCAGGAACTGGAGTCCTCATTCATGTATGAGGACACTCCTGATCAGGAGAAGGCTGTGAAAGCCGTGAAGAGGGATATGGAGGACAACTGTCCTATGGACAGGCTGATATGCGGTGATGTTGGTTTCGGCAAGACGGAAGTGGCAGTGAGGGCTGCATTCAAGGCTGTAGCTGACAGCAAGCAGGTGGCTGTGCTTGTCCCTACAACGATACTCGCACTCCAGCACTATAACACATTTGCAGGCAGACTGAAGGATTTTCCTTGCAGCATAGACTATGTCAGCCGTCTCAGGACTGCAAAGGAGGTCTCCGACATACAGCAGAGACTCAAGAACGGTACTCTCGATATAGTCATAGGTACGCATAAGCTTCTCGGCAAAGGGTTTGAATTCAAGGATCTCGGACTGCTGGTGATAGATGAGGAGCAGAAATTCGGAGTAAGTGCAAAGGAAAAGCTCAAGCAGATGAAACTGTCTGTTGACACGCTCACATTGACGGCCACACCTATTCCGAGGACATTGCAGTTTTCTCTTCTAGGCGCAAGGGACCTCTCTATCATCAACACGCCTCCTCCTAACAGGATACCTGTACAGACTGAGATAATGCTCTTTGAAAATGATGAGATCAAAAGCATAATAAACTATGAACTGAACAGGGGAGGCCAGGTATTCTTCGTACATAACAGGGTGGAGGAACTTGATTCCGTGAGAGATATATTGCAAAGGCTCGTCCCTGACATGAAAATATGTGTCGCTCACGGGCAGATGGAGCCTAAGGTGCTGGAGAACAAGATACTTGACTTCATGGCAGGAGACTATGACCTTCTCCTGTGCACCACAATCATAGAGAACGGTCTTGACATACCGAATGCCAATACCATCATCATCAACCAGGCGCAGAATATAGGTCTCAGCGACCTCCATCAGTTGAGAGGGCGTGTGGGAAGGTCCAACAAGAAGGCATTCTGCTACCTTATAGTGCCGCCTCTTACATCCATTACAGATGATGCAAGGCGGAGGCTCAAGGCCATAGAGGCGTTTTCAGACCTCGGCAGCGGGTTCAATATCGCAATGCAGGATCTTGACATTAGGGGAGCCGGGAATCTTCTCGGTGCGGAACAGAGCGGGTTCATCTCCGATATGGGACTTGAGACCTATCAGAAGATACTTGCCGAAGCCATGGAGGAACTCGGTGTGGAGACAGGCATGTCTTCAGGAAGGACCGAGGACCAGACTGTGTCCGACTGTTCTATAGAGACCGACCAGGAGGCTCTTATCCCTGACAGTTATATAGGAATCACTGCAGAGAAGATAAGGATATACAAGGAACTGGACTCATTGTCTGATGACAGGCAGATAGACGGCATGAGAAAGAAACTTGCCGACAGGTTCGGAAATATCCCTGAGGAGACCGAGAGACTGTTTGATATAGTGAGGATAAGACATCTTGGGGAAAGGCTCGGATTCGAGAAGATAATAATAAAGAACGGGCTGCTGATAGCGTTCTTCATATCCAATCCGATGTCCAGGTACTACAGGTCAAGGAAATTTGCAGATATACTTGACGGCATCAACAGGAATGCGCCTCTGTTTGAACTCAAGCAGAACGATGACAAGTTGAGGATAATAGTCAGGAACATATCTACTATCAATAAAGCATATTCTGTTTTGAAGAAATTATAGATAATATTATTAACTTTGAAAGTTTGAATGATAATACAAAGTGGCCAATCTTGTTATTGACATAGGTAATACTGCCCTGAAAGCGTCATGGTCCGATGGTGTCACACTCGGGAAGACATTCAGGTATCAGGGAGAGAAGATGCCTGACTTCATCATGTCTCTTATATCGAAGGACAGGCCGGATGTGATGGTGATATCTTCAGTACGCGAGATCTCACGACAGAATGAGGAGAATTTCAGAAAAAGGTGCGGACATCTTGTATTGCTTGATCCGGCTCACAGGGAATATCTCACAGAAAGAGGTATTCCTGACTATCTTTCATCAGACAGGGCAGCCTCGATAATTGCCTCAAGATACCTCTTCAGAGGAAGAGGATGTTCCATATTCGACTTCGGCACCACGCTTACAATTGATTTCACCGGTCCTGACGGCAGTTACAAGGGAGGGAATATCTCTCCCGGTTGCAGGACGAGATTCAAGGCTCTGAACAGGTATGCCAGGTCCCTTCCCCTGCTCGATACACCTGAGAAAACAGAAATTACGGGAAATGACATGGTTTCATCCATAGAATCAGGGGTCATATCAGGCATGGAATTTGAGATACAAGGCTATCTGTGTCAATTTCCTGACAATATTGTGGTTTTTACTGGGGGTGATGCAAATTATTTTGCAAAAAGAATGAAAAACCCCATCTTTGTAGTTTGTAACCTTGTTTTAATGGGTCTGGCTCTAATGGCTGAAGATTATGTCGAAGAAGATTTGTAGCATACTTTCATTTTGCCTCTGCCTTTTTTGCGGGATTGTGGCGTATGGGCAGGATAATGGTGCATACGGGTCGTTTTCCCCGTATTCCATATATGGTATAGGCAATATAGCCAAGGAAGGTACTGCATATAACAGGAGCATGGGAGGCGTCGGGATAGCCAACAGGAACAGGAGATTCATAAACATACTCAATCCTGCATCGGTTACTGCAAGGGACTCGCTGTCGTTCATGGCTGATTTCGGACTTTCCGAGAGCAATACGGTGTACAGGCAGAACATGGGAGGCAACAGGCTGGTTTCCGCCAACAACACTTTCAACATACATGACTTTGTGATAAGTTTCCCTATATACAAGTCATCTGCATTCATGATAGGTATAACCCCTTTCAGCGATGTCGGTTACGAGTTCTCTTCTGATGTGACGGATGGGAGCATCATAGGGAACACAGGCAACATCACATACAGCAATTACGGGGAAGGAAGCATATACCAGGTCTTTGCCGGTGGTGCCGCCACATTCTGGAGACGTTTTTCGGTAGGCGCGCAGCTGATATATTATTTCGGGTCACTGGACAAGGTATATGACATGAACTACTATGACTCGTCTTTCAGATCTGTGAACAACGGGTATAATCTTCTGCTGAGAGGAGTCACAGGCAAGTTCGGGGTACAGTATGAACAGCCTCTGGGAAACAATCTTACATTGACTGCAGGTGCCACTTACAGGCTGAGGACTAATGTGAAAGGGGAAGTCACCGACTATAGTTATGCCACCACTTCAGAGACCACTGATACATTGCGAAACAATGTGACTGCCCTCGGAAATGTCAATCATTTAAGATTCGGTGATGAATTGGGTGTAGGAGTGGCTTTGAGAAGCGGAGAGGACTGGAGTGTGGAGGTCGACTATCTCATGTCTGACTGGAGGTCATCCGGAATGGACGTCACTGACGGGTTTGCTGCAAGGGGAAGTTCCGTGTTTACGGCTTCGGTGTCCCATTCCGTAAGGGCGGGGTTCGAGATAGTCCCGAACAGAAACGACATAAGGTACTATCTGAAACGATGTGCATACAGGGCAGGAGCGTACTATGATACCTCCTATTACCTTTTTGACGGGAACAAGGTGAATTCGTTCGGTATAACTCTCGGTGTCACCCTCCCGGTATTCAGATTGTATAACGGAATCTCTCTCGGAGTGGATTTCGGCCAGCGCGGAAGTATGAGGAACAATATGGTCAGGGAAAGATACGTATCGTTCGCGGTAGGATTCAATATCCATGACCTGTGGTTCATCAAACATAGATATGATTGATTAAAACTATAAATTATGAAGAAATTACTGCTTTCTTTGCTTGCCGTATTCATGATCGGCGGAACAGCTGCATTCGCACAGGGAAAATATGGTCCTGACAGTGCTGAATGTATCAAATATCTTTCCTATTACAAGGAATACTTCAAACAGAAGAGTTATGATCTTGCCCTTCCTAACTGGAGGCAGGCATACAAGATCTGCCCTCCGACAGCAAACCAGACCATGCTTATTGACGGTACTTCCCTCATGAGGTATCTCATAGGCAAGAACAGCAAGAATACCATCTACAAGGATGCTCTTGTGGACACTCTTCTCACAATCCATGAGACACGTGCACAGTATTATCCGAAATATGCCGTGACTGCGATGAACAATATGGGTCTTGATATGATCAATTATGTGAAGAATGATCCTCAGAGACTCTATGAAGGTTTCAAGAAGGTGATAGAGGCAAACCAGGAGAATACCAAGCCTCAGATTTTCCTCTTCAACATCAACACTGCCGTGGAACTCTACCAGAGCGGTGTGCTTGATGCAGAGACTGTGATGGAAGACTATGAGGAGGCTCTTTCCATGCTTTCAAAGATGCAGCCTAAGAACGATGTCGAGAAACAGCAGAATGACAAGATAAAGACTGATATAGAAAGTCTTTTCATCGCCAGCAAGATAGCAAGCTGCGACAATCTCATCGCCCTGTTCTCCCCGAGATTCGAGGCTAATCCGAACGACCTTGAGACAGTCAGCACAATCGTGATGATGATGGGTTCTACAGAGGGATGTACTGACAATGAGCTTTTCCTCAATGCCATCACCAAGATGCATGAACTTGACCCTTCATACAACACTGCATATTTCCTCTACAAACTCTACAATTCAAGAGGCGACATAGACAGTGCAATCAAGTATATGGAGGAGGCAATCGCATACCCTGAGTCTGACAGTCTGCAGGATGCCGCATACTATTATGAGCTTGCAGCCGCATGCTACAAGGCAGGAAGAAATTCAAAGGCATTCGAGGCTGCACTTGATGCAATCGATCTTGACTCTTCGTATGCAGGCAAGTCCTACCTTCTCATCGGTACCATCTGGGGCTCACAGGTATGTCCTGGCAACGAGATTGAGAAGAGGGCACCGTACTGGGTTGCAGTCGACTATCTTGTGAAGGCAAGGAATGCCGACCCTACTCTCGCAGAGGAGGCAAACAGGCTCATCTCACAGTACAGCACATATTTCCCTCAGACTGCTGAGGCATTCATGTACAACATCACCAACGGGGATTCATATACTGTATCCTGCGGCGGTATGAGGGCGCTTACTACAGTAAGGACACAGGACTGATACTTTGATACGCAGATCAAATAATGTTTTCAGGATGGTGGCAACCGCGATTGCGGTTGCTACCGTCGTTTATTCATGCAAGAGCAATCTTGGCATAGCCGATTCCCTGAATCTTGACGAGACGCCTGTGCAGACTGTGGACAATATGTTTGTGGTACAGTCGGAAAACGGGATTCTGCAGATGAGGATGGAGGCTGACCTCATGGAGAGATATGACAGGGATACATTGTCATACGAACTCTTCCCTGAGGGTTTTGCAGTGTACGGCTATAACGATGAGGGGCTTCTTGAGACCGAGATAACATCGGACAACGCCAGGCATGAGAAATACAAGGAGGGTGATAGGGAGTCCTGGCAGGCATTCGGCAATGTGGTCGTCAAGAATATCATCAACAAGGAAGTGATGGAGACGGATACCCTGTACTGGGACAGGAAGAACGGGAAGATATATACGGATTGCTATGTAAAGATGTATTCTCCCGACGGCTTTATCCAGGGGTACGGGATGGAGTCTGACGAGAGGGCGAGGAACACCATTATACTCAAACCTTTCGACAATTATGCCTTTGTGGTGCAGGACAGCACCGAGACAGTCGTCGATTCTGTCAATTTTATAGGGCCACTTCTAAAAAAATAGTGAGGATTTGCAGGAAAATTATTATCTTCGCAGCCCATATTGAACCAGTAAAAAATTTAAAATCACATAAAAAGATGGCGGTTCTTGAAAAAATTCGCGTAAAGTTGGGTGTATTCATAACCATTGTCATTGCATTGGCATTGTTGTCATTCATAATCGACCCGACAACTCTTCAGGCTGTTTCCAACTCGATGTCATCAAAATATGACGTCGGTGAGATAGACGGCAAGGACATTTCATATCAGGATTTCGAGAAAGATGTGGAGTATTTCACCACTCTCAGCGAGATAACCACAGGCTCTTCAGCGCAGAACGAGCAGCAGATTGAAGCCATAAGGAATGCCGCATGGCAGTCTCTTATAGACAAGTATCTTGTGCTCAAGAACGCGAAGGCTGCAGGTCTTGTAGTGGGAGAGTCCGAGATGGTGGAACTTACTACAGGGGATATGGTATCACCTGTGATTGCACAGGATCCTGTTTTCTTTGACGAGACAGGCAGTTTTTCAAAGGACAGGCTCATCCAGTTCGTGCAGAATACCCACAATGATCCTTCTGGCAATATCAAGATGTATTGGGACTATCTTCAGAACAGCATCTATACCCAGCAGTATTATGCCAAATACGGCTCTCTTTTCTCCCAGAGCAATCTGACCAACCCTCTCATGCTGGCAAAGGAGATTGACTGGAACAACAACACTGTGGATGTGGAGTTCGTGATGGTTCCTTTCGGATATGCTACAGATACCACAATCACAGTGTCTGACAGCGAGATAAGGGAATATTACAAGGCTCACAAGGAGCAGTACAGGCAACAGGCAAGCCGCGACATTGAATATGTTGTGTTTGAAGTGGTGCCTTCTGAAGAGGATATCACGGCAGCAAACCAGCAGGTCCTCGATCTGTATGATGAATTTGCAGCGACAGACAAGGCTGACATGAAGAGTTTCCTCCTCAGAAACTCTGACAGGCCTTATTCTGAATACTATTACGGAAGCGGTGAACTCAATACTGTATCAAAGGATGTGAACGATTTCGTTTTCAATGACGGCAAGGGAGCATCCAAGGTATTCACCAAGGGGAATACATTCTATGTGGCCAAGGTTATGGACAGCAGGATGGTTCCTGACTCTGTCTTTGTGAAGCACATTCTGCTTCAGGGAGAGCAGGAGGCACTTGCAGACAGCCTCGTAGGTGTGCTCAACAGCGGCAAGGAGACTTTTGCCAATGTGGCAGCCCTCTATTCCGCAGACCAGAATCCTAATGTGGCAGAAAGGGGAGATATAGGCTGGATGACACAGACTTATATGATTCCGGGAATGGAGTCGGTGATGACAGCCTCCCTTAACAAGATAATGGTCATTGACACACAGTATGGAAAACATATAGTGAAAGTTACTGACAGGACCGAGCCGAGACTCAAGAAGCAGGTAGCAATTCTCGAGAAGACCGCTCTTGCAAGCAAGGAGACTTTCAACAAGTACTATTCACAGGCCAACGAAGTAGCAGCCAAGGCCGCAGGCAAGTATGAAGGCTTCAGGCAGGCTGTAGAAGAGGGCGGGTTATATGCTCACCCTGTGAACAGGATGCTTGAGAGCAATGACAGACTCGGTGCGATAGATGATACCAAGGAAGTGACGAGATGGGCTTTCGGGGCAAAGAAGGGCAAGGTTTCCGACATCATCACAGTCAACAACAACTATTTCTTCGTAGTTGCCCTCAAGGATATCCACAAAGAGGGATATGCTACAGTTGAGGAAGTCGCTTCCGGCATAAGGAATATCATCTACAGGCAGAAACTCGGAGAAAAGAAAGTGGCTGAAGTGTCAGAGAAGATAAAGGGACTGACAGATATGCAGACCATAGCGGATACGCTGAAGTCTTCTGTCAGCACTAAAGAGAATATTGCCTTTGCCTCTCTTGCTTCGCAGGGACTTGACCCTAAGTTCATAGGTGCTGCATCAGTAGGGGAGACAGGAAAGATTGCAGCCCCTGTGGCAGGCAACATCGGAGTCTATGTCTACAAGGTGACAGGACATGATACCGGCTCATTCTTCACAGAGGATGACGCAAAGGCAAATGATGCCAGGAAGACGCAGTACAGCCTCCAGATGCTTGTACCTGTAATGATGCAGGATGCAGATGTAAAGGACAACAGGGCAAGATTCTATTAGAATCACAATCCTGTACAGATAACAAAAATCTCCGCCTGTCCAGGGCGGAGATTTTTTATTGTGCCATGCAGCCGGCTGGCATGCAACCGTGCCGGAAGTCAGACATTGAACAGGAAGTGCATTATGTCCCCGTCCTGTACGACATAGTCCTTGCCTTCTATACCGAGTTTCCCTGCGGCGCGGCAGGCGGCTTCTGACTTGAGTTCAACGAAATCATCGTATTTGATGACCTCTGCCCGTATGAATCCCTTTTCAAAGTCCGTATGGATGACTCCGGCAGCCTTCGGTGCCTTGTCTCCTTTATTTATGGTCCAGGCGCGGCATTCGTCGGCACCTGCGGTGAAGAATGTCTGAAGATTGAGCAGCGAATATGCCTTCTGTATGAGTCTTACCACTCCGGACTCTTCAAGTCCCATTTCTTCAAGGAACATCTGCCTTTCGTCGTAGGTCTCAAGTTCAGCAATATCAGATTCTATCTTGGCTGCGATTGTCAGGATTTCCGCATTCTCATCCCTGACAGCCTCGCGTACCTTTTCCACATATCCGTTTCCTGTTGCAGCAGAGGCTTCATCCACATTGCAGACATACATTACAGGCTTGTTGGTGAGGAGGAAGAGGTCTTTTGCGAGAGATTCCTCTTCCGGAGTTTCAAGCTGTACAGTACGGCATGATTTCCCGGCAAGAAGGGCCTCCTTGTATCGGAGAAGGAGTTCGCAAAGTTTCTTCGCGCTCTTGTCCCCTCCGGCCTGTGCCTGTTTCTGTACTTTTGACAGCCTGTTTTCAACAGTCTCCAGGTCTTTCATCTGGAGTTCAAGGTCGATGACCTCCTTGTCTCTGACCGGGTCTACACTTCCGTCCACATGAACGATGTTCGGATCGTCAAAGCACCTCAGGACATGGAGGATGGCATCTGTCTCACGGATATTTGCCAGGAACTGGTTTCCGAGGCCTTCTCCCTTGCTTGCCCCTTTTACAAGACCTGCAATGTCCACAATCTCTACAGTGGCCGGGACGACGCGTTTCGGGTTGCACAGGCTTTCAAGCACCTCAAGACGCTTGTCCGGTACAATGGTCGAACCGATGTTAGGCTCTATGGTACAGAAAGGGAAGTTTGCACTCTGCGCCTTTCCGGAACTTATACAATTGAAAAGAGTTGATTTCCCCACATTCGGGAGACCTACGATTCCGCATTTCAATGACATGATTCAGAATATTTTTAGTTACCGGTCCTGAAAATACAGGACTTTATGCAATTCCGCGCAAAGTTAATACAAAAGAAGAAATAAAGTTTCACCACATTTTTCTGTTTTTGGACATTTTTTCTTTTTCGAATGTCCATTTTTGTCCGAAACAGATGACACGCATGAGAAGACTGGTATATCTTATTCTGACAATGTTGCTTGTGGGCTGCCCTTGCACGTCATGGGCAGGGGAGAGGGTGGATACTCTTTCGGTGATGTTCTGGAATCTTGAGAATTTCTTTGACTACAGGGACGGCGGCACGAGCGTTTCGGACAGGGAGTTCTCTTCTTTCGGAGAAAGGCATTGGACAAAGTCAAGGTTCTATGCCAAATGCAATGCAGTTGCGAAAGCGATATTGTGGGCAGGCTCTGAATACGGCAGGATGCCGGATGTAATAGGGTTTGCTGAAGTGGAAAACCGTTTCGTGGTCTCTTCGGTGGTTGGTGCGACATTGCTACGCAAGTATGACTACGGCATAGTACATTATGACTCTTCTGATCCGAGAGGGATTGATGTGGCATTGATATACAGGAAATCAGTATTCGGCAGCCATACCTCCAAGCCTATGAGGATAAAGGAGTTCAGGACGCGCGACATATTGTATGTGAGACTGGAGTATGCGGAAGGCGGGCGTGGGGAAGAGGATGGAGACGGCTGTCTGCATTTTCTTGTCAATCACCATCCGTCGAAATTCGGCGGGGCGGCAATCTCAGCCCCCAGGCGGAAGGTGGCCATGAGGACGATGCTGGAAGTATGCGATTCCATACGGAAGAGTGAGCCGGGGGCAAAGATAATCTGCATGGGAGATTTCAATGACGTTCCTGACAATCCTCTGTTTGACTTTTCCGGCACCGGGATGGTCAATATTGCCGGGCCTCTGGCAGAAAAAGGGGAGGGGACCATCAGGTATCAGGGGAAGAGGGATATGATAGACATGTTCATTGTGTCGCGATGTATTGCGAAGCATGCAGAGATGGAAGTATGCAGGATTCCCTTCCTTACCGTATGGGACAGCACATATTCCGGGGAAAAGCCTTTCAGGACATATTCAGGTCCGAGGTATATAGGAGGAGTGAGTGACCATTGTCCTATATGGATGGAACTTGCAATGCAATGAACGCCGAAATAAAATTGTTTTATCGCAGGATATTGGTATCTTTGAAAGATGAATCACATGATAATGACAAAACTATATAAACCAATATCAAGATGAAATCAAGAATATCTGAAAAATTCAAGACTCTTTTCGGAAAGGAAGGGGAATTCTTTGCCTCTGCAGGTCGAATCAATCTTATCGGGGAACATACTGACTATAACGGAGGCTATGTCTTCCCGGGAGCCATTGACAAAGGCATGATGGCGGAGATTCTCCTCAACGGGACCAACAAAGTATGCGCCTATGCCCTTGACCTTGACGAATATGTCGAATTCGGTCTTGAGGAGGAGGATGCACCTGCACAGAGTTGGGCAAGGTATATTTTCGGCGTATGCCGTGAAGTCATCAAGAGAGGAGGAAAGATAGGAGGATTCAATACCGTGTTTGCCGGGGATGTCCCTCTCGGGGCAGGAATGTCATCATCTGCCGCCCTCGAAAGTACATTCGCATTTGCGCTGAACTATCTTTTCAATCTCGGTATCGACAAATTCGAACTTGCCCGTATCGGACAGTCGACAGAGCATAACTATTGCGGCGTGAAGTGCGGTATCATGGATCAGTTCGCCTCTGTCTTCGGCAAGAAAGGCAATCTCATGAGACTTGACTGCAAGACTATGGAGTACAAGTATTATCCGTTCAATCCTGAGGGATACAGGCTTGTCCTGCTTGATTCGGTAGTCAAGCACGAACTTGCATCATCTGCATATAACAAGAGGAGAGAGTCCTGCGAAAGGGCTGCCGCAGCCATCAGGAAGAACCATCCTGAAGTGGAGTTCCTCCGGGATGCCCGCATGGAATGGCTTGACGAGGTGAAAGATGTCATTTCGGAAGAGGACTACAAGAGGGCCGAATATGTCATCGGGGAAGTGCAGCGGGTGCTTGATGTCTGCGATGCTCTTGAAAGGGCGGATTATGAGACTGTAGGCAAGAAGATGTATGAGACTCATGACGGCATGAGCAGACTGTATGAGGTAAGCTGCGAGGAGCTCGATTTCCTCAATGACATAGCCAAGGAATGCGGAGTAACGGGCTCACGTGTGATGGGAGGCGGTTTCGGAGGCTGTACCATCAATCTCGTGAAGAACGAACTTTATGACAAGTTCATAGAGACTGCCAAGGCTGCATTCAAGGAGAAATTCGGACATGAGCCGAAAGTTTACGATGTGGTCATCAGCGACGGGGCGCGCAAACTTGAATAGGCTGTCCGTTATCTGATATGTGATTCAAGCCAGGCGGAGTCGATCTGTACGAAACCCTCCCCTGGCTTTATCTTTGGATTCCGCTGAATGATGCCGGCGCAGTCCTCATAGACGTTATATCCGATATTCACGCCTGTCATCCTGCCGTCATCCGGATACATAAGGGTTAAAGACCTGTCTCCGTCTTCCCCCTGGAGCGAATAGAACCTGAATGCTGCCCCTGCGATTCTTGCGGCCTTCTCCTTGTCGGGAGTCCCGGATACAATCTCCATTTTAGTTACATACTTGCACATTTCCACGACTGCATCGTCAAGTCCTGCCTTGAAGATAAGGACTTTCTCCATCAGCGAACCGGTGTCGCTGACCTTGCGCAGTGTGTAGTTGCCTATCGCCTTTGCATGAAGGGTGATTGAATTCATCTGGGCTTCAGACATCTCAAGCCCTTCAGGGAGCAGCCATATCATGACCTTTCCGGCCGGGTCATGGTACAATGTCTCATATTTGACAAGATTGGTCTGTCCGCATGACGGGCATTTCCACAGGAAGAGAGAGCCGTTCATGACTTTCTGCTCCAGTTCAGGATTCTCAGCCGTGTTAATGCTTCTGTATATGGTGATTTCGTTCTTCTGTCCGCATTTTGTGCAGGCGGACTCCGCTTTTCTTATGATTGACATCTTCCTAATATTAAAATTATCCGAGTTGCAAAGGTACTCATTTAATTATTGACTATCTGCAAAAAATCCCCTTTGTTTAAGCAGGCCGTAAATGTTCGGGCCGGTAAATCCCTCCCATACTTTGTATGGGTCCCTCCCGTTCACGAGGCCACGGGCGGCCACGCCGTCCGAAATTTCACGGCCTGCGATATTTTCAGGGGTAATAATGCAGGTGCATTACAAGTTTACGGCAGGCTGAAACTTATGGCGGGCCCTATGTAATGCCTGTTCATGTCCATGCCGTCTGCAGCAAGGGCATTGAATGAAGGTCCGCCGTTATAGGACCAGGTGACACCTATACTTATGGGAGCGCCTATCCAGAAGAAGCAACCGAATTCGATCTGTGCCGTAAGACCGGCAGAAAACAGCCCTCCTCCATTGAAGAAAGAATAGTCAAAATGCGGGGTCACGAGGGCACGCTTGCCATAGAATACCGAGCCTATGCTGAAATCCCCCACATAGACAGGGATAGCGTAGTCCGCAGATATTTTCAGACTGGACTGCTGCTGTATCAGCAGGTCGTTGAGCGGGCTGTTGCCCGAGAACCCTCTCGGCAGGGTATTTATGACTCCTGTATGCAATATCGCCTGCTTGTCCAGAGCAAACTGGGCTGTGGCAGAAAGACGCAGTCCCTGGGTCTTCGTGATACCCGGCAAGTAGCCGTACAGGTAGGCATAGGCCGCAGGGGACACCCAGTCTGTCATGCCGGGGCTGAAGACCGCGCCAGCCTCGATGCCTACACCCAGGTCCGGATAGATTTCAGAGCCGGCTGCCGGTCTCATGGAGTATGCCCTGACTGATGCTCCCAGACTCTGTCTTACCATCTTGCGTCCCAGGGTGTATCCGAGCAGTTCCGGAGCAGCGTCATCTTCTTCTGTCTCCTGATGTGCAGCCAGCCTGTAATAATTGATGCCTGTGTCAATGATATCGTTTGAGACAGAATATGAAATCTGCGGGATGATGCCTCTTGACCAGCCTCCTGACGTAAGGTTGAACGGGATATATGCAGAAATGCTGCCTTGCACATAAGGGCTTCGTGATGCCGTCCCTGACATGGAGAGCATATAAGACTGCATGTCAGGCAGGACATAGCCGTTGAATCCGTAGTATCGTGCCGCCCTGTCATTGAAGTCTACAGAGGCCTCAAGGACAGGATACAGTCCGGAATACGTGAATTCGGCATGTGCAGAGTGCCTCCAGTGGCCTGCGTCATAGGGATCCTTGTGCGCTGAATATCCGACGCTTCCGGACATGGTGCCCAGTCGGTTCTGCATGAGGATTATCGCTCCGGGCGAGGCCAGTTCGTAGAACCGGTCATAGCTCATTGACATTATTTTGTCAACATTGAAATAGAACGGCGCCCAGGAATGTATGTTGAAAAGATGGGGGAATTTCCGGTATCTCTTAGGAGACGAGAATACGGCCGGGTCAGGGGCAGGCCTGTCTGCCGCTATCATCTTTTCCTGCCTTGACAGTTCGTCGGCAATGACATGTCTGTGGATGTCCCCGAATGAAGTCTCCTTGTTGAGAAGATCTGATACCCGGGTTCTGAATATTTCTTTGCCTTCAGTCCCTACAGAGGCATAATAGAGCATGGAGCCGTCCTCACTGAACCTGAAATCATCCGCCCCGTACGGAGTCGAAGTCATCATATACAGTCTTCCCGATATGGGGTCAAACCTGTACAGTTCATTTACCCCGTTCTTGTCAGAGACAAGATACAGACTGCCTCCGGACGATTCGAGCCGCGAGATTCTTACTGGCTGCGGATTGAGGGAGACGGACCATGAGTCCCCTTCTTCCTGTCCGATATTGTAGAGCCCGTATCCTCTCCCTGAGATTGCTGCAGCGAATATCTTTCCGTCATGCCATACCGCTTCCGTCAGTTGGAGAGAGTCGGGAGCCTGGATTGAATATTTGCATTCACCGGTTGAGGAGTCAAGTATTTCGAGCATGGAGCCTCCTGATACCGGATAGCAGACAGTGAGCAGTTCTGTCCCTGACGGGGAGGGGACGGGATTGAATCTTTTGCCGTCCTTTACGAGTGTCACCTTCCGTTTCCTTTCAAGGTCATATCCCCGGATTGCGGAATTTATCTTCAGAGACCATCTCTTGTCCGGGAGATATTCGCTCCACCATATCATTTTCGAAGTATCGGAATAGTGTACAGGACCTGAAATGTTCCCGAATGATGTCAGGCGGTGTTCTTTCCCATCCTTGTCGATTTTGATCAGAGAGCAGGATTCTGCGATTCCTTCCTTCAGGGCGTGGATCTCCCCGGATATGTCCATCAGTTCTGAATATCCGGTATAGAGTCTGTGGCTGCCTGAAACATTCTCGGCCGGGATGAACGGCTTACGCAACTCTCTCTCCTGTTTCCAGATGTCATGGTATATGTGCATGGTCTCCTGAAAAGCCTTCCTGAACCCTTTGCCCGTGAGTTCCCTGCTCATGTCATAGAAAGCGAGGACGTCGTATGGTCTTCTGGCGACATGGTGCAGGTAGTCACCGGTGAAATACGGGTTGCCGGACCTGTATCTCAGCCCGCTTATTGCCATGTAGCCGACAGCATAATGATCCGGGGTATAATATCTGTACGAGCCGTACCTCCATCTGTTCCAGTTTCTGAAATCTCCGCTGTCGAAAGCGGCCATGAAATAGTTGAGGAAGTCGGCCGACCGTCCCCTTCCGGCATCTGTCAAGGCTGTCTCGGCTATGACGGCATCCCCTTCCATCATCCATTTGCAGGGATAAAGCCCTGACATGGCTCCGGGGAACATCTCACCGAAAATACGGTAGAATGGCCGGAAGACGTGGCTCATGCCGAACTGGACCTGTGCCACATGGCGGGATTCGTGGATTGCGAGCATCTGCTCCCACGGCATGGCTTCGGCTCCGGATGCTTCTGGAGAGGAGAATATGTCCATTCTGGAAGGAGCCAGGGCCACCGAGCCGTTCGACATGGCATTGTACGGATGGATGACTACAGGGAACTTGCCTGCGCCCATCTCTCCAGGGACATAGCCTGCGCTATAGGATACCGGCATACGGTATTGTTCGAGGAGTCTTCCGTAGACTCTTGCAAGAGAGTCGAGTCCATCGGGATAGATGAGCCTGTACCCCTGCGTCTCTATGCTGTACCATTTGAGTCTTCCCGGATCGTCCCCAAGGGAATAGAACTGTGCGGCGGACTTCAGCGTGGCAGTCAGCAGCAACAGTACGGTCAGGAATCTCAAAAGTCTCATTATATCGTCAGGTTTGTACAGGATGCAAAAATAGTCACAAAAAATCTTTATCATGCACAGGAAAGTCTTTTTGTCGGTGAATTTGTATAATTTTGCCATGACCAAACTGACGCAGAGATGAACCGTAGGCACCGGATGTTTTTAATGGCAGGGATTCTCCTGTGCTGGATTGCAGGGGTATGCAGCTGCCGCACATCAGCAGAGGAAGCGGATATACGGCCGTTTCCTGCAGTACAGGTGCCGCGCATGGTCTCAGGACGGGATGATGCGGCGGACTACCTCGCGGAGCATTTCTGGGACAGGTTTCTTGATACATCAGAGGTATACAGATGCGATTCCTTATATGTCAACGGAGTGTCGGACGAAGACTTGGAGCAGGCATTTGCCGACTATACTGGCATCCTGCGTGTGACCGGGGCTGAGAAGGCGGGCTTTTCCGTACAGAGACTGTATGATGCTGCGCAATCTTTCGACAGGCATGACTCCTTGTCCAATGTCCTGGATGCGGTTGCGGGACTCGCAAGGAAGTATTTCTACGACCCGAATTCCCCGTTCAGGAACGAAGACCTGTATCTGATATTTGCCGACGGCCTGTCCCGGTATGAAGGCACCGCACCGTCGCTCAGGCAGATATACTGTCATGATGCGGCTATGTGCTCACTCAACAGGCCGGGCACAACTGCCAATGACTTCAGTTTTTCAGACAGGTACGGGAATGTCCGTTCGTTGCACGGGATAAATGCCGACTATACCCTGCTGTTCTTTTCCAATCCGGGATGCGAGTCCTGCAGGGCCATAGTCAGGGAGATGAGGACCGACCCGGTCCTGAGCGGTCAGGTGCGTTCTGGGAAAGTGGCTGTGGTCAACATCTATATCGATGAAGATGTCAGGTCATGGTATGAATATCCCGATGAATATCCGGAGGATTGGTACAACGGCTATGACCACAACCATGTCATCAGGGACGATGTCCTGTATGATGTCCGCGCAACCCCGTCCCTTTATGTGCTTGACAGGGACAAGACCGTCATTCTCAAGGATGCCCCGGAAAAGACTGTCTTCGCCTTTCTGAGAAATCAGGAGGCAGGAAATCCATGACAGCAGAAAGATTTGCCTGACGGGAAATTTGTCATTATCTTTAAAGGCTGTATCTGAAATCCCTAATTGAAATTAAACATATCAGTCATGAATATCAGCAAGGAACTCTGGGGAAAGACCCCTGACGGCAAGGAGATTTACCGCTATACTCTTACAAATGAAAGCGGGGCATATATCCAGGTGGCGAGTGTCGGAGCGGCTCTGGTGGCCGCTGTCGTGCCTGACAAGGACGGACGGCTTGCAGACGTGGTGCTCGGATACAAGGACCCGATGAGTTATTTCGGAGACGGCCCTTGTGCCGGCAAGATTCCGGGACGCTATGCCAACAGGATAGCAAAAGGCCGGTTCTCCCTTGACGGCAAGGAGTATGAACTGCCTGTAAACAATGGTCCGAACCATCTTCACGGAGGCCCTGAAGGTTTCCAGAACAAGGTATGGGACAGCCGTATCGAGAAAGGCGGAGTGGAGTTCATGTACTATTCGGAAGACGGGGAAATGGGTTATCCCGGAGCGCTCAAGGTAGTTGCCAGATATGACTGGAGCGAGGAGAACGAGTTGCGGCTGACTCTCACTGCTGAATGCGACGCCCCGACGGTAGTCAATCTCACCAACCACACATATTTCAACCTCAACGGGGAAGGGAGCGGCAGTGTCCTCGGGCATCAGCTCAGGCTCAATGCTTCCGAATACTTGCCTACCGATGAGACTCTCATTCCTGTCGGCGAAAGCGAGCCTGTCGCGGGGACACCGATGGATTTCGTGTCGGCCAAGCCGCTCGGAAGGGACATCAATGAGGATTTCCCTGCTTTGAAATACGGCAAGGGATATGACAATTGCTGGGTGATTGACGGTTATGAGCCGGGACAGATACAGTCGGCTGCAGAGCTCTGTTCTCCCGAAAGCGGCAGGATGGTGGAAGTGCTTACCACCCAGCCTGGAGTGCAGGTGTACACCGGCAACTGGCTTGCAGGATGCCCGGAGGGCAAATGCGGCAGGTCCTACAATGACTATGACGGGGTGGCCATAGAGTGCCAGCACTATCCGGACTCTCCGAACAAGCAGGAATACCCGTCAACTGTATTGCGTCCGGGAGAAGTGTTTGAAGAGGCTATAATCTTTGCGTTCAAGGTTGTGAGATGAGACAGTATCTTGATCTGTTGAGGCATATCCGCGAGCACGGCGTGATGAAGGAGGACAGGACGGGGGTAGGGACCCAGAGCGTGTTCGGCTATCAGATGAGATTCAATCTTGCTGACGGCTTCCCCTTGCTGACTACCAAGAAAGTGCATCTGAAATCGATAATTTATGAACTTCTGTGGTTCATCGCAGGAGATACTAACATAAGATACCTCAAGGAGCATGGGGTGTCCATCTGGGATGAGTGGGCAGATGAGAACGGGGACCTCGGCCCTGTGTACGGGCATCAGTGGCGCAGCTGGCCTGCTCCTGACGGACGTACCATAGACCAGTTGTCAGGAGTGATAGAGATGATCCGAAGTCATCCTGACTCAAGAAGGATGATTGTGTCGGCGTGGAATCCTGCAGAAGTGGACAAGATGGCCCTGCCTCCGTGCCATACGTTGTTCCAGTTCTATGTTGCGGAGGGGAGACTGTCCTGCCAGCTTTATCAGAGAAGTGCGGATGTCTTCCTCGGTGTGCCGTTCAATATCGCATCCTATGCTCTCCTGACAATGATGATTGCCCAGGTCTGCGGGCTTGAGCCGGGAGACTTTGTCCACACTACCGGGGATACGCATATTTATCGCAATCATTTTGACCAGGTCGCATTACAGCTTTCAAGAGAGCCGAGGGCCCTCCCTGTAATGAAACTCAATCCGGATGTGAAGAATATTCTTGACTTCAGGTATGAGGATTTCACACTTGAAGGATATGACCCGTGGCCGGCAATAAAGGCTCCGGTAGCAGTATAATCTTGTTATGGGAAAGGACAAAATCAGAAAATTCAAGGAGAATGAGACATTCTCCTGTCTTATACAGCCCCGGACAGACGAGGTCTTCGGGAAAGACCACCCCCTGAAAGGACATTGGGGGGACAAGGTGTTCGGGAATGACAGGCCGATAGTCGTCGAACTGGGATGCGGCAAGGGGGAATATACGATTGACCTGGCTTTGCGCAATCCCGGCTGCAATTATATCGGAGTGGACATCAAGGGGGCTCGCCTGTGGAAAGGGGCCAAGTATGCCCATGAACACCAATTGCCGAATGTCGCATTTCTCAGGACGAGAATAGAGTTCATAGGCTCTCTTTTCGGTCCCGGGGAAATCTCGGAGATATGGATTACTTTCGCCGATCCGCAGATAGGACGTGAGAAGAAACGTCTGACATCCCCTCTTTTCCTGTCAAGATACAGGTGTTTTCTGAAAAGGGAAGGGATTGTGCATCTGAAGACAGACAGCAGGTATCTGCATGAATATACCCATGAGATAGCCAGGCAGAACGGACTGGAGATACTGGCTTGCTCTACAGATATTTACGGAAAGGCAGCCGCCAAGGTGCTTGCCGGTAGTTTCTTTGAGAACGGGGCCGTGCCTGCCATGGCTGACGGGCTTGAGGATTCAGGTGCATACAGGCATCTGCTCTCTTCCCCGCTGGCCTCAGTGTGCGGCAAGGATGCTGTGGATGCCCTGTTTCAGGTACAGACTTTCTATGAGTCACAGTATCTTGCCCAGGGAATCCCGATTACATATCTTGCATTCCGCATTGATCATGACGGGGAATACATCTGCCCTGACTGGGAGCCTGACAGATGGCTTCCTGCAGGAAATCAGTAGTCTTTCTTTCTCCCGAGCACGGCGGCGCCTGTACCGGACAGCAGCAGGAGAATGATGAGTGTGACTGATGATGCCCTTGAAAGCCGTTCTCCGGTGATATACGACTGAGGTTCGAACCTCATTGTGATCTCATGTTCTCCGGCAGGGATGAATGCCCCACGGAGAATCCAGTCGGCGCGGAAGAGCTCAGCAGGTTTTCCGTCAATGCTCAGATGCCATCCTTCAGGATAATAGATCTCGCTGAAGATGACGGCTCTTTCGGCAGAAGTCCTGGAGGTGTATCTCAGTTCTTTCGGGGAATAGGATGTCATCCATATCGAATCTGCCGGTGCCGTGTCGTGGTGCGCGAGAGTTCCGAGAGAGTCGATACGTTCTCTCGCCCATGAGAAGTCATCCCCGATGACTGCCGATTGTCTCAGGTCGGTATCGCGCAGGAGGGCAATCTCATCATCAGGTGTAGCCGCGCGGACAGCGGAGTCCACAAACCAGCAATTTCCGAAAGCCTCGCTGTTGACCACCGGAGGATATTCCCCGCCGATGATTATGTATCGTCCGTTCAGCATGGAAGTGACTGGGATTTCCGGGAGGGAAGCCTCCACATCCTGTATGGTGGCCGATGAGTTCACGGTATTTATTATGCTGTTGATTTCGCCTGTAAGGTATTGCTCTATGAGATCCTGGTATCTCTGCAGTTTTGCCGGGCTGTATCCTCCGATGGACTTGTGCCAGTAACTCGGGTGCGAGTCATTGAATGTGTTCACGCTTATGTCCAGTACACGGTAGTCGAGGTCCGGGTCGGAAAGTATCATCTTGTCCACAGGACGTTGTGTGAACTGCCCTGTAAATTCCCTTCTTGATACGAAATGATCCTTGTTGAGGTATCTTTTCCCGACAGGGAAGAGGTCTATGACCATAAGCAGGGCCATTGCCGCTCCTGCAAGGGCTATGTTCCGTGATGAGACTGTCTGTGCGCCGTTCTTTTTTCCGCGGACAGATGCCCAATATATGAGGGCTGCCGATACGGCGATCAGGAAGAAACTTCTTCTCGCATCATGGGCAAGCATTGTCCTGCGGTCATCGGCAAGGGTATCGGCAAGAATGTCAGGCAGTCCGGCATCGGATGCCCCGACAAATGTCCCTGCCAGACCCGGGAACAGCCAGAACAGCAGGCAGAACCCCCCTGTGACAGCGGCAGATACCGCTATCCCTCTTGTGACCTTGTCATGTGCATAATCCCCTTTCAGTATCCTGTCCAGTACCATGAATCCGAGTATCGGCAATGTCACCTGAAGGATGACAAGAGCCATAGAGACAGTCCTGAACTTGTTGTACAGAGGGGCGTATTCGAACCAAAGTCTCGTGAACCACATGAAATGACTGCCCCAGGCAAGGAATATCGCCAGGACCGTGGCAATTGCCAGCCACCACTTCTCTTTCCTGTCATAGAGGCACAACCCCAGGACGAAAAGGAAGACAGTGACGGCTCCCATATACATCGGGCCTGCCGTGAACGGCTGCGGACCCCAATACAGAGGCAGGCTCTGCATTATCATGTCGACATTGGGCTGTCCGGCCTCTCTGAGCAGGGACTCTGTCTCGGAACCGGCGAAGCGTATCGCTCCGGAAGATGCTCCTCCGTTGAAGTCGGGAATCAGCAGGTTCGGAGTCTCCTCAATACCGTATGACCATGCAGTGGCATAGTCGAGGTCAAGTCCCTTGTCATTCTCCATCTCATGTGAAGGAGTCAGTTCGGAACCTCCGCGCATGGTATATTTGGCATAGTTCATCGTCGGGATGAGCTTGTTGAGGTTTGTCGCTATCCCGACACCCCCTATGACCAGCAGCAGTGCCGATGCGGCAAGGAATCTTGGAATACCTTTGCGATGACTCTTGCTGACAAGCAGCCGGACAAGACATACTATCGCATATATGAAAATGATGATGGCGAGATAATATGTTATCTGCGGATGATTGGCCTTTATCTGGAAACTGAGGGCAAAAGCGAATAGTGTGGCCCCGAGTACGGTGCCCGGAAGCCAGGTCTTCCATGAGCCAGTGCCGTCTTTCCCGTCTTCCCTGAATCCTTTCATCGCCTGTCTGTAAGTATACACCATCCCGGCGAGTACCCATGGCATGAATGCAATCGCCTGCATCTTTGTGTTGTGCCCCACCTGGATAATCTGCATATTGTATGAGCAGAATGCAATGGCTATGGCTCCAGCTATAGCAAGGAACGGGCTTATCCCTAATGAGAGCATGAGCAGGAAGCCTCCAAGCAGAGCCACGAAGATGTACGATGCCGGTCTTGCCCCTGTGAGCAGGAAATCATATATCACATCAGTCCAGTCCCCGTCGAAATCGTCATACATGGTGACTGTCGGCATTCCCCCGAACATTGAATTGGTCCATGCTGTCTTGTCGTCAGGATGGGCCTGATTGTATTCCAGGGCTTCATGAGCCATTCCGTGCCATCCTGAGATGTCTGACTGGTTCACTATCTTGCCGCTCAGGACTTCCGGGACGAATGCATAAGATATGACTATGAATAAGACGACTGTTCCCAGGAATGCCCCAATCCTGACTGCCAAAGATCTTCTGTCCATTATTTCTGAAAATTTCGTTCTATGAGTGATTCCATCAGTCCCGCCATCTTCCTGGTCAGTGACTTTCTGGAATATTGTTCTATATTCTCTGCCGGTATCTCCGGGGCACCGGTACGGAACTCCGCCCAGCACTTGTCCATATAGGAGGCGATGCCCATGCTGTCATTCCAGTCGAATACTGTCCCGGCCCCGGTCTCATGCAATATCGTTGCCATAGCCCCGTCTGTCTGCCCGATGCCGAGCACAGGCCTGCATGATGCCAGATATTCAAAGAGCTTGCCCGGGAGCACGGCCTTGTACTCAGGCTCTTTCCTGAGCGGGAGGAGGAGCAGCGAAGCCCCTTTCTGTTCCCTGACCGCTGTCTGATGGGACTGGTATCCCAGATCAAGCAGATTCTCCCCCAGGCCATATCCCATGATGGAGTCTGTTATGGTCCTGTCGGTCTTCCCTGCCAGGCGTATCCTGAGCATCTTCTTGAATGTCATGTCTTCCCTGCATTTCTCCGACAGCACTTTCCACAGCACTTCAGGATTGCCGTCAGAGGCGAACAGGCCGGTATGCACAATATTGAAATATCCGTCAGGTTCGACGACCTGTTCGAAATCGCTCTCGTCATAGCCGTTCGTTATGAGTTCGACAGGGGTATCTGTCATCTTCCTGAAGTCGTCCCGTACCAGCGGGGATACGGCCACGATGACAGATGCATCGTCAAGGACCTGCTTTTCCAGCCTTATATGTCTTGCCTCAGCCCTTTTCCCGAGATGCAGATGCTTGAAATAGAACATCTTCGTCCACGGGTCACGGAAGTCCGCAATCCACGGTGTCCCTGTCGCCAGTGCGACCTGCCGTGCTATCAGATGCATTGAGTGCGGAGGCCCGGTGCTGACTATCACATCTACCGGATGTTCCTTGAGGTATTTTTTCAGGAATCTTACGGACGGTCTTATCCACAGGCATCTCGGGTCTGGTATGAAGAAATTGCCTCTGACGTACATCGACAGCCTCTGCATCAGACTCTTCTTCTGCCCGTTGATGGGATTTACCTCCTCTTGTGAGGCCTCTGACCTGCCGCACAGCCTTCTGTAGATGCCGTAAGGTTCAATGATAGGCCTTCTGATGATTTCCGCGCATTCCGGAATCTCCTCCTCGAGGGTCTTGTCTTTCAGTGCGAGATCAGGATTCTCTGGGGTGAAAATGACGGGCTGCCATCCGTTTTCCGGCAGGAATTTGGAGAATTTCACCCATCTCTGTACCCCGGAGCCTCCCGATGGCGGCCAGTAATATGTTATGACAAGCACCCGTTTCATAAATCTCACAAAGATATATAATTTTTTTTGCAGGGGACGTCCCGGACTTGCTGAATAAGTTGTAAATTTGTTGTTTTCCGATTTTATAACAGAAATAGAAGATGACACAGGAAAAGATAGTCGAGACTCCGTTGATGAAACAATATTTCAAGGTGAAGGCAGAGCATCCGGAAGCCGTCCTGCTGTTCAGGGTAGGGGATTTCTACGAGACTTTTGCCGATGATGCGCTCATTGCCAGCAAGGTCCTCGGAATCGTGCTCACCAAGAGGGCCAACGGCTCGGCTTCGTCCGTTCCTCTTGCGGGTTTCCCCCATCACTCATTGGATATCTATCTTCCGAAACTGGTACGGGCAGGATACAAGGTGGCTGTGTGCGACCAGCTCGAGGACCCCAAACTCACAAAAAAGATAGTAAAGAGGGGAGTGACGGAACTTGTCACTCCCGGTATAGCGTTCAGCGACCAGCTCCTCGAACAGAAGGAGCATAACTATCTCGCCGGACTTACGTTTGAGAAGGACAGATGCGGTGTGGCATTTCTGGATGTCTCCACAGGCACGTTCCAGGTGGCCGAGGGAAGTCTGGAATATATCGCGACGCTGCTCTCTTCATTTGCACCGAAGGAACTCCTTGTGCCGAGGAGTTGTGCCAAGGGAGTCAGGGAGAGGTTCGGTGACGGATACTATATATCCACACTTGACGAGTGGGCGTTTGTCTATGAGGCGTCAGTAGAGAAGTTGAAGAAACAGTTCGGTGTGGACTCTCTTAAAGGTTTTGCAATCAGTCAGTTCCCTCTCGGTGTGACATCTGCCGGGGCATTGCTGGTATATCTGGAGCAGACACAGCATACCGGTCTGAAGAACATCTGCTCCATTTCAAGGATTGACGAGACGGGCTTCGTATGGATGGACAGGTTCACTTTCCGCAATCTGGAGGTGTTCTCGTCCGCCGCAGGGGGCGAGGGAGTATCACTTGTGTCGGTGATTGACAGATGTTCGTCCCCGATGGGGGCAAGGCTTCTCCGCTCCTGGCTTGCCATGCCTGTCATGGACCTTGCTGAACTGGGCTCCAGATATGATGTGGTTGGACATTTCGTGAGTCACGGTGAAGACCTGCAGCATCTGCAGGAACTCATCGGGAATATCGGAGACCTTGAGAGGATCATTTCAAGGGCTGCCGCAGGCAAGATATCGCCTCGTGAGGTGATGCAACTGAAGCGCGGACTGGAGCAGACAGCCCCGATAGTGTCGATATGCAAGGGGCGCAATGTGGCTCCGCTGGACAAGATGATGGAGGCACTGGGGGACTGTTCCTCCCTTCTTGATGATCTGACCAGGACCATGATGCCTGACCCTGCTGCCGCTATCGGCAAGGGGGACGTGATTGCGGCGGGGGTTGACAGCGAACTGGACAATCTGCGCAATCTTGCCCGGCACAGCAAGGACATACTGCTGCAGATACAGCAGCGCGAAATGGAGAGGACGGGCATCACCTCCCTGAAAATCAATTACAATTCGGTCTTCGGCTATTATCTGGAAGTCCGCAATTCGCACAAGGACAAGGTTCCTGAGGACTGGATCAGGAAACAGACCCTCGTCAACGCGGAGAGATACATCACTGCCGAACTCAAGGAATACGAAGAGAAAATACTCGGGGCGGAGGAGCGTATCTATATGCTTGAATCCAGGATCTATGCCGGACTCGTGGCCAGGATACAGGACAGCATACCTGTGATACAGAACAATTGCCGCATCATTGCCAGACTCGATGTGCTTGCAGGCTTTGCCGAACTCGCCGTGACCAACAGGTACTGCCGTCCGGAGATGAATGACGGGCATGCGATAGACATCAGGGCAGGAAGGCATCCTGTGATAGAGACATTGATGCCGGCGGGAGAGGAGTTCGTGCCGAATGACATCTATCTTGACGACAAGACACAGCAGATAATCATCCTTACCGGTCCCAATATGGCGGGTAAGTCCGCGCTTCTGCGCCAGACCGCGCTGATAGTGCTGCTTGCGCAGATAGGTTCCTATGTGCCGGCCGCGTCGGCTTCCATCGGATATTGCGACAAGCTGTTCACGAGAGTAGGGGCTTCGGACAACATTTCGAGAGGGGAATCGACGTTTATGGTCGAGATGCTTGAGACGTCCATGATTCTTCACAACCTCTCATCCAGGTCTCTTGTACTGCTTGATGAGATCGGACGCGGCACATCCACCTATGACGGCATGTCGATAGCCCGTGCGATTGTCGAGTACATTCATGAGTACGGACACGGGGCGAAGACCCTTTTTGCCACTCATTATCATGAACTGAACGACCTTGAGGGGATTTATCCGAGAGTCAGGAATTTCCATATCGCCGTGAAGGAGGTGGGCAGGAACGTCATTTTCCTCCGCAAACTCAAAGAAGGCGGTGTCGCCCACAGTTTCGGTATCCATGTGGCGAGACTGGCCGGTATGCCGCGCCAGGTGATTGATTCTGCGGAAAGGACATTGGCCGCACTGGAAAGCCAGGAGAACAGGGAGTCCAAGGAGGGGACATCCACCGGTCCCGCCAGGAAAGTACGGGCGCACAATATCAGAGAGGGGCGTATTGAGAGTGACGGGTCTCTGCAGCTGTCTTTCTTCCAGCTGGAGGACCCTCTGCTGATGTCACTCCGGGACGACCTCAATGCGGCGGACCTCAATAATATGACCCCGTTGCAGGCATTTGACCTGCTGAGGGAAATGAAGGAAAAGATGGGGCTTCCTGCAAAAGATTGAGCGGAAAATATCATTTCGTCGCCCTAAATTTGATTATGTTTGTCAGATAAACCGAATAATTGATAACAGATATGAAACTTCGATTGCTTACAGGTGCACTTCATGTGGCGGTGCTCATGTCATTCCTGTCTGTCTTGCCTCTCTCTGCCGCCGGGAGCCGGGATGTCAGAAAATTCGTCCTCGACTCTCCTGACGGAAGGCTGAAAGCCGAGATTAATGTGGGGGACAAGGTCTTCTGGACTGTCGGATATGACGGGGAGACCATTCTGGATGACTCGTATATTTCAATGACACTTTCCGACGGGACAGTCTATGGAGAAGGCTCCGGATTCCTGAAATCAGTCTCAGGAAGCGAGGATTCGGACATTGAGGCCCTTTTCTACAAGAAGGACATAGTCACAGACAGGTATAATTTCCTTACATTGAAGTTCAAGGGTTTTGACCTTATGTTCAGGGCCTATGACGACGGAGTGGCATACCGTTTCGTGTCAAAGTCCCGCAAGCCGTTCAAGGTGCTCTCCGAAAGGGCGGAATTTGCATTCCCTGATGACTGGAATGCATATATCCCTTATGTGAGGGACTTTACGGACGATTTCGGGAGCCAGTTCTTCAATTCATTCGAGAATACTTACGCGCACACGAGGCTGAGCGGATGGGATGCAAGGCGACTGGCTTTCCTGCCGATAGTCATAGAAGCCCCGGAAGGGAAGAAGATATGCATCACAGAATCTGACCTTGTGGATTATCCCGGGATGTATCTGCACAATGCCGACGGCTCTTCTGTCCTGAAAGGAGTGTTTGCAGGTTATCCTGATGAAATAGTCCAGGGCGGTCACAATATGCTCCAGGGAGTCGTCAAGACCCGCAAGGAGTACATTGCCCGGTATGAGAAAGGCACGTCGTTCCCGTGGAGGATATTGATTGTGGCCGATGAGGACAGGAAGCTTGCGGACAGCGACATGGTCTACCGTCTCGCCGCCCCTGCCGATCCTGATGCCGACTACAGTTGGGTGCGTCCCGGCAAGGTGGCATGGGAATGGTGGAACGACTGGAATCTCTACGATGTAAGTTTCAAGACAGGCATCAACAACGAGACCTACGAGTATTATATTGATTTCGCGGCAGACCACGGGATAGAATATGTCATCCTCGATGAGGGATGGTCTGTAAAAGGCAAGGCTGATCTTCTGCAGGTAATACCGGGACTTGATCTTCAGGCTTTGGCTGACTATGCGGCCGGGAAAAATGTCGGTCTTATCCTTTGGGCGGGCTACTATGCGTTCGACAAGGATATGGAAGAGGTCTGCAGGCATTATTCCGATATGGGGATAAAGGGCTTCAAGATCGATTTCATGGACAGGGATGACCAGGCGGCTGTCGATTTCCACCGCAGGGCTGCCGAGACAGCTGCGCGTTACGGGCTTATGGTCGACTTCCATGGCACATACAAGCCTGTCGGGCTGAACAGGACATACCCGAATGTGATTAACTATGAAGGAGTGCACGGTCTGGAGCAGATGAAATGGTCAGGACCCGAGACAGATCAGGTGACATACGATGTCACTGTCCCTTTCATAAGGATGGTGGCAGGTCCTCTTGACTATACACAGGGGGCGATGAGAAACGCCTCAAAAGGAAATTACCGGCCTGTCAATTCTGAGCCGATGAGCCAGGGGACCCGCTGCCGCCAACTGGCCGAGTATGTGGTGTTCGAGTCTCCACTTACCATGATGTGCGACTCCCCGTCCAATTATATGCGTGAGCAGGAATGTATGGAGTTCATCTCCGCCATCCCTACTGTGTGGGATGAGACAGTCGCCATGGACGGCAGGATTGCCGAATATATTGCCATGGCCCGCCGTAGCGGAGACGAATGGTATGTGGGAGCGATGACAGACTGGACTGCAAGGGACATCACACTTGACCTTTCCTTCCTTCCTGAAGGGGATTATACGATGACTGTCTATAAGGACGGGGCAAATGCGGACAAGGCTGCCAGGGACTATGTCATGGAAAGCATGCCTGTGCCTCAGTCCCGCAGCATGACAGTCCACATGGCTCCTGGAGGAGGCTTTGCCGCCAGGATATCCCCTACAGCAGGTTCGAAATGAAAATGATGACTATTACCGGCGGAGCGACATATCGGATGAGGAAATACACGATGCCGGAAATGCGCCGGTTTCCTGCCAATGTCCCTCCGTTGGTGAATTCGTCAATCACATCCGGCTTTTTCATCTTCCATCCTGTGAAAATCACTATCAGTAATGCCCCGAGCGGCATCAGATAGTTGGCAGACATCTTGTCGAAGAAATTGAATATGGTGTTCCCGAGGATGTCTATCCCGGAGAGCAGGCCGAATGACAGCGAACAGAAGATACCGAGTATCCATGTGACAGCGAATACGATGCACACGGATACTCTTCTTGTAAGATGTCTCTCTTCAACAAGATAAGCCACTCCGACCTCGAAAAGAGACACAGAGGATGTGAGAGCCGCCACGAGGAGGGCCAGGAAGAACAGTATGGCGATGATATCCCCTGCCGGCATGTTGGCAAAGATGAACGGGAGTGTCTCGAACACAAGCCCGGGACCTTCCTGCGGGTCGAGTCCGAAAGCGAATACCGCCGGCATTATCGCGCAGCTGGCAATCAGTGCAAAGAGCAGGTCGGCAACAGCCGTCAAGGTGGAATATGATGCTATATTCTCGTCTTTCCTCGTGTATGAGCCGTATGTCAGCATTATGCCGAATCCTACAGAGAGGGAGAAGAATCCCTGCCCGAGGGCGGCCGCGCACACAGAAGCATCTATTTTCGAAAAATCTGGTCTGAAAAGATACGCAAGACCTTCCTGTGCCCCCGGCAATGTGACCGAACGTATGGCGATGGCTATCACCGTGAGGAACAGTACCGGCATCATCACCTTGCCGAACTTCTCGATTCCCTTGTTGACCCCGCCGAGGACTACCGCCGCCGTCAGCAGCATGAACACGGTATGCCATATTATGGGCATCCATGTGGATGTGATAAAATCGTTGAATATGGCTCCGAGTTCGGTCCGGCTTGCCCCGTGAGTGAAATTGAATGTACAGGACTTTGCCAGGTACTCCAGAGACCAGCCGCCTATGACACTGTAGTACGACACGACAAGTATCGGAGTCGCGACCATCAGGACTCCGGCCCATTTCCAGCGGCTGCCCGGTGCGAGTCTCCCGAATGCTGAAAAGGCGTTTGTATGGCTTCTCCTGCCGACAATCACTTCGGAAAAGAGAATCGGCAGACAGAGCAGGAATACAAGGATGATATAAACGAAAATGAATGCGGCTCCGCCGTATACGCCCACCATATACGGGAATCTCCACAGATTGCCGAGTCCTATGGCAGAGCCTGCCATGGCCATAAGCACACCGAACGTGCTCTTGAAATGTTCTCTCTCCATTGTCAGATCTTGTTTCAGCCGGACAGGGGGCAGCCGCGCTCCGGCATGGTTATCGTTGTCTGCGTCTGTATGTCACGAATTCGTAAGAGTATCCGCTCTCCGCATCAGTAAATGTCTCCGAGCACTCTGTCATCTCCCATATCCGCGAGTCGATTTCCGGGAAGAAAGTGTCGGCATCATCAATGGTTGCCTTTACATGGGTGATGAGCAATGTATCCGCATATTCCATCGCATCCCTGTATATCTGCCCGCCTCCGATTATGAAGCATTTCCCGTCACTCATCCCTTGCTCCGAGAAATATTTCCCGGCAATGGAGAATGCTTCTTCAAGCGAGCCGGCCGTCACCGTCCCTTCTGCTCTGAAATCATGAGAGACAACGATGTTCAGCCTGTGCGGCAGAGGTCTTCCTATCGACTCGAATGTCCTCCTGCCCATGATGACAGGGTATCCTGATGTTGTCCGCTTGAAGAATTTCAGGTCTTCTGAAAGATGCCAGAGCAGGGAATTGTCCCTGCCTATTGCCAGGTTGTCTGCGACAGCCGCTATGATTGTCTTTTCCATCATCTTGTCCGGTTTTTTCTGGTGACTCGTATCCCGAAGCCCCGGAGACCCTCTATGCCTGCCTCCTCGGGAATGTCGATGGACATGGACCAGTCCCCGTATTCAACCGGAATCAGTCCCTGCCTGAACGGGAGTCTGTATTCATAAGAGAAATGCGATGCCCTGCTCCATCCGTTCTTCGGAATGCCCGCCTCTTCGTAATATCCTGTCCCTGAGGGAGAAGTGTATGTGATATTGAGAGGAATGACCTCCGGCAATGCAGCGAATGCCGCGTCGGATATGTCAAGCCTTGTGAACAGTTCGATGTCATATATAGCCAGGCTGTCAGACATCTTCAAGGGGAAAATATATTCCGACCTGTCCCCGTCCCCGGTATTCTTCACGAACATCTCCCAGGTGTCGGGTGCCGAGCAGCAGACAAGACACATGACCAGCAGCAGTGCCGGCCCTGCGGATAAGATGCGATATGCCCTGACTGCATTCATGTCAGGACTCCTGTTTGCCCTTGTTGTTCCTCTGGTGGTTTCTGCGTTTCTGGTTATTGCGCCTCTTCTTCCTTGTGTCGTCGAATCTTGTGATGCTGTCATCTCCGACGGCGGAAATGAATTCAGGGGCGGAAGGAGCGGGCTCAGTCTTGAGCGATTCCGGTTTCTCCCCGTTGCGGTTCATGCGGATGACCTCCCTTACTTCCGAGGCGGAGAGCGGGTACAGGTTGGCGAATGAGCCTTGCTCATAGGAGAAATACATCACCTCTTTCAGGATGTCGGTCTTCATCAGATATGCGAGTCCGTCCTGGAATTCAAGCGGTCCAGACACCTTCGGGATTCTGCTCTGTGCATCTATATATGCCGCAGTCTCATAGTTGAGGCAGCATTTTAGCTTGCCGCATTGGCCGGCAAGTTTCTGCGGATTCAAAGAAAGGTCCTGGCATCTGGCGGCGGATGTGGTGATGGACTGGAAACTGCTGATGTAGTTGGAGCAGCACAATTCCCTGCCGCATACTCCGAGACCTCCGATAAGCCCGGCTTCCTGCCTTGCCCCGATCTGCTTCATCTCGATGCGTATCCGGAATTCTTCCGCAAAGACCTTTATCAGTTGCCTGAAATCCACGCGTCCGTCAGCGATATAATAGAAAATCGCCTTTGTCCCGTCACCCTGGAACTCCACATCCCCGATTTTCATCTCCAGACCGAGTTCTTCGGCAATCTGCCTGGCCCTGATCATCGTCTCATGTTCCCTTGCAATCGCCTCCTGCCATTTCTCTATGTCAAACATCTTGGCCTTGCGGTATATCTTCTTGAACTCGGCTGTCGTCCTGTCGATTCTCTTGCATTCCATCTGCTTGGACACGATCGGTCCTTCAAGGGTCACAATCCCGAGGTCGTGCCCGTTGGCGGCCTCCACAATCACAAGGTCACCGGTCATTATGCTCTGGCCGGAGGCATTCACGTATATGCCTTTCCTCGTATTTTTGAACCGGACCTCGTAATAGTCCTTGAACTGTTCCTGACGGATGCCCGAAAGCCAGTTATATACCTCCTGCTTGCAGCATCCCTGCCGGTATGTGCAGATCAGTTCCCCTTCATCGGTACGCTCGACCACACATCCTCTTGAACAGTCAAATCTTTTAGCCTCGTTATCTGTATTCATATTCTATACACTTAAAAAAATTCGGTTGACAAGGTCGCAGAATACGATTTTTGCATTCACGTTCCTGTCTATGAGCAATGTCGCCTTGTCAATGAAGCCTAAAGCCTTCTGGCAGAAGGACGGTCTGACTTTCCTTGCCGTCTCCGAAAAAAATGCAGTTTCCTGCGGGGAGACGCATGCTATCTGTCCCATGTCGTTCTGCATCATGAAGATCTTTCTGACGCATTCGCCTGCAAAGTTACAAAAAGCTTTCTGTTTTTCTCTCGAATCCAGTGCCGCCATCTGTTCTCCCGATTCAATCGCCGAAAGGAGATCCCTGGACAGCGAAGCCCGCATCAGGTCGGAGAATATGTCCAGGAATCCGGTTTCATCCTCCCTGCCTCTGAGAGCGGACAGGGCCTTGCCGATGCTCCCTCCGCTGAGCCCTGCAATTGTCCCGGCCTCTGCCTCGCCTGTGCCTGTCATTTTCATGAGAGCGGCAGCCACCTCCTCTTTCGTCTGCGGCGGAATCCTCAGGCTCTGGCATCTGGAGAAGATTGTCTGGAGCACTTTTTCCGGAGCATGGGTGATGAAGATGAAGATGGTCTTCTCCGGCGGTTCCTCTACGATTTTCAGCAGCCTGTTGGCCGCCTCTGCATTCATTTTCTCAGGCAGCCAGATTATGAAGGACCTGTAGCCGTCCTCGACCGTGCTGAAAGAGAGTTTCTCAAGTATTGACTTGGCTTCCGCCACAGCGATATTGCCTGATTTCCCTTCTATCCCGAGGGCTTTGAAGAGGTCGGACTCCAGGAAATACGGGTTCTGCATCGCCAGTTCTCTCCAGTGTCTGACATAACTGTCGGATGTCGGCTTGGATGTCGCGTCGGCTTTTGCTCCGGAAGTCACCGGGAACACGAAGTGCATGTCCGGATGTATCAGTTTTGATACCTTGTGGCAGCTTGTGCATTCTCCGCAGGAATCCCCGTCATGATGCTCCTTGCAATTGAGGTATTGGACGAATGCAACTGCAAGTGACAATGCCCCGCATCCTTCATTTTCGTAGAAAAGCATGGCATGAGGGACTCTACCGCTGTCTGCCATAGAGACCAGGACTTTCTTGATGTCCTCATGACCGGTGATTTCCGAGAATTTCATGATTGCGACATTCAGGAGTTCCTTTTTGCGACAAAGTAGGCAAGAGCCTCAAGATATTGTCTTTCAGCCGAATCCTCCAGCACTGCAATGGCGGCGACAGCCTTGTCGATATATTGCCTGAGAACCTGTCCGGCATACTCTATCCCGTTGTACTCTCTTACGAAATCCAGGATTTCCGCCTGGTATTTCTCCGGATTGTCGGAAATCCCCTTGATTTTCTCACGGATTGCCTGTTCCTTCTCTTTTCCCGCATTGGCGAATGCCCCGAGGAGAGGCATCGTGATTTTCTGCTCCAGGATATCGATACCGGCAGGCTTGCCTGTGTCCATCTCAGGGGAATAGTCGAAGATGTCATCCCTTATCTGGAACGCAAGCCCCAAGGATACGGCATAGTCCCTTACTGCATTTTCCGTGGCGGTGTCTGCCCCGACGGAAATGGCTGCAGAGACGGCTGCTGCCTCAAAAAGGGACGCCGTCTTGTTGAATATTATCCTCAGATAGTCATTCTCGTCCGTGTCTCCGCTTTGGGCTTTCTGCAACTGGAGGAGTTCCCCCTCGGCAAGGTCGCTCAATGTCTTTGAGAACAGGCGGATGACCCTGTTGACCCCGGCATGGCATTCGAGAATGATATCCACGGCCTTGACGAGCCAGTAGTCTCCTATCAGCACCGATACAGACGGACCCATCATCGACCTGATGGTCGGCTTGCCCCGTCTCTGGTCGCTCACATCAGCGACATCATCGTGGAGGAGAGTGGCGTTGTGGAGAAGTTCTGTCCCCGCTGCATATCTGAAACTGTCTTCGGTCGCCTTTCCCTTTGAGCAGGCTCTTGCCACCAGGAGGGAAAGCATTGGTCTGAGCTGCTTCCCGGAATTAGACAAAATCATCCTGTTGGTAGAGTCCAACAGGGTGATGTCGCTTTTGAGAGACTGCTCTATATGATATTGGGTCCTTTCCCAGTCTGTACCAAGAAATCTTTTTATTTCGTTGAGGTCCATATAAGGCGATTTTTCGGCAGCCCTTGTCAAAACAGGAATGCCAGCGAGAGCGTCAGTGCCCGGAAATTCCCTCCGTTACCGAGTGCTCCGTCAAGAAACCATTGTTCTGCGGTGTTGTCTGCCGCTCCTCCTTTGTACAGAGGCCCGAAGTTCCAGTTGTATCTTCCGATTACCTGGAATCTCCATACTTCAATGCCGACTCCAAGCCCCAGACCGTATTCCATTCTTGCAATCCCGTTCCTGCCCCACAGATTCCTCTCGTCCAGGAGAGTCTTGCCTGTCGCGCTTCCGCTGATATGGTTGTTGATCCCCACCCCGATGAAAGGGGTCACATCGAGGAACGGTCTGAACAGCAGGAGATCCGGTCCCCATTGGAACGATACTGGGAGTTCAAGATAACCTGCCGTGATGTCCATATTGACACCGGGCTCTCCTTGTATTTCACCGGGTCTTGTCCCCTTTACATGATAGATGAGAGACGGCTGTACTGAAAATCCCAGCGGCAGTTTCAACTGGTAGGTGACACCGGCGCTGTACTTTGTCATCGAGCCTCTGTTGTTTATGTCGGACGCATGAGAGAACGAGAAGCCGCCGATGACTCCATACCTGCTCTGCGCATCTGCCTTTGCGGCGGATACGGACAGTATGATGAGCATCACTGCTGTCAGGAGAAATGATTTTTTCATGATGGGATGGCCGGTTTTGAGTCTGTTATCTGTATCAGAGCAGAGCATCGATTTTCTTCGCGATTTCCGATTTCGGGGCAGCGCCTACGAGTTTGTCGACAAGTTCCCTGTTCTTGAAGAAAAGGAGAGTCGGGATGTTGCGGATGCCGAATCTCATCGGTACCTGCTCGCATTCGTCAACATTGCATTTGGCGATGACTGCCTTGCCCTCGTATTCCCCGGCAAGTTCTTCCACCACCGGGGCGATTGCCCGGCACGGACCGCACCATGTGGCCCAGAAGTCTATCATCACAGGTTTGTCAGTATTCAGGATCTCCTCAAGATTGGTGTCAGTGACTTTCATTTCCATGATATATGATATTAACTGGTTAATAAAATGCCTGCCGCTCAGAAGAGTATGGCAAGCGATATTGTGTATCCTCCGAAGTTGGATTTGGAGAAAATCTCCTTGAATCCGTTTTCCGCCTTCTCCAGATTGGTGAGCCTGCCGAGGCTCCAGTTATATTGCCCTGTAATCTGGAAATGCCACAACTGGACGCCGAGACCTGCCCCGACCCCGTATTCGAACCGGTTGATGTTCTTCCAGTCATACTGGTTCCCGTCGGCATCCTTCATGTCCTTGGATATGGCATAGCCTATGAAAGGCGTGCCCTGTACGAATACGCGGATGTCCCCGTCCTTGAACCGTGGACCCCATTGTATGTTTACAGGTACTTCCAGATAACCGAGCCCGAAAGCCCCCGATGAGAGACCTTCGATTCTTGCCCCTTTGACATGGAACATGAGTTCCGGCTGGACTGCAAACCACAACGGGAGGTCTATCTGGTATGTAAGTCCGGCCTGGTAGCCGAGATTGTCTTTTGCCTGGGAATTGTTTATGCTGGAGAAGTTGACTCCTCCTTTTATCCCGAACCTTTGGGCATCGGCAATGAAAGGGACCACAAAAAGCAGACTGGCGATGATGGCTGTTTTGATAATCCTGTTCATAATGATTCCAATTTAAAACCGATTACAAATATAAGAAATTTTCCAGCCATTCATATTCCCCTCCCCAGATTTCCAGGAATCGCATGAAATCTTTATTGCTGATTACGACTCCTGAGGTGTTCTCGCATGGATGGAAACTCAGTCTGTCGGCATTTTTAAGGTCGCTGTCGAGGAACAGTCTGACCCTGTGCCCGTTTTCAAACAGTTCTTTCGGGTCGGCAGCCGCTGATATGCCGATGTCGTTCATCAGTCCCAGAGGAGAGACTGAACCCGGCTTGAGCCCGAGACATCGCAGCATCCTCTCTTCCGAGGCGAATGAGAGTTTCCCTTGATGCAGCAGATGCTCCAGACTGTGGATGTCGAGGTCCTTGTGACATTCGAGCACGACAAGATAGTGTCTGTTGCCCTTATGGTTGCGGAAGAACAGGTTCTTGCAATGCGTGGCATCCACGTCTTTCCAATATTCCAGAGCCTCTTTTACCGTAGGCAGCGGGGGATGCGTGAACAATTCATACCTTATGCCGTGGGCCGAGAGGAAGTCCAGGGTCTTCTGTCTTCTTGCAAGTCTCTCCTGCCTGTCCTTGTCGGCTGCTTCATCTGCCGGCATCGGCCTGTGTGCTGTCTCCTGCCCGGTCATCTGGCAAGGCTTTTTGCGTAATGTGTCGGCTTCTGTTCAGTTTTCTGCGGATGCTGTATCATTGCCGGCTTCCCCCATCCGAGGCTATAGATGACGAGACCTATGCCTATGAGGATGAACGGGATGCTTAGGATCTGTCCCATATTGAGAACCATACCTTCTTCGAAGCCGACCTGGGGCTCCTTGATGAATTCGATAAGGAAGCGCATGCCGAAGAGAACTATGAAGAATATGCCGAGCAGAGTGCCTCTCTTGAGTTTTTCAAGACGGTATCTGTACAGTGCAAGCAGAGCGAATCCGAGAATTATGTAGCTCAGGGCCTCATAGATTTGTGTCGGATGTTTTGGCTCCGTCTCTCCACGGAGTTCGAATATGAATCCCCACGGCAGGTCTGTCACGTCCCCGTATATTTCAGAGTTGAACAGATTGCCGAAACGGATGAGTGCGCCGGCGAAGCACACCGTGATGCAGAGCCTGTCAAGAATCCAGAGCAGGTCGAAATCATATTTGCGCCCGTAGTGATGAGAGAACCACCACATCGCCAGGATAAGGGCGATTGTGCCGCCGTGGCTTGCCAGACCACCTTTCCATACCATGAAGATTTCCAGGAACCCTTTCCAGGAGCCGAAATAGTAGTCCGGCTGGTAGAATATGCAGTGTCCGAGCCTTGCCCCTACGATGGTGCCTATCAGCAGGGTGTAGAGCAGAGGGTCAAGAAGGGTGACAGGGACGCCTTCCCTCTTGAAGAACCATTTGAAGATGAACCACCCTATGAAGAACCCGGATATGAACAGCAGGCTGTACCACCTTATCGACAGCGGTCCGATATGGAATATCTCCGGATTTACATTCCAGTTTACGAACAGAAGATCAAACATTGCATTTCATTATTTCAGACCCCGTCCCGGGTTTTCAGGACGGGACCGATTTTTACCTTTTACTGTTTCCTGCTTCAGGCAAATATGCCATCGGCAGGCCATTCTTGCAAAGATATGTATTTTCCCGCAATTATATGAACAGCCTGACGGTTATTGTCAATCATCTGCTTCCCAACTACGGCTTCCCATGCCTCTGCGGCTGTAGGTCTTGCCGTCGTTCCCGAAGAATGTTTCTCCGTCAACGGACGACCGTCCGCCGATTTTGCGGCCGCTGCCCAATTCGATTTCCTCTCCGTTGCTATTGTCTCCCGAACTGCCGGACGAAGACCAGCCACCCTTTGACGACAATGCACCCGAAACGGCACCGGATACCAAGGTCAGGATGACCCAGATGGCAATTATGACCAGAACTATTATTGCCAGCAGGTAACTGACAGCGAAACTGATTGCCATGAACAGAAGTATCACAAACGGTCTGAGCACAGCAACAGAAATCCTGTCAGTTGCCATTATGGACTCTGCGACATTGAGTCCCCAGACGAGTATAAGTGCGCCTCCCATGGCTGCCATATTCATGGAAATACTCCAGCCAAACCACGAATCGAGGGTATTCCCGCCTCCGCACAATGCTCCTGACAGGGCCGTAAGTATAAGAGACAGTGTGGCAAAATAGCGGTTGGGGTTGATTTTGTCTCCCCACGCCGATTTGTCGAAATCATACATCCATGTAATCTTGTCGGTTATTTTCATGGTCTTATCTTTTAGAACAGGTTATTGATATGGCTCGCGGCGAAACTGTAATAAACCCAAACGGCGGTAACAGAGACTGCAGTTGCGATGAGTATTCCTGCCACATATCTGTTGAGCGGGGAGTATGGTCTTGCTGCCGGTTCATAGTGTTTTTCCGAGAAGGTGCCGGACATCGCAAGTTTCACGTATGCAATAGTTCTTAATATAGTCATAATGAGCAACAATATGCTATAAATAGTGGATGCATAGAAACTATCTTCGGGGTTTCCCGTCCAACAGAAACCGAATATGTTGATAATCTCAAGACTCCATGTCAAGGAGTTGAAAACGGCCAGCATTGTGATCCATGATTTTTCATTTTCCGAAGTCATGCAGTTGCGGATTATGAGAGGGATGCTGTACATATAGCCGATTATCGCTATCAAATGTATCGCAAACGCGACTACGGACATGACTGACAGGAAGCCGGAAACTTTGTCCGGCATCATGGCAACGCCTGTCACGGTCATTATGGCATTTCCGATAGTATACAGTAATGTTATTGCCGCCAATATCATTACAGCAGTCTTGCATGGTCTGTTTGCTGCGCATCTTATGAGAAGCAGATATCCCGTCAGCATAAGCAGGTTGGGGAACAGGTCAATGACCGAAACAGATATCACGTGCGCCATTCCTCCTCCCAAATATCCTTTGGAATAGAAGTATTCGAGAAAAAACTGATCGACCCAAGGAATGGAAGTCAAGATATAAGGAATCGCCACAGATGCCGCAAGCAGGATTGCAGCAGTGGATTTGCGTCTGCACACTTGCCTGTAATCCAGACATCCGGTGGCAGCCGACGTGTCATAGGTTGTGTTCATTGTATAGTTTCTTGTTGAAAAAAAATGAGGGTGACCGGAATTTCTGGCCACCCTCAGACGTTGCAAATTTTCTGTACAGGGGATTATACCCCTATGTCGCAGCGGGTGCGGTTATTCTCTGACTGCAGCAATGCCCGGAAGGACTTTTCCTTCGAGGTATTCGAGCATTGCGCCGCCGCCGGTAGACACATAGCTTACTTTCTTGGCGTAGCCCATCTGTGTGACAGCAGCCACTGAGTCACCGCCGCCTACAAGGGTGAATGCCCCGTTTTCTGTTGCTTTTGCAAGCATCTCGGCCACCCTGTTGGTACCTTTGGCGAAAGACGGGATCTCGAATACTCCGACAGGCCCGTTCCAGAGGATTGTCTTTGACTTCATGATGACATCCTCCCACTCGGCCAGAGTGCTCGGAGCTGCGTCAACACCCTCCCATCCGTCAGGAATCTCTGTGTTGTGGCAGATCTTGGTGTTGGCTCCCTCGGCGAAAGCGTCGGCGATGACCACTTCCTTTGAAAGATAGAGTTTCACTCCCTTCTCCTCGGCTTTCTTCAGCGTGTCGAGAGCGAGCTGCATCTGGTCATCCTCGCAGAGAGAGTTTCCGATTTTTCCTCCCTGCGCCTTGACGAATGTATAGACCATGCCGCCTCCGATGATCATGTTGTCCACTACATCGAAGAGATGCTCGATGATGCCGATTTTGGATGATACCTTCGCTCCTCCGATGATGGCGGTCACAGGACGCTCAGGGTTGTTGACAACTCTTTCGAGAGCCTTGATTTCGCCTTCCATGAGGTAGCCGAACATCTTGTCGTTAGGGAAATACTTGGCGATGAGGGCTGTAGAGGCGTGTGCCCTGTGGGCTGTGCCGAATGCGTCGTTCACGTAGCAATCACCGTATGAGGCAAGTTTCTCGACGAACTTCTTCTGGCTTTCCTTGACGGCTGCCTTTGCGGCTTTCTTCTCCTCGTCTGTGGCATCTTCTGCGAGGCCTCTCGGCTTGCCCTCCTCTTCTGCGTAGAAACGGAGGTTCTCAAGCACAAGCACTTCGCCTGACTTGAGGGCGGCAACCTGCTCCTCGGCCTTCATGCAGTCCTCAGCGAACTTTACAGGTACTCCGAGGAGTTCCTCCACGCGTCCGAGAATATGTCTGAGGGAGAATTTGTCTGTTACTCCCTTTGGACGTCCGAGATGTGACATGATGATGACAGAGCCTCCCTTTTCAAGGATTTTCTTGAGTGTAGGCACGGCTGCTCTGATGCGGGTGTCGTCAGTTATCTCAAAATTCTCATTGAGAGGAACGTTGAAATCGACCCTGACAAGGGCTTTCTTGCCGGAGAAATCGTAAGTATCAATACTTTGTTGCATAACGTTATTTGATTAAAAGTTCTTTGTCTTCCTGTAGTCGCAGGCACAGGCTGTAAGCGGATGCCTGTCCGTCATCTACAATCTGCAAATATAGGAAAATAAACTGAATATCAAGATTCCCGAGAAATATAAAAATTCGGCGAAGATGTGTAAATTTGTGTGTTTTGAAATGAGACATTTGAATATGACAATAGAGACACCTGAAAAGTCCTGGAAGGACTATGAACTTATAGATTGCGGCAATTTCGAGAAACTTGAGAGATTCGGAGGCTACTGCCTTGTCCGTCCTGAGCCCAAGGCATTGTGGGACAAGTCGATGTCTGAGGCCGAGTGGGACAGGATGGCGGATATCAGATTCAAGCCGGGTGCCGGATTCGGCAAAGCCGGGAAAGAGGACAGCGGCACATGGGAGAGATACCGTAAGACTCCGGATCAGTGGCAGATAAGATATGCCGGAGCCCAGGACGGTCTCGGGTTTTCCCTGCGGCTGGGGATGACGGCCTTCAAGCACGTCGGGGTCTTTCCGGAGCAGTCTCCGAACTGGGAGTTCATTTACCGGAACACAAAGTCTCTGGTGGAGTCTGCCGCCAGAGAGGGCCGTCCGAAGCCGAAAGTCCTGAATCTCTTTGCATATACCGGGGCTGCTTCCCTTGCTGCGAGACGGGCCGGGGCGGATGTCACTCATCTCGACTCGGTGAGGCAGGTGGTGACCTGGGCCAGGAACAATATGGAGATAAGCGGGATGGACAATATCCGATGGGTGGTGGAGGATGCGCTGAAGTTCGCAAAGAGGGAGGCCAGGAGAGGGAATGTCTACCAGGGTATAATTCTTGACCCTCCGGCATACGGGCACGGGCCTGACGGAGAGAAATGGAAACTTGACGAATGTCTTTATGAGATGATGGGGAATGTGGCAGCGATTCTCGCCCCGAAGGACAGTTTCATGGTGCTGAACCTGTATTCCAACGGCTTTTCGGCAGTCCTCGGAGAGACGGTCGTGAGGCAGGCGTTCGCGGCAGGAGGCCGGCCGGCATCCTGCCCCGTGCATGGTGAGGCCATCCTGTCACCCGAGGCGGAAATCACTTCAGGGGAACTTGTGCTTGAAGACCGTTTCGGGAAAAAACTCCCGTTGAGCATCTTCGTGAGGCTCCGGAGATGATGCAGTTTCACAAAAGATTTTGATATTCAATAAGAATCACTATCTTTATACAAATTATTGTTTAACCTGTAAAATTTAATTCTATGTTAAGTACGAACAGAGGGATGCTCAAATTCTTCCTCCTCTCACTGATCACATTCAACATTTATGGCATCGTTGTCCTGACGAAGGTGTCGATGGAAATCAATGACATCGCATCAAAGAGAGACGGCAAGCACACTATGAACTACTGTCTCATCTATTTCCTCTTCAGTTGGCTGACCCTTGGTATCGTGCCTCTCGTATGGTATCACAGGCTCTGTGCCAGGATGGGCGATGAACTGCGCGCAAGAAGCATCCCGTATGCTTTCGGCGCCGGAGATTTCTGGGGATGGGGATTTTTCGGAGCATTGATTATCGTCGGTCCGTTCATCTTCTATCACAAGTTCTTCAAGGCGATGAACTATCTCTGTGAAAGTTACAATGCCGAGACGGTGGCAAGGTAGAAACATCTGCAAGATGAGAAAAACAATGAGGAAGACCCGATTCAAGGTCTTCCTCATTGTTTTTAATATGTGTTCTGCATTATTCTTTCGGAGCGGAGTCCTCGGATGACGAGACAGCATCGGCGAGTTTGCCTGCAAGTTGTACGAACGCGAGGCCGTCAGGCCTGTCTGAAAGTGCCGCAGGCTCCCCTTCGTCTCCGCATTCCCGGATGCTCTGTACGATAGGAATCTGTCCGAGAAGCGGGATGCCGTATCTGGCTGCCATCTCTGCGCCGCCGTTCTTGCCGAAAATATAGTATCTGTTCTCCGGGAGTTCGGCAGGAGTGAACCATGCCATATTCTCCACAAGTCCGAAGATTGGCTTTCTGATACTCTCGTTGCGGAACATGTTTACGCCTTTCTCCACATCGGCAAGAGCCACCGCCTGGGGAGTGGTGACAATGACTGCTCCTGTCAAAGGTATGTCATGCACCAGGCTGATGTGTATGTCTCCCGTCCCCGGAGGCATGTCTATCAGCAGAAAGTCCAGTTCGCCCCATCTGACCTGGAGAATCATCTGCTTCAATGCGTTGCAGGCCATGGGACCTCTCCATATCAGGGCCTGTTCCGGCTTGGCGAAATATCCTATCGACATCCATTTCACCCCGTATTTCTCCAGAGGCATGATAACCTCTTTCTCCCCGTCAAGAAAGGCCTGGGGAGTCTCTGTCTCAGTCCCTGTCATCTTGGGTACGGACGGTCCGTAGACATCGGCGTCGGCAAGCCCGACCTTGTATCCGAGCCTTGCCAGGGCGACTGCGAGGTTTACGGCTACAGTGGACTTGCCGACGCCTCCCTTGCCGGATGCGACTCCGATTATGTGCCTCACCTGTGACAGTTCCTCAGTCCCGAGGTTCAGTCCTGCCGGTTTCTTCTTTGCTTCTTCCCTGATGACAGTGCGGACTTCCACTTCAGTTCCCGGGGAGTGGCGGATGATTGCCGCCTTCGTGCTGCCTATGAGATATTCGGCAAGCGGGTCCCGGTGCTTCGGAAAAGCCAGTGTGACTGTCACTTTATTGCCGTCGCACTCGACTTTGTCTACCATCCCGAGTTCAACGATGTTCCTGTCTCCTTTTGCAGGATGCTGGACATCGAAGAGCATCTTCATTATTTCATTCTGTTTCATCGTATCAGAATCAATGGGGTCTTGTTGCAGCCCCTTATTTTACAATATCCATCTCGTCAAGGAGGTAGCCGGCTCCGCCGAACTTGTCCACTATGAAGAGCACGTATCTTATGTCAACGTTGATGCATCTCTGGAGATCCGGCTCGAACATTATGTCGCTGCTCATTGACTCCCAGTTGCCGTCGAAAGCCAGTCCGATGAGCTGGCCGTCCGCGTTGAGGACAGGGCTGCCGGAGTTGCCCCCGGTTATGTCGTTGTTGGACAGGAAGGCTACCGGCATCTTTCCGTCCGGGAGGGCATATTCTCCGAAATCCCCGGCTTCCCAGAGGTTTTTCAGTTTCTCAGGCACCACGAATTCCCAATTGTCCGGGTCTTCCTTCTCCATCACGCCGTCAAGGGTGGTGTAATATTTATAGATGACGGCATCTTTCGGCGAATATCCTTTGATTGTGCCGTATGTGAGACGCATGGTGAAGTTGGCGTCAGGGTAGGTCGGCTCGCCCTTTTTCCATTCGAGCAGGCCTGCCGTATAGGTCTTTCTGCCGTCAGCGAGCATCTTGTCGCTTCTGTTGATGTCGTCATACAGAGGGAGCAGCACTTCAGATGCCGCTATTGAAAGCCTTATTGCCGGGTCGGCAAATATTTCCGACGGAGACATGCTGCCTATTGCCTCCTGCAGCCTCTCTTCTGATGTGAAGACACTTGTCGCGAAAAGAGAATCCACATATCCGGGTATATCCATAGTCCCGAACTCCGGGTCAATCCCTGTCAGGAAACATGTCGAGTCCACATGGCTCCTGTAATATTCCAGAAGAGCCTTCGCCTCTTTGATGTCCGTGCCGGCAGAGTAGTCCTTGTAGAAGTCTCTTATGGATACCAGGGCGTCTTGGAAGGCCTTCAGTGTATCGGTCTCCTCCGATGCCGAAAGGGATGACCTCACTGCATTGTTGAATGCAGTCGCTACAGATTGGAGTTCAATCCGGTATACGGACTCGATAAGAGTGCAGAATTTCTTCTGGGCGTCCTCCCCGATACGGACACCTTCCCTGATCCTGTCGAGGGCGTCTCCGTATGCCTTCTGCCTCTCGGGCTTGCTGTTTACCCATTCGGTAAACCCGGCCTCTTCCTGTTCGGCGCGGCCTATGACGTCCAGTTTGGCAAAAGCCTGTCTCATGCCTATCCATTTCTTCCAGCCGTTGGACGAAGAGGCGTATTTGCTGGCATACTGGATTTTCACCTTAGGGTCAGCAAGCATGTCCTCCATCATTATATCCTGGCGTATGGTCCTGGCTTCGATTGCGATGGCCTGATAGTCAAGCAGGAATCTCAGTTCAGGTGAGGTGTAGAATCTGTTGGTCCTGCCGGGATACCCCATAATCATCGCATAGTCTCCCTCATTATAGCCTGCAAGCGATATTGTGAGGTGGTTTTTCGGGACGTAAGGCACATTGTCCACGGAGTAGTCGGCAGGGTTGTTGTCCTTGTCGGCATAGACGCGGAACATGGAGAAGTCTCCGGTGTGGCGTGGCCACATCCAGTTGTCTGTGTCTGCCCCGAACTTTCCTATGGATGAAGGTGGAGCCCCGACGAAACGGATGTCCCTGTATGTTTTATAGACGATGAGGTAGGTCACATTGTCATTGTAGAAAGACTGTGTCACCACCTTGCAGTACGGATTGCTTTCCTCTGCGCTTTTGGAAAGCTCGTCTTTTTTCTCTGTCACTGCGGCGTTGATCAGCGAGTCGAGTACTGCGTCAGACACTTTGCCGGCCCTGAGCCTGACCTGTCTCTCGGCCTTCTTCAATGCAGGGGTGATGTCGGTCATGCTCTCAAGGAATGTGACGGTAAGTCCCTCCACCGGGAGTTCCTCGTTCCGGTTCATCGCCCAATATCCGTTTGTGAGATAGTCGTGCTCCACAGAACTGAGTTTCTGGATGCTTGCATATCCGCAATGGTGGTTGGTCACGAGCAGTCCCTCGTCGGAAATGATTTCTCCCGTACATCCTCCGCCGAACTGCACTATGGCGTCTTTCAGCGATGAATTGTTGATGTCATAAATGTCTTTGGCTGAAAGGTGGCAGCCGAGCGCATCCATTGTCTTGATGTTCATTTTTTCAAGCAGCGGGAGCATCCACATCCCTTCATCGGCTCTCAATCCGGCGGAGAAAACCGCCAGGAAAGAGATGGCGCAAAGTATCTTCTTCATTTCTAATTATTTAAAATTGATTTACCGGCTGTCAGCAATACAGGTTTGCCGGAGCAGGATGCAAATATAGCATTTTTTCAGAACAGCGACGGTTCGAGTTCCTTCACATGGAAGCTTTTCCTGTGATGCGGGGTCAGCCCGAATCTGCGGATAGCCTCGATATGCTCCTTTGTGGGATAGCCCATGTTCCTGTCCCATCCGTATTGTGGATAATCGGCGGCAAGCCGTCTCATGTATTCGTCTCGCGCCGTCTTTGCCAGGACGGATGCGGCCGCGATGTCGGAGAATCGGGCATCACCTTTTATTATACATTCGTATGGCAGCCGGGCATAATCCTCCGCGCTCCCGGCAACCGCGGCGTACTGCCTTGCCGATGCTCCGCAGCTCCTCCCCTCGGATGAGATCCGGATGCTTTCCTCCGACAGCCCGTCAGCCGCAGGAATCTTTCCGTAGGGCTTGAACCTGTTGCCGTCTATTGCCAGGAACTGCGGCATTACCGGCAGATTCATCACAGCCCTCCACATCCCGGCAATCGAGGCATTCAGGATATTTATCCTGTCTATCTCTTCCGCAGTGACGGCCTCGACGGCATAGGCGACGGCCTTTTCAATGATGATGTCCCGCAGGAGGCACCTGTCTTTTCCGCTCATTTTCTTGGAGTCGTCCAGCAGCGGGTGGCTGAACCCCGGAGGGAGTATGACGGCCGCAGCAAAGACCGGCCCTGCCAGCGGTCCTCTTCCAGCCTCGTCACATCCGGCCTCCAGCCTGTGCTCCGAGTACTTCTCTTCCAGATGTATTTCTCTTGATACAGCCATGTCGTACAGTCTTGCAGGATGCAAATGTACGTAAAATATGAAGATTCTGCCGGGTATTATCTGGTGTTTTGTCCCGCAATCCCTTTGCGCAGCATGCTGATGATCTCGTCTTTTGTCCTGAGATTCTCCTGGAGGGATGATACGAGTTCGGACATGAGCCCGATATGGGCCTTGATTCTGTTCAGTTCATCGGCATGGCCGGATTCCAGTTCCCGGAGCCGCGAGCCGTACCTGACCTTCATCTCGCTGATCTCGTTGCTGACTTCTTTCTCCGGGACATAGCCGAGCAGAATCTCTTCCGCAGACACTCCCAGTATCTCGGCGGCCTTGCCGATACTGTCGCTTATCAGGCGTGTCGGACCCTGTTCTATATTTCTGTATGCAGTCCGCGATATTCCCATTCTTTCCGCCATTTCTTCCTGGGAAAGCCCCTGTCTGCGGCGGATTCTCGAGATGTTTTCCTTGACAGATTTGTTGTCCATGTTTTTAATTTTTCACAAAAATATGCCATTGAGGCATAGAAATATGATAATAAAATCTTGCCAATGTCAACAGTTCGTTTCCAAAAAGAGAAAAAAGTTCAAAAAAAAGAAAAATCTGATGCAAAAAAGATAAAAAATGACAACAGATACTTGCTGATAGGACTTTTAAATGTCAGTTTTGCAAACAAAAAAGACCATGGACAAGATGGAAATAATCAAAGGTTATGAGATTTTCGCCATGCTGATGGAGGAAGAGAAAGTGTACATGAACCCGCTGGTGACATTTGATACGGTCTGCTCCTGGATCGGTGTCAGCAGGCATGACCTTGACTGCTATATCAGGGCCCAGCTCGGGTGCGGGGGAACTGACATTATGAAAGCATACAGGGATTCGGTCCCTTCATATTTTCTTCAAAAGTACGGTATTTTGTTATAAATCTCTATTGATTTTGCTGTTTTATTTCTTTAAATTTGCAAGGATGCGCCGTTTGAATGCGCCAATTGAAACAATAACCAATAACAGATAAGTAAAATGAGAGCTTATTCAACACAGAACATCCGCAATGTGGTTCTTCTCGGAAGTACGAAGTCCGGCAAGACCACATTATCTGAAGCGATGCTTTTTGAAGGCAAGGTCATAGACAGGCGCGGGACCGTCGAGGCCAAGAATACCGTTTCGGACAATTCAGAAATCGAACAGATCAACCAGAGGTCAATATATGCGACTCCGCTCTATGCGGAATTCATGGACACGAAGTTCAATATCATCGACGCCCCGGGGGCCGATGACTTTGTCGGCGGGGCTGTGTCGGCTTTCAAGGTATGCGATACCGGGATACTTCTCGTGAATGCCCAGCAGGGAGTTGAGGTAGGGACAGAGATTTTTGCGAGATATGCCGACAGGTACAATCTTCCTCTGATTATCGGAGTCAACCAGCTGGACGGGGAGAAGGCTTCCTGGGAGAATACATTGGAGACGATGAAGGAGGCGTTCGGCAACAAGCCGGTACTCATCCAGTATCCTGTCAATCCGGGTCCCGGATTCGACGGCTTCATCGATGTGCTGAAGATGAAGTACTATCATTTCACAGACGATAACGGGACCAGGGAGGACCTGGAAATCCCGGCGCAGTATAAGGACGAGGCGGAAGAGCTCAGGTCGGCTCTCATCGAGAGGGCTGCCGAGTATGATGACACCCTCATGGAGAAGTTCTTTGAGACAGGCGCTCTTACGGAGGATGAGATCAGGAAGGGCATAGGCTTGGGATGCCGTGCAGGTGAGGTATATCCTGTATTCTGTCTCTCTGCCAGAAAGGATATCGGTGTCAAGCGTCTTATGGAGTTCACCATCAGGACTGCGGCATCTCCTGCAGAAAGGCCTGCCAGGACAGTTGACGGAAATGAGATAGAGTGCAAGCAGGATGCTCCGACATCCCTGTTCATATATAAGACTGCCGTAGAACCGCATCTCGGTGAGGTCGCATATTTCAAGGTGATGTCCGGGGAACTCACGGAAGGCCAGGATCTTGAGAATCCTGATACAGGGGACAAGGAGCGCATCACTGCCATATATGCTGTGGCCGGCAAGAAAAAGGAGAAGGTGACGGACCTGTATGCCGGAGACATAGGATGTACAGTGAAGCTCCGCAATGCCAAGACCAATGTTACCCTTTCCCAGCCCGGGACAGAGATTGCCTATGAGCATATCGTATTCCCTGCCTCCAAGTTCCGCACAGCCATCAAGGCCAAGGAGCAGAAAGACGAGGAGAAGATGGGGGAGGCTCTCAACAGGATGTCGGCAGAAGATCCGACAATTATCGTCGAATACTCCAAGGAACTCAAACAGACCATCCTGAAGGGTCAGGGAGAGCAGCATATCAACATCGTCAGATGGAGACTCAAGAATGAGAACAAGATAGAGATAGAGCTTTTCCCTCCGAAGATTTCCTATCGGGAGACCATCACAAAAGTCGCTACAGCCAACTACAGGCATAAGAAGCAGTCGGGAGGTGCCGGCCAGTTCGGTGAGGTGCATCTGCTTGTATGTCCGATTGTCGAGGGCGTTGAAGCCGGCAACAGGTTCAAGATTGACGGCAAGGAGATGGTGCTCAACATCAAGAGCAAGGAGTCTTTCGATCTCGAATGGGGCGGCAGGCTCGAATTCTACAACTGTATTGTAGGAGGTGCGATTGATGCGCGCTTCATGCCTGCAATTCTCAAAGGTATCATGGACAAGATGAGCGAAGGCCCGCTCACCGGCTCTCTTGCAAGAGATATCAGAGTGTATGTCTATGACGGCAAGATGCATCCGGTGGACTCCAATGAGATCTCTTTCGTCCTGGCAGCCCGCAACGCATTCAAAGAGGCGTTCCGCAATGCCGGGCCGAAGATCATGGAGCCGATATACAATCTCGAAGTCATGACACCGTCCGAGTATATGGGAGCCTGCATGTCAGACCTCCAGAACCGCAGGGCATTGATAGAGGGGATGGGCAGCGAGAAAGGGTTCGACGTCATCAAGGCGAGGGTGCCGCTTGCCGAGTTGTACAAGTATTCGACCTCGCTCAGCTCGCTGACATCAGGAAGCGCCACATTCACCATGCAGTTTGCTGATTATCAGCCGGTGCCTGGAGATGTCCAGGAGAAGTTGCTGAAAGCATATATGGAGCAGGATAAGGAAGAATAATATAGGCGTCTGCAGAAAAGGGGGGCGACTGTAAAGGAGGGATTTCAATCCGGGATACTCCTTTCAGCCGCCCTTTTCGTCTTGCTACAGTCCGAGTTCCACCTGGAATCTGAGCATCCACCGGTCATAGTCAGGGTTGACTGTGACTTCGCTGCGGTGATTATATGACAGATCAAGCTGGAATTTGAGGCTGTGCCCTATCAGATAGCGGGTCACGCCTATCGTGCTCTGGTTCCAGGTCCTGTATCCCACAAACGGCCTTGCCTCAGCATCAGGAAACATTGTGGAGTTGCGCAGGGCCACCTCCCATTTCCCGTCGAACAGGTAACTTGTCTGGATATTGAGACCGTTCCCCGTGTACACAAATTCCCCGCTCTCGTCTATTACAGGCTGGGGCGTATGCCGTCCCATATAATCGGTCACAAATGCGAATCCTTTGTATTTCAATATGAAATCAGCATAGTATGAACCGATGTTCTTGGTGTCACCGGTAAACAGTCCGCCTTTCATCCCCTGTGTCCTTTTGGCGTTGTTGTTGAATGTATATGCCCCCGCAAGCATCATTTTTACCTGCTGTTCTCCGTATACGTCGCCTTCAAGGAGTTCCCCGTTGGCATGGAATCTCCCGAACGGATATAGTTCGAGACGTCCCGTATATGCGAATCCGTCCACATCGGAAGTGTTGAAATTGCGGCCTTCGCCGAGGGTGACGGATGCCTTTGCGGCAAGGGCAAACGAGTCAAAGTCCCCGTAGTTGTACTCCGCAAAGAACCCGAAATCCCTGTCGCCTCCGAATTCGCTGTTGACAATGCTCCTGTCCACGAACTGCAGGGCGCTGGAGGAGTTGACCCTTGCACGGTTCGCCTTGATTTTCGTTTGTCCGAAACCGATGTTCCATTTCGGGCTCGGAACATAGTAGACGATAGCGTCGCGGATAAGGTTCATGTTCACTCCTCCTTCTCCGTTAGGGACAGGCTCCGTGTCATAGCTGCTGAACCCCAGCTGGATGGAATAGACTATCTTTGGGGAGAAGATATATCCGTCAAACCTGAGCCTCAGCCTTTTTATCTGTGCATCGGTCGAGGTAAGATTCATATTTCTGCTGAATGAGAGGCCTATCATATTCTGCATGCGGAAACGCAGCGTCATTTCGTAGGAATTGTTCTTGGGCCTGAATGTGACACCTTTCCCGACTTCGATGTTAGGCAGATTCAGCAGACGTTCCATTATGTCTGTCCTGCCGTTGTCGAGCGAGTCTTCAACGAATGTCTGGAAATTGTCCAGGCCGGCAGCCTTTTCTGACGGGGATCTTTTTTCGGCGGCATCTGTCTTCAAAGACGCGGCCGACATGGCGATACATATTATGACAAGGGCCGCATACGGCCTCATGAAACATGCAGTTGTCTTCATACAAAACTGGTTGTCAGATTTTTGAATATCGTGCGCCGGCTGTCCCGGCACAAAGTACAAAGGTATCTTTGAAAAATGTAAGGAATCTGAATTATGGATTCCGTTCTGCAAAAATCGTTAATTTTGTTAAATGAATATTACAATCTGCTGCAAAATGTCGGATTCTGCTGCAACATTTGTCCGGGTTGCGGAGTCTGACATGCAAAACAGATAATAAACAGTATTATGGAAGACATTCTTATCCCTATCGCAGTTTGCGTAGTGTTGCCGGTCATGATAGTCTGGCTGGTGACAAGATCCAAGAATCAGATTGTAAACAGGAAAATGGACGTGCTTATAAAGGCCATCGAGAACGGGCAGGACATAGACCCGGAACTCCTGTCGGATGCTGCAGGTCACGATGCAAAAAAGAAATCCGTCAAGATGAGGCTGCTCAGGCAACTCTGTTGGGGAGTGATTCTCGTCATTGCCGGAGCCGGCATCCTTGCAGGAGCACCGTTTGCGGAGGATAGTCTGGATATGTTCATCTTCGGAGGCATACTTGCTGCAATCGGAGTGGCTCTGCTCGTGATGTTTCTGGTCGGCAGGAAATGGCTGGCGCCTGAGATAGAGGCAGAAGAGAAGAGGTCATTGCATGAGTCCGCAGGAGCGTCTGCCGGCTCGGCTGGCGATGATGAAAATGTCCAAACCGGCAGGTAAGAGTTGTGGACAAAGCGCAATTCATAGAGCAGGTGTCGCGCGAGCAGGAATCTTTGCGGAGGTTTCTGTGCGCGCTGTGTAAGGGGGATGCGTTCAGGGCTGATGACATAGCACAGGAGGCTCTGCTGAAGGCATATCTTTCCTTTGAGCGGTTTGAGGGCCGGGCAAAGTTCTCGACATGGCTTTTCAGGATAGCCTATAACTGTTTCTGTGACAACAGGTCAGCAAGTATGAAGGCGGAAGGGGAGCCGCTCTGCCCGGAGCATGAGAAACTGTCCGGTGACACAGGTCCGAATGTCCGCAGATTTGAATATCAGGGACTTTATCGGGCCATCGGCGGGCTGTCGGAAAAGGAGCAGGCTGTCATCCTGCTTTTCTACATGGAAGACAAGTCGATAAAGGAGATAGAGTCCATCACAGGGATGCCGTCAGGCACGGTTCGCTCACATCTTTCCAGAGCCAGGGAGCATCTGAGGACATATCTTCAAAATTACAGATGACAGAAAGGGAGAAAAATGCAAACAGACATCATAAAAGAACAATTATGGCAGGAGACAAGGAAATAAGGCAGTTCATAAAGGACAATGCACCACAGATAGTGGGTAATGAAAGGTTCATGGCGGAACTCGTCAGGCAGATTGAACTTCTTCCGGTCCCGGCGACCCTGTCGGGAAAGTCGGAAGAGGAGATCCGGTCGGCAAAGGCGCTGATTGTTGCGACTGCCCGTAAAATCAAGCGTCACAACCGTATAATGGCGGTGGCTGTCGCAATGGTATCCGTTGCGCTTCTGGGGGCGCTGCTTTCGCTCTATTATTTTTCTCCTGATGTCCGGACGTTTGTGCAGCAGTATTTTGTCTATGTGTCAACCGGATTCTCGGCTGTTGTACTTGCTGCAGCCTTGACAGTCTCCAGCCTCCGCAGGATCTGATTGTCAGAATTTCAGAGTAAGGGAGATGAAGTCCTCGACCCCGAGTCGTTCAGGCCGCAGGGCGAATACTGGATCCGAGACAAAGGCTTCTGTCTGTTCTGCAGACCATCCCTCTCTTGCCGCCTTGTCCAGTATGAGAGGCCTGAGGGAGTTGCGCATTGTCTTGCGTCTCTGGTTGAAGGCTGTCTTGACCACGGTCTTGAAGAGAGACTCGTCGCATCCGAGAGTCTTGCGGGAGTTGCGGGTGAGCCGTATGACGGCGGACTTCACTTTCGGTGGAGGATTGAATGCCCCCTCTCCCACCGTGAAAAGGTATTCTATGTCATACCACGCCTGGAGCAGGACAGAAAGGATGCCGTAGGTCTTTGTCCCGGGCTTCTCGGCGATACGTTCCGCCACTTCTTTCTGTATCATGCACACTACCTGGGGGACGGACTCCTTGTAGTCGAGTATCTTGAAGAAAATCTGTGAAGATATGTTATACGGGAAGTTCCCTATCACGCAGAAATCTTTTTTGAAGAAATTCTCCAGCCTGAGCCTCAGAAAGTCCGCCTCAATAAGACTTCCATTGACCTGCGGGAAATGGGTCAGGAGATAATCCACTGATTCCCTGTCTATTTCCACCATTTTCAGGTTGATTTCGGGGCGTTGCAGCAGATACTGTGTCAGCACTCCCATGCCGGGTCCGACTTCAAGGACGTCTGTCTTGTCTGTCACGAGCAGCGCATCCGCTATCTGCCTCGCGATGGACAGGTCGGTGAGGAAATGCTGCCCCAAGGATTTTTTTGCTCTTACTTCCATATAGTCTTCTTTTCAGGCTCAGATGTGCAAAGATAAGAAGCCCTGCTGATTTTCATGAATAATTTTGTATTTTTGCAGGTTGTTTAAACAAATCAAACAGTTATGTACAGGACTCATACTTGCGGAGAACTCCGTATTTCTGACGTCGGGAAGACCGTCACTCTGGCCGGATGGGTGCAGAGGACAAGGAAACTCGGCGGTATGACATTCATAGATCTGCGTGACAGATATGGCATTACGCAACTTGCAGTTGACGGGTCGGTGGCAGAGGACCTGTCTTCCACTGCCAATTCTCTCGGCCGCGAATATGTCATTCAGGCCAAAGGTGAGGTGATTGAGCGTCAGAGCAAGAACCCGAAGATGCCTACAGGAGATATCGAGATCAGGCTTGACAGCATAGACATACTCAACAAGGCACAGACACCTCCTTTCACCATCGAGGACGTGAGTGACGGTGGAGAGGAACTGAGAGCCAGGTACAGATACCTTGACCTGCGGAGGAATCCTCTCAGAAAGGCTCTTGAACTCAGGCACAGGCTTGCCCATGAGGTCAGGAACTATCTTGATGCCCAGGGATTCATGGAGATAGAGACTCCTTATCTCATCAAGTCCACCCCTGAGGGAGCACGCGATTTCGTGGTGCCGTCAAGAATGAATCCGGGACAGTTCTATGCCCTGCCTCAGTCTCCGCAGACATTCAAGCAGCTGCTGATGGTGGCCGGATATGACAGGTATTTCCAGATTGTCCGCTGTTTCAGGGATGAGGATCTGCGTGCCGACCGTCAGCCGGAGTTCACCCAGATAGACTGCGAGATGTCATTTGTGGAGAGGGATGACGTGCTTGACACATTCGAGGGCATGATGCGCACACTTTTCAAGAATGTGCTGGATGTGGACATCCCGAATCCGATTCCGCGTATGAGCTGGTTTGATGCTATGGACAGATACGGGTCTGACAAGCCGGACATCAGGTACGGCATGACCATCCATGAGATCACGGAGGATGTGCAGGGACATGGATTCTCCGTGTTCGATTCGGTGGAATATGTCGGTGCGATTGCCGTGGAAGGCATCGCAGGCTATACCAGAAAGCAGATAGACGAGCTCACCGAGTGGGTCAAGAGACCTCAGGTAGGAGCCAAGGGGCTTGTCTATATCAAGATAAATGAAGACGGCAGTATCAAGTCGTCCGTGGACAAGTTCTATACTCCGGAAGAGCTGAAGGCTGTGGCGGAAAAAGCCGGGGCAAAGGCGGGGGATATGGTTCTTGTTCTCTGCGGTCCTAAGAGAAAGACTCAGACTATGCTGGGAGTGCTCCGTATCGAGATGGGCAACAGGCTCGGTCTGCGTGACCCTCATGTCTTCGCCCCTCTGTGGGTTGTGGACTTCCCTCTGCTTGAATGGGATGACGAGACCGGCCGCTTCTATGCCATGCACCATCCGTTCACTGCTCCTAAGCCCGAGCACCTTGATCTTTTCTACAGCGACAGGAAGGAGGATCTGGAGCGTGTATGCGCAAATGCATACGATTTTGTGCTCAACGGCACGGAACTCGGCGGCGGCTCCATCAGGATACATGATTCGCAGGTGCAGCAGAGGATGTTCGAGGTGCTCGGATTCTCTGACGAGGATGCACAATACAAGTTCGGCTTCATCATCAACGCATTCAAGTTCGGTGCGCCGCCACATGGAGGACTTGCATTCGGCTTTGACCGTATGTGCGCACTCTTCGGCGGGCAGGAGACCATCAGGGACTTCATCGCATTCCCTAAGAACAACCAGGGCCGCGACGTGATGATTGACTCCCCGTCATATATTGACCAGGTGCAGATGGATGAACTCTTCCTGCAGTCAACGGCAGAGAAGGAATAACGACAAGACAAGAAGAAGCGGAGACCTCGGCCCTGCCGGTGAGATGATCACTCGGAAAGGCCGGGGTCTTCCATTTGCCACCCTCCGCCGAGAGCCTTGTACAAGTCTATCAGCGCGAGGTATTCGGCAGAGATTGCATTGCTCAGTTCCACCTGGGCATCGAAATAGCTTCGCTGGGCATCCAGCACATCAAGATAGTTCGTGACTCCGTTGATGTACTGGGAACTTGCAAGGGATACGTATTTGCGTGACGCTTCCTGCACGTCAAATTTCAGGTTGGTGTTCTCTTTGGCGGACCTGAATGTCACGATGGCATCGTACACTTCCTTGAAAGCCTGCATGACGTCTTTTTCGTATTGCAGCCTTGCCTGGTTGTATTCGGAGATTGCGGCCTTGAATGCGGCCTTGCGTTTCCCGAATTCAAATATGGGCGAAGCCAGCGATGCTGACGCATAATAGAACGGGGACTTGAGTATGTTCAGGAATGAGTTGCTCTCAAGGCCTCCGGTAAGGTCTATCACAAAAGTAGGGAACCGTTCGGCCTGGGCTACGCCTACGGCGGCCTCTGCGGCTTTCAGCCTCTGATAGGAGTCCATGAGATCCGGGCGTCTTTCAAGAAGTTGTGACGGCACACCTGTCGGGAGGTCATTCCTGTATGAAAGTTCCAGTACCATGTGCGGTCTCTCAATCACTTTCGGATAAGAGCCTGTAAGGAACGCAAGTTCACTCTCCTTGATTGCTATCTGTCTTTCGAGGTCAGGAATCAGAGATGCAGTGGTTGCGAACTCCACCAGAGCCTGTTGGTGAGGGATTTCTGATGTGAGGCCCCCGTCTGCACGCAATTTTGCCTGGGCAACGCCTTCCTGCCTTGTCTCAAGAGTCTTCTTGACAATCTCAAGCTCGTTGTCGAGCGAAAGCAGTTCGAAATATGCCCTTGCGACATCCGATACAAGTGTCATCTGTACGGCGCGCTGTGCCTCTATGCTTGACAGATATTCTGCCGCTTTCTCCTTGCTTGCCCATCTGAGATGACCCCACAGGTCGATTTCCCAACTGAGGGACAGTTTAGTCCCGTGTTCCGGGTCATTCGGGTCTGCGGCATTCCCTCCATAATTGTTGTACTCGTTGCTCGCGTAAGCCTCTGCGGACAATGATGGCCACAGGGCAGACCTCTGTATCCTGTATCTGTATTCGAGTTCCCTGACCCGTTCCACTGCTGTCAGCAGATCCTTGTTGTATTCCAGAGCCTGTCTGATGAGATTCTGCAAAGTTGTGTCAGTGTACAGTTCCCACCATTTCATATCGGCCAGAGTCAGGGAATCCGCAGCGGGCTCCGCTGTCATATACCGGTCCGGGAGGTCCAGTTCCGGAGCAGCGCAGTGCTTTGCAGGGGAACACGACGAGATTGTTCCGCCGAGCATTATCAATGCGGCTATGACGGCTGCTCCTGCTCCTGTATTTTTGGCTTTTCCTGACATTTTATGCTTGAGTTTGTATATCCATACGAAGAAGAACGGCACGAATGTGATACCGGCTGTGATGGCCACAATCATTCCGAAGAATACTCCCGTACCGATGTTCTGGCGGCTTGCCGAGCCAGGACCGGTCGCGAATACAAGAGGCAGCATTCCGAGGATGAATGCGAGGGACGTCATGACGATAGGCCGGAACCTCAGATGTGCAGCCGTTACAGCCGCCTCTTCTATCGGTTTCCCTTTTGCGACCTCTTCCTTGGCGAATTCCACAATCAGGATCGCATTCTTCGCCACAAGTCCTACCAGCATCACAAGCCCGATCTGGAAATAGACATTGCTTTCAAGGCCGACAAGCCAGATGCCCAGGTAGGCTCCGGCAATCGCAATCGGAAGTGACAGGATGACGGCAATCGGCACGGACCAGCTTTCATACTGGGCTGCCAGCACCAGGAATACGAACAGCAGGGCAAGACCGAGCACGAGCCCCGTCTGACCGCCTTCCTTTTTCTCCTGATATGACAGTCCGCTCCATTCTATGTCTATGTTTGAAGGAAGATGCTCGTCTGCGATTTCCTCAAGGATGTCCATCGCCTGTCCCGAACTGACTCCATGAGCCGCTTCTCCTGTGATGGTGGCAGAGTAGTACATATTGAACCTCTTGATGGTTCCCGGCCCGGTCGTATATTGGGTGGAGCCGAGGGCAGTGACCGGAATCATAGCCCCGCTGCTGCTCTTGACGAAGAAGAGGTTCAGATTGTCCTTATGTCCCCTGTAAGGGGCATCGGCCTGGATGTACACCCTGTACACCCTGTTGTACATGTTGAAGTCGTTCACATAGATGGAGCCGGTGAATGCCTTCAGCGTGGAGAATACGTCTGAAAGCGGCACTCCCAGCAACTGTATCTTGTCCCTGTCGGCATCGAAGTACAGTTGCGGTATGTTTTTCTGCATACCGGATGCAAGACCGGTCAGTTCCTTTCTCTGGGAGGCATAGTAGAGCAGGGTGTCTGCCGCCGCCTGCAGGTCGTCATAAGTGGCATCACCTCTGGCCTCAAGCACCATTGAGAATCCTCCTGACGTGCCGAGTCCCGGTATGACTGCCGGGCTGCTCAGGTATACCTTGCTCTCAGGATACAGGGACAGGGTGTCGCGCACTTTCTGCATCATCTTGTTGATGTCCCGTTCCTCCCGTTCTTCCCAAGGCTTCATGATGACAGTCAGCGTGCTGTTTGACTGGCTTGTCCCGATACGCGGACTTGAGCCGGTCACATTCAGCACATATTCTATGTCATGCTGCCTGAGCAGGAAGTCCATGGCCCGTTCGGTGACCGCCCTGGTTCTCTCGAGAGTCGCTCCCACCGGCAGTTCGAGTTCCACAGTGAAATATCCCTGGTCCTCCTGCGGCATGAAGCTCTTCGGCACAAGTTGTCCGAAAGCCCAGATGCAGATGATGGTCACGCCGAAAAGGGCAAACATCCTCGGGGAATGCCTGAGACTTGCATGGATTATCTTCTCGTATATTGAGTTGCCCTTCTCAAACCCTTCATTGATCTTGCGGAAAAGGAAGTTCTTCCTGGCGTTCGGGTCATGGGGCTTCAGGAGCCTTGAACACATGACAGGGCTGAGGGTGAGGGCTACGACTGTCGAAATGATGACAGATACGGCAATGGTGACGGTGAACTGCCTGAACAGCTGGCCGGTGATGCCGGAAAGGAAACTGACAGGGATGAACACGGCACAGAGCACGAGAGACATTGCGATAAGAGCACTCCCGATGCCGCTCATTGCCTTTTTCGTCGCTTCGTATGGAGGCAGATGCTCCTCCGCCATTATCCTGTCCACATTCTCCACCACGACAATGGCGTCATCCACCACTATACCGATGGCGAGAATGAGTCCGAGCAGGGTCATCATGTTGAGCGAGAATCCGAATATCAGCATCACCCCGAATGTTCCCACGAGGGAGATAGGGACTGCTATCGCAGGGATTATCGTCGCCCTCCAGCTCTGCAGGGAGAGGAACACGACAAGAATCACGAGAAACAGCGCCTCGAACAGGGTCTTGTACACATGATGTATGGACTCTGATATGTAGGTGGTCATGTCGAACGGGATGTCATAGGTGATGCCGTCCGGGAAATTCCTGCTGATTTCTTCCATCGTGGCCTTCACTTCCTCGGCGACTTTCATGGCATTTGCCCCCGGCAGGGTGTACACGTACATCACTGCGGCATTGCCTCCGTTGATTCCGCTCTCGGTGTTGTAGGACTGGGCTTCAAGAGACACCCTTGCCACATCCTTTATCCTTATGATGGCCCCGTCATCACCTGTCCTCACGACGATGTTCTCAAACTGGCTTACGGAAGACAGCCGGCCTGTGGCCGTGATAGGGATTGTGATATCGACTCCGCTTATCGGCTGCTGTCCGAGGACTCCGGCAGCAGATTCCCTGTTCTGGTCCTCAAGTGCGCTTCTCAGGTCATCCACAGTCAGCCCGAGGCTGGCAAGCTTGTCCGGCTGCACCCATATCTGCATCCCGTAGTAGCGGCTTCCCACATTTGACACGCGGCCTACTCCCGGGACTCGGCGCAGCATGTCCAGCACATTCAGAGTGGTGTAGTAGCTGAGGTATATCTCGTCGAATTTCGGGTCATCTGAAAGGACCGTGATGGTCATAAGCCTGCTGGCGGCCTCCTTTTCCACAGAGATACCGTTCTGTACGACCTCTGCAGGAAGTCTGGACTCTGCAAGTTTTACCCTGTTCTGCACTTCGACTGCCGCGAGATCAGGGTCACTGGAAATGTCGAATGTCAATGTTGCCGAGAAACTTCCGGAGTTGGTGTTGGTGGACTCCATGTAGAGCATTCCCGGAGTCCCGTTCAGCTCCTGTTCGATAGGTGTTGCCACGGCCTGTGCCACGGTCTGCGCGCTCGCTCCCGGATAGGATGCCGAGATTTTCACCACCGGCGGCACTATCTGGGGATATTGGTCGACAGGCAGCATCACCAGCCCGATAAGACCCACGAGCACGATTATTATCGATATAACTATCGAGAATACGGGCCTGTCTATGAAGAAATCGGATTTCATCTCTACCTTTTTTAGTTTTAATTAGCCGGCTGCAGCTGGTCTGCACGTCTTGCCTTCATCCCGTGGGACAACTTGTGGAATCCTTCGGTCACAATCTGCTCTCCTGGCAGGAGTCCTCTTTCCACCACGACCTTGTTGCCGGTCTCCGGTCCCAGTTCGATGAATCTCCTCTCCACCACATTGTCATTTCTCAGGACGAAGATATATGAGCCGTCTTTTTCTATTTCCACCGCCTTGGTCGGCACTACGACAGCATCTTCCCTGACATCAAGGAGCAGCGTGACGTTGGTGAACTGTCCCGGCAGGAGTTCCCTGTCCGGATTCGGTATGTCCGCATGGACGGAGAATGTCCCGGACTTCGAATCCACCTGGGGATCGGCGAAGTCCACGAGTCCGCGGTATTTGTAGATTGATTTGTCAGCGAGGGTGATGGTGACATACGGATCCCATTTTCTCAGGGAATCTTTCTGCCCGATGTTCACGTTACGGGCCTTGCTGACCTGGTAGTCAAGGTCGGTCATCTTGAACTCCACTGTCACGGTGTCGCTCTTTACGATTGTCGCGAGCAGCGACTGCCCGCCCGGTCCGACAAGGGAGCCTATATCCACGTATCTCTCACTGATATATCCGCTTATAGGAGACCTTACAGTCGTGTAGCTCAGTGCAAGTTCATCCTGCCTGAGGTCTGCCTCGCTCATCTGGACCTCCGCTTTTGCGCTCTCGTATGATGCGATGGCGTTGTCAAGGTCGAGCTGGCTGGCCGCTTTCTGGTCATATAGCGGGCGGATACGCTCAAGATCCTGCTCTGCCTTGAGTTCCATTGCCTTGTTCTTGGCCAGGAGAGCCTTGGCCCTGTCCACGGTGGCCTTGTATTGCCGTGGATCTATGATGAACAGCACCTGGTTTTTCTTTACATACGTACCCTCTTCAAAAAGCATCTGTTCCAGGTAGCCTTCCACTCTGGCGCGCACCTCGACAAACTGCTGCGCCCTGACGCTTCCTGGATATTCCCCATAGATCTCGACATCTTCGGTGGATACGGTCTCCGTGCTTACAACAGGGATGATTTCTGCCACAGGCTCCGGTCTCGTCGCCCATATTACCAATGCAACGACCGCCACGACGGCAATCCCGATTGCGAGCCATTGTCTCCAGTTGAACTTCTTGATTTTGACGACAACATACTGGGAGCCTTTGTCCAGGCTGTTGTATGTGTTCCTGAGAAACTGTCTACCTTTCATACGATTCGTGTTAGCCGCTTGCGCGCAGCAAAATATATGCCCGCAACCCGTTTCTGTGCCGGGTACGCGGTATTCCAACCAGCAAAGTTAAATATATTCTCCGAGTTTTTTTGTAATTTTGCGGAGAAACAGTGATTTTGGCAGGAGAATGGCGATGGACAGCCGGAAAATAGAGGAAATACTTGAGAAGAAAGGAGTCAGGGTGACTTCCATAAGGATTCTTGTCATGGACGCCCTCATGTCGGCCTCAAGACCGATGTCTCTTTCTGATCTGGAGACAGTACTGGATACAGTTGACAAGTCCAGCATTTTCAGGACATTGGAAGTCTTTGAAAAACATCATGCAGTACATTCGATTGATGACGGTACAGGCTCGGTCAAATTTGAGGTGTGCGAAGGAGAGGAAGAATGCACAGTCTCCGACATGCACGCTCATTTCTACTGCGAAAAATGTCACAAGACCTTCTGTCTTAAAGAAATAAATGCTCCGGTAGTGGACTTGCCCGAAGGCTTTGAGATGCATTCCGTCAATTATATCGTAAAGGGCGTCTGCCGGAGTTGCAGCAGGAAGATGGCCTGACACTCCTGTCTCTCGGCAAGCATTTTCCCTGTTTATGCCAAAATGATGAATTGCAACCGGGTTGCGGCAGCCCGGAAATATCTTTGCACCCGTTCAAAAGGTACAGAGATATGAAAAGACTTGTCCTGTTGGCAGGAATTGCCTCCATGCTCCTTCTCGGGTCCTGCGGGGCCGGGCATAATCACGAGGAGCATCATGAATCCGAAGAATATGTTGACGGTCACGGCCATGAGGCGGATCCCCATGACCATGATGCCGTGCACGGCAGTGGCGATATGTCCGCAAAAAGCCATGCGGATGAGATAGTTATCTCTCCTGAAAAGGCTGCTGCGGCAGGGATTGCGACCGAGACAGTGGCGCCGGGGTCGTTTGCCGGAATCATCAGGACCGGAGGCAGGGTGATGCTGTCAAAAAGTGACGAGAGGACCGTGGTCGCATCCACGGACGGGATAGTGTCATTCAACGGGAATTATTTTGAAGGGGCGTCAGTCGAAGAAGGGCAGCCTCTCTTCTCCGTGATATCGGGCGCCATCCAGGACGGCAACAGGATAGGGAAGGCCAGAATTGCCTATGAGACCGCCAAGGCTGAATACGAGAGGGCGTCCGCCCTTGTTGACAGCAAGATAGTCTCCAAAAAGGAATTCGTCAGGATAAAAGAGGACTATGAGAATGCCCGTCTTGCATACGAGGCCCTCCGGCCGAATGCGGACGGAACCGGTGTCGTCATCACAGCCCCATTCCGCGGATATGTCGAAAGCATCTTCGTCAAGGACGGTGACTATGTGCAGATGGGGGCGCCGCTTGCCTGCATCACCATGAATACTGACCTGGTATTGCAGGCGGATGTCTCACAGCGGTATTGTGACAGGCTTCAAGATATCGTTTCGGCCAACTTCATGACACCTTCAATGGCTTCGGTACAGAATGTCTCCGACCTCGGAGGCAGGCTGCTGTCCATCGGCCGCAGTTCTGCCGGGTCGTCCTATTACATCCCTGTGACATTCTCGTTTGCCAACAACGGCAAGATTGTCCCTGGGACATTTGCAGAGGTCTGGCTCATGACGAGGGCGCGGGACAATGTGCTGTCCCTTCCTGTCTCCGCAATAACTGAGGAGCAGGGGCTGTACTTCGTATACCTCAGACTTGATGACAGCTGCTACAAGAAGCAGGAGGTGACTCTCGGCGAAAGTGACGGACAGAGGACAGAAATACTGTCAGGTATCAGACCCGGGGACAATGTGGTGGTCAGAGGGGCATATAACGTCAGACTCGCCTCAGCCTCCAATATAATACCGGCACATACGCATAACCATTAAAAATACGGCCATGCTGAACAGGATAATACATTTTTCACTCAGCAACAGGTTGCTGGTGCTTGTCGCGGCGGTATTGCTGATGGTGGCCGGGGCCTATGTGATGAACCGGACGGAAGTGGATGTGTTCCCGGACCTGAACGCCCCGACCGTAGTGGTCATGACAGAAGCCGGAGGGATGGCTGCTGAAGAGGTCGAGATGCTGGTCACATTCCCGATAGAGACGGCCGTGAACGGGGCTACCGGGGTCAGGCGGGTACGTTCTTCCTCCACGACAGGCTTTTCTGTCGTATGGGTGGAATTCGACTGGGACATGGACATCTATCTTGCCCGTCAGATAGTGTCGGAGAAGATTGCGATGGCGGCGGAAGAGTTGCCGGACAATGTCGGCAATCCCACCCTCGGGCCGCAATCGTCGATTCTCGGCGAACTTCTCATAGTGGGGATGACAGCGGACACGACGTCCATGCTTGACCTGAGGACCATCGCAGACTGGACCATAAGGCCGAGGCTGCTTTCCACGGGAGGTGTCGCCCAGGTGGCCGTCCTCGGAGGGGACATCAAGGAATATCAGGTGCTCATCCATCCTGACAGGATGAAATACTACGGTGTCACTCTCGGGGAAGTGATGGCTGTCACGCGAGACATGAACAGGAACACGAACGGAGGAGTGATCTACGAATACGGGAATGAATATATAGTCAGAGGCGTAATCTCGACGGAAGATGTGCGTGAGATGGCACGGTCCGTCATCAAGACCGTGAACGGCGCCCCGGTCACCCTTGAGGATGTCGCCGACGTGCAGATCGGGGCGCAGCAGCCACGGCTCGGTGTCGCATCGGAGAAAGGAAAGCCGGCAGTGCTGGTGACTGTCACCAAGCAGCCGGAGACGGGGACGTTGGAACTGACGGCAAAATTGGAGGAGGCGTTGAAGGATGTGCAGAAGAACCTGCCTCCTGATGTGAAGATATCCACGGACACGTTCCGCCAGGCGAGATTCATAGAAAGTTCCATCAGCAATGTGAAATCGTCCCTTTATGAGGGGGCCTTTTTCGTGGTCATTGTGCTGATTCTCTTCCTTGCGAATGCCAGGACGACAATCATCTCGCTCATAACCCTGCCGCTGTCGGTTCTCATCTCGATACTCACATTGAACTGGATGGGCATGACCATCAATACGATGAGTCTCGGCGGTCTCGCGATTGCCATAGGCTCTCTTGTCGATGATGCCATAGTGGATGTCGAGAATGTCTGGAAGCATATCAGAGCAAATAAGGCTCTCCCGGCCGCAGAGAGGCGTCCTATATTGGATGTCGTATTCGAGGCATCGAAAGAGGTCAGGATGCCTATCCTGAACTCGACACTCATAATAATAGTCAGTTTCGTGCCTCTTTTCTTCCTGTCCGGAATGGAAGGAAGGATGCTTGCCCCTCTCGGGGTGGCATTCATAACGGCTTTGCTCGCCTCCACTCTTGTCGCCCTGACGCTTACGCCGGTCCTGTGCAGTTATATGCTTGACTACAAAGTGAAAGGGGACGGCGTGCCGAAAGAGGCCTTCCTTGCGGTATGGCTCAAGAAATACTATAGGATGGCCCTGGAATGGGTGATGAGGCATAAGATAAGTGTCGTGGGCGCGACAATGGCCCTGTTCTGTGCCGCACTCGGACTCTTCTTCACACTCGGGCACAGTTTCCTGCCGGCGTTCAATGAAGGGTCGTTCACAATCAATGTGAGTTCTCTTCCCGGCATCTCTCTCGAAGAGTCCGACAAGATAGGCAGACAGGCAGAGGAACTGCTGCTTTCCATCCCTGAGATACAGACAGTCGCGAGAAAGACGGGCCGCGCCGAACTCGACGAGCATGCCCTCGGAGTGAATGTCTCTGAAATAGAGGCACCGTTCGAACTCGGGGGCCGGTCCCATGCCGAACTCCTTGCCGACGTCCGTGCAAAACTCTCGACCATATCGGGAGCCAACATAGAGATAGGGCAGCCTATCAGCCACAGGATAGACGCCATGTTGAGCGGCACACAGGCGAGCATCGCCATCAAACTGTTCGGGGATGACCTCAACAGGATGTTTGCGATAGGCAATCAGATCAAGGACAGGATAAGCGGGGTGGAGGGCATTGCCGACCTCAATGTGGAGCAGCAGATAGAGAGACCGGAAATCAAGATTGTCCCCAACAGGGAGATGCTTGCCAAGTACGGCATATCAATGCCGGCGTTCAGCGAATTCGTGACAGTGAATATGGCAGGAGAGACTGTGTCGCAGGTCTATGAGCAGGGGAAGACATTCGATCTGGTGGTGCGTGCGGCGGAGTCGGACAGGGGCTCGGCAGAGAGTATCCGCAATCTGATGATAGACGATGCGTCAGGCAACAAGCTGCCTCTTTCATACGTCGCTGATGTCGTGTCTTCGACAGGCCCGAATGCCATCAACAGGGAGAATGTGAAAAGAAAAGTCGTGATTTCGGCCAATGCCGCCGGAAGGGACCTCGGAAGCGTGGTGGATGACATAAGGGAGATAGTGGATTCAGAGATATCATTGCCTGAGGGCTACCATATAGAATACGGGGGACAGTTCGAGAGTGAAAAGGAGGCGAGCCGGGTGCTTCTGCTGACATCCATGATGAGCATCATCGTGATTTTCCTGCTGCTGTACATGCAGTTCAAGAGTGCCGCGCAGAGCGGGGTTGTGCTGCTCAACCTGCCTCTTGCCCTCATCGGAGGCGTATTTGCCCTGCTTCTGACAACAGGCGAGCTGAGCATTCCTGCCATCATCGGATTCATATCCCTGTTCGGCATAGCCACGAGGAACGGCATGCTGCTCATCAGCCATTACAATTTGTTGCGCGAGCAGGGGTACTCGCTGTACGACAGCATCATACAAGGCTCTCTTGACAGACTGAACCCTATCCTGATGACGGCCCTGTCATCCGCCCTGGCACTCATCCCTCTTGCAGTGAAGGGAGACCTGCCGGGCAACGAGATTCAGAGCCCTATGGCGAAGGTGATTCTCGGAGGACTGCTCACTTCCACATTCCTCAACGGCTTCATCGTGCCTGTGATGTACTGGTGGCTGCACCGCAAGGACAAATGTCCTGAGACAATGGGACCCATCTCAGAAAAGAATAATAATGACGGAATATGAAATCAAGGAAAATATATTTGACAGCCATGTCCGCTGTCCTGTCTGCAGGATTTGTTGCCGACGGGACTGAGGCATGTGCCGCAGCCATGGATGTGCCTGCCGTCGCGGCTGCGGACTCTGCGGAGGTCGCCATGGGGAGCGGCAATGCCGGAGAAAGTGCTGTTGTCCTCAGGACAGGCAATATTGAGGAGGTGCTGCTCTCTGTGCAGGACAACAATCCGGAACTGATTGCCCTTGGCAAGGATGCCGAGGCGCAGATGCTCCAGATGAAAGGGGAGAATATCCCGGAAGACCCGTCGGTCGAATACAGTTCGTTCTACAGTAGCGGGGTGTCAGGACAGTCAGGCTCCGAACTGGTCGTGTCGCAGGGCTTTGATTTCCCGACCCTGTATGCGGCAAGGCACAAAAGAAATGAACTTGCGCAGGCTGCCCTTGACAAGGGCCTGGAGAGCGAACGGCGCAGGATACTCCTTGACGCACGCAATCTGTGCTATGACATCATCATGTACAGACAGACCGGCTCCTTGCTCGCAATGCAGTCAGAGATAGCAGGCAGGCTTCTCTCCCTTTATGGGCAGAGGCTTGAGACAGGAGATGCTTCCGTCTTGGAGGTCAATAAGATAAAGGTCGAACTCATGGGAGTCGCGACTGCGGTTGCGGCCAACGATGCCGCGCTTGATGCAGCCTGCCGTGCACTTGACGCCATGAACGGGGGAAATGTCATTGAGTTCGAGGCGGATTTCTATCCGCTGGTCGAGGAAATCCGCGACAGGGAGGCATTCATAGAAGAATATCTTGGCTCGGATGCCTCGGTCGCTGCCGCAGAGAATGCCGCAGACGCTGCGGCGAAGGAGGTCTCGGTCAACCGTCAGGGATGGATCCCGAAGTTTGAGATAGGCTACCGCCGCAATACGGCAATCCGGGAGGCGGAGCATGGCTTTCTTGTCGGAGGATCGATACCGCTTTTCTCCAATCACCGCAAGGTGGCCATGGCCAAGGCCCGCTCCGCTTCCGCGCACAGCACGCTCAACTCGGTAAGGCTGCAGGCGGAGTCCGAAGTCAGGGCATTATTGAATGAGATGGAGCAGACTGAAAATGCAATCAGGGCATACGATGAGCCACTGATGAGGGAGACCCTCGAACTGCTCGGCAAAGCCGTTGAGGGAGGCGAGATATCGCTGATAGACTATTTCGTGGAGGCATCCACAATATATGACAACCTTTCGGCCTGTATCTCGCTGAAGAACAATTATTACAAACTCCTCGCCCGTCTCTGCAAAAACCGGCAGTGACCTGTGCCGGGGCTTTGGGACAAGGTCATCATTAGTGGTGACAAGAAGACGGGGGAGTCATCATAAATGTGTATTATTGACCTATTTTGCAGGTATGCCGATATGTGGTGACGTCATTTTTTGTATCTTCGGGCCGGATTTTCATGCATAGCGATACCGGCAGGGCAAGCCTGCCGCAAGAGAAAAGGAATACAGATGAAACTGTCAGAACTCAGGACCGGAGAGAAAGCGGTCATCGTCAAAGTGAACGGCCACGGGAGTTTCCGGAAAAGGATAATAGAAATGGGCTTCGTGAGAGGCAAACTTGTGAAAGTCGTGCTTAATGCCCCTCTCAAGGACCCGATAGAATACGAAATCATCGGCTATAAAATCTCACTCAGGAGGGAGGAGGCCGACAAGATAGAGGTGCTGAGCGAATCCGAGGCAAAGGAGGTGATGGCTGCGCAGGAGCCGGTTCCCCCTATAGAGGCAGATGAATGTGAGGATGTCTCCGGCGGGACTCGTCCCGAAACCGAAGGATCTCTCCGGGGCGGCAGGCAAGACGGAGGTCGGGATGAATCCGCCCTCGAAAAAGAGATGGTGCATCTGGCGGCCGAGAGACGGAAGATGATAAGAGTGGCTCTCGTCGGCAACCCGAACTGCGGCAAGACATCATTGTTCAACATCGCCTCAGGCAGCCACGAGCACGTGGGCAACTACAGCGGAGTGACAGTTGACGCCAAAGAAGGCAACTTCGAGTACGGGGGCTACAAGTTCACCCTCGTGGATCTGCCCGGGACATATTCTCTGTCGGCATACAGCCCTGAGGAACTGTATGTCCGCCGCAACCTGATAGAAGATATGCCTGATGTGGTGATCAATGTCGTGGACGCCTCCAATCTGGAACGCAACCTTTACCTCACCACCCAGCTCATCGATATGAACCTCAGGACCGTGATGGCTCTCAACATGTTCGATGAACTCAAGGCAAAGAAGGACGAACTGGACATCAGGACGCTCGGGCATCTGCTCGGACTGCCGATAGTGCCGACGGTCAGCCGCAGCGGAGAGGGGATATCGGATCTGTTCGACACCGTGATAAGGATATACGAAAGGAATACTCCCCAGTTGAGCCGTCACATCCACATCAACCACGGTGCGGAGATAGAGAAGAGCATCGACAGGATAAAGCTCCTCATACAGAAGAACGAAGAGATCAGGTTCAAATACTCTACAAGATACCTTGCCATCAAATACCTTGAAAATGACAAAGACATCGAGAACGTCATCGAAGGCCTCCCGAACAGGGACGAGATAATCGCGGCAAGGTTCGAGGAGCAGAAAAGGATAGACGGACTCCTGCAGACAACCACCGAGTCGGCCATAGTCGATGCCAAGTATGCCTTCATCCAGGGTGCTCTGGCTGAGACCTGGCATCCTTACAAGGGACAGAGACGCAAGAATACCGTCACGGACAAGATAGACGCCGTGGTGACAAACAAGTGGATGGCATTCCCGATATTCTTCCTGCTCCTATATATAGTGTTCGAGTGCACATTTGTCATCGGGGACTATCCGATGCAATGGATAGAGTGGCTGGTGGAGAAGTTCGGGGACTTCACAGCGGCATACATGAAGGACGGGGCCGTCAAGGATCTCATAGTAGACGGCATCATAGGCGGAGACGGCAGCGTCCTTGTGTTCCTGCCGAACATCCTGCTGCTGTACCTGTTCATTTCCCTGCTTGAAGACTCGGGGTATATGGCCAGGGCGGCGTTCATCATGGACAAACTGATGCATAAGATGGGACTTCACGGCAAGTCGTTCATCCCTATGATAATGGGCTTTGGCTGCAACGTGCCGGCAATCATGGCCACCAGGACCATAGAGAGCCGCAAGAGCAGGCTCATCACCATCCTTGTCATCCCCCTGATGTCCTGTGCCGGACGCCTTCCTATATATATACTTCTTGTGGGAGCGTTCTTCCCTCGTCACGGAGGGCTGGTCATGCTCGGCCTGTGTGCCTTGGGGATAGTCCTGGCTGTGCTCTCAGCCAAGGTCATGAGCCGGTTCATCAAGGACGATGACCTCCCTTTCGTCATGGAACTGCCCCCGTACAGGGTGCCGACCGCCAAGTCCGTCTTCCGCCACACCTGGGAGAAAGGCAAGCAGTATCTGCACAAGATGGCCGGCATCATCCTCATCTGCTCCATCATCATCTGGTTCCTCGGATACTTCCCGAACCACAAGGCTTACGACACTGTCGCCGAGCAGCAGGAGAATTCCTATATCGGCTACATAGGCAAGGCCATAGAACCTGTGCTTGAGCCTCTCGGCTTTGACTGGAGGATGGGCGTCGGCATACTTTCGGGTATCGGGGCAAAGGAACTGGTGGTGAGTTCGCTCGGAGTGATGTACAGTGCGGATGAGGAGGAATACGAGTCCATGTCGGCAGCAGCTGCCGGAGATGCCGCGTCAGAAAGCCCTGCTCCCGTTCCTGACGGGGACACCATGCTCCAGAGGGCATTGCAGCGGCACATGACCCCTGCCTCCGCCCTTGCATTCATGGTCTTCGTGCTTCTTTACTTCCCGTGCATAGCCACATTCGTGGCGATAAAGCAGGAAGCCGGGGGCTGGAAATGGGCCATAGGCTCTGCCGTATACACCGTCGTCCTCGCATGGGTCATGGCCTTTGCGGTCTACAGGATAGCCCTGCTGTTCTGACGCTGCCGGCTGCCATCTCTCTCTTGCAGACTCTCTTATCGTCATGTGCGTATGCTGTGGCTGCCCCGCCGGCCATTGCGTAAGACGCGTTGTGCACGTCGGAAATCTACATTTTGTCAGTGTAAATATTGCATTAATAAAAATAATATGTAATTTTGCACCTGATTGTGTTCGTGCACACAATGCACAAAACCACATTACCGCACTATATGACCGCAACAGATTTCAATAGCACAGTATCTTACAGGAGTTTCTTCCTGTCAGGCAGAGACATGTCTGTTGCGTTGCCGTGCGGCAGTCTGAACAGGGGGGGGAACTGTAACCCGTATCATCTGACCGATGAAATATTCTTAGCGAGCCTGCGGAAGGTCTGTGACCTTCTGCAGGCTTTCTGCGTCTTCCCCCGTCACATATCATCCCTATCGCACATACAACTAAATGACAGCAGATATGATATGTAACCCCATTATTAAATCAGTGTCGAGCAAGATTGCGGTGCTGGCAGCATTGAGCCTGCTTGTGCCGTACTCGGCAGATGCCAGACCGGGCCGGAAAGCCGACCCTGTCATGATGGAGACCAGCGCGCTGCAGGACGAGACCCCGCAGGACAGCCAGGACTCCAAGGCAATCAATGTCATAGGAAACGTCGCAGACGAGAACGGGGAGCCGCTTCCGGGAGCGACAGTCATCCTGAAAGGGAATACGGAAGTCCATGCCATCACGGACATCGACGGAAACTATCAGATCACCGTCCCTGACAGGTGGGCCATATTGACCTACAGCTACATCGGGTTCCTGTCGCAGGACATCCAGGTCGGGAACCGCAGGGTTGTGAACGTGACGATGACTGAGGACATCGGCCAGCTGCAGGACGCAGTGGTCGTGGCGTACGGCCAGCAGAGGAAAGAGTCGGTGGTGGCATCCATCGCTGCCATCGAGCCTGAGAAACTCAAGGTCGGCACATCCCGCTCCATCAGTAACAACCTTGCAGGTACGGTATCCGGCGTGCTTGCCGTACAGCGTTCAGGTGAGCCGGGATACGACAACTCCACATTCTGGATCAGGGGTATCTCCACGTTCCAGAGCGCGGGTGGCGACCCTCTCGTACTGGTGGACGGTATCGAGCGAGACATCAACAACATCGACCCGGAGGAGATCGAGTCATTCTCGGTGCTGAAGGATGCGGCGGCGAGTGCGGTGTACGGAGTACGCGGTGCGAACGGAGTCATCCTCATCAACACCAAACGAGGCTCAATAGGCAAGCCTCAGGTGACCATCAAGGCCGAGTTTGCCATGACAGAGCCTGTCAAGCTCCCTGAGTATATAGGAGCGGCAGACTATATGCAGCTTCTCGATGACACCCGTATCGACAACGGTCTCAGTCCTCAGTACACGGACAGGATTGCAAAGACACGTGCAGGCTATGACCCTGACCTCTATCCTGATGTGAACTGGATTGACGCCGTCACCAAGGACTGGGCATCCAACCAGCGTGTGACTGCGGAGGTGTCGGGAGGTAACAATGTCCTCACCTACTCTCTCGTGGCTGCGTTCTACAACGAGCAGGGTATCCTCACCAGGGACCCGAGCCGTGAGTGGGACCCTTCCATCAAACTCCAGAGATACAATGTCCGTTCAAACGTGGACATCAACATCACCAAGACGACCAAGTTCCGTGTCAACATCGGAGGCTATCTCCAGGACAGGAACTCTTCGACCCAGAGCACTGACCTCATCTTCAGCAGGGCGTTCCGTTCCGTGCCGTTCGATTTCCCGGTACGTTACTCTTCAGGAGAGATTCCTGCCGGAGCAGAGGGCAACGTATGGGCAATGGCCACACAGTACGGATACAAGACTACAACTGCTTCAAAGATAGAGACCCTCTTCTCGCTTGACCAGGATCTCAAATTCATCACTCCGGGACTGAAGATCAAAGGAACATTCTCATTTGACCGCTATTCTACAGGAGAAGTTTCCCGCTCCACCTCTCCGGACCTCTACAATCCGACAAGGCAGAGGAATGAGGACGGTACCCTTGTCCTCGAAAGGTCTTCAGCAGGCAGCAACACTCTCGGACACAGCGTGTCAGGCAACTACGGCAATAAGAGGCTCTATCTGGAAGTGGCTGTAAACTACGACAGGACATTCGCGGAGAAGCACTCCGTGTCAGGACTCCTCCTTTTCAACAGGAGCAATTATGACAACGGCGACAAACTTCCTTACCGTAACCAGGGTATGGCCGGAAGGGCTGCCTATACCTATGACAACAGGTATGTGGCGGAGTTCAACTTCGGCTACAACGGCTCCGAGAATTTCGCTCCGGGCAAGCGTTACGGATTCTTCCCTTCCGGAGCCATCGGATGGGTCATCTCAGAAGAGCCGTTCATGGCACGCGCAAAGCACGTCCTGAGCAACCTCAAGATACGCGCTTCCTACGGACAGACCGGTAACGCCACTCTGAGCGGCCGCCGTTTCGCATATCTTTCTACAGTGACCGATGATTATGGCACCCTTGACATGTACAAATGGGGAGTCGAGTCAAAATACGGCATCACAGGTATGGCAGAAGGTGACTTCGGAGTCCCTGACCTGACTTGGGAGAAGGTCAACAAGGCCAATATCGGTTTCGAGTTGGGGCTCTTCAACGGCGTGTTCGATCTCTCGGTCGATGTCTTCGACGAGAGGAGAAACAACATCTTCATGGAGCGTACATCCATCCCTCTCACGGCCGGATTCATCAAGTCCCCATGGCAGAACTTCGGTAAGGTGAAGAACCAGGGTGCGGAAGTCTCCATCAACTTCAGGAAACAGTTCGGCAAGGATTTCTTCCTGAGTTTCATGGGTACCTTCACATACGCGCACAACACTGTCATAGAGATGGACGAGCCGCTTTCAGTCATCGGCACCAACAGGTCCCACACCGGCTATCCTGTAGGACAGCTCTTCGGATATATCGATGAGGGTCTGTACACTGCAGAAGATTTCGTCTTCAATCCCGAGACAGGCAAAGACGAACTGAGGGACGGGCTTCCTGCTTGTGGTCTCTCTACTACAGTGCGTCCGGGAGACATCAAATACAAGGATGTGAACAACGACGGCAAGATAGACGTCAATGACCAGTCCCCTATAGGCGGGACGGAAGACCCTGAGATTGTCTACGGTTTCGGACTCAATCTCGCATACAAGGGCTTTGATTTCGGCGTCCTCTTCCAGGGGACAGGCAAGATGTGGAGAATCCTTTCTTCCAACATCCTTCCGGGCCAGAACGCCGGAGGATACTACAACGTCTTCTCCAACTATGAGGACCGCTGGACAGTGGACAACCCGAGCCAGGATGTGTTCTACCCTCGTCTGACTTACGGACCTAACAACATCAACGCCCAGCCGTCCACATGGTGGCTCAAGAACATGAGCTATCTGAGGCTGAAGAATATCGAACTCGGCTATTCCCTCCCTCAGAGGCTTGCCGACAGGTCATTCCTTTCAGGAGCCAGGATATTCCTCAGAGGTACAAATGTGCTGACATTCTCTGATTTCAAACTCTGGGATCCGGAACTCGACTCCGCTGACGGAGGTCAGTATCCTCTCATGAGATCGTTTTCAGCAGGTGTAGAATTCAAGTTCTAAACAACAGATAAGCAACGATATGAAAAAAATAATATTTCTTGTTTTGATCGCGGTTCTTCCGGTCTTCTCATCCTGCTCAGACTACCTCGACAAGAGGCCTGATGACCAGCTCGATGTGGATTCCGCTTTCGAGAACAGCAAGAACCTCGACAGATGGCTTGCCTACATTTATGACGGCATCCCGGCCTATTATGCCGACTCCAACTGGGACATGATTGCTGACGATGCGGCCACTCCTGCCGAGTGGATTGCAGTGGGCAACAAGGTGTGTCTCTACCAGGAAGGCTCATGGACTGCAAGTGACGGCCAGATCATCAATTTCTGGTCAGACCTCCCGAAACGCATACGTTCAGCCTATATCTTCATCGAGAAGGCTCATCCTCTTACGGATGTCACACAGAAGGACATCGATATCATGAAGGCGGAGTGCCGTTTCTTCATCGCATATTTCCACTCTCTTCTGGTCATGACATACGGTTCGGTGCCGCTTATCACAGAAGCAGCCCCTACTACCAATGCCGAGGACCTCATGCTGAAGCAGGAGCCGTTCTATGACGTGGTGACATGGTGCGCCAACGAACTGGAGGAAGTCTCAAAGCAGCTCCCTCTGACATATACGGACCAGGCAAACGACTACGGCCGTGCCACATCCCTCTGGGCGCTCGCAATGCGTGCCCGCCTCCTCACTTTCGCGGCAAGTCCGCTCGTGAACGGCAACCCGGATCTCGCCGGTATAGTCAATTGCGACGGCGAGCAGATATTCTCGACCACCTATGACCCGTCATGGTGGAGGACTGCCGCACAGGCCAACAAGGACCTCATCGATGCGGCAGAAGAGAATGGATACGAACTCTATGAGGCCGATCCTGTGGACGGTGAGTCCGATCCTTATATGAGTTACTTCGGGGCAGTCATGCTCCGCAGGAACCAGGGCAACTATGAGATCATCATGCCTCGTACCGAGGACGGTCCGGGCTGGATGGATATGAAAGCCGCTCCGCGCAGCATACAGGGGCAGGCCGGTGTCGTAGGTGTGACACAGAATCTTGTTGACGCCTTCTTCATGGCAAACGGCAAGGTGGCCATCACAGGCTACGGGGCGAACGGCCAGCCTATCATCAATCCTGATTCGGGCTATAATGAGGAAGGGTTCTCTACAGCCGATGTGACAGCCAAGACGAGATATTTCTACAACGACCCTGCTGGTGTTGACGGGCGTCAGGAGAATGTCATCACACAGAAGAACACCTTCAATATGTATTGCGGACGCGAGCCTCGTTTCTATGTCTCGGTCATGTACAACGAGTCATTCAACTGGGCTAAGACGCACAAGGATCAGGCCGCATCCAACCCTCCTGCCAAGTATGTCAACTTCTTCTTTGGAAAGGAAGACGGCAAGGACGGTACGGACTATCCTACGGCAGGCTACCTGATGAAGAAAAGGATAGCCCCGGACTATCTCGGAAGTTCTTCAGGCGGAGAGTTCAGCGGTCGTCACGGGGTTGTCTACCGTCTGGCAGAGGCCTACCTGAGTTATGCCGAATGTCTCTATGAGTACAGCGTGTCATCAGGGGAATACAGTGCTAACAAGGACGAGATATTCAAGTACATCAACAAGATACGCAAGAGAGCCGGTATCCCTGAATACCGTTCCGCTGAACTTCCTGAGCCTTCCGAGGCTGAAATGAGAGACCTCATCCACAGGGAGAGAAGAATCGAGATGAACTGTGAGGCCGGTCTCCGCTGGAACGACCTACGCCGTTGGAAAGAGGCAGAGGATGTCCTCGACGGGGAATTCTACGGGATGGATATGGCAAGCGGCACAGACAGGGCGTCATTCTACAAGAGGACCAGATATCAGACCCGCGTCTTCAGATCTTACTGGTGGCCTATACCTCAGGATGACATCGACCGCAACCCGAACCTCAGACAGCTTCCTGGATGGTAACAGTCAAATTAAATTGATTTCAGTATGAAAAAGACATTAATATACAGTGGTGTTATCGCCGTCATTGCGGCAGGCCTTGTCTCCTGCGCAAATGACTATGAGAAATACGACAATTCGTATCTGCTTGACAATCCCGAGACCATGACCCTCCAGGCGTCATCGTCTGTGCTGGAACTGTTCGAGGATACTCCTGCCGACGAGGCTGTCCTGACATTCACCTGGACACCGGCACGCGAGATGTCCGATGAATACGATCTCAAGTATATCACATATCTTGACTTGAAAGTCAACGGATTCGACGAGAATTCCGCACTCAGGACCGTGGAGAACCCGGGTGTGTTCGAGAAGTCCTATACCACGGAGCAGCTGCAGAACTATATCACCGAGAACTGGGGACAGTCTGTGTCCGAAGAGACCACCCTGTCATTCAAGGTGGTTGCCACATGGGAGGGCGGCACCAAGTACATCATGCCGGAAGTCCGTACAGTGGATGTTGACGTGCAGCCTTACAAGCCTCTCGTGTTTGACGCGGACGTGGTATATGTGTCAGGTTCTGCCAAGACAGGACTCGCAAAAGAGACTGTGGCAAGGACTCTTGAAAATGAATACCGCTATGCCAAGGTCGTCACACTCCAGCAGGGAGAACTTACGATTCCTACTGAGTATGACGGGGTGGTGCAGTATATTGCTCCGGAAGTCCCTGCGGACTTTGTGGACGGAGAGCCTGTACCTGCCAGGATGCTGCCTGAGAATCCTGATGAGACCGCTCCGGAAGAGGCAGGGTGGACCATCCCGGGAAGCGGAGACTACAGGGTGGTCGTGGATATGGAAAAGAAGACAGTCACCATCTATTCTCCGGACAACGAATTCAATAATCCGTTTACAGTAGAGTGGTATCCGAACTGCAACTTGTCATATAAGCCATACACGACCACGGTGACACAGCTGTGGATAAGGGGCGACGGTGCCATAAAGCCGGACGGAGGTACTTGGTATGAACTCGGAAACCCTCTGAATGTGAAACAGAGCGAGGCTGATCCGCAGATATTGGTGTATGACGGAGCGGCGTTGAAGTCTGGCAGAAATTCCTTTGCCATCATATCTCAATTGGAATATGATGCAAACGGAGACGGAACGAAAGAGACATTCGACTGCAACAACTCGTATGTCTTTGCCCCGACAAGGGTGGACTCCGACGGAAACGGCTATCATGACGGCCAGGGAGTCGACATCAACGGCAACGGGATACCTTCGGACAAGGGCGACGAGGAGGACGGTGTGTATACTAAAGATGCCAATCACGACGAGTCCGTGACTCTGGGTGTCTGGATGGACATGGACGGAGGCCCGGATATCCGAGGCAACTATTTCAAGACACCTTCAGGATTGAACTTCATAGTGTTCGACCTCAGGAACATGAAAGTCAAGTTCGAGGTACGATAGTGTTTTGTGAACCGGATTTGCGGACGGTCATTGCCCATCGGCAGCGACCGTCCCCAATCCGTCAAAGACAAGGATAATTTTAAAGGGTTTTTATGTTGAGAAAAGCATTTTTCATACTTCTTTCTACGGCAGTGATGGTTTCCTGTACGGAGAAGGAGCCGGATAACGGCGGTGGCGGCAGTTCCTGGGGAACAGACATCCCTGAGGGCAATGTCGAAGTGACTGTGCTTGCCGACCGTCAGTCCCTTCTTCAGAATCCTCTGAGCGGGTGGGTCATCTACGTGCCGTTGATAGACGATGTCGCCAGATTCTGGAACGAGTACGAGAATTTCCAGTCTTCCGAAGGCACGGTGAATGTCTTTGACTACGGCAATGTCATCTATCTGCGCGGCTCATGGACTGACTTCAATCCTGAGGAGGGCGTATATATCTGGCAGGACGGAGTTGACGAGAACAAATATCCGCTGGCAAAAAGTCTCAGACTCTTCGAGGAGGGGGCGAAGGAGCGCGGACTGAAACTTGCTTTCACACTGAAGACAGACAGCCGCGACGCCAATGCCAACTGTACCCCGGACTTCGTCAAGCAGAAGATGGATGCCAAGTACGGTGCTGATGCCGCCGGAAATCTGACACCGGACGGGAAGACCCATACTCCGGGAAGAGGGTATTTCAATTTCACCCTTGGTTCGGAGCCGCGTCATTACTGGTCCCCGTATCCTGACGACCCTATCTTCCAGGAAGAGTATGAAAAATTCATCAATGCGCTTGCCGATGAATATGACGACCCTGAGAAGACCATGTTCATCAGCGGTCTCGGCATGGGCAAATGGGGAGAGTATCACACTTGTGTATATTCAACGGGTGACGCTTCCCCGAAGATAGATGTCTTCAACTGGGTGACTGACACTTATATCAACGCGTTCGAATATGTCCCTTGCTTCACGAACTACCACAAGATGGTGGGTACCATAGAGGGAGAAGGCACAGGTGATCCGGATTCTGCAGGAATGCTTGAGGGTGCAATCAACAAGGGATTCTGCATGAGACACGATGCCTTCGGCATGAGGGCAGAGACATTCGGCTATGCCTCATGGGAGAAGAAGTTCATTGCTCCTTGGAAATTCAAGGTGCCGGTAGCCGGCGAAGGCGGATGGATTGTCACACAGGGCTATGTTGACGAAAACGGGAAGCACAACTATCTGACACAGTATGACACTCCTCGCGCCCTGCGCATCGGCGAGTATGAGGATATGAACAGTGCATACGTCAACATGATGGATCTCCGATATGACAAGTCATATACTGCGGGAGAGACATGGTCGTGGTTCAACGATGCCTTTGACTATGTGAAGAAGTTCGTCCAGGAGGACTGCTACAGGCTCTATCCTGACAAACTCACCATCCCGTCCAAGATTGTCAACGGCAAGACATACACCATCCAGCACCGCTGGGCAAATATCGGCCATGCCTATTGTCCGACCAACATCAAGCAGTTCAAGGACCGTTTCAAGGTCGCATTTGCAGTGATGACTACCGAGGGGAAGATTGTCGGGGACAACATCTTCTTTGCCGAGGACGCGCATCCTCATGAGTGGACGAGCGAGAGCGGTAAGAAGAGTTATGAACTTGAGATAACCCCTGACGACATACCTGCAGGCCCGTACAAACTTGCCGTAGGCATAGTTGACCTCGCTCTCGGCGACCCTGACAGCGGGGATTACAGGATAGGAATCAATCTCGGTGCGCAGGGAGACTTCACTGAAGGCGGCTGGTTGCTGCTCGGAGATGTGGCTGTAGCCGATGAATAGTCATGACTGACAAAAGATGATGCTTATGAGACTTTATAGAATTTTTTTACCCGCAGTCGCTGTTGCCTTGGTCCTGTCATGCTCGGCCAAGGCGGAGACTGATGCCGATGGAGGAGGGTCTTCGAACGTGCCTCAGGGTAATGTGGAATTGAAGCCGACCGTGGACAGGACATCCGTCCTGAAGAACCCTATGACAGGATGGGTGATGTATGTCTCGGGCAGTTCCGACCCGTCGTATTTCGATACGGAGTTCTATGTCCCGTCCCTCGGCAAGAATGTGCTGGTGAGGGACTATGCCTCCTGCTTCTATGTGAGGACCGGCTGGAAGACATTCAACCCGGAAGAAGGGAAATACTTCTGGCAGGATCCGGACAATGCCCTGTACAAACTGTACAAGAGGGCGCAGGAACTCGAGCTGCCGATGGCATTCCGTGTGGTGGTCGACGGCAGGGACCAGAGGGAGAACACTCCTCAGTGGGTGTTTGACAAAGGCGCCCAGTACTGGCTTTCTGATAAGAATTATCCTGACAGGAAGACACCTCTTGCCATAGATGAGACATGGAGAAAATGCTATGAGAAGTTCATAGAGGATTTCGCCGCAGAATTCAACGACCCTGACAAGCTGGCGTTCATAGATGCCTACGGACTCGGCAAGTGGGGCGAGGGCCACAATGTCTGCTATGAGCAGAACAATGCGGAGACTGCCATGACCGAGACATATAAGGAGGATACCATGAGATGGATTACCGGCCTGTATTCCAGATGTTTCACCAAGGTGCCTCTGGTCATCAACTACCATCGTCAGATAGGGTGTCCTGTCAGCGAGGGCAAGGAAGCCAATCCGAACAGCGAGAAGGTGCTCCAGATAGCCTTGGACAACGGCTATTGCCTCAGGGCAGACTCTTTCGGCATGACCAACCAGGACTGGGGGTACAATGACTGGGAGAGAGGCTATGTCGAGCAGTGGAAATACAAGGTGCCCATCATCATGGAGGGCGGCTACATTGTAAATCAGCATTCATACTGGAATGACCCTAAGGGATACCGGCAGGGTCATCCTGAGGATGTCCGCAAAGGAGAGTTCGAAGAGTCTCAGGGCGCGTGCGTGAACATGATGGATTTCCGTGTCGGCGACGAGACCAAATCATGGTTCGAGGATGCATTTACCTATGTGCAGCGGTTCATCGAGGAGGGAGGCTACCGCCTTTATCCTGAGAAAGTCTCTGTCCCTCAGAATGTGGGGGCTGGAGAGGATGCCGTTGTGACTTCCACATGGAGAAATCTCGGCTGGGGCTATTGTCCGACCAATCTCAAGCAGTGGGACCAGAAATACAAGGTCGCCTTTGCCCTGCTGGACATGCAGACAGGCGAGCCTGTATATGAATACATTGACGAGAAGACCGACCTGTCCAAATGGCTCAACGGGAACCCGGCAAAGTATGAGTTCGAGATTCCGTTCAAAGGTGTGGCAGTAGGGGCCTACACATGGGCCGTGGGCATCGTAGACAAGACCAAGGCGGACGGGAACGGCATCCACGAGATAGGTATCCGCCTTGCAGTCAGCAAGGACAGCCAGACTGATGACGGCTGGGTCCGCCTGACAAATGTGACAGTACAGAAATAGACAACGTTTAACTAATAACTAACTGGACGTAATATGAAAAAGTATTTCTTTTATGCAGCGGCAGCGTTTGCGATAGCAAGTCTTGCCGGTTGTAAGAATGACAACCTTGAGGAAGAGACTCCGCAAGGTCCGGAAATCAATGGTGAAGCCACCATGACACTTGAGACTCCGAAGGATGTGGTCCTTGACAAGACCAAACCGACAGAGGCAGCACTCACATTTGCGTGGACTGCAGCCCGCGAGCTTCCGGAAGAGTATGTGCTTACCTATACTGCAGAACTCAATCTGGCTTCAAGCAAGGACTGGTCTGCGGCAGACAAGAAAGAACTTGATGCGGATGTGCTCACACTTTCCTATACCAACGCAGATCTTCAGAAACTCCTTGTGGAGACATGGAAGCAGACAGCCGGCACGGCAGTTGAACTCCAGTTCCGTGTGACTGCCTCCTGGACAGGCGGAGCAGAGAAGGCTGAGCCTGAGGTGCAGACTGTGAAAGTGAAGGTGACTCCGTATGCTGAAGAAGGGACAGACCCTGAGCCTGAGGAGCCTGAGACAACCATCACCATCACTCCGAGTGCTAACAATGTGACTCTTGAAGAGGCCAAGGATGAAGAGGTAGCCCTCTCATTCACTTGGGCCATTGACACAGAGACTCCTGAGGGATACACTCTCACCTACACGGCAGAACTTACAAAGGCATCCGATGCAGAATTTGCGGAGGCAAAGAAGATTGAGAATATCTCTGCCGATGCAGCCAAGGCGGAATACTTCACAAAAGACCTGCAGCAGTGGATTACTGAAGTGTGGCTGGTGAGCGGAACAGCCGAACTTGCTTTCCGCGTTACTGCCAACTATGCAGGCGAGGGTGAGGCTATCGAGCCTGTCACAGCCGTTGCCAAGGTGAAAGTGACAACCTACACTCCTGCCCCTGAAAACGTGGAACTCACAGACTTCACAGTGGCAGGCGCTACATTTAACGGAGCCGGCATCTCCAATGTCGCCGCTACCCAGGCTTATGAGAACGAGGCATTGTATGCAGCCCTCCAGACTCTCACTACGGGCGAACTCACAATCGCCGTGACAGACGGAGCTGGCAGGAACGGTTATCTCGCCCCTGCTGAGGGAGAAGGCGCTTTCTCTGACGGTACAGCCGTGCCATACAAGGTGATGTCGCAGCCTTTTGCATGGGGATTCTCTGAGAATGACGAGAACCGCCTCATAATCAACACTACAGACAAGACCCTGACTATCTACGCCTCTAAAAATGAGTTCAACAAGCCGTATTATGTTGAGTTTAATTATGCAAAACGGGAGACAAACGGATGGACTCTTGCCAGGACCTGTACTTCAGGGAATTATTATATGAGGTCGAATGATTCCGGGGATTCCTGGGCAGGTAAACCATATAATTTCACTCAATCTTTGGCTGATCCTCAAGTGCTTGTATGCACAGACAAAGTTTCATTCGGCTCAGCAAAGTTCCATATTAAATTAGGCATTACCATCTCAGACTATGTTATTGTCACACAGGGGACAGAAGGAGATAATCCGACTACTGACGGTAAGGCAAATTTTTCTGGAAGAAGTTATGGATTTGCTCCGCTTAAGGCAACGAACAGTATCGGAGGAAGAGATATGGGATGTCCATACGTATCCGGAGAATGGATGTCTATGGAAGAGGGAGTGTCAATAAACAGTAAATGGTGGACTTTCCCGAATGATACAAAAGTGGATCTCAGCATGGTGATCATTGACCTCAGGAACATGAGAGCAAAATTCGTGAGTGCAGAATAACACATATCTTTTTTAGGTAGTTTTTTGTGCGGGAGAGTGCGGGCACAGGTTCCGTGCTCTCCTTTTTTCAAATCAGCGAAAATGAAGAAGACAGCAAATATTTTCAGGACATTGGTGATGTCCTTGGCGGCAGCCGTCATGTTCGCCGGCTGCTCCGAGAAGAAAGATATCGTGCCTCTGAGCGACAAATGGATGCTGGTGGAGACGAACTGGAGCATAGGCGAGGAGGATGAGATCGTGATAACCCCTACATTCAGCAGCGAGGAGGTTCGCCAGCTGGATTATGTGTGGACATCCTCCGACCCTGACATCGTGGAGATCATAGAGGACAACAACTCCAGCATAACGATACTGGGTGTGAGCGCCGGCAACACACAGATTACTGTCGAATGCCCGGGCGAGACCAAGAGGCTCTCTGCCACTCTCAATGTGTCGGTGTCAGCCGCCCCGCTCAGGATATTGGCCATAGGCAACAGCTTCTCCCAGGATGCCATTGAGCAGTATCTGTGGAATATGTTCAATGCCGTGGGTGTCGAAGCCGTGATAGGCAATATGTACATCGGAGGGTGCTCCCTTGAAAGACACTGGTCCAACGCCGAGTCCGGCGATGCCGCATACGAGTACCGCAAGGTGGTCAAAGGCGAGAAGACCAATTCAAAGAATGTGGCCCTTGAGACCGCTCTCGCCGATGAGAACTGGGACTATATCAGCGTACAGCAGGCCAGCGACTATTCCGGCATGTATGACGAGTACGAGCCGTACCTTACCGACCTTGTCGGCTATGTCAGGTCAAAGGCTACCAACAAGAACGTGAAGATACTTTTCCACCAGACCTGGGCGTATTCCAAGGATTCCAATCACCAGTCCTTCCCTAACTATGACAAGGACCAGATGAAGATGTACAACGGGATTGTGGATGCCGCCAAAAAGGTCATGGAGAAAGGCAACATTGATATTCTCATCCCGAGCGGGACAGCCATCCAGAACGGCAGGACATCCTACATCGGGGACGAGTTCGACAGGGACGGCTACCATCTCAACGAGCAGTACGGCCGATTCACGGCTGCCTGCACATGGTACCAGTCTCTCATCGGCTATGAGAATATCACGGTAAGTGCCCTCGACAACACATTTGTACCGGCGAGTGTCGATGACAGCCAGGCATCAGTGGCAAGGAATGCCGCAGTCTATGCCGTCCAGAAACCGTATGAAGTGACAGACATGTCATCATTCACCGCCCCTTCTGAAGAGTAGACGGGTCCGGTCTTTTGAAGAAAGACGTTTGAGAGGGCGGGTCAAAATCAGACCCGTCCTCTCTTACCTTTTTTGTCCCTATTCCGTACAAAGATATAAAACAAAACGCAATTTGATATTGTCTTTTGATAGTGCCAATTAGTTGCAGCATTAGGGAAAATTGTTTACATTTGTCCGCGATTGTGTACGAACACAGTCAGGACTGCATATTAACATTGAAACAATTTTCATACTATGACCGTAAGACGAATCCTGCTGCCGGTTCTGGCAATTTCTGGGATTATCCTCAGCACAAATGCGTTTTCACAGGAAACAGGGACTGACATCCCGGAAGATGTGGCAAAAGTTGTCATCACAAGGGAGGACAGCCTGAGGGCTGCCGAACTCGTGTCGAAGATGACGCTTGAAGAGAAAATCAGTTACATCGCGGCCGAAAGGTCTTTCTATCTCCGCCCTATCGAGAGGCTCGGAATACCTGCAATAAGGATTGCTGACGGGCCTGTCGGCATCAGAAACAACACCAGAAGCACGCTCTATCCGTGCGGGACATTGACCGCATCCACATGGAACAAGGACCTGGCATTGCGGCTTGGACACGGTCTCGGGCAGGACGCCAAGGCACGCGGTGTGCACATCCTCCTCGGTCCGGGAGTCAACATCTACCGTGCCCCGATGCTCGGAAGGAACTATGAATACTTCGGAGAGGACCCTTACCTCACTTCCGAGACAGCCAAGCAGTATATCCTCGGAGTCCAGGATGAGGGCGTCATGGCCGTGGTGAAGCATTTCGTGGCCAACAACCAGTTGGAGCCGTCCCGCCACAGCGTAAGCTCCGACGTGGACGAGAGGACTCTCCATGAGATATATTTCCCTGCATTCAGAAAGGCCGTCCAGGAGGCCGGAGTCGGCTCTGTCATGGACAGCTACAACCTTGTGTGGGGACTGCATTCCACTGAACATCCGTGGCTTAACATAGAGATTCTCCGCAACATGTGGGGATTCGACGGTATCGTCATGTCCGACTGGACTTCTGTCTACTCCACTTCCGGCGCAGCCAACGGCGGTCTTGACCTTGAATGTCCGAAGGCGGTGTATTTCACTCCTGAAAGGATACTTCCGCTCATCGAGTCCGGAGTGATCGAGGAGCGTGTCATCGACGAGAAAGTGCAGCATCTTCTGCAGACATTCTCGGCATTCGGATTCCTTGATGCCCCGATTCTCGACACTTCCATCCCTGAGAACAACCCTGCATCTCGTCAGACGGCCCTCGACATCGCACGTGAGGGCATAGTGCTCCTCAAAAACGGTGAGGCAGACGGCAAGAGCCCGCTTCCTCTGCGCAAGGGACGCATCCTTGTGCTCGGTCCGAACGCCGACATCATCCCTACTGGAGGCGGCAGCGGCTTCGTGACCCCTATCTCAACTGTGTCCGTATATCAGGGACTCAAGAATGCAAGAGGAGAGAAGAATGTGGAGCTGCTTTCTGATGCGGCTCTCTACAAGGATATAATCCCTGAGATCAGGACTGCTGCCGAGGGCGGCGAACAGGGATTCACTGTCCGCTACTACAATAACGTGCGTCCTGAGGGAGAGGTCTTCCACGAGGGCAGGGAGACAGTCATCGACCATTCATGGGGCTACGGCTCCCCTATGGAAGGAATGCCGGATGACAAGTTCTCGGCTGCATGGAGAGGTTATTATACGGCCAAGACAGACGGAACGGTCCGCTTTGAGATGGCAGGTGACGACGGCTACAGGGTGAGCGTCGACGGCAAGGTGCTCGGCGGTGACTGGGGCAACCACTCCTATTCCACCAGGACGGCGTTCCTTGATGTGGAGGCAGGCAAGACATACGACATACTTTTCCAGTTCTTCGACAATGCAGGCGAGGCCAAGACTTCCTTCAAGGCCGGTCTGATGGACAAGACCCTGCTTGAGGCAGCCCTTGACAAGGCATCCTCAGTGGTGTTCTGTGCCGGATTCAACAGCAATACAGAGGGCGAGGGCTGGGACAGGCCGTTTGCCCTGCCTAAGGCACAGACCGACCTTATCCGCCAGATAGCAGCCATGCACGACAATGTGACTGTGGTCATCAATGCCGGAGGCGGAGTCGATTTCCGTGGCTGGACAGATGACGTGGGGGCAGTCCTGATGGCATGGTATCCAGGTCAGGAGGGAGGTACGGCTGTGGCCGACATCCTCACCGGCAAGGTCTGCCCGAGCGGCAAGCTTCCTGTTTCCATCGAATGCAGTTGGGAGGACAATCCTGTCCACGACAGCTACTATGACGTGAAGAAGCGCGTCACCTACACCGAAGGCGTGTTCGTCGGCTATCGCGGACATGACAGGAAGGCAGATGCCGAAGAGGTGTGGAATACCGGCAAATGCTGGCCGGAAGGGGTGTACTATCCGTTCGGATACGGACTGAGCTATACTTCATTTGAATATTCGGGACTCGCTCTGCGCAAGATTTCCGACACGCAGGTTGAGGTAAGTTTCGACATCACCAACACTGGAAAGACGGACGGCAGTGAGTCCGCCCAAATCTATGTGGGGGACGTCGAGTCTTCGGTCAGGAGGCCTCTTATGGAACTGAAAGGCTATGAAAAGGTGTTCGTGAGGAAAGGCGAGACTGTCCGTGTCACGACAGTCCTCGACGAGGAGGCATTCTCATTCTTCGACATCGCCTCTAAGAAATTCGTGGTCGAGCCTGGCACATTCAGGATATATGTCGGGCCGTCATCTGCAGAACTCCCTCTGAGGCAGGAAATTGAATTGTAAGTCAAACCAAAGGAACCATATTGATGAAAAAGACTGTATTGATGGTCGCCGCAGCCATTCTTCTTTGCGGGATGATGTCTTCTTGCTCCACATCATCAAGGTCAATGACCGATGTCACACTCCAGCCGGACACGACAACAGTGCTCCGCAACCCTCTCAACGGCTGGGCCATGTATCTCGGCCGCAACTGGGACGAGAACTTCTGGAAGACGCAGCATTATGACAGCATGCCGACTTCCGAAGGTACCGAGGTCCGTGTCTCCGACTATGCCTCGGCAGCATACATCCGCACGAGCTGGGCTTCTCTTGAGCCGCAGGAGGGGGTCTACACATGGCGCGACACCACATCGAGAATCTACCGTCTGTTCAAGTCATGTACTGACAGGGGGCTCAGGCTGGCATTCCGCATCGTGGTTGACGGACGTGACCAGGGACAGAACACCCCGATGTATGTGATAGACGCAGGGGCGGAATACTATACTTCCGGCAACGGGCGTCACAAGTCCCCTTATCCTGACGATCCTGTCTTCCAGGAGAAATACGCGAAGTTCATCAAGGCTCTTGCCGAGGACTTCAATGACAGGGACAAGGTCGATTTCATTGATGCGTTCGGTCTCGGGAAATGGGGCGAGTCGCATGCCATGATATACAAGGATCCTGCAAACAAGATAAAGACATTTGACTGGATCACATCCCTCTACTCGGAGACATTCACTGAGGTGCCTCTGATTGTGCACTATCACAGGCTTCTTGCCGACATGAACAAGGACAGTTGGGGACCAGTGTCTCCGGATACCGACACCCTGCTCCAGATGGCTATCGACAGGGGATATTCCTTGCGTCATGACGCCTTCGGCATGACCGGATATTATCAGGACTGGGAGAAAGAGTTCGCGAAGAAATGGAACTACAGGCTCCCGATCATCTTTGAAGGCGGGTGGATCACGGCCGCTCACCACAGGTATTGGATTGACCCGAGCGGGAAATACCGTCAGGGGCACTCCGAGGATGTGCGCAGAGGTGAATTCGAGGCTGCTGCCGAGACACATGTGAATATGATGGACCTCCGTGTCAATGACGAGACAAAGTCATGGTTCGGGGACTGCTTCGATCTCGTCAAGAGGTTCGTGGCTGAGGGCGGGTACCGTCTCTATCCGGACTTGGTGTCTGTCCCTGCGGAAGTGAAATCCGGCGAGACCGTCAAGGTCAGCCACAGATGGAACAATCTCGGCTGGGGCTATTGCCCGAACAACATCAAGCAGTGGAACTACAGGTACAAGGTGGCATTTGCCCTGCTGGATGCCGACGGCAATGTGGTGACGGAGTATGTCGACACCGAGTCCGAGCCGTCAGAGTGGATCAAAGGCACTCCGGTATCGTATGATTTCAGATTCAGGCTTGGCAATGTGCCTGCAGGCGAATATACGTGGGCTATCGGTCTCGTGGACACCACAAAAGACAATAATATCGGCCTTGAGACGGCGGTGTCACGCGACAGGGTCACCCTTGAAGGATGGTGCACTGTCCTCCCTGTCACAGTAAAATGATTGTTTTGGAGATATGAAAAGAATATGTCTTGCCTTCGCGGCATTGTCGGTACTTGCCGTATCATGCTGCCGCACCGAATCCATGGAGGAACTGACCGGGAGGGTCTTTGACCGTGCTGCGGAACAGTATGCCCTGCTGGATGCCAATCTTGATGCTGCCAGACCGGCTGAAGGTGTCACTGTATGTCCGAGATATGCCGGACAGGACGGGCAGCTGGTCACTTCAAATATATGGTGGTGGTGCTCCGGGTTCTATCCCGGCTCCCTCTGGCTCGTCTATGAATATACGGGAGATGACCATTTCCGCGAGATGGCAGTCAGGCGCACTGAGGTGCTGGATTCGCTCAGGTTCAGGACCAATGACCACGATGTCGGCTTCCAGTTGAACTGCAGTTACGGCAACGGGCTGAGATTGACCGGCAACGACGCATACAAGGATGTCCTCTGTGACGGGGCGCATTCCCTTGCCACAAGGTTCAATCCGGCTGTCGGCTGTGTCAGGAGCTGGGATCCTGCCCCTGACCATATCGCCGCATGGAAATTCCCTGTCATCATAGACAATATGATGAATCTCGAACTGCTCCTCAAGGCCTCTGAACTGTGCGGGGATGCAAGCCTCAGGGAGGTGGCCGAGAGCCATGCGATGACCACCATGAAGAACCATTACAGACCGGACGGGAGCAGTTTCCATCTCGTGGACTACAATCCTGAGACCGGCGAGGTGCTGGTGCAGCAGACAGTGCAGGGCTTTGCCGACTGGTCCGCATGGTCCCGCGGCCAGGCATGGGGACTGTATGGGTTTACCATGATGTATCAGTATACCGGGGAGCAGAAGTATCTTGACCATGCGGCAAAGATTGCCGACTATCTCATACCGAGGCTCCCGGAGGACGGGGTGCCGTATTGGGACTATGATTCCGACCTGGTACCGGATGATCTGAGGGACGCATCGGCAGGTGCCATCATGGCCAGCGCGCTTGTTCAGTTGAGTACGTATGTCGCCGAGGACAAGTCGGAGGAATATCTTTCTGTCGCAGAGCGGATTATCCGTACTCTCGCCTCGGATGAGTACCTTGCGGCCCCGGGAGAGGAATGCGGTTTCCTCCTGAAGCACTGTGTCGGCAACAAGCCGGGCGGAGTGGAAGTCGATGTCCCTCTTACATACGCAGACTATTATTTCCTTGAAGCCCTTCTGAGGTACAAGGCTTTGTCAGAATAGAAGATCAGTATTATTATGAGGTATCTGTATTTGTCTTTTGTCATTTTTCTTTCCGCGTCGCTCTGTGTCCTGGCAAAAGATGCCGACAGGGAGATGGACAGGTTCATCGACAGTCTCATGTCGCAGATGACCATTGAGGAGAAGGCCGGGCAGACCAGCCTTGTCACATGGGACAGGAAATATATGACCGGGGATGCGCTGAGCAGCGGCGTGGCGCAGAAAATTGTCAGCGGTCAGGTGGGCGGAGTGTTCAATGTCCGTACCCCCGAAGAGAAAAAGATGATACAGCAGCTGGCCGTGGAGAAGTCGCGGCTCGGGATACCTCTGCTGTTCGGTCTTGATGTCGTGCATGGCTACAGGACCATCTGGCCCATCCCGCTTGCCCTGTCCTGCAGCTGGGACATGGACCTGATTGAAAGGACTGCCCGTGCCGCAGCGGATGAGGCTACTTCCGAAGGCATAGACTGGACATTCTCCCCGATGGTCGACATAGTCCGCGACCCGAGATGGGGACGTGTGGCTGAGAGTTCCGGGGAAGACCCGTATCTCGGTTCATGCGTTGCCGAATCCATGGTCAGGGGCTATCAGGGAGACAACCTTGCCGACCCGGTGTCAATCATGGCCTGCGTGAAGCATTTCGCATTGTACGGGGCAGCCGAGGGCGGCAGGGACTATGATTCCGTGGACATGAGTCTGGAGAAGATGTACCAGACCTATCTGCCGCCGTACAAGGCTGCCGTGGATGCAGGGGCGGGCAGTGTGATGACCTCGTTCAACGACATCAACAATGTCCCTGCGACAGCAAACAGGTGGCTGCTTACCGACCTCCTCAGGGACGAGTGGGGATTTGACGGATTCACAGTCAGCGACTATACCTCTGTCGGGGAACTTGTGGCCCACGGTCTTGGCGACCTGGCTCAGGTCTCTTCCCGTGCATTGAAGGCCGGTCTCGACATGGATATGGTGTCAGAAGGGGTAATCGGGAATCTTGACGAGTGCCTGGAGAAAGGATATGTCACGGAGAAGGATATTGATGCCGCCTGCAGGCGTGTGCTTGAGGCGAAGTACAGGCTCGGACTCTTCGATGACCCGTATCTGAGGATGGGACGTGACCCTGTGGCGCGGGATACATATCGCGGGCTTGCTCTGGAGGCTGCGAGGAAGTCGATAGTCCTCCTGAAGAATGAAAATGATGTCCTGCCTCTGGCAAAAGATACCAGGGTGGCTCTGATAGGCCCTCTCACTGACACAAAGTGGGAACTTATGGGCACATGGGCCGGGGCGGCGGCAAGGGCCGATGAAGGAGTGTCAATAAGAAGCGGCATATCCCGTTACACGTCATCTGTCTTGCAGGCGGTCGGCGCACCTGTCACTGACAACCGCGACCTTGCGAGGATGATAGAATACAATGTCGACAGGGTGGGGAATCCAGACAGTCTGATAGCGGAGGCGGTGGATGTCGCCATGCAGGCTGATGTGGTGGTCGCAGTCCTCGGGGAGACGGCAAAGATGTCAGGAGAGTCTTCGAGCATGACATACATCGGGCTCCAGCCGACTCAGAAAAGGCTGCTGGAGGCTCTTGTGGACACAGGCAAGGATGTGGTCCTCGTGCTGCTGAACGGCAGACCGATGACCCTCGAATGGGAGAATGAGCATTGCGAGGCCATTGTGGATGCCTGGGCTCCAGGTCTGCAGGGGGGCAATGCTGTCGCGGATGTGCTTTTCGGAGAGTACAACCCTTCCGGCCGTCTGACGATGACGTTCCCGAGGAATGTCGGTCAGATACCGGTACATTATGACATGAAGACTACAGGACGGCCTCATATCCCGTTCAGAAGATACCGCACAGGCTATATCGACTGCAGCATCGAGCCGCTTTATCCGTTCGGATACGGGTTGAGTTACTCGAAAGTGGAATATTCCGACCTCAAGGTAGAAGCTCATTCAGCATCGGACATCATTGTGTCCGTGACTGTCCGCAATACCGGCGGGATGCAGACCGAAGAGACGGTGCAGGTATATGTCGGCGACCCCGTAGCATCCGTCACCAGACCTGTCAAGGAACTCAAGGCATTCAGGAAAGTGAGTCTCGCACCGGATGAGACGGTGACGGCCTCTTTCCGTCTGGACGAGGATGACCTGAAGTTCTGGAACAGCAGTCTTGAATATGTCTGGGAGCCGGGCACGTTCGTCATCGAAGCCGGTCCGGACTCGAAGAATACCCTTAGGGCTGAAATATACCTTGACAAGTCTCCGAAGTATGATGTCTATCTGTGTATCGGACAGTCCAATATGGCCGGCCGGGGAGAAATGCTGCCTGCGGACGCCGGTCTTATTGACGGGGTCCGGATTCTCGATGCCCGGGACAGCATAGTGCCCGCAGCGGCACCGCTCAACAGATATTCGACTGTCAGAAAGAATCTTTCCATGCAGGGAATTAATCCGGCATGGTCTTTTGCCAAGGACGTTTACGAGGCTAATGGCCGGCCGGTCCTGCTTGTGGTAAATGCAAGAGGCGGCTCGTCTCTTGACGAATGGATGAAATCCTATGAGGAAGAATACCGGTTCAGCGAGAAGATGGCTGATGACCCTGAGAGAGAAGGGCAGAAGATGCCATCGATGTATCAGGAGGCTGTCCGCAGATGTCGCGAGGCCATGAGACATGGGGAATTGAGGGCAATTCTATGGCATCAGGGGGAAAGCGATTCGTCTCCTGAAAAGGCTGCGGACTATGCCGACCGTCTGAAAGCGTTTGTCACAGACCTGAGAAATGACCTCGGAGCCCCGGATGTCCCTTTCATCATCGGGGAGGTAAGCAGAAATTACTCGGATGCCGCGAGAATCAACAAGAAACTTCATCGCGCAGCGAAGATTATCCCGAGCTGTTATTGTGTGTCCAGCGAGGGATGCGGGACCAATGCTGACAATGTGCATTTTTCCCGTGACGGACAGATTCTCCTCGGGCAGCGTTATGCGCGTCAGGTCCTTGATTGTCAGCAGTGACGGGGCCGGCCGGATGACAAACTCGGAGTTTGTCGGTGTGACACCTGATGCTGAAGGCAGGATTTATCTTGACGCGACTGCCGTAGATGCCGGACATGAGACTGTTGTCGAAGGTCATCTTAACGGAATGGTCATCACTCCGGAAAATTAGAACCCATAAAAATTATTCTGTCTTTGAATAAGTCCCCGGCGGCCATTGGGACATCCTCTGGCGGCCGGGGTATTTCAATTAAAGGGGCAGAACTGGCGCCATGTTGAGTTTTTGTTGTATACGCACAGCCGCATAAGGCTTTGTAATATCAAATCAAATACGTATATTGGCGCAATATTTTGAAATTTCTGTTATCGTACACAGAATTTTTGTAAGCATTTCAGAAAATTCGTGGCATTATGAAAAAAATATTTACGGTCATTCTTCTGCTCGTCCTCTGTCTTCCTGCAGGAGCAGCAGGAATCTGGGCGGAGGCGGAGAATTTCTCCGAGAAAGGAGGCTGGGTGGTCGACCAGCAGTTCATGGATCTGATGGGTTCGTCCTATCTCCTGGCACACGGGATGGGCAAGCCTGTGGATGACGCAGTCACGACTGTCAATGTCCCGTCCGACGGGCTTTGGCATGTGTATGTGAGGACTTACAACTGGACTTCCCCGTGGACTTCCGAGCCGGGACCGGGCAGGTTCCGTGTCAAGGTCGGCGGGAAGACTCTGAAGACTGACCTTGGTGTGACCGGGGACAGCTGGGAATGGCAGTATGCCGGCAAGGTCCGTCTGAAAGCCGGTGAGACGAGTCTTGCCCTCTGCGATATGACTGGCTTCGAGGGCAGGTGCGATGCCGTGTATCTGACGGACAAGGAGGGAGATGTCCCGCCTGCAGGCGGTGATGCCCTTGCCGTGTTCCGCCGCTCGGCCCTTAATCTGCCTGAGCCTGATTCGCAGGAATATGACTTCGTTGTCGTGGGCGGGGGAGTCGCCGGGATGTGCGCTGCCGTGGCTGCAGCGAGACTTGACTGCAAGGTGGCTCTGATAAATGACCGTCCTGTGCTCGGCGGCAACAACAGTTCTGAAGTGCGGGTGCACCTCGGCGGCTACTCCGAGGTAGGGCCTTATGAGGGGCTCGGCAGGATGATCCGCGAGTTCGGACACACGAGAGGCGGTAACGCCAAGCCTGCGGAATACTACGAGGATGAAAAGAAACAGGCATTCATCGATTCGGAGGAGAATGTCACATTATATGCCTGCTACAGGGCTGTGGATGTGCGTATGGACGGAAGCAGGATTGCTGCCGTGCTCATCAGGCACATCGAGACCGGTGAGGAGCACTGGCTTGAGGCCCCTCTCTTTGCGGACTGTACAGGCGATGCGACCATAGGCGTGCTTGCAGGAGCCGACTGGAGGATGGGACGTGAAGGCCGCGACGAGTTCGGTGAGAGCCTTGCCCCGGAGAAGGCGGACAAACTCACTATGGGGGCATCTGTGCAATGGTATTCTGTGGATACAGGACACAGGACATCCTTCCCTGAGTTCGACTACGGGGTTGAATTCAACGAGGACAACTGCGAGAAGGTCACTATGGGCGAATGGACATGGGAGACAGGTATGAACTATGACCAGATTGCGGATGCCGAGCGGGTGCGCGACTACGGGATGATGGTCATCTATTCCAACTGGAGTTTCCTCAAGAACCACAAGAAAGACAATGCCAAGTGGCAGGACCGCGACTTGGAGTGGGTGGCATATATCGCAGGCAAAAGAGAGTCCCGCCGCCTCATGGGCGACTATATCCTGAAGCAGGACGACATCGACAAGGACGTTTTCCACGAGGATGCGTCTTTTACCACCACGTGGAGCATCGACCTGCATTTCCCGGACAAGGACAACTCGGCGAAATTCCCGGGGGCCGAGTTCAAGGCTGCAACTGTGCACAACTGGATACATCCGTATGCCGTGCCGTACAGATGTCTTTACTCCAGGAATGTGGACAATCTTCTTATGGCAGGGAGAAACATAAGCACCACTCATGTCGGGCTCGGTACCACGAGGGTGATGCGTACCACGGGCATGATGGGAGAGGTCGTCGGGATGGCTGCAGGCATCTGTACAGAGTACGGGTGTTCTCCGAGGGATGTGTATCAGGACCATCTCGACGAACTTAAGACTCTGATGAAGAAAGGTCTCGGCAAGGAGACCGGCAGCAAGGAGGAGCAGAGGTTCAACCTGCCGAACAAGTTGCTTGAAAAGCCGAAGGCATTCATTGAATAAAGATAATTGCTGATGAAAAGAATCTATGTTCTGGCCCTGTCCCTGGCTGCGGTATTTGCCGGGAACGGAGCCTCTGCGCAGGAGAGTTGTTACGGCAGGATGTCCGGAGACACTCTCATAGTCGGTAACGATCTGGTCGAACGCCGTTTCGTATGGAACGGAGGCAATCTGATGACACTCTCACTTGAAGACAAGGCCACTGGTGCTGTCCATGCCTCGGCTTCCGTAGCCCCGGATTTCGTGTTCACTTCGGACAAGGGAACGGGTGTTGACGGCAAGTTCGGGTGTGTAGACGTGCCGCAGACGGCGATAATGCCTGCCCACAAGAAGGTGACAGTCTCGTATTCTCTCGGAGGGCTTGACATCAGAAGGGAGTTCAGATTGTATGACGGATGTCCCGCGATTGCGTGCGACACCTGGCTGAGGCTGCATGATGCCGCATCATGGGATTCCGAGGATATTCCGGGCGGGGAGTCCGGGCTGGTGGAGAATGCTGCCGACAGGAAGAACATAGAGTTCGTCGAGGACATGAAATCCAAGGCGGTGACAGGGATTCTTGACAGGATGTCCCTGAAAGGGATGCACTGGCATGCGAAGGCAGTGGAATTCTGGGATGTCACGGACTGGAACAACAACCTTGTCACAGAGCGTGACATCATATCATACAGAAAGACAGGTCTCAGGGGTAATCTTCTTTTCGTCCGCAACGGAGAGGACGGCAACGGGTTCTGGTTTCTGAAGGAATCCCCTGCCTCAAGTGTCCAGCTCGCATATAAGGGTGCGGACTTCCTTGCAGACTTCGGCACGTTCTCAGTGACAGGTCCCGGCATCGCTCCGGAAGACCTTGTAAGCGGGGACTGGACGAGGGCTTATTCTTGTGTTGTCGGGGTCTATGGTCCTGGTGAACTCGATGCACTCGTCTCGTTGAGGAACTATCAGAAGAATATCCGCCGCCACATCTCCGGCAGGGATGAGATGGTGATGATGAACACATGGGGAGACCGCAGCCAGGACACCAAGGTGAACGAGGCTTTCTGTCTTGCCGAACTCGAAAAGGCGGCCCGTCTCGGCGTGTCCCATTTCCAGATAGATGACGGCTGGCAGGTGGGCAAGAGCCCTAATTCCGCAGTGGCAAAAGGCTCTTTCAAGAATATTTGGGACAATCCGGACTACTGGAAGCCGGATCCCGTGAAATATCCGCACGGGCTGACCCCGATAGTGGAGAAGGGACGGGAACTCGGAATAGAGGTCTGCCTGTGGTTCAACCCGAGTGTGCAGAACGATTTTGCGGACTGGGAGAAGGATGCCGATGCCGTGATCTCGCTTTTCAGACAGTACGGCATCAGGACATTCAAGGTGGACGGGCTTGCCATCCCTACGAAACGTGCCGAGACTAATCTCCGCAGGCTTTTTGACAAGGTACTTGAAGAGACCGGAGACAGTGTTGTCTTCAATCTGGACGCGACAGCAGGCAGGAGGGGAGGGTATCACATGTTCAATGAGTACGGTAACATCTTCCTGGAGAACCGCTATACGGACTGGCAGAACTATTATCCGTACTGGACACTGCGCAATCTGTGGCAGTTGTCGAAATATGTCCCTGCCGAGAAGATGCAGATTGAGTTCCTGAACAAGTGGCGCAACACTTCGAAATACGGGGACGATCCGTTCGCTCCTGCGGTGTATGACTTCGGCTATCTTTTCGCCATCACTATGGCGGGTCAGCCTCTCGCATGGATGGAGGCATCCAATCTCCCGGAGGAGGCATTCTCTCTCGGGGAGACGGTCAGGGGATACAGGCAGGTCAGCGAGGATTTCCATCGCGGGGTGATTCTTCCTGTTGGAGATGAGCCGTCCGGGCGTTCATGGACAGGGTTCCAGTCCATCACGGATGGACTTTCCGGCTACATGATAGTATACAGGGAGGCGGCTCCTGAGCAGAAGTCCGGTATCCGCACATGGCTTCCTGAGGGGGCAAAAGTCAGATTTGAACCGCTGCTCGGTCAGGGCCGGGCTTTCCGTGCCGAGGCAGGACATGACGGGGTGGTGGAATTCTCCCTTCCGGCGGAGAACAGTTTCGCTTTGTACAGATACACCATAGATACAAAATGATGATTATGAAATACAGATTCTTATTTGCGGCTTTTGCCTTTTTCCTGCCGCTTGTTGCAGGCGCAGAAGATGCGGCATCCTGCCCGGATGCAGGTCGTGCCCCGTTCATGACCAATGTCTACGGACGTGACTACACTCTGCTCAACGGGAAGTGGAATGCCATCGTGGACCTTTATGACCAGGGGAGGAAAATGAAGGTCTATGAGAACAGGACAGCGAAGTCGGGGGAGGAGTTCTACGAATATTCGTTTGAGGGTGGTCTCCGTCTCAACGTCCCGGGCGACTGGAACTCCCAGACTCCAGAACTGAAATATTACGAAGGGACTGTGTGGTATGCAAGGCATTTCAATGCCGCTCCTGCCGACGGCAGAAGACAGTTCCTGTATTTCGGGGCTGTGAGCTACAGATGTCGGGTCTATCTCAACGGCGAACAGATTGCCGCTCATGAGGGAGGATTCACACCGTTTCAGGTGGAGGTGACCGACAGACTGAAGACGGGAGACAATTTTGTTGTCGTGGAGGTCAACAACAGGCGTACCGTCGATGCCATCCCGGCCCTTGCTTTCGACTGGTGGAACTATGGCGGCATCACACGCGATGTAATGCTTGTGTCCACTCCCGAGACATTTGTCGAGGACTATTTCATCCGTCTGGACAATAATTCGCCCGATGTCATCAATGCATCAGTGACCTTGTCCGATGCCGTATCCGCTGCGGTGCGTATAGAGATTCCCGAACTCAAGGTGTCGCAGGAACTCATGACCGACGCTTCCGGCCGCGCATCCGCGTCTTTCAAGGTGAAGAGACTTCAGAGGTGGTCTCCGGACACCCCGAAACTTTATGACGTGCTTGTGACTTCCGCACAGGATACCGTCCGTGAGCAGATAGGCTTCCGCAATATTTCCGTTGACGGTACACAGATTCTTGTCAACGGCAGGCCGACATTCATGAGGAGCATCTCTTTCCATGAGGAGATTCCTCAGCGGAGAGGCAGGGCGTTCTCACAGGCGGATGCCGTCATGCTGCTTTCCGAGGCCCAGGCTCTCGGGGTGAACATGGTGCGTCTTGCGCATTATCCTCAGAATGAGTACACTGTACGTCTTGCAGAGAAGATGGGTATCATCCTTTGGCAGGAAATTCCTATATGGCAGGGCATCGATTTCGAGGATGACGGTACCAGGGCTAAGGCCCAGGGCATGCTGAGGGAGATGATTTACAGGGACAGGAACCGTTGTGCTGTCGGATTCTGGGGCGTGGCCAATGAGACCAAGCCGTCAGATGCCCGTAACGCCTTCCTGACATCCCTGCTTGAGACAGGCAAGGCAATAGACACTTCCAGACTGTATGTGGCAGCGTTCGACCTTGCCTATTTTGATGAGGAGTCGCGTCATTTCGAGATGCATGACGACTTCACGAAGAAACTTGATGTCGTGGCTGTGAACAAATATATGGGATGGTATCATCCATGGCCTGTTGATCCGACCGAAGCGGTCTGGGACGTCGCACAGGACCAGCCTCTCATCATATCCGAGTTCGGCGGCGAGGCCCTTTACGGGCAGTCCGGTGACCGGAGGATGGCAAGTTCATGGAGCGAGGACTATCAGGAGCAGCTATATCTTGACAATCTGGAGATGTTCCGCCATATCCCGAATCTGGCCGGGGTCTCTCCGTGGGTGCTCTTCGATTTCAGGTCTCCGTACCGTTTCCATCCTACCAATCAGGAGGACTGGAACCGCAAAGGACTTGTCTCGGATCAGGGCTACAGGAAGAAGGCCTGGTATATAATGCATGACTATTACCAGTCAATAAAATCATCGGGCCGTTGACAGATTCTGATTCCTCCCGCAAAAACGGGAGGAATTTTACGGACAAGCGATTTTTATATAAATTTACAGCCGGAAAACAAAAATCGGTAAAACCACACGAAATGAAACACTTTATTCTGACATCAATTTTATCCGTAGTCTTCTGCGTGGCCATGTCTGCTGCGGCACCGAAAGATACGGTCCGCATCCTTGCCATCGGCAACAGTTTCTCGCAGGATGCCGTGGAACAGAACCTTTATGAACTGGCAAAGGCAGACGGGATACCTGTGATAGTAGGCAATGCCTATATCGGAGGCTGCTCTCTGGAAAGGCATCTCGGCAACTCCCGGAACAACACTCCGGACTATGCCTACAGAAAGGTCGGCAAGAACGGCTGCGGGGAGAAGAAAGAGTACAGGGACATGACTCTCGAGAAGATTCTTGCGGATGAGCAGTGGGATTATGTAAGTTTCCAGCAGGCAAGTCCCCTTTCGGGCAAATATGATACTTTCGAGGCTTCCCTGCCTGACCTGGTCTCCTATGTGCGGGAAAGGGTGCCGGAGGACGTGAAATTCATCATGCACCAGACATGGGCGTATCAGCAGGGGACATCCCATAGCGGGTTCAAGAATTACGGCAAGGACCAGATGACCATGTACAAGGCCATCGTTGATGCTGTGGACCGTGCTGCAAAATTGATGAAGATAAAGATTGTGGTGCCGTCGGGTACGGCTGTCCAGAATGCCAGGACATCTTTCATCGGGGACAACATGACCAGGGACGGCTATCATCTCGACCTGCTTGTAGGCCGTTACACTGCCGCCTGCGCATGGTATGAAAAACTTTTCGGCCATGTCCTTGACAATCCCTATGCCCCTCAGGGCGTGACTGCCGATCTCAAGGAAGTGGCACAGAGGTCAGCCTACGAGGCCGTAAGGCATCCTGACACAATCACTCCGATAGAAGTGGCCGAACTTCCGGTCGTGTACAAGGATGCTTCCGCTCCTGTGGAGGACAGGGTGGAGGACTTGCTTTCAAGAATGACTCTTCACGAGAAGGTCTGCCAGCTGAACCAGTATGTCCTCGGAAGAAATGACAATATCAACAACATCGGGGAGACCGTCAGCAAGATACCTGCCGAGATAGGCTCTCTCATCTATTTCGGGGATGACGCCGTGCTGAGGAATGCCGTGCAGCATCATGCTGTGGAGGATTCCAGGCTAGGGATACCTATCCTCTTCGGATTTGACGTCATCCACGGATTCCGCACCATCTATCAGATTCCTCTCGGACAGGCCGCCTCATGGAATCCTGCCCTCGCAGGCGAGGCCAACAAGGTTGCGGCACAGGAGGCATATTCGACAGGCGTCAACTGGACATTCTCGCCTATGGTGGATGTCGCCCGCGACCCGCGCTGGGGACGGGTGTCAGAGGGATATGGCGAAGACCCTTACACCAATGCCGTCTTCGGTGCGGCAGCCGTGAAGGCTTATCAGGGAGATGGCCTTTCCGCAGAGAACAATATTGCTGCCTGTCTCAAACATTATGTGGGCTACGGCGCATCAGAGGCAGGACGTGACTATGTCCCTACCGAGATTTCCCGCCAGGCTCTCTGGGACACATATCTTCCGCCGTTCGAGGCCGGTATCAAGGCCGGTGCGGCTACAGTTATGAGCTCATTCAACAATATCAGCGGCACCCCTTCTTCCGCCTGCCATTATACCATGACAGAGATTCTCAAGGAGAAATGGGGACATGACGGATTCATCGTGTCCGACTGGGATGCGATTGTGCAGCTCATCAATCAGGGTATGGCAAAGGACGGCAAGGAGGCGGCTTTCTATGCCTTCAATGCCGGACTTGAGATGGATATGGTCGATGACCTGTACATGAAATATCTTCCTGAACTCATCTCAGAGGGCAAGGTAGATATGGCTCAGGTGGATGATGCAGTGAAGAGAGTGCTGCGTCTCAAGTTCAGGCTCGGACTGTTTGAGACCCCGTATACAGAAGAAAGGCCGGACAGCGAGCGTTTCCTCCTGCCGGAAAGTCTTGAGGTGGCCGAGCAACTCGCCCAGGAGTCAATGGTGCTGTTGAAGAATGAGGGTGTCCTCCCTCTCAAGGATGTGGCCAAGGTCGCTCTGGTGGGTCCGTTTGCCGATAACCAGGTGGATCTTCTCGGCAGCTGGGCTGCGAGAGGCCGTGCAGAGGATGTCACGAGTATCTATGATGCCCTTGTGAAAGAACTTGACGGCAAGGCTGAGGTTATCTTGGCGACAGGATGCGGATTTGACGGGGAGGATGTCTCCGGATTTGCAGAGGCGGTCAAGGCTGCCGATTCTGCCGATGTGGTCATCGTGTGCCTCGGAGAGAAACGCGGATGGAGCGGCGAGAATGCGTCCAGGTCTACAATTGCCCTCCCTGAGATACAGGAGCAGTTCCTGGAGACAGTTGCAGCGACAGGAAAGCCTGTGATACTCGTGCTGAGCAGCGGCAGGCCGCTCGATGTCACCCGCATGGAGAAACATGCAGATGCCATGCTTGAGATCTGGCAGCCGGGCGTGTGCGCCGGCCCTGCAGTGGCAGGCATTCTCAGCGGCAGGTACAATCCGTCCGGCAGGCTCGCAATCACATTCCCGTACACTACAGGGCAGATTCCTATCTACTACGACAGACGCAACAGCGGCAGACGCGGTACCCAGGGACTGTATCAGGACATCCCGAGCACTCCGATGTACGAATTCGGACATGGTCTCAGTTATACCACCTTTGAGTATGGTCCTGTGACAGTCTCTTCTGAAGAGGTGTCAAAGGATGGTACTCTCACTGCGGAAGTCGTTGTCACCAATACCGGCGATGTCGACGGCAAGGAGACTGTGCACTGGTTCATCTGCGATCCGTACAGCAGGCTCACGCGTCCTGTCAAGGAACTCAAGTTCTTCGAGAAACAGATGATAAAAGCCGGTGAGAGCCGGACATTCAGGTTTGAGATTGATCCGCTCCGCGATCTCGGATTTGTCGACGAGAACGGAAACAGATACGTCGACTCCGGGGAGTACCGCATAATTGTCAAGGATCAGACTGTGAAGATAAATGTCGTTGACTGAAAATTGACGGCAGGTCTGCATCCGCGTCATGATGAACATAATTGATAACATTTTTGTATTATGAAGATATTCCGTTCTGTGAGATATGTCTTGGCTTCGGCCGTCATTGCCGCATCTTTCACATTGTCGGCTTCTGCCGCATCTGCTCCGGACTCTCCGGCTGCGTCTGAACCTGTCAGAGCCGACATCCTGCTTGAAAAGGGCTGGAAGTTCCATCTCGGGGAAGTGTCTCCCGGCACGGAACAGGCGACCATAGAGGACGGCATTGCGCCTGAGGCTGCTGCCCCGGGGTTTGGCGATTCGGCCTGGGAACAGGTGAGAGTCCCTCATGACTGGGCTATAACAGGCCCGTTCGACAGGGACAATGACCTGCAGAATGTGGCTATCGTTCAGAATCTTGAGAAAAAGGCGTCTTTGAAGACGGGTCGTACAGGCGGTCTCCCTTATATCGGGACAGGATGGTACAGGACGGAGTTCTCCGTGCCAGAGGGGCGCAGGGCTACCCTGGTCTTTGACGGTGCGATGAGCGAGGCGCGGGTGTATGTCAACGGCAAGGAGGTCATCTTCTGGCCTTACGGCTACAGCACTTTCCATTGCGACATCACTGACTATCTCATTGACGGAGCCAATACCTTGGCTGTCAGGCTTGAGAACAAGCCAAACTCTTCCCGCTGGTATCCTGGTGCCGGGCTTTACCGCAATGTCCACCTGGTGCTGACATCGGATATCCATGTGCCTGTGTGGGGTACGCAACTGACGACTCCTCATGTGGAGAAGGACTTCGCGTCCGTATGTCTCAGGACAAATATCGAGGGAGCCGGTGACAGGGAACTGAAGGTGCAGACCGACATCATCGGCCCGTCCGGAGAGGTTGCGGCGACAAAGATTACGGAGGGCAGGATAAGCCACGGGCAGCCTGTCGTCCAGAATATGATTGTGGACAGCCCGAGCCTCTGGTCTCCGGAGTCTCCTGCACTGTACAGGGCTGTCTCCCGGATTTATTGCGACGGGGAACTGCAGGACGAGTATGAGACGGTGTTCGGAATACGTTCTGTCGAGTTCATCCCGGAGAAAGGTTTCTATCTCAACGGCGAGAGACGCAAGTTCCAGGGCGTGTGCAATCATCATGACCTCGGTCCTCTCGGTGCGGCCATCAATGTGGCTGCGTTGAGACATCAACTCAATCGCCTGAAGAATATGGGCTGTGATGCCGTCAGGACTTCGCACAATCTCCCGGCACCCGAACTCGTGCGTCTTTGTGACGAGATGGGACTCATGATGATGATAGAGCCGTTCGACGAGTGGGATATTGCAAAGTGCGCCAACGGTTACCACCGCTTTTTCGATGAATGGGCTGAAAAGGATATGGTGAATATGCTTCATCAGTATCGCAACAATGCGAGTGTCGTGATGTGGAGCATCGGCAACGAGGTGCCTACCCAGTGCAGCCCTGAGGGCTACAAGGTGGCAAAATTCCTCCAGGACATCTGCCATAGGGAAGACCCTACCCGCCTTGTGACCTGTGGGATGGACCAGGTGACATGCGTTCTGGAGAACGGTTTTGCGGCGATGATTGATATTCCAGGCATCAATTACAGGACATTCAGGTATATCGAGGCATACGAAAATCTTCCTCAGGGATATATCCTCGGGTCAGAGACAGGCTCGACGGTAAGTTCCAGGGGCGTGTACAAACTCCCTGTGGAGAAGAGGTTCGGGGCAAAGGACGCCGACCATCAGTGCTCCGCATACGATCAGGATGCCTGCGGGTGGTCCAATGTCCCTGATATAGATTTCGCGCTCGCGGATGACTATGAGTGGACTCTCGGACAGTTTGTCTGGACAGGTTTCGACTATCTCGGTGAGCCGAGTCCGTATGATACGGATTCATGGCCGAACCACAGTTCGATGTTCGGCATCATAGACCTTGCATCAATCCCGAAAGACCGCTATTGGCTTTTCAGAAGTGTATGGAACCATGACGAGCCTACCCTGCATGTGCTCCCTCACTGGAACTGGGCCGGTCACGAGGGAGAGGAGGTGCCGGTGTTCGTATACACCAGCTGGCCTGAAGCCGAATTGTTCATCAACGGGACAAGTTACGGACGGAAGAGGAAGTCGCCTGCCTCCGAGCCTACAAAAGGTGGAGTGAAGGAGAATCTGGAGCCGCGCTACAGGCTCATGTGGCACGATGCAGTATATCAGCCTGGGGAAATCAGGGTAGTGGCGTATGATGACAACGGCAATGCCGTGGATGAGAGGATTGTCCGGACGGCAGGAAAGGCGCATCATATCGAACTCGTCAGGGCTTCGTTGCCTGAGACCCTCGCTGCCGACGGCAAGGATCTGGCCTACTATACGGTCAGGATTGTGGACAAGGACGGCAATCTGTGCCCTCTCGACGGCAGGCTCGTGTCGTTTGAAGTGTCCGGAGCAGGCTCATACAAGGCTGCGGCCAACGGCGACCCTACCTGTCTTGACATCTTCCATCTGCCTCAGATGCATGCGTTCAACGGACAGCTGACGGTCATCGTACAGGCTGCGGAAGCCCCTGGAACAATCACATTGAAAGCCAAGGCCAAAGGACTCCGTCCTGCCACCGCCGCCATCCCTGTCCTTTAGCGCATCCGCCTAGTCAGGACATACTTCCCTATGCAGTGAATTAAAGCAAAGGAGTCATATACAAGGGCAAGTATACAATGCCATTTTCTATTTTCACATCCTTCCCGTGGAGCACATAGGGTGTGGATAATTGTGAACTATACTTGGCGATACATTTTTTCAATGAATTTAGTGTGTAGTGTTGCCCGGACTTCACTTCTATCGGTGAGATATTGCTGATAATTCACGTATTCAATATTATTGCCTCATCAATATTTCACATATTCAAGATTATTATACTCGCAAAATTACACCTTTTCTTGGATTTAAAAGAACTTCAAGATATCCAACATGGAACAGAAGAAGCGTTGCACCTTAGTTACAACTGGGTAGAGGGCGGCGAATTTTACCAATTATTGAGGATTGCCGCGATTACGGGTCTCATCTACCTTTGCATCCGTAAAAAAACTATTGCAGAAGATGAGACTATCCAGAATGCTTCTTGCAATCGCCTTCTTAGCCATCGCATTTGACTTTCAGACGTTTGCAAATGAAAAAGATGCCCCGGACGCGGCATCGCCGGTATCTGACGACCCTGTCGCGGAAGACATCTCCGCATCCGATGAAGACAGGGATTCCGGAAAGAAAAAGAAAGGTTTCCTGAACCGCCTCACAATAGGCGGCTATGGGGAGGCTGTCATGACCTATAATATGTACAGTGACAACTTCGGGATCTATTCCGCTCCCAAGGAATACAAGGACGACAAGGGGCACGGCAGATTTGACATCCCGCATGTCGTGCTGATGCTCGGGTACGATTTCGGCAAAGGCTGGAGTCTCGGGATGGAGATAGAGTTTGAGCATGGAGGAACCGAGGCGGCAGTGGAAAGGGAGAATGAGGAGGCCGGAGAGTTTGAGAAAGAGATAGAGAGAGGCGGAGAGGTGGCCTTGGAGCAGTTCTGGATACAGAAGACGTTCTTCCCGCAACTGAACATCCGTGCAGGTCACATCATTGTGCCTGTAGGGCTCACCAACAATTATCATCTGCCGACGCAGTTCTTCACTGTCTACAGACCGGAAGGGGAGAATACTATCTTTCCTTGTACCTGGCACGAGACCGGAATCAGTGTCTGGGGACGTGCAGGAGACTGGAGATATGAGGCTCTCATGGTTGCCGGGCTCAATTCCTGCTTCTTCTCCACGGCCGGATGGGTGCATGACGGCTCGGCTTCCCCGTATGAATTCAAGCCGGCAAACCATCTGGCAGGGGCATTCCGCGTGGACAATTATTCCGTCAAGGGACTCAGGCTGGGGCTTAGCGGGTACATAGGCAACTCGTTCAATAACGACATCACCACCAACAGGGCCTCCCAGTTCGAAGGCGTAAAGGGAACTGTGATGATCGGAGCATTCGATTTCGAATACAACGACCACAACCTTATCGCCAGAGGAAGTTTTGACTACGGCTATCTCGGGGATGTGGAATACATCAACAGACGCAATTCGACACAGAACCATACCACGTCATCCCCGTATGCGCATTCTCTTGTGGGACAGGCTGCAATGGCGGCTGGTGCCGAGGTCGGGTATGATTTCTTCGGCCTGTCTCCGAAACTCAAGGGGCAGCAGAAGTTCTATATTTTCGGGAGATATGAGTACTATGATTCATGCATTCCTGCCGAAGGTGCCACTCCCAACAACTGGACGAACAAGCATCGTATCGCGGCCGGAATAAATTATTTCCCGATACCGGAGATTGCCATAAAGGCGGAATATTCACACAGGTTTCTTCCTGCACCGTACAATCCCGAGCCGTCGGTCTCTCTCGGCATAGTCTGGTCCGGGTTCTTCAAACGTTGACAGGGACTTCTGGAATGAGATGTATAACAAAATAAATCACACACAGAAATGAGAAAATTTATTTATCTGACGGCGGCATCGCTGGCCTTGTTCAGCCTTGCCTCCTGCGAAAAGAGCGCAAGTCCGGCAGAGACGGACGATTTGTCCGCCAGGGACGAAAGATTCATGGCCATTGCTGACCGTTTTGTCAATCACACAGTCATCCCGACCTACACGAGCCTTTCGGATTATACCGAACAGCTGGTGAAGGATCTGGAGGCATTGAAGGCTGACCGCACCCAGGCCAATCTGGACAAGGCTGCCTCTACATTCCTTACTGCACGTGCATATTGGGAGAAGACAGAGGCCTTCCTTTGGGGGGCTGCGACGGATTTCGGCATTGACCCGCACATAGACACATGGCCTCTTGACCTGACAGGTCTGAAGGAGGCTCTGACCAACAAGGCCCAGATTGACGGATTGGCCGGAGAGGATGGAGATGTGTATGCCGGAGAGAAACTCGGGCCTACGCTCCTCGGGTTCCATGGTATCGAATATGTGCTGTTCTGGGAAGGGAAGAACAGGCAGGTCTCATGGTTTGACGGGACGGATGAAGGTGTAACCTGTGCAGATTACCTTACATACGCCGTGGCTGTGGCCGGAGACCTCAGGAACAAATGCTGGCAGATGGAACTCGCATGGGCTGGCGAAGATCACAACCCGACCCGCTTCGCCAAGGTCAATGACGAACTCGAACTGCCTCTCACCCCGTCCGGCGGGATGTATTACGGAGAGAATCTCCTGAATGCAGGCAAGGCGGGCAGTTCATGCCGCAATGCCACTGCGGCAATGCAGTGGATGATCGAGGGCTGCAATACCATCGCCGACGAGGTGGCTTCCCAGAAGATAGGCATGGTGTATTCCGGCAATGACCCGAACTATGTCGAGTCTCCGTACAGTTACAAGTCTATTGTCGATTTCGAGGACAATATGATCAGCATCAGGAATGTCTGGAACGGAGGAATAGAGGGTGACTATGATACAGTCAATTCTCTCAGCGCATATTTCAAGGAGACGGCTCCCGACCTTGAGAAGCAGGTGTCTGACGCCATTGACAATTCAATAGCGAAAATCCGTGCGATTCCCGAGCCGTTCATCAACAATGCGAACAATGCAGCCTGCGGAGCGGCCATTGAGGCCATCCAGCAGCTTGATAATTATCTTTCATTGGCTGTCAATGCATTAACTGAATAAATCAATATGAAAAAATTATTTCTATCTATGGTCTTGGCATCCGGAGCCGTTGCAGTATCCTGCAATGAGGATCCGATTGCTCCCGACCAGCCGGATGTGGATACTGTCCCCGACTGGGTGGAAGTGGAGACATATTCCGGAGGGGAACTCGGCACCACATTCAATGTCTCTGCCTCTGCATTTGAAGACCCGACCCCGGCTGTGGAGAATGCCGGTCTGGTGCAGGACTTCAAGCACGGGGAGATGATATTCGAGCATAACTACGGGCCGACAGCAGAGCCGTTTGACGGTCTCGGCCCGCTGTATCTCAGGACATCATGCCTCATGTGCCATCCGGGGTACGGACACGGCAAGAGGACGACATCGTACCGCTATGACGAGATGGGCAACGGCTATCTCCTTGTCCTCTATGACAAGCAGACCGATGCCTACCTCACATCTCTCACGGGTATGCCTCAGACGCAGGCCATCGCCCCGTTCAAGGCTCCGCTTGACGAGTCGAAGATACAGATCAACTGGATGGATTATACCGACGAGTGGGGCAACAAGTTCCCTGACGGGGAGACATACAGTCTCATCTATCCGGAGGTCGTCATCCCTGCGGATGCCTATTATGTCCCTATCCAGGCCGCCCAAAACGGGGAGACTGTGACATTGGATGTCTCTGAAGTCGGTATACGCCTCGAATCCACCATCGGCATCTACGGAAGCGGGCTTCTTGACGCCATTCCCGATGATTCGCTGAAAGCGCAGTATGCAAAGACCGAGCAGATGGAGAAGAAGTTGGGCAAGAATCTCGTGAATGACGCCTTCTTTAAGGACGGCGAATGGGTGAAGCAGTATACCAATGCTGCCCTCAGTCCTGATGAAAAACATCCGTTCAGGTTCACCTATGCCCTCAGCCGCGGTGCTCTCCAGGACGGCCCCGGTGCGAATGCCATCTGGAACATCACCAATGTGACCCGTTCGGACCGCAGGTATCACTACATGACAGAGGCCTATGCCCTTACGGCATCCAAGGACGAGGACGTCAAGGCAGGATTTAAACATTTTGTGAAGACCTATTTCCCGGACATGGCTGATGAGTGGCTTACCGGGGATGTTGAGCAGGACATATATGACTTCCTGATGAACAAGGAACTCCCGGTGGAGATGAGTGACGAGGAGTACACCAATCTCATGATCTGGCACAGAGGGCTTGCGGTGCCTGCCGCCCGCAATCTGAGCGACCCGGAGATTCAGCGAGGCAGGGAACTGTTCCGCCAGATAGGCTGTGCATCATGTCACAGACCGTCGTGGACTACAGGGGACGACAACTACAATGACCCTAACAAGTTCTTCAAGGGGACGGAACTCCCTCGCTATCCTCATCAGACGATATGGCCGTACAGCGATATGATGCAGCATCGTCTCTTCATGGTCAACGACATCCGCGGTGAATGGTGCAGGACGACTCCTCTCTGGGGTCGCGGGCTGTCTCTTGTCTGCTCGGGACATCAGGACAGGCTGCATGACTGCCGCGCCCGCAATGTCATAGAGGCCATTATGTGGCACGGGAGCAAGGACAGCGATGCTCGGGAGTCCACGGAGGCTTTCAGGGAGTTGAGCAAGTCTGACAGGGATGCCATAGTGGCATTTATCAATGCCATCTGATGACACCGATGATTTCAGACAACAGGATTTTGAAGGGCATTGCATTCGGGTGCATTGCCCTTCTTGCATGCGTCATGGCGGCGGCGACAGTATTGGAGAAAACATACGGCAGTGCGTTTGTGGCAGGACATTTCTATCATTCTCCCGTATTTTTCATAATGTGGGCGCTGGCGGCGGTGTCCGGGCTGCTGCTATTGTACAGGACTCGTTCATGGAGACGGCCTGCGACCATGATGATCCACCTTTCTTTCGTACTGATTCTCATCGGAGCCTTCGTGACACATATATCAGGGACGACCGGGACACTTCATCTCAGGCTTGGTGACTCTCCAGCTGAGGCTTACATCGATGATGACGGCAACAGCCGGAGTCTCCCGTTCACAGTAGGTCTGGAATCATTCGACATTGAATATTATCCCGGGACTGCGGCGCCGATGGACTATATAAGCACGGTGAGACTCGGAGGACAGGACGTCAGGATATCGATGAACAGAATATGCCGCTATGAGGGTTACAGACTGTATCAGGCTGCGTATGACGAGGATGCAAAAGGCACAGTGCTGTCCGTCAGCCATGACCCTTACGGCACAACCTTGACATATACCGGATATGCGCTCCTGCTGCTGTCCCTCATCGGCTTCTTTTTTCAGAAGAAAAGCGGATTCAGACAGGCTTTGCAGCGTCTCGCAGTTTCCTCCGTGCCAAAGACCGCGGCTCTGCTGCTGTTCATGGTAGCCTCCGTTTCTGCAGGAGCAGCATCCGGACCGGCGGCCTCAGGGAAGTCCGCCGCCCCGCTCGTCCTGCCTGATTCGGTAGCGCAGGCCTATGGGAAGATGCTGGTCTATTACAACGACAGGGTGTGCCCGATGCAGACACTGGCAAGGGATTTCACGATGAAACTCTACGGCAGCCCGTCCTGGCACGGCATGTCCGCAGAGCAGGTGCTGTCGGGATGGATATTCTTTTATGACTCATGGCGCGGGACAGTCCTGCCTCAGACGGAGGGGAGCGCGAAGCAGGTCATGAAATCCCGGCAGAGGGAGGATGTGATACAGATGGTGTGCTCCGCATCGCTTCTGAAGATTTTCCCGTATCGCAGCGGGGACTCCGTGACATGGTATTCTTCAGTGGACAGGCTTCCTGTAGATATTCCTGATGACCAGTGGATTTTCATGAGGAAGGTGATGAGCCTTGCCGGGGAGTCGGTCGCATTCAAGGATTATGGAGAGGCTGTCTCCATTTTCAGGAAAATCCGTGAATATCAGGACAAGGAAGCGGACGGTTTCCTGCCTGCAGAGAGCAGGATACGTGCGGAGAGAATCTATAACACGGCTGACAGGCTCAAAGCCGTCTCCATGCTGTGTCTCACTGCAGGTCTGCTGCTTTTCGTCCTCTTTTCGGTCTTCCCGTCTCAGACAGCTGCGGATGGAGTGCCCGCCGGTGTCAGGGGAAGATGTATCCACAGGCTGTCCCTGGTCGTGGCTGTCATGGTGTTCGCATATCTCTCGCTCCTGTTCGGGCTGCGATGGTATGTGGCAGGCCATGCCCCTCTTGCCAACGGTTTTGAGGTGATGCTCTTCCTTGCATGGCACACGATGATGCTCAGTATCTTCATCAGCCGCAGGTTCAGGATGATTCTCCCGTTCGGATTCCTTCTGACGGGCTTCTCCCTTCTGGTGGCATCGATAGGTGAGTCGGACCCGCGCATCTCTCATCTCATGCCGGTCCTTTCCTCCCCTCTGCTTTCTGTCCATGTGATGTGCATGATGATTTCCTATACGCTTCTCGGGCTTGTCATGCTCAACGGCGTGATGGCTCTCGTCCGCTATGCCGTTGACAGGTGCCGCACAGGACAGGGACCGGACGGACGGTCTGCAGGGTATATTTCATATATGGCGGACTTTTCCACTGTGATTCTGTATCCTGCGGTCTTCTTCCTGACGACAGGCACATTCCTCGGCGCAGTCTGGGCAAATGTCTCATGGGGCAGATACTGGGCCTGGGACCCCAAGGAGGTATGGGCATTGATTACTCTTCTCATCTATGCTTTCGCCCTTCACGGGAGCAGTCTGAAGAGGTTCCGCGACCCTGTATTCTTCCACTGGTTCTGTGTCCTTGCGTTCCTGAGCGTCCTGATAACCTATTTCGGGGTCAACTTCATCCTCGGCGGTCTGCACAGCTATGCGTGAGAATACCAACAAATAGGGATTGACAGGTAGTGTGGTGTCAGACTATCTTTGCACCTCATTTCCGGAGGTATGCAAATGAAAATTTACACACCCTTATTCTGTTCTTATTTAAGATATTGCATTTATATCGCAGTATTGTTTTTCATTACATCCTTGTTTGCCGATGCCCGCGAAAGACTGGTAGTCTCCGGGAAGGTGCTCTGCAAGGAAGAGGGCGGGACAATAAATTTCGCGACAGTATATTTCAAGGATACGCATTTCGGCAGCATGACTGCGGAAGACGGCAGCTGGACGATAGAGGCGCCTGCGGGCGACTATACGCTGGTGGTCTCGGCTGTCGGCTATCGTCAGACGGAAAGGAAGGTGCGTCTCTCGGGCGGGACAGCCGGTGACAAAGGTACGGTTCTCATCTCCGGAAGTCCCCGCAAGGGAGGAAAGGGAAGGCCGGGACAGGCGGACTATGACGAGACAGTCGTCCTGGAGGGCGGAGACTATGTCGAGGTAGACATTGTCCCTGAGAGGGAGACTCTTGACGAAGCCGTGGTGTCTGCAGCAGGAGGCGTGGGACGGGTGAAACGCTCGGCTTTCAATGCTGTCGCAATGGATACCAAGGCTCTCCGCAATACCACCCAAAACCTCAGCGACGTACTCACCAGGATGCCCGGCATGAAACTACGCGAATCAGGAGGCGTCGGCTCGGATATGCAGCTGATGCTTGACGGGTTCAGCGGCAAGCACATCAAAGTATTCATTGACGGAGTGCCGCAGGAAGGTGTCGGCAGTTCATTCAGCCTCAACAACATTCCGGTGAATTTCGCTGAGAGGATAGAGGTGTACAAAGGCGTCGTGCCTGTCGGCTTCGGCACCGATGCTCTCGGCGGGGTCATCAACATCGTGACCAACAGAAACCGCAGGAAATGGTTTGTGGACGCCTCCTATTCATACGGCTCTTTCAACACGCACAAGTCGTATGTCAATTTCGGACAGACATTCGACAACGGCATCATGTATGAGGTCAATGCCTTCCAGAACTATTCCGACAACAATTACATGGTGGATACTCCGGTCGAGCATTTCAATGAGGACGGGACCACGACCACTGACAACTCTGTCATTGAACGCGTCAGAAGATTCAATGACACCTATCACAATGAGGCTGTCATAGGCAAATTCGGCCTCACGGGCAAGAAATTCGCTGACAGACTGGTGCTCGGGTTCACGTATTCCCGCTTCCACAAGGATATACAGACAGGGGTGAGGCAGGAAATCGTGTTCGGTCAGAAGCATCGGAAAGGCTGGTCGCTGATGCCGTCCCTGGAGTACAGCAAGAGAAATCTGTTCACGAAAGGCCTCGATGTCTCCCTTAATGCGACATACAATGACAATATCACCCATAATGTGGACACTTCAACATTCAGATACAACTGGTTCGGGGAGAAGAAATATCTCGGCGGCTCGGTCGGGGAGCAGTCCTACCAGAACTCCGAATTCAGGAACTCCAACTGGAATGCCACAGTGAATGTTCAGTACAGGATAAAGGATGCCCACACATTCACGGTGAATCATGTCATGAATGCCTTCCTCAGGAAGAGCCGCTCTGACATCACCTCCGTCATAACAGATTATACGATTCCCAAACAGACAATAAAGAATATATCGGGCCTGTCCTACAGGCTGTCTCTTTTCCCTGCATGGAACCTTTCCGTCTTCGGGAAATATTACAACCAGTTCTGCGAAGGCCCGGTATCCACCTCGTCCGACGGGGTCGGCAAATATGTCAATGCAGTCAGCCGGGTAAGTTCGGCCGGATACGGGGCTGCAGGCACATGGTTCATAATTGACGGGCTGCAGACCAAACTTTCATACGAAAGGGCATTGCGTCTGCCCACAATAGACGAATTGTTCGGAGACGAGGACCTGGAGATGGGTTCCATAACTTTGCGGCCCGAAAAGAGCGACAACTTCAATTTCAACATCAGTTTCAGCCGCAGGTTCGGCAAGCACGGGGTCTATGCCGAGGCCAGCCTGATATACAGGGATACGAAAGACTATATCATGCGCCGCACTGACACCCAGAACGGGGGCAAGACATACGCCTCTTATGAGAATCACGGCAGGGTAGGTACCAAAGGATTCAACGTCTCACTGCGTTACAGCTGGTCCCATTGGCTTAGCATCGGAGGCACATTCACCGACATGGATGTCCGCAACAATGAAAGATATGTCGCGGGCGGGACTCTGCAGGAAAGCCTTACATACAAGGCCAGAATCCCCAACCAGCCCTATCTTTTTGCCAGTTCCGATGCCGTTTTCACATGGAAGGACTGCATCTGGAAAGGCAACGACCTGTCGCTCACCTATGACAACTTCTATATGCACAGTTTCCCTCTCTATTGGGAGACAGTGGGCAGCGCATCCACCAAGAAAAGGGTGCCGACGCAGTTTTCCCACAATATCAGCCTGTCATACAGCCTGAAGAACGGCAGATTCAACATCTCCCTTGAGTGCAGGAATCTGACGGATGCGAAACTGTATGACAATTTCAGCCTTCAGAAGGCCGGAAGGGCTTTCTACGGCAAATTGCGGGTGTATCTTGAAGGCCGGGGACATAAGCACCAGGGAAAATGACAGCACCCGGCAAGAAATATGGACAAATGACAATAATTACTGTAATATGAAAAGGATATTTATGACTCTTGCAGCTCCGGCGATGGCCGTCTGCGCAATTTTCACTTCATGTGAAGACAACCACAGTCCTGAACTGCCTGCGACAGGCTCAGGGAACTATGTGATAACAGCCACAGTTGACAATGTGAATACGGTGCTCCAGGCGGCAGCCATCGGCAGCGGGGAGATTTCCGCCCGCAATGCAGGTGTCGAGGCCGACGGAGGTACGCAGTGGGTGTATTACAAAGACAGATATCTCTACAATCTCCAGTATAATGACGGCAATGCCGGCGGTACGACTTCCTTTGCAATGAACGCCTCAGGGCAGGTGGAGGCCCGTCCGAAGTCATACAACATCACGCGGTTCACGACATACGGGATTGTCGGGGAGCATATAATCACAGTCTCAGCAGTGGACACGGACACAAAGGATGCTTCCGGCAATCAGGCAAAAGGTCTTGGATTCAATTATCTCGATGTCGAGGCCGAGAACAACAGGACAGCAGTGATTCCGGGCGAGAACTTCCTCGGCAACGGGGAGTTTGTCACATTCTCAGGCTTTGTGGAGGCCAATGACAGGATATACACATCCGTCGTGTCGATGGGGATGAGCAAATACGGAGTCAGCTATGACGGCGGCTCCAGAGTGAGATACCCTGAACTTGTCTCCACCTATGCAGGAGGACAGGGGAGCGGTTCATTTGATATTGGTGTCATTCCTGTGACACAGTTCCCGGATTCCGCATGGGTCGCCATATACAAGGACGATACTTTCACGAAGCCGGTAATAGCCAGGACAGACAAGATAGGCTTTGCCGCAGGGCGTATGAAATCCCAGTATTACCAGACGATCTGGTCTGATGACGACGGGAACATCTATGTGTTCTCTCCAGGCTACGGGCGTAACCATACCGGGGATTTCAAGAAGACAGGGACTCTTCCGTCAGGGGTGATGAGAATCAATGCAGGAGAGGAGAAATTTGACGGGACTTATTACTGCAATATCGAGGACCTGTCAGGAGGCTTCGCCCTCTACAAGTGCTGGCATATCACGGACGACTGGTTCCTCCTGCAGATGTACACAGGCGGGACTGATGCCCAGGATGCCATAGGCGGCATAGGCGGAGGAACGAATGCCATAGCCGTATTCAAGGGTTCTACAAAAGAATTCAGATATGTGACAGAGGGGCTTCCTGCACAGGACAATATCACCTCCTTCGGCAATGCCCCGTATGCGGAGGACGGATGCATTTATGTCCCGGTAGTCACCAATGACGGTGCGCAGCCGGCCATATACAAGATTGACCCGGCCACGGCCAAGGCAACCAAAGGACTCGTGGTCACATCTGATTCAATCAGTTCTGTCGGCCGTCTCGTCCCTGTCATGTAGGGCGGATGGAAGGTTCTGTCATGAGAAAATTATTCCTCAAGATACATCTGTGGTTATCAGTCCCTTTCGGGCTGGTAATCACTTTGCTTTGTTTTTCCGGGGCGATGCTCGTGTTCGAGAAGGAGGTCACGGAACTTATGCGGAGAGACATGTACTTCACTCCTTCCTCGGGAAGGGCTCCGGTCCTGACTCTTGACGGGGCCGCTGCCCTTGTCTCAGGCACTTTGCCGGACGGGGTTGAGGTGACAGGGGTGACTGTGCATTCTGATCCGGACAGGACATGGCAGGTCAGCCTGTCCGAGCCCCGCAAGGCCTATGTCTGTGTGGACCAGTACACTGGGGAGATAAGAGGCAGGTCTGAGAGACCGGCTTTCTTTTCAGTGATGTTCAGGCTGCACCGTTGGCTGCTTGACAGTATGAGGCCGGGAGAGACCGTGTTCTGGGGCAAGATGGTGACAGGGACAAGCACCCTGATGTTTGTCCTTGTGCTTGTGTCGGGGGTTGTGATCTGGTGGCCGCGGACGCTCAAGGCTTTGAAGGGCAGGCTCAGGCTCTCCACAGGCAAGGGGTGGGGGCGGTTCTGGCATGACTTGCATGTCGCCGGAGGCATCTATGCCCTCCTGCTTCTGTTGTCCATGGCGCTTACAGGCCTGACATGGTCATTCCAATGGTACAGGACCGGATTCTATAAGGTGTTCGGAGCGGAAGCGTCTTCCGGCAGACCGGGACATGCGGCACCTCGAGAGGCATCAGGTAGTGCTGACACAATGGACATTGGCATCTGGCAGCAAGTCTATGAAAGTCTTGCGGACGGCAATCCTGACTATGCCCGTATTTCTGTCGCAGACGGGACTGCCTCGGTCTCGTTCGACAGGCTTGGCAACCGCCGGGCATCGGACAGGTATACATTTGACAGGACTGACGGGGACATCACGGGAGTACAGTTGTATGCGGATGCCTCCCGCGCGTCCAAGATACGGGGCTGGATATATTCTGTCCACGTCGGGAGCTGGGGCGGCATCGTGACAAGGATTGCCGCCTTCCTGGCGGCCCTCATCGGAGCATCCCTGCCTCTTACGGGATATTGGCTGTGGTTCAGGCGGTTGTATCTTAAGAATCAGACCTGGCGCAGGACGGTACGGCAATGAATCATTATCATTGACGATGTGCCGCAGTGGATTTTCCCTATTTTTGGGGATTGCCGCACATGTGTTGCCGCCGTATCTTTGCATACGAAGATTGAGATTTTAGGCCATATAGTTAAAAAGTTTAGATCCTTTTAATTGTTGTAGAAAGATACTTTGAAAATCTCAGGATTTTGAGGATTCTTTCGTCACCGGTGCTGATGTGAATCACCATTGGAATGAATAGTTTTTGGAAAGGGTGCGTCCGGAAAATCTTTTGGGACTGCACCTTTTTTTTATTTAACTTTGAACTTTATCGGGAATGGGACTTTTTCGCGAAAACACAAGACAGATGAACAGGAAAGACAAGGACGCATCCAGGATAGTGCTCTCGCCGTCGATGAAGCTGGCGGATCTGATAGAGTTGAATTACTCTCTTCTCATAGTGCTCTCCCGCCTCGGGATAGATCTCGGCTTCGGCGAGAATACAGTGGAGGAAGTGTGCCGGGACCGCAATATTGACATCAATTCATTCCTGCTGATATGCGGGATATACACGTATGATGACTATATAGCCCCGAACGAACTGCTTCGGGACGGCAATCCTCTGGACGTAGTCAGGTATCTGCACAGTTCCCATGCTTTCTACCTGGAAGATGAACTGAAGAAGCTCGAGACCTCCCTCGAAGACCTGGTGACTCCGTGTGACGTGTCTCAGAAGAAAGTGATATTCAAGTTCTTCTCTGAATACAAGAAAGAGGTGGAGAACCATTTCGCATACGAGGAGGAGACTGTGTTCCCGTATGTCGCCGCCATGATGCAAGGAACGGTCCGCGACGGCTATTCCATAGAGCAGTTCGAGGAGAACCACAGCAACATTGACGAGAAACTCAATGACCTGAAGAACATAGTGATGAAATACCTTCCGTCAGTATGTGACACTGTTCTCAGAAACAGCGTGCTGTATCATATCTTCTTCCTTGAGGAGGATCTTGACAAGCACACTCTCATCGAAAACAATGTTCTTGTGCCGATGGTAAACAGACTGGAAGAAAATGAAAGAAGGAAATAGCAAGAAAGTGCTTCTTATTATCCCTTCAAGAATAATGGTCAGAGGGATTGAGGGTGTCTTCAACGACCTTGGGGAGTTCAGGGTCGAGGGCATCCTTTCCGACATATCCAGGACGAGCGAGACGAGACTGAAAAACATGGACGCGGATATCATCATCATTGATCCGATAGTCTTCGATTATGCCACGAGGCCGGTCGGGAGGAGCGTCATCGCCGAATATTCCGATGCGGCCGTGGTTGCCCTGCAGACCGCAGTCATGGAGGATGACCTGTGGAAACAGTATGACGAGGTGATAAATGTCTATGACTCACCCGCCACAATCATAAAGAAGATGAGGTCAGCCTTGACTTCAAGACTCGATGTCCCCAAATCCGACAGTCATGAACTTTCCACAAGGGAGAAAGAGATTCTTATATGCGTGGCCAAGGGTATGCTCAACAAGGAGATAGCGGACCTGTACAATATCTCCATCTACACGGTCATCACGCACAGGAAGAACATCACTCGCAAGACAGGGATAAAGACTGTCGCCGGACTGACTGTCTATGCCTTGCTGAACAATCTGATAGACTCCAGTGCCGTGGAGTGAATGCCAATAAAGCCGGACAATATGGAAATAGAAATCGGAAATACTCTAATCAATCTGAGCGGTATAGTCGTCGGACTCGCTACATTCCTCATAATCGGATGCTGCCATCCTATCGTCATCAAGGCGGAATATTATTTCGGGAAAGGGTGCTGGTGGGCATTCCTCATAGCCGGTGTCCTGTTTACGGTATGGTCTTTTTTCATAGAGAATCTTGTCGGGGCCACGATTACCGGTGTCACGGCTTTCTCATGCTTCTGGTCCATCCTTGAACTGTTCGAGCAGGAGAAACGTGTGGAGAGGGGCTGGTTCCCGTCAAATCCGAAGAAGTCAGGCAGAAAACGTCAGGCGGCAGACACGAAAGACAATGAAGAAAAAGGAAATTGAACTTGATGTCCCGGGAGGGGAGAAGACGGTGCTTCTGCACACCTGCTGCGCGCCCTGTTCGTCAGCCATCATAGAGTGCCTGATGAACAACGGGGTGAGGCCCGTGATTTTCTATTGCAACCCCAATATCTGGCCTCATGACGAATATCTCATACGCAAGAACGAATGCAGCCGCTATGCGTCATCCCTCGGGCTGGAGATAGTCGATGCGGACTACGACCATGACTCCTGGCTTGCCTCGGTCAAGGGGCTTGAAGGGGAGCCGGAGAGAGGCGGACGCTGTCTCCAGTGTTTCCGTCTGCGTCTGCAGAGGACGGCGCAGTATGCCCAAGAGCACGGATTCAGGGTCATCACCACCACGCTTGCCTCTTCCCGGTGGAAAAGCCTCGACCAGATAAATGAGGCCGGCCGTTATGCGGCCAGCCTCTATCCTGATGTGACCTGGTGGGACCGCAACTGGAGGAAAGGCGGGCTTCAGGAGCGCAGGCTGCAGATTATCAAGGAATACGGTTTCTACAACCAGCAGTATTGCGGCTGCGAATTCAGCCTCCGCCCTTCTTCCGATGCGGATGCCTCAGTCCGCTGAATCCACGGCTTTTACAGTAAGAGCCAGAGTGCATTTCTTCAGACCCTTTGCTGAAGCCTCCACTATGATTTCACCGGGGTTGCCGTTGTTCTGCACGATTGCGGTCAACTGTCCTCCGAACAGGTGCATCTGAGGGATGTGGAACGGCTCAAGACAGGTAGGGTCGCCGTTGGCCAAGGCCTTGAACTTCCCGGCTCCTCTCACAGAGATTCGTACAAGCCTGTCGTCAATCGGGACAGGATTGCCCTCCTTGTCTGTCACGCTCACATTGATGTATGCGAGGGTCTCCCCGTCGGCAGGCAGGCACATCTTCCCGGATTCCGCTTCATTGATGGTGAGTTTCAATGCGTATGGCTTCCCGGCGGTACGTACAGTCTTCTCATCTGCGGCATTGCCGTTCTCGTCGTAGGCGATGACCTTGATTTCCCCCGGTTCATATTCCACATCTTCCCACATCAGCCTGAATCTTCCGGCCAGTTCCATCCCTATCTTGTCTTTCTCGTTCCATCCGTATCCCTGTCCGTCATTTCTCGCTTCGGCAAGCAGGTCGGGCATGTATGCGTCTTCCGCGCTTTTCTTTTCTTTCCGTCCTTGGCTGATGCCGTTCACGAAAAGTTCGGCTGCAGGCCATGATGTGTAGACATAGACCGGGGTCTTCTCTCCCTCGCGTCCGTTCCAGTTCCAGTGCGGCAGGATGTGCAGAGTAGGTTCTTTGCTGTTCCATACGCTCCGATAGAGCCAGTAGCGGTCTTTCGGGATTGAAGCAAGGTCTATGATTCCGAAGAGAGACGAATGGTTCGGCCATGCGTCCGTGTCATACGGGCTAGGCTCTCCCAGATAGTCAAATCCGGTCCATACGAATTGCCCGATGCACCATTCGAAATCCTCGTCAGCAGCAAGGTCAAGGTCCGGCATGTTGGACCATGAGCAGTATTCCGTGTCGTATGAGGAGGACTGATGGTCATCATGAAGCCTGTCATATCCGGCAACGGCAGGGAAATGATACACTCCACGCGAACTGACAGTGGAGGCTGTCTCACTCCCGAGTATCAGATTCTGCGGCAGTTTGGAGTAGGCCTCAGGATAGCGGGACGGCTTGTAGTTGAACCCTGCCACATCCAGCAGCCCTGCAAAACCGTTGTTCACGACTGCATCGAACTGGTCCATCCCGCACGTGACAGGACGTGTCGGGTCTTCCCTGCGGCAGATTTCCAGCAGCCAGGCGGCTGTCCTGTAGCCGTCGTCAGTCCATTGGGTAGGTATCTCATTCCCGATGCTCCACATCACTACGGACGGGTTGTTGCGGAAATGCCGCAGCATATTGACCATGTCTTTTTCAGCCCATTCATTGAAGAATCTGTGGTATCCGTTTTCGCATTTCGGCTCATTCCACTCGTCGAACGGTTCAACCATCACCATGAGCCCCATCTCGTCACAGAGTTCCACAAGTTCTTCTGCAGGCATATTGTGTGAAGTCCGTATGGCATCACATCCCATGTCCTTCAGCATCTCCAGCTGGTGCCGTATCGCGGATTTGTTGACAGCGGCGCCAAGAGGTCCAAGGTCATGATGCAGACAGACCCCCTTGAACTTGCGGAGGGTCCCGTTGAGGAAAAAGCCCCGCTCTGCCCTGAGTTCAACGCTCCTGATGCCGAATCTTGTCACATAAGTGTCTGAAGACTGCATCTCTGACAGGACCTTGCGGACTGTATTGACGTCAGTATTGCCTTGTACGGACGCATCATAATATATTGATGTCTCGGCAGTGTACAGATACGGAGTCTCCGGTGACCAAAGATGCGGGTTTTCGACAGTGAGATGCTGTTCGGCGGAGATGCCGTGGCTGAGTCTTCTGATGTCGTCCTTGACGGCTCTCTCATTCCCGTCGGCATCGCGGATGACTGTACGTATCCTGATGATTGCATCATCCGGCACACCGTCAATTTCTGTCAGAAGCCGTATGGAAGCATAATCCTCTCCCACATAAGGGGTGGTGATGTATGTCCCCCAGACAGGAATATGGACGGCAGGGACGGTGAGCAGCCGTACTTTCCTGTAGAGCCCGGCTCCGGGATACCATCTGGAGGATTGCGGTCTGTTCTCCAGGAGCACTGCAAGAGAGTTCCGTCCCTCATGGAGCACGTCTGTTATGTCGCACCAGAATGAATTGTAGCCGTAAGGCCAGAAGCAGACCGTGCTGTCATTGACTACTACCCGGGCCTCACTCATTGCCCCGTCAAACAGCAGGATGTTCCGCTGTCCGTCAGAAATCATATCCATCGGGATGTCCAGAGACCTGCGATAGCATCCTTTGCCCATATAGGGCAAGCCTCCGGAGCGGCCGGTCTTGACAGTCGCCCTGGTTTCCCCGTTCTGGTATATGGCCACTTCCTGCAGGTCGTTCTCCCTGTCGAACGGACCGTAGATGGCCCAGTCATGAGGAATTGCCACCTGGTTCCATCCGGCTTCGGACTTGTAGTCATGTCCTGAACGGAATTCCCAGTCTGTCAGCAATATGCTGCCCCGCTCCTGTGCGTTTCCGGTTGCTGCGGGCAGGGCAGCCATACATATCATCAATGCGTATAATAGTCGCATATTATCTGTCATTTGCAGCCGCCTCAGTGAAAGCGTCCATTGCATGGGTCGGCCTGCTGTTGTCAAATGCCCCGAGGGTATAGCCGCTGCCTGCAGGAGATTCCGGCTCCCAATAGAATACTCCCAGACAATGCCCTGTGCCCTTTGAGCCTGAAATCAGGGCGCTCAGCATTTCATACGAGGCATCAGCCATATTGTATGGCATGCCTGTCTCGACTATCATCACTTCATGGCCGTATTTCTTGTGGAGAGTGCTGATGTTGCTGATGCAGGCATCCACCTCCGGTTTCCATGCCGGGTCCTCTGTCGAATACGGGTAGAGGGACAGTCCGATGATGTCATATCCGGCCTTATACTGTTCAAGTACATCGAAGACATTCTCGGCGACATAGAGCAAGTGTCCCCTGTCTACATGGACAATCACTTCCGCCTCCGGATATACGGATTTGACGGCATCATATCCCGAATTTATGAATTTTGCGAAATTCTCCGGGTGAGATGAGAGTTTCCCTCCATGTCCATAGTCTCCTGTCCCCTTATTGTTCTCGTCCACTCCTGTGTGGAACAGCATTCCAGGGGTGACTTCATTGCCTACCTGTACCCATTCCACATCCACGTCATTGTCCTTCAGCAGAGTCAGGACCTCAGTCGTGTGGTCTGCGACGGCTTTGGCAAGACCTTCGGCATCATACTCGCGCCATGCCTCAGGAATCAGCTGTCTCCCCGGGTCGGCCCATGTGTCGCTGTAGTGGAAATCTATCATTATCCTCATCCCCAGTCTTTTCGCGCGTAGAGCCTTTACGAGGACATCGCTTTTGTTGCACCATCCGTCTTCCGGATTCACCCAGACTCTCAGACGGATTGAGTTCATCCCTATCTCTTTCATCAGTGCGGTGCACTCCCGGGCATTCCCGTCAGTATTGTAGAATGTCTCTCCGCCGTTTTCGTATTCAGTCACGCTGCTGATGTCCGCCCCCAGGGCGAATCCTGCAACCGGCTTTCCGGTGTCGTCTTGATTGGCTGCCGGAGTGTATTCCGGATTCACTTCGCTGCATCCTGCTCCGAGGGCTGCTGCGACAAACATTGATATTATCATAATTGGATTTCTTTTCATAATACTCGATTTAATATGTCACCATTTCTTGGCTGCTGTATTCAGTCCTGTTTCTGCAGGTTGTATTTCAATGAGGAGTAGTCCCGCAGGTCGACAGTGACAAGATATTGTCCGGACTCTGTCACGGAGATGGCATTGCTGTCGGTTGCCGTAGCAAGGATGCCGTCCGAGCCTCCGTATACATGGTTGCCGTTCTGGTCAATCCGGAATGTGAGGCTGTTGCCTGCCGACAGTTCCATTGTCGCCTCCCACATGAGGGTGGTGGTATTGAATGTCATTGTCGTCTCGTTGCCGTCAGTGACTGCGTGGATGTTGGAGTCAAGCCACTCTCTTGTGAATGTCATAGTGGCAAGGTCGACCTTGAAGAGGTGGAGTCCCAGGCTTGAGAGCCAGCAGGCTCCGATGCCGTCATTCTTGTCTGCGGCAGACTTTACCAGCAGTATCCCGTCCTCATTATTGCCGTACCTTGTCTCTGCACCTATCTCTCCTACATTTATCGAGGACCTGCTGTAGTCGCAGAATATATAATTGGTCATGGTCCCCCATGCGTCTCCGGACATGAAGTAGCCGGTATATGTGCCTGACGTCTCTCCCGGAGCCAGTATTGCGGCGTCATGAGTGATGTCCAGAGGCCATCCTGAATCCCATGAGTAGATGACATACAATCTGTCGGGATAGACCGGCCCCTCCTCTTCTGTAATATCTTCCACAATGTATGTCATGTCTGTGAGATTCAGTGTGATGCGGTATCTGTGCCCGTTTTCGGTCGTCATTGACGGAGTGAAATATCCTTCCCCGGCTGCAAGTGTCCCGTCCGACTCACTGTCTGTGTAGCAGAGGGTTTCCCCGTTGACGAGGAATCGTATGCCTCCGTTCCAGGAGTCAAGTTCTGTTTCCGCGGTCCATGTCCGGGTGCTCCCGTTGAATGTCATACCAATATCTTCTCCTTCTCTGAAGTCCAAGGTGACACCGGTCACGGCAATGCTGCTCCAACTGCGGTTGTTGAAGTCCACTGTGACGTATGAATATCCGGTGCTGCCGAGGTGTGCTATAGGATACATGTCATCTCCGCTATGGAGCCTGTAGTTGGCCTCTTCGCTGTTGTCCACAGGGGCTGAACCGTACAGATGTGTCGCAGACGACGGATTTTCGGCATCTCCTATCTTGAATGAGTAGTCTTCAACCAGATTGACGAATCCGCAGTACATCCCGTCTGCTGTCTTTCTGAGTGTGGCTGCGGCCTCGGACGGCACTCCCTCCACCAGGTCGTAGATGAAGACAGCTTCTGTTGCAGGTATGGCATATCCTTCATCTGCCGGCCATTCCATGGCAATGTCCTGGTCTCCTTCGAGAAGTTCCCATTTCATGTCTGCAAGATAGAGTATCAGGGTGTATGTCCCTGCCTCTCCGGTTGTGAGACCGGATGCCTCACCTGCCGCACCAACGGTCAGTGTGCCGTCCTGTCCGGCCAGGAGACTGAATTCTGTCTCTTCAGGATTGGCTTCCCCGGTCTGCCTGTTGTAAAGCGTCCCCCATTCGTCCAGACCGATCTGCACATTGTCTTGTGCCGTGGTGAATACGGCACGCCATGCTGTGCGTCCCGAGTTGTATTCGAATTCTGCATTATCGTCGTCACCTTCCCCGTACTGGAGCCACATTGAGCGGATTCTCATTGCGGACCACTCCATGTCTGACCTGCTCATGGTCACGTACCAGCAGGCGTATGATGCAGGGTCTGTGTCGCTCTGTCCCTCAGGGAACCAGCAGTTCCAGTTGTTGATGTCTGTCGTGGTCTCAAGGGCAAAGACTGTGGCCGCATCGCCGTCATTGAGGCATCCGTATATGGTATTGTCCCCTTCCATGAAGTAGAAGTTGTACCATGAGTTCGGCACATTCACGAATCCGGCATATTCCCCGTCGGCGGCAGCAGGCAAGGCTGCAACCGGGTTTTCTGAGTCTCCCTTAGGAATGATGCGTACAGATGACCAGTCCACGAAATACGAAGTCACGGTCAATTCGAGAGTATCTCCATAGATGGAGCCGGTATTCTCTCCCAGGGCCGTCCTTATGCGGATATACAGAGGAGAAGGCACGTCAGGTTCATAACCAAGCCTGGAAAGAATGCTGTTGAGCTGGGCGCAGGTCAGCTGCAGGGAATACTGCCCGCTGCTGATGCTGATTTCCTGGACTTCCGAGAAGTCCTTGTCTGCAGAGAACTGCACGGCATTGATGACCATGTCGTCTCCGACCTGTGCATCAGGATTGTTGAGAACTATGTTGCCTGTCTCGTCCCAGTAGAGTGTCAGGGCAAGGGCTGACGCCTTGTCAAGACTCAGCACGAGATCCCCGTCCGGAGTCATGATTTCAGACCCTTTTTCCTGGTCAAGAGTCGCGATAAGGGTCTCCCCGTCCTTCATGCAGGAGAATGCGGAGAGAGCCGCGACTGCGAGTATCATATATTTAATTCTGTTCATCATCTTGTCATTTTTCTGTTGCTTGAATATCAGAACCCTATCTCATTGTTGATTGTCTGCATCTCCGGATTTACCGAATATTCCGCCTCAGGGATAGGCAGGAATCTGTATTTTGCGTCCACGTCAGTCCCTTCTTCAACATTCCCTTTCCATTGCCAGTTGTATGTGGACGTATATTTGCCGAATCTGATCAGGTCTGTGCGCCGGATGCATTCCATATACATTTCGCGGAGCCTCTCGTCACAGATGAAGTCCTCGTCAAGTTCCGCATCGCTTATGGTGCCGGTATCTGCTGCTCCGAATGCTCTTTCCCGTATGTCATTGATGTATCCGAGAGCCTCAGACCGTGTAGCCCCTGAGCCTCCGCGGACAACAGCCTCGGCAAACATCAGATATACGTCGGCCAACCTGAATACCGGGAAATCCGTATTGGCTCCGCCTCCTTCTCCGCAGAAACTTGCAGGCTCCCCTGCATCGTTGAGGTTTGTCCATTTGTATATCCTGTATCCTGTGGATGCGTCATCATGAGCCGTGATGTCCTTGCTGCGCGGGGTCTTGTTGTAAAGCGTCTCCCCTGACTCTCCTGTGCCCGCTGCTGTGCGGTCATAGTCAATGAACATCGCACGGGAGTCCCCGGCATCGAATATGTCCACCAGTTCCGGTCTTGCCCTGAGATTGTTCCATGCGCTTGAGCCTTCTGTCCCCCAGACATCTTCGTAGTCTTCGAAATTGGCGAGGACTTCGCCGCAGGTGATGAACGTGGTGGCATCCCATGTGGTGGTATTGGTCCCGTCACAGGCAAGGGCGAAAATGATCTCATTGGAACGGAGATGGTTGTCTCCGTTGAAGAGTTTTGCATAGTCCTGCTCCAGACTGTATCCGTCTTCCATCACTTTCTTGCACGCCGAGATGCATTCGTCATAGTACTCTGTCCCGGTCCATGTCTCGCCGTTCAGATAGAGCCGCGCGAGCAGGGCGTATGCCGCACCCCTGTTGGCGTGTCCATAGTTTGTCTTGTCAAGCAGCGGTGCGATTTCTTCGAGTTCCCCTGTCACGAATCCGAACATCTGAGTCCTGTCATAAGTCCGGGGAATATAGGTCCCGACTCCGTCAGCCTCTGTCACGAACGGCATCTTGTTGTAGAAGTCCAGAGCCTGGGTATAGGCGTATGCCCGGAGAAATCTGGCTTCGTTCCTGTACTTCCCGATCTGAGCCCTCTGTTCTTCATTGAACCTGGACAGCCTGGTTTCGTCAGAGGCGTTCCGGATAAATTCGTTGGACATCGCAACGATGTTGTAGATGTGATAGTACATGGCAGAGCACCAGGGGTCTCCGGCATTCCATGAAAGCCCGTTCACGTCCGTGAGACTTTCACCGGCAAGCCAGATGGCATCGCAGGCATCAGTGGAGCAGTCCTGGAACATCATCAGGGTCCTGATGTAGTTCTGGCTTCTGGCTTCGGTGGATACGCTGCTGATTCGTTGTATCATTGCCGCATATATTCCTCCCAGGGTCATCTGATAACCCTCGACGGAGGTATAGACATCGTTCGATGTGGTGCTTGTATGCGGATACTGGTCAAGTGAGCCGACACAGGACGATGTCCCGGCCAGCATGGCTGCAGCCATTATCGTATATATGATTCTTTTCATCTTATCGGATTTTAGAAGGTTAGACCGATTCCGAGAGACCAGATCCGAGGTCTCGGATAGAAATTCTGGTCGACTCCGAGATAGATTTCAGGATCGACACCTGAATATTTTGTGATGGTGAAGACATTCTGGACCATGAATGAGACATTCAGTCCGACAACGTCCTTGATCCGTCCGAAATCGTAGTTGAGGATGATATTGTCCATTTTGAGGAAAGAGGCGTTCTCGACATAATGGTCAGAATAGATCTGTCTTGTCCTGAAGCCTGTCTGAAGATAGCTTGTGGACAGGTTGTACAGGGCGTCATCTGCGTATTTCAAAGTCTCAAGTGCACCATTGTTGGCGGCAGTGGCGTTATAGGCATAGTTGCCTATATTCGCACGGAGGGCGGTGCTGAGTGTAAGATTTCTCCACCTTATGGACGTGCTGAGCCCCAGCATATAGTCAGGTGACGGGGAATGATAGAAATATCTGTCGTCAATGGTGATCTGTCCGTCGCCGTTTAGGTCTGCGTAAAGACCTTCAACCGGTCTGCCGCTCTCGTCATAGACCTGCTTGTACACATAGAAGGCATACGGGGTCTCGCCTACTGCAAACGCCTGTACTTGGCGGGCATCAATCGATGCACCTACAAGGGTAGGCGGGACGTCTGCATTTTCCAGGAGCGAGAGATTTGTGATCTTGACTTTCTGCCACGTCATATTGGCGGAGATGCTCCATGTCCAGTCCTTGGTGTCAATAGGGACGGCACTGATGTTCACCTCCACACCCTCACTGTCCACATTGCCCACATTGGTCGTTATGGTGCGGGAGAAGTTGGTCCCGGCTGCGGCAGGGACAGTCGCGAGCAGGTCGCTTGTCTTTCTCGTGTAGTAGTCGATGCTTCCCGAGATCCTGTCGTTGAGGAACCCGAAGTCGAGCCCGAAGTTCCATGATGTGGTTGTTTCCCATGTCAGGTCGTCCACGTATGCCCCGGGCTGGTAGTAGAGGCTGTAGTTGCCGTAGCCGTTTGTGATATATTGGGAGTTGCTGCCGGAAATATAATATATAGGAAGGTATCCGTAGTTGCCGATGCCGTCCTGCTGGCCGGTGACGCCGAATGAGGCGCGGAGTTTAAGATTGTTGAGCACCCCGTTGTCTTTCAGGAATTTTTCTTGGGCGATGTTCCAAGCCAGGGCTACGGACGGGAAGGTGCCCCATCTGCTGTCCTTGGCGAAACGGGATGAACCGTCACGACGGATGGTGGCTGTCAGCAGGTAACGTCCGTCAAATGACCAGTTGAGACGTGCATAGTATGACAGGAGGACGTGCCTTTGGTCGTTTGCGATCCAGGCGGCATTCAGGCTTGTCACTCTGTCAGCCGCATAACTGTCTCCTGCTGAGACGTATGATTTCCAGTACTGCCAGTCATATCCTGCTGTGACATCAATTCTGGACTTGATGGCCGCTATCTCCTTGTTGTAGTTGAGATAGGCTGTGAAAAGCCTGTTCTCGGCAGTATTCGGCCCGGATGGAGTATAAAGTCCGCCCTGTCTCCAGTATTGTGCGGCAGTCTCCGGTACGAATACCTCGCTTTTTGCTGACGCATAGTCGTATCCTCCGGTGATATGGAGCCTGAGTTCCGGCAGGAAGTGCATCTTGTAGTCGATGTCGAGATTGGCTATCACCCTTTGCATATTCTCCCGGCTGTCATACTGCTCAAGTACTCCGAGAGGGTTGAGTGCCGACCCTGTTGAGACCGGCTCCCCGTTCATGAGTATCTCGCTGTATCCTCCGAAAGAACTGTTGCCGGACCAGACAGGTCTTGTCGGGTCTCCCACAGTGGCATTATATATGGCCGATCCGGATTGAGCATACCTGTTCTTGTTGATGGCACCTTTCGCGCTCAATGTTATCTTGAGGTGGTCATCGAAAAATGACGGGCTCAGGTTGATGTTGCCGGTGTATCTGGTGGCATTGTCCGTCTTGACTATACCGTCCTGGTTGTAGTATCCCACAGACACTCTGAACGGGAAGTTCCTTGTAAACTTTCCTGCTACGCTCAGATTGTTGTCCGTGCCGAATGCCGTGTGGTATATCTGGTCTTCCCAGTCTGTGAACCCGTTTGTCTGCCAGTCTCCGAGCAGATTTGCATATCCGGCATCGGTGGCCACCTGGACAAACTGGTCCGGAGAAAGCATGTCAGCGGTCCTTGTCTTGTTCTGCAGGGAGAGCGTGGTGTTGAATGTGATGTCAAGTTTGTCGCTCCTGCCCTTCTTTGTGGTGATGATGACGACTCCGTTTGATGCACGTGAGCCGTAGATGGCTGTGGATGATGCGTCTTTCAGGACTGTCATCGATTCTATGTCGGCAGGGTTGATGAGTGCGAGGAAGTTCGTTCCCATGCCGCTCACTCCGCCGCTTTCAAGCGGTACGCCGTCCAATACTATAAGAGGGTCGTTGGATGCGTTCAGAGATGCTCCTCCGCGGATTCTGATAGTGCTGCCGCTTGTAGGGGAGCCTCCTGACGATGTGATCTGTACCCCGGAGACCTTACCGTTGATCAACTGTTCCGGAGAAGAGATGAGTCCCGTGTTGAAGTCATCGCTGTTGACGGCGGAGATGGAGCCCGTCATATCCCTTTTGGTGGTTGTGCCGTATCCGATTACCACCGCATCCGTCAGAAGTTCGGTGTCCGGGAGAAGCTGCAGGTCGATTTGCGCCCGTCCTTGTACCGGGATATTCTGTGTCTTGTATCCGAGATAGGAGAAGACGAGAGTCCCGTCCTCAGGCACTTCGATGGAATATTTCCCGTCAAGGTCTGTTGTCACTCCGGTTGTCGTACCCTGTATGACCACCGTCAATGCAGGCAGGGGCAGTCCGGATTCATCAGTAACGGTTCCTGACACTGTCATGGTGCCTTGCGTCTGGGCTGAAAGACCGTCCGCAAACAGGACAGACATTGCCAACCCGGACAGCAGAACCGCGATTCTTAGAAAAATTCTGCTCATAGATTGTGGTATTAGTTTTAATGTTCTGAAGTCTTGTCTTTTTGCAAGGACAAAAATACCTTATAATAAAATTGCCCGGTACAACAATTCGGACATCTTATGCCCCGAAATGGACAAATTCGCTATCTTTGTATGGATAGCCTACAATGACATGAGACTAAGACTGATACTGACAATCCTGCTGATGCCGTCATTGGTGTCAGCCGCACAGGACCGGCTTCCTTACGGCTTTCGCCGACTTCAGGGGACTGACGGGATTTTCTCTGCCTATGCGATGGTACAGGACAGCAGCCGTTATCTCTGGATAGGGAGCGATGCAGGTCTTGTAAAATATGACGGATACAGATGTGAGTATTACAGATATTCTGCAGGAGATTCCACGTCTCTGTGCCAGGACCATGTCAACACCCTCCTGTATTGTCCCTGGTACGGAAAGATGGTGGCCGGGACAGACGCCGGAGCGTCAGTCTATGATTTCAGCAGCGATTCGTTCTTTCAGTTGAAGAGTCTGGGATACCGTCATGTGAAATCCCTGCTTGCAGACGGGAATGTCATCTGGGTCGGGACAGTTGACGGACTTCTTAGGGCAGATGTTTCCGCAGGCCTTTATCCGGGACTGCCCATGGAGGAGACCGGTGGCCTGCCGTCCTCTCATATTGCCTGTGTGAGAAAAATCGGTCGGGACATATATTTCGGAGCGTATGACCATGTCTACAGGATGACTCCACAAGGCAGCATGAAGATAATCGGACTGCCTACAGAGGGGAAACTGGTATTGGACATCACCGCTGACCCGGACAATGCAGACGCCTTGTGGATTGGTTCGGAACAGGGACTTATACATTATGATATGACAGACGGCTCCTGTCGCATCCGTCTGGAGAATATCCCGGTGAAATATTTTTTCCGCAATGATGAATCCCTGTGGATCGGGACAGATAACGGGTTGTATATAATGGGTTCAGACGGTCATCTCACCCACTTCTATCACAGTTCAGAAAGCAGCCGGTCTCTGCCAAATAATGTCGTATGGTGCATATTCAAGGATTGTTCCGGGAATATGCTGTTGGGAATGGACCATACTGCCGCTATTGCAGGAATGGATGACGACAGCCGTTTCACCGGTATATGGGAGATGACCGGACGCAAGGACGGGCTTGAGATAAGCGTGATGGCAGTCTCGTCTGATGGAGGTTTATGGGTAGGTGGCATGAACGGGCTTGTCAGGATGGGCGGCAACGGTGATTTCCTGCATTGGTACAAGTCGGATTCCGGGCCGTACAGGATGCGGCTTGCCCATAACAAGGTCAGGGATGTGTCCGATGACGGGACAGGCATGTGGGTGGTCTCTGACGGGGGGCTTGACCGGATTTCCTATGCTGACGGAAGTGTCAGACATTTCAGTTTCATACGACAGGACGGCGGCCGGTTCTCGAACTGGATGTATTCCGTGAGGATGGAAGCTTCCGGAAGACTGTGGCTCGGGTCGTATGACGGTCTGCTTCTCATTGATGATGTCCCCGGTCTTATGGCATCAGAAGCCCCGTATACTGTGGACATGTGCCTTTCCGGCATTACAGAGCCGTCGTTGTCCGGCACGCAGATTATGGACATCGCCATTCTGGGTGACAAGGTTTTCGCCCTTTCCAACGGGCATGTTGATATTGTTGATGCATCGGACTCCGGTGTCCGCTATGTAACAGGGCTGGAGGGACGGGCAGTCTCATGTATAGAAGAAGGGGACGGATGCATCTGGGCCGGCACTTATGAGGGTGTCTGCCGCATTACAGAGGACGGCAAGGTGACATGGCTCCAGGGTTTCCCTCTTCCTGTATCCTCGTTGACTGTCTCCGGGAACAGGATTTTTGTGATGAGCGGCAATACTGTCTCTGTATATGATATGGTCTCGGGACAATGGGACCATAGCCCGTTGGGAGAGGATCCGATTTTCTGCAGTATGGAAGACAGGGACGGGAATGTGCTCATGGGTACAGTCGACGGGTATTTTACTATGCCGTCTGACAGGAATGTGTCGGATGCTGCCAGTCCGGCCGTATCGGTGACCGGACTTGTCCTTGACAACAGTCCCGTGAGGGTGGGAGAGGAGTATGACGGTAATGTGATTCTTCCGGAGAACATCAGCATGACAGACAAAGTCACGTTTGGCCCCGGACAGAATTCATTTGCCGTTGAATTTTCGACATTCGATTTCTCCGAGCCTGACCCGCGTTTCTTCTACAGGCTCACAGGGCTGGATGACAGGTTCCAGATGGCTTCCGGCAACAGGGCTGTATTCATCAATGTCCCTGCCGGTGAATATGTATTTGAGGTATATTCCGCATCTTCCGGCATGACAGATGCAGGGACTGCGAGACTTGGCATCAGGGTAAGGCCTTTCTGGTATGCTACTACCGCCGCATTCATCATTTATTTCCTGCTTGTCTCTGGAGCGGTTTTCTGGGTGATATATTTCATGCGTATGAGACATCAGCTGCAGATTGAGCATATCGAAAGGGAGGATGCATTGAATATGGCAAAGATGAAGACCGATTTTTTTGCGAACATCTCCCATGAATTCAAAAGCCCGTTGAGCATCATCCTCGGTCTGGTCGGCAGGATGGTCTCTACAGAGTCGGATTCCATCAAGTCCAGGGAATTGGGGGCAGTCAGGAAAAATGCCGAGAAAATGCACATCCTGCTCAATCAGATGCTTGAGTTCAATGAGAACGGAGGCGTGGACATGTTCATCCCGTCAGCATCATCGCTCCAGCAACTCGCAAAAGAGGTCTTCGATGCTTTTGTCCCTTCTTTTGAGGAGAAGAATATCAATTTCAGGTTCGTCTCGGATGAGATAGGCTATGTGTTCATGCTGGACAGGGTCAAGATGGAGTCGGTATTCCGGAACCTGCTGTCAAATGCCTTGAAATTCACACCTTCCGGAGGTACAGTCCTCATGTCTGTGACAATAGGGGAGGAGACGCAGGATCTGCTTTATGCCGATGTCAAGGTGGAGGATACCGGCTGTGGTATCATGGAGGATGAACTCCCGTTCCTGTTCACTGAATATTACAAGGCCCCGTCCAACCAGAAAGAGAATGTGAACGGCTCTGGAATCGGTCTATACCTGACGAAGAAGATAGTGGAAATGCACAAGGGCAGGATTTCCGTGGTCTCATCTCCCGGCAAGGGCACCTGTTTCACAATAAGGCTGTCGACGATGAAAGCCGACTCCTTTGTACTGAAGTCCGGCCCGGGAGAAGACTATACTCTGCACAATCTGTCAAAAGTATGGCAGCATGAGCGTAAGCCGATAGTGCTGCTTGTAGAGGATAATCCTGATATCAGGGATTTCATCGAGGCGTCATTGGGCAAGGACTATAAATTCTGTGTGGCATCTGACGGCAGACAGGGGTTGGAGATTCTGGAAAAGGAGAAGATAGACCTGGTGATAACGGACATAACCATGCCGGGTATGGACGGTCTGGAGATGAGCCGTACCATCAGAAACAATGTAAGGACCGCCTTCCTTCCTATAATAGTGCTCACGGGAAAGAATGACATGCAGACACGCCTCCATTCTTTCGAGTACGCAGATGCGTTTATTGCCAAGCCGTTTGATCTCAATTACCTCAACAGTCTCATAATCCGGCTGCTCATAAAGCATGAACAGTATCTTGAGACCATCAGGAAGCAGAAGATGCTTGAACCTGAAGTTGACAATGTCGTGTCTCCCGACGAAAAGTTCCTGCAGGAGATAACGGATATCGTCAACAGGCATATAGCCGACCCGGAATTTTCGGCATCCGTCCTCTGCAATGAAAGCCATTACGGCAGCAAGCAGGTCTACAGGAAGATAAAGCAGCTTACAGGCATGGGCGTGGTGGAGTTTATCAGAGATACCAGATTGCAGAAGGCGGCAATGTATCTTTCGCAAAAGAAACTCACCGTCACGGAAATCATGTATATGGTTGGTTTCACCACCCCGTCCTGGTTTGCGAAGTGTTTCAAGTCCAAATACGGGGTCTCCCCGTCAGAATACCAATAGGAAGGGAGCCTCTGGATGAAAAGATGACAGCCCCGCGATTCACATCGCAGGGCTGTCGCAATTCTAACCTAAAACTTAACCTATGAAAAAACTATTCGCACGAAATTATTGCAATCTCTGTGCCAAAACGTGCCTCAAAGCAGAAAATTGAGGATTTCTTTGATGTTTTTTACCTCGATTACCCTGTCTGAGGCCGGAATCTCCATCATTTCATGGCTCCATGTGACTTCATGCGGCACATGAATGGCTGTCCCTCCGATGCTGATGACCGGGGCGATGTCTGATTTGACTGAGTTGCCGACCATGAGTATCTCTTCCGGGGCGATGTCGAGTTTTGCAGCCATTGCCAGATAGTCTTCCGCGCTTTTTCTTTCCATCACCTCAATATGATGGAAATAACCGTACAGTCCGGACTCCCGGTATTTGGTCATCTGCTCCAGAAGGTCGCCCTTTGTCGCCACGGCCAGCCGGTATTTGCCGTGAAGAGCCTTCAGGACTTCCTCAATCCCGGGCATGAGATGGAACTCGTGATATGCGAGTTCATGTATGATCTGTTTCGTCTTGAAATATATCTCCGGCCCGAAACTGTCCCCGCAGATTCCGGCTGCAGCATCGAGCATGCCAAGCAGGTAGGTCTTTGACCCGTATCCGAACACGGGGATATTCTCTTCCTGCTTCTCCGCAAGGCATGCGGCTATCTTCTCTGCGGGTGCGTAAGCGGAGAGAAGCCGGGCAAACCTGTGCTCTGCTTCTCTGAAATAACTCTCGTTTTCCCACAATGTGTCATCCGCATCGAAGAAAACGTATCTGAATCTTCCTTTGAGTGTCATCTTCTATTCTGATGCCAGCCTATTCTGCTGCAGGGGCTGCGTCTGTTGCTGCAGAGTCTGCAGGCGCAATGTCCGCTGTGTCCGTGGCTTCCGCCTTGGTCTCCTCAGGAAGGTCAGGGCGTACAGATATTATGCGGATGTCCTTTACCGGCCTGTCCTTGGCCCCTGTCTGCACGGCAGCAATCTTGTCGATGACATCGAATCCGTCAACCGTCTCTCCGAATACGGTATACTGTCCGTCAAGTTGTGCACATGTGCCCTCGTCCTGCACAATGTAGAACTGGGAGCCGGAAGACTCCCGTTTCGGGTTGGCCGCGTCTCCTCTGCGTGCGGCGGCAAGCGCCCCTTTCTTGTGCCTCAGTTCCGGCAGGATTTCAGCAGGTATGGTGTATCCCGGTCCGCCTGTGCCGTACATGTCGGCCATTGAGGAGTCCTTTGTGAGAGGGTCTCCTGTCTGGATCATGAATCCGTTGATTACGCGGTGGAAAAGCACTCCGTCATAGAAGCCTTCCGAAGCGAGTTTTACGAAATTGTCCCTGTGCAGAGGGGTCTGGCTGTAGAGTCTCACCTTGATTGTCCCCATATCAGTGACGATGTCGAATACCGGTTCATCAGACAGGACCGTCGGGTCGAATGTCATCCCGTCCTGTCCGTCTTTCTGTCCCGAGCAGTTGCATGATACTGCTGCAGAGCCTATTCCGAATAGAATCATAAGATTGATTAAAATACGTTTCATGTCAGTTTCTTGATGGTTTGTGCAAAAATAATAAAGTGTTCCGTAATTCTGCATATCTTTTGACATCCTGTCCCGATTTTTCTAATTTTGCATCCTGTTTTCCTTGATATTCAAGACAGATATGGCAAATCCTTTAAGACAGCTTGCAGGCGAGACCGCTATATACGGGCTAAGTACGATACTTGCCCGCGTCATCAATTTCCTTTTCGTCCCTTTCTATACAAGGATGCTGACAACCGCCAGTTATGGCGTTGTCACGGAGTTCATGGCATATATCGCTGTCCTGCAGGTCGTCCTCACTCTCGGGCTTGAGACCGGGTGCTTCCGGTTCGCGAACAAGGAGGGCGTCAATCCGAGGGCGGTCTATACAGGGGCGTTGTCCGCCGTCTTCGGACTCAATGCCGCTTTCCTGGCTCTTGTGGTCTGCTTTGCGGGGCCTATAGCCTCCTGGCTCGGATATGGGGGCTATGAGAACTGTGTCATGTATGTGGGAGGCATACTTTTCCTGGATTGTGTCACAGCCATTTTCTTTGCCAGATACCGTCAGGAGCACAAGGCGCTCAGGTTCGCCATATTCAAGACCGTGAAGATATTGACGGAGACGGCAGGCAACCTGCTCCTCTTCTTCTGGTTCGCTCCGTGGTGTGCGCACCGGGCGGCTGAGGCAGGTGTCGAAGTGTCTGCCCTGACGTCTTCAGACATCTGGCTGCTGCATTTCGTCTCCTCCAGCCCGGACTTCTCCTATGTCATTTTCGCCATCCTCGTGAGCAGCGTGGTGTGCGCCCTGCTCTTCGTCCCCGACCTGTTCAGGATGAGGTTTGTGTTTGACAGGGCTTTGCTCCGGAAGATGCTTCTCTATTCCCTTCCTCTGATGGTGGCGGCCCTGCCTGGCATCATCAACGACTTCCTTGACAGGATACTGTTCAGATATTTTGATACGGGATCCGAGGTGTGGCAGTCGAGCCTGGGCATTTTCCAGGCCGGGGTGAAACTCTCTGTCATCATGTCCCTTTTCATACAGATGTTCCGTTTCGCCGCAGAGCCGTTCTTCTTCCAGAGGGCGGGGGACAAGGATTCCAAGGTGCTATATGCCGATGTGATGGAATATTTCACCGCTTTCTGCGGTCTGGTGTTTCTCGGGGTCATCCTGTATATTGATGTCATATCTCTCATTCTCGGACGCGATTTCAGGGAGGGGGTGAGCATAGTACCGATAATGCTCCTGTCCTATATGCTTCTCGGGATGCAGTTCAATGTCTCGATGTGGTATAAGCTTTCTGGCAGGACGTCTGTGGCGATATGGATCACATTGGCTGGACTCCTTGTGACTGCTCTGGTGAATGTCATCTTCATGCCGCGTTTCTCCTACCATGCGGCGGCCTGGGGACATCTCGCGAGTTATGTGGTGATGCTGGTGATCAATGTGATGCTCGGCAGAAGATACTATCCTATCCCGTACCGCTGGGGGAGGATTGCCGTGGTGTTCGCTGTCATGGGGGTCGTGTATCTGCTGTCCACGCTTTCCGGGAGGCTGCTTTTCCCGGATGCGGACTTCGTCTCTGACGGGGCTGGAATGGCGGGAAAGCTGCTGGTGAATACAGCCCTTATCGTGTCCTATCTTGCCGCAGTCTGGCTGATGTTCCGCAAAGACAGACTCAGAAATAGCGTTTCTCGTTCCTGACCAGGGCTATGAAAATGAACAGCATGACGGAGAATGTCAGGAGCGATGACCCTCCGTAGCTCAGGAACGGAAGCGGGATGCCGATGACCGGCATGATGCCGATAGTCATGCCTATGTTGATGAACAGGTGCATGAATATGCACCCTGCCACGCAGTATCCGTAGATTCGGGTGAATGCCTCCCTGCTGTGCTCGGCATCGGTTATGATGCGCCAGATCAGCATCACATAAAGGATAATGACGAGTGCCGCCCCCAGGAAGCCCCACTCTTCTCCAATGGTGCAGAATATGAAGTCGGTGCTCTGCTCCGGCACGAATCCGTAGGTGGTCTGCGTGCCTTTCAGGAATCCCTTGCCGACAAGACCTCCCGAACCGATGGCTATCATGGACTGGTTGACGTTGTATCCGACTCCCGAAGGGTCATCCTTCAGCCCGAGCAGGACTTCGATGCGTTTTCTCTGATGGTCCTGCAGGACATCATGGAAGAGGAAGTCCACGGAGAATGTGAAGACAATCCCTATCAGGAACGCCGCTATTGAAAGCCATCTGAACGGACTGGCTGCCCTGTATGCCCTGTATGCAAAGTACGGCAGGGAGACGGCTACGGCCACGCAGATTATGTACTCAGGCCTGAACTTGGATATGAACGCCCCCGGATTGTCTGTCATTCCTGCAAGCCAGTCGAGCAGGAAAGGGATGCCGGCGAGTACGGCGAAAATCGGGAGATATACCTTGAACCATTGCTTTATCCTGTCTGAATAAAGGGCGTTGCAGAGGGTGATGATGACGGCAAGCATCAGTATTGATGCATACGATGATATGGTCAGGGTGACAATGAATACCGCTATCGCAATCCCTATCATGAACAGAAGCCATCCCGACAGACCCTCCCTGTAGAGCATGAATACGAAGCCGACGTACACCAGCGCGGAGCCTGTCTCGCTTTGCGCTACTATTATGGCCATCGGGACAAGTATTATGGCTGCCGTCAGCAAGAAGTTGCGGAGATTGCCCAGCCTGTAGCCAGACTGGCTCATGACGGCTGCCAGCATGAGGGATGTGGCGATTTTTGATATCTCAGCAGGCTGGAAACTCACCGGCCCGAACGAGAACCACGACCTGGAGCCTTTCACTTCCGTCCCGAGGAAGATCACGCCTATGAGCAGCAGCAAGGTGACGATGTATATCGGCAGCGACAGGCTTTCATAGATTCTCGGGTTGAGGACGAACAGTATCAGGGCGGCGAAGCCTATTGATATGGCCATCCAGATGAACTGTTTCCCGCTCCTGCAGGAGGGATCGAAGATGGAGGACGGCTCGGATGAGTGGATTGATGCATATATGTTGACCCAGCCGATGATTATCAGCAGGATGTAATAAGTCACCAGTTTCCAGTCAATCGTCTCTATCAGTCCTCTTCCGCTGAATCTGTTCATGTCATTCCGGTTTTACCTTGTCCATCAGATTGCCCTCCAGCACGCGGGTCTCAAGTGCCTTCCTGTTTTCCCCGATTTCGTCGTTGAGGTATTTCTCCACCAGCAGGGAGGCTATCGGGGCCGCCCATCTCGCCCCGAAAGAGCCGTGTTCGATATATGCAGCCACGGCAATCCGGGGATTGTCCTTCGGTGCAAAGCAGATGAATACGGAGTTGTCGTCTCCGCGCGGGTTCTGCGCCGTGCCCGTCTTGCCGCAGATGTCCAGCCCCTCGACTGCCGCCACGGTTCCCGTTCCTCCAGAGCCGTAGCCGCTGTTCACGGCCCGGTACATCCCCTCGACCAATGCCGGGAAATAGGACGTGTCGACCATAGTGTATTGACGTTCGTAATACTTGCTGTCTATTGAGACGCTGCCCGTGCCCTTTATCAGGTGCGGAATGTAGTAGTAGCCTCTGTTCGCCATTATTGCGCACAGGTTTGCGAGGTGGAGAGGAGTGCATCCGATTTCCCCCTGCCCGATTGACAGCGAGATGACGTTTGTGGCTTTCCACCGTCCCTCCCCGTAGACTGAGTCGTAGTATCCCGCATCAGGGATTGTCCCTCCGAGTTCGGACGGAAAGTCGCTCCCGAGCCTCTCCCCGAATCCGAAGCTTCTGACATATCTGTTCCATACATCCATCCCTTCAGAGACTGAGCCGTACTTGGGATTCTCCAGTATGTCCCGGAATACATAGCAGAAATAGGCGTTGCATGACATCATCACCGCCTCCTCCAGATTGAGAGGGGACCTGTGGTCATGGCATCCCAGCTTGTTCCTCCCGAAATGATAGCCCATGCGGCACGGATACTCTGTCCCGGGGGTGTAGACCCCTTCCTGGAGCCCGATGAGCCCGTTTACGAGTTTGAACACCGAGCCGGGAGGATAGGCGGACTGCACTGCCCTGTTGAACATGGGTTTGTACGGGTTCTCCGCAATCTCCCTGTAATGGCTGCCTATGTCGGCAAGTATGTCCACGTCTATTCCGGGGCTTGACACGAGGGTCAGAATCTCTCCCGTGGAAGGCTCTATCGCCACGAGGCTGCCGACCTTGTTCTTCATGAGTTCCTGCCCGTAGTGCTGGAGTTCCGCATCTATTGTGGCCACTATGTCCTTTCCCGGTATCGCCTCCTTGTCCATCTCCCCGTCCTTGTATCTCGACTCTATCCTGTTGTGGGAGTTGCGCAGAAAGATGTTGTAGCCCTTTTCCCCTCTGAGGTATTCTTCGCAGGTGGCTTCGATGCCTGTCTTGCCGATATAGTCCCCGGCCTTGTAGACCTCGGGATTGTTCTCAATGTCTTTTGCGCTCACCTCCGAGATATAGCCGAGCAGGTTTCCACCTGCGTTGTACGGATAGTCCCGTATGTTCCTGGCCTGTCCCCTGAAGCCCGGGAATCTGTATGCGACTTCGGCGAATCTCATGTATATCTCAGGCGGCAGGTGGGTGAGCATCACTACAGAGCGGTAGCCTATCTTCCTCCTGTCCCGGTAGTAGCCGTCCATCTTCTCTTTCAGGAATTCCGGGGATATCTCCAGTATGTCGCACAGTTCCAGGGTGTCGAACACCCCCACTTCCTTTGGCGTGACGAGCATGTCGTAGGCGACCTTGTTGCCGACCAGGATCTTGCCGTTGCGGTCATAGATTATCCCTCTGGTCGGATAGATGACGGCATGGACCATCGAATTGTTGGATGCGTCGGTCTTGTACGAGTCGTCTATTATCTGGATGTAGAACAGTTTGCCGATGAGTATCGCTGCCGCTACGGCCAGACCAGTCAGAAATTTATTTGTCCTGTCCAGTTTCATCGGTCCCGCGCTTATTTCTTTTCATCAGGAAGCATGACAGCCGCAGCGGCCATCGAAAGCAGGTAGCCGGCGCCGAGTGACGCAGCGAAGCGTGCCAGATTGAACCACATAGGCCTTGTGCCTGCCCCGTCCGCAAGGATGTAGACGCCCAGGAAGACAGCCTGGCAGATAAGCACGGCTGCAGAGATGCGTACCGCCCCGTATTTCCTGAAGGATATGCTTTCGCCTCTTTCTATGACATCCTCATCGAACAGGAGCATGGTCAGCGGCCTCCTTATCAGCGCAACCGGGACAGCTGCGAGTGCATTAAGCCCTATAAGCCCCTCCGCCAATGCATCGACAGCCAGCCCTGTGACGAAGGCGATGAGCATGGAAAGTATGGTCCCGATGCTTGTCGGGAGACAGAATATCATCACCGGGAGCAGAGACAGTGTCACGTATGCGCTCAGATGGAAGCAGTTGCAGATGATGATCTGAACCACTGTCATCGCCACATAGAGCAGTCCGAAATGTTGTGCCGTCTTCATTCTTTCTCCAGTTCTTCCAGTTCCTCTTTTCCTATGTTGTTGACTATCGTCACATATCTCAATGTGCTGAAGTCCTCGAACAGGCTGACCTGTATCTCGTATGTCGCCCCGTTCACCACGCGGGCCTCCCCGATGGTGCCCAGAGGGATGTCAGGAGGGAATATCGATGAATATCCGCTGGTATAGACAGTGTCGCCTGGGGTGAGCCTGATGTGGTGCGGGATTTCCCCGAGTATCGCCCCGCTGCTTGTCCTTCCGTCCCAGTCAAGCGGCCCGACCGGACCTGTCCTGCCGATTCTCGCGCTGATGCTTATGCCTGAGTTGCGGAATGACAGGGCGTATGAATAGTGTCTGCCGACGGCATCGACAATGCCTATCGCCCCTTCGCTTGTGATGAGGCCCGACCTCTCTTCCACGCCGTCCTCATAGCCTTTCCCTACTATCATGTAATTGTGCTGGCTGTTGTTGCCGAGTTTCACGATGGTCGCGGGGATGTACCTGTATTCTCCTACGGTATCCACGGCCGTGTTGATGTCGGTCGCATAGTCCATGCCTGTGACCATCTGGTAATATCTGACCTTTTGCGCCAGCCTGAAATTCTCATCGGCAAGCTCGTCGTTCTTTTTCTTCAGGGAGAAATAGTATCTCACAGATTCAGTGCCGCCCCAGACATTGGCAAGGATGACATGGACGCCTTTGGATATCCAGAGATTCTGCATTGTGCCCGAATGCCGCAGCATACTCAATGCAGCTACCTCCAAGACGATGAAGATAGCTGCACAGGTTATGATTGATATGCCTTTCCTCCGCTGCATCCTATCTCATGAGGAACTGGTAGTTTGCAGTGTTCTTGAGTGCGAGGCAGGTCCCTCTGGCCACGGCCCTCAGCGGGTCTTCTGCCACGTGGAACGGGATGTTCACTTTCTCGGAAAGTCTCTTGTCAAGGCCTCTCAGCAGTGCTCCTCCGCCTGACAGGTAGATGCCGTCCTCCACAATGTCGGAATAGAGCTCCGGCGGAGTCTGCTCAAGCACATGAAGTATGGCCGACTCGATGTTCGATACTGACTTGTCAAGGCAGTGGGCAATCTCCTGATAGGTGATGGTCGCCTCGACCGGATGGGCGGTCATGAGGTTCGGACCTCTTACCACGAACGGCTCCGGCTCCACATCGAGATCCGGAATCACGGCTCCTACGGCAATCTTGATCCTTTCGGCGGTGATTTCTCCCACCTTTATGTTGTGCTGCTGCTTGAGGTAGTACTGGATGTCGCTCGTGAATACGTCTCCAGCCACCTTGATGCTGTTCTGCTTCACTATGCCTCCGAGGGAGATGACGGCTATCTCGGTAGTGCCTCCTCCGATGTCCACCACCATGCAGCCCTTAGGCGCCTCCACGTCAAGCCCGATACCGAGTGCGGCGGCCATAGGTTCAAAAATGAGATACACATCACGGCCTCCGGCGTGCTCGGAAGAGTCCCTTACAGCCCTGATTTCCACCTCGGTACTTCCTGACGGGATGCCTACCACTATCTTGAGGTTCGGCGTGAAGAGCGACCTGCGCCTGCTGTTCACTTCCTTTATGAATCCCCGGATCATCATTTCCGCGGCATTGAAGTCAGCGATGACCCCGTCTCTGAGAGGACGGATGGTCTTGATGCCGGGATTCTCCCTTTCTTTCATTTTCTTCGCTTTCTGACCCAAGGCTATCATTTTACCTGTGCTGGTCTCTATCGCCACGATGCTCGGCTCGTCGAGCACGATCTGGTCATTCTGGAATATGACGGTATTGGCGGTGCCGAGATCTATGGCAAGTTCCTGCGTCAAGAATGAAAATCCCATTTTCGTCTAATTTATCTTCAGTTCAACGTCTGCGGCGATATTTGAGTGCCGGTAAGCCCTGCTTTTCGCCATTGTAAAAATATCCTGACAAAAATACTAAAAAGTTACAATATATCGTATATTTGTCTTGATATGGAACGAAAAAAATATCTGTTGCTTATGGCCGGAGGCAGCGGGACAAGGATGGGGGCGTCCGTGCCCAAGCAATTCCTTGATCTTGACGGCAAGGCCATCCTGCATTTCACCATGGACCGCCTGTGCGCGGCGATACCGGGACTTAAAGTCGTGACAGTCCTGCCTGACAGCCATGTCGCGACATGGAGACGTTACTGCGCCGGACACAATGTGACGGTTCCCCAGACGATTGTCCGAGGTGGCATATCCCGTTTCCATTCTGTCAGGAACGGGCTTGAGAAAGTGCCTGACGGGGCAGTGGTGGCTGTGCATGACGGAGTCCGGCCGCTTGTGCGGGGCGAGGTCCTGAGGAGGATATTCTCCGCAGCTGAGACTTCTCCTGCAGTCATTCCGGTCATCCCGAGTGTCGACACCCTCCGGGCCGTCAGGAGACGGGAACTGCCTGACGGACAGGTGGTGTTTGAGCCTGTCCCCGGTGTCTCGCCCGACAGGAACATGCTGTTCAGAGTCCAGACCCCCCAGGTCTTCCATTCCGAACTGCTCAAGGCGGCGTATTCGCGCCCGTATGAGACTTCGTTTACCGATGATGCCACAGTGGCCGAGGCAGCCGGCATCCCTCTTTCATTTGTCGAGGGCGACCCGCTCAACATAAAAATAACCACCCCCGACGATCTTGTGTTCGCGAAGGCGGTGCTTTCTGTGTGGGGAGATTCTGTTGTACGCTGAAAGCCTATTCCAGACCTCTTTCTCTCTTCGTGCTCGCAGAAAAGCTCGTGTTCTGGTATTCCTTGACCCATACCTGGCGTTCGATGGACTGATCCAGGGATATCTGGGTCTCTGTCGCCTGCACGTATGGTATCTTCTGGATGGTGTTCACGAGGATTTCCATCAGGTGGTCATGGTTGAAACAATAGATTTTCAGGAGAAGCGGATATTTTCCGGTGACGAAATGACATTCCACGACTTCGGAAATCTTTTTCAATGCATCGATTACGTCCGGGTATTTGTTTGCCTCAGACAGGGATACGCTCACGAAAGCGCATACGTCAAGTCCCAGTGCCTGCGGTTTGACGAGGAGACGGGAGCCGGTAATGACCCCGTTTGCCTCAAGTCTCTTGACCCTCTGGTGGATAGCCGCACCTGATACTCCGCATTCTCTGGCGATTTCGAGGAACGGCATACGGGCATTCTTTACAAGAAATGACAGGATTTTCTGGTCAATCTGATCAATGTGATAGGTGGACATAGGCAATGATATTTATCATGTTTGTTTTTCAAAACGCGAATTTAGTTACAATTTTTAAGAAAACAATAAATTTTGTCCAAAAATTGTAATATGCAATATGTCCGGCTCGGAAACGGGCCTGTCATTTTCTTCTTCTCTTCCTTCCCGTAGGCTCGCTGCCGGATATTATGTTCTTGCAGTCCTCCTCCGTAAGGTTCGCAGCATCAGTGCCTTTCGGTATCCTGTAATTGTTCCCCGCATGTTTGATATAAGGCCCGTAATTACCGTTTATTACCTGGATGCCGCTGTCCTTGAATTCGGCCATTATCCTGTTGGCCTCCTTGTCGGCAGCCTGGTTGATAAGGTCTATACAGGTCTGGAGATCAATGCTCAGCGGGTCTTTGCCCTTAGGGATGGACACGTTCCTGTCCCCGTATTTGATATATGGGCCGAACTTCCCTTTCGTGCAGATGACCGGAATCCCGTCGTGTTCCCCGACAGTCCTCGGCAGTTCAAACAGTTTCAGGGCATCCTCCAGAGTGAGACTTTCGATGAGCTGCCCGGGCGCAAGGCTGGCGAAAGTGCGATTCTCCCCTTCGCCTTTCTGCACATAGGCTCCGTAATGTCCGTATTTTGCCACCAACGGCTGCCCGTCTTTCGGGTCTGTGCCCAGTTCGCGGCTCACATGGCTGTAGACATTGTTGTGTATGGTCTCTTCCACTTTCTCATGGAACGGTGTGTAGAATTCGGAGATGACATTCTCCCACTCCAGCCCGCCCGATGCTATGCGGTCGAATTCCTTTTCCACATTGGCGGTGAACCCGTAGTCGAGGATTGTCCTGAAGTTGTCCACGAGATAGTCGGTGACAATCATTCCTATCTCCTGCGGCAGGAGACGGTTTTTCTCTGCTCCGGTCACCTCTGTCCTCTGCACCGTCCTGACAGCCCCGTTTTCAAGGATGATGTCGGTGACAGGGATTTTTTCTCCTGGCTTGTCCCCGTTTATGATATAGCCGCGTGATTTTTTCAACGTGGTGATTGTCGGTGCGTATGTGGACGGGCGTCCGATGCCCAGTTCCTCCAGTTTCTTCACGAGCGATGCCTCGGTATAGCGGGCAGGCGGGGTGGTGAACTTGCACTCGGAGCTCATCCTGATTGTCTCCAGGGCATCTCCGAGATGCATCTCCGGCAGGATTGTCTCGTCCTCCTCCTGTGCGGCGTCATCCGTACTTTCGATGTACAGTTTCAGGAAGCCGTCAAACAGGATTTCGGTTGCCTGGATTGTGAATGATTCCTCTATGCCTTCTGCCCCTGCCTTTATGGATGTCCTCATTACCTGGGCATCGGCCATCTGCGAAGCCACGGTTCTTTTCCAGATGAGTTCATACAGCCGTTTTTCCTGGGCCGTGCCCGGGATTTCCGTATTTTCTATATAGGTAGGGCGGATGGCCTCGTGTGCCTCCTGTGCTCCTTTTGCCTTGGTTTTGTATTGGCGAGGCTTTGAGTAGTTCTCCCCGAAATTCTCACAGATGAATTTCTTCGCGGTCCCGAGCGCGAGTGATGACAGATTCGTTGAGTCGGTTCTCATATAGGTTATGTAACCTTCCTCATACAGTTTCTGCGCGATGCTCATGGTCTGGCTGACGGACAGCCTCAGTTTCCTGGCTGCCTCCTGCTGCAGGGATGATGTGGTGAAAGGCGGGGCCGGAAAACGGTTCCCCTCTTTCTTGTCGATGCCTGTGATGCGGAATTCCGCTCCGATGCATTTATTGAGGAATTCCTCGGCGGCTTCCTGATTCGGGAACTTCCTGTCAAGCGATGCCTTCACAGTCACATTGCTTCCGGTCCCTTCCGGGTGGAAGATGGCGTCTGTCCTGTAGTATTGCTCCTTCTTGAAATCGAGTATCTCCCGCTCCCTGTCCACAATCAGCCTCAGGGCAACAGACTGTACTCTTCCTGCCGACAGCTTCGGCTGTATCTTCCTCCACAGTATCGGGGAGAGTTCGAAGCCTACAAGCCTGTCGAGGACTCTTCTGGCCTGCTGGGCGTCCACGAGGTTCATGTCGATGTCCCTCGGATTCTGTATGGCGTTGAGGATTGCGTCCTTGGTGATTTCGTGGAACACAATCCGTTTCGTGTTCTCCTTCCTGAGTCCCAAGGTCTCGTACAGATGCCAGGATATGGCCTCTCCCTCACGGTCCTCATCGGATGCCAGCCACACTGTCTCAGCCTTTTCCGCTGCCTTTTTCAGTTCCGACACCACTTTCTTCTTGTCATCCGGGACCACGTATTCAGGTTTGAACCTGTCTTTGACGTCTATGCTGAGTGAATTGTCCTTCAGGTCACGGATGTGTCCGAAACTGGATTTGACGGTGTAGTCCTTTCCCAGGAATTTCTGGATTGTCCCCGCTTTGGCCGGGGACTCTACAATAACAAGATTTCCCTCCATATTCTGACATTGTTCTTATTGCAGCCCGGCTGCTGGCGGGATGTTTCAAGTCCCTTTGGATGAGCCGCTCGCATTTCGGACTGCAAAGTAAGGAACAAACAAGGCAAATTTCCAAATTTTGTTGCTATTTTTGTGGGCTGAAATAAAATGTAATGAAATGAAAGACAAGACCAGAAAGCGTGTCACAAGGTGGTTCTGGATTATCATCACTTTTCCTATAGTGTTGATAGTCTTGTTGTTGTCCCTTGTGTGGGCTTTCGCTGACATACCTTCTTTCGAGGAACTTGAGAACCCTGAGAGCAAACTTGCCACCCAGGTCCTGGCCGAGGACGGGGAGATTCTGACCACTTTCCATATCGAGAACAGGTCGTATGTGGGATATAAGGACCTGTCCCCGTATCTTGTTGAGGCAGCGGTGGCTACGGAGGATGTGAGGTTCTACGAGCATTCCGGCATAGACTTCATAAGCCTCGGCAGGGTGCTCGTGAAGACGATGCTCCTGAGCGATTCCAGCCAGGGAGGAGGCAGCACCATCACCCAGCAGCTGGCCAAGACCCTTTATCCGAGGGCTGACGTGAGCAGCAGGATTCCGGGCTTCTCAAAAGTCAAGATGGTGTGGATAAAACTCAAGGAGTGGATAACGGCGGTCAAGCTGGAGAGGAACTACACCAAGGACGAGATCATGAACATGTATATGAATGCCGTGTTCTTCGGGAGCAATGCCTATGGCATCAAGTCGGCATCCATGACATTCTTCGGCAAGAATCCGTCCGATCTCACGGTGGAAGAGAGTGCGACTCTTGTCGGCATGGTCAACAAGCCTACGAGATATAATCCCGTACTCAATCCTGACAAGGCTCTTGTGCGGAGGAATTTTGTGATTGGGCAGATGGCGAAGGCCGGATACATCACAGAGGCGGAGCGGGATTCGATATGCAACATCCCGATAGTCCTGTCCTATCAGATGCTTGACCATAATGCCGGGCTTGCCCCGTATTTCAGGGACATGCTCAGGAGGACGATGAATGCCTCCGAGCCTGACCGCTCAAGATACAGTATATATGAGGACTATGTGACGGATTCCCTTCTGTGGGCGGATGACGCATTCTACGGATGGCTGAACAAGAATCTCAAGCCTGACGGTTCCAAATACAATCTGGACAAGGACGGGCTTCGCATCTATACTACCATCAACTACAAGATGCAGCAATATGCGGAGGAGGCCGTTGCGGAGCATCTGGGACTTGATCTCCAGGACAAGTTCTGGATTGACCAGCGCAACATTGTCCACAAGCCGTTCTCCAACGAGACGGACAAGGCCACGATAGACAGGCTGATGTCCCAGGCCCGCAGATGGAGCGACCGTTACCGTGTCATGAAGTCCAGGGGGGCATCGGAGTCCGAGATTGCAAAGAGTTTCGGCAAGCCTGTGGAGATGAGGGTGTTCTCATGGAAAGGGAAGGGCTATGTGGATACGGTCATGACCCCGGATGACTCCATCAGATATTATAAGGCACACCTGAGGGCGGCATTCATGGTCATGGAGCCGCATACCGGGCATATCAAGGCCTATGTGGGAGGTCCCAACTACAGATATTTCAAGTATGACAATGTCCGGCAGGGCAAGCGGCAGGTCGGCTCCACCATCAAGCCGTTCCTCTATACTCTTGCCATGCAGGAAGGCATGAGCCCTTGTGACCAGGTGGTCAATGTCCCTCAGACTTTCATTGTCGGGGAGGACACATGGACGCCGCAGAGTACCGACAGGGATGAGTGGATAGGTCAGACTGTGACCCTCAAATGGGGGTTGACCAAGAGCAGCAACAACATCTCGGCATATCTCATGAAGCAGTTCGGCCCGCATGCGATGGCGGAGATGATGCGTAAGATGGGCATAGGCAGCCATATTGATGAAGTGCCGTCGCTCTGCGTCGGGCCGGCCGACCTGACACTCTATGAGATGGTGGCCGCGTACAACACCTATCCGTCCCAGGGCGTGTATATCGAACCTCTGTTCGTGACGAGGATAGAAGACAATTCCGGCAATGTGCTTGCGGAGTTCAACACCCGTAAACGCGAGGCGATAAGCGAGAGGACCGCATATCTTATGGCCAATCTCATGCAGGGGGTGGTCAACAGCGGTACGGCCATCAGACTCAGGTACAAATACGGGCTGAAAGGGGAGATCGCCGGTAAGACCGGCACCAACAATGACCAGGCTGACGGATGGTTCATCGGATATACTCCTACTGTGACAGGAGGCGTATGGGTCGGCGCGGAGGACCGTCAGGTTCACTTCCAGTCGATGACATACGGCCAAGGCTCCAATATGGCTCTTCCTATCTGGGGCATCTGGATGAAGAAGGTCATCGCGGACGGGACTCTCGGGGTGACGGAAGATGACAAGTTTGTCGCTCCGCCCGGGATGCATCTCAATCTTGACTGTGACGGAAGTGACAATGATGCGGTACGTACAGCCGCAGAGGAGACTGAAGAATATTTCTTTGAATAGATATGGGAAAATACAATAACATCGCTGTGATATATGGCAGCGATTCTTCCGAATGGGAAGTGTCATGCAGAAGCGGGGAATTCGTGGCTTCGCGGATTGACGGGGCGGAATACAATGTCTATGAGATATTTGCCCGTTTCGGAGACTGGTCGCTTGTGGCCTACAGAAAGAAGAATGCGATGAGGAATATCCTGCCTGAAGACGCGAGGATCCGGATTGACAAGACAGATTTCTCCGTCGTGCTGAACGGGGAGAAAGTCCGCTTTGACTTCGCGTATATCATGCAGCACGGGACTCCAGGAGAGAACGGCCTGATGCAGGGGTATTTCGAGATGCTGGGCATCCCTTTCAGCAGTTGCTCTTCCTTCGTGTCTGCAATGACATTCGACAAGTTCTCATGCAAGAATTATCTCAGGGACATGGACTGCGTCAAATGCGCAGATGACATATTCATAAGGAAAGGGGAAGAGAAGTCTGCGGATCTGGCGTCGGAGGCTGTCGCACGGCTCGGTCTCCCGTTTTTTGTGAAGCCTACGGACGGCGGGTCGAGTTTCGGGGTCACCAAGGTAAAGAGGACTGAGGATTTCGGCCCTGCGTTGAAACTGGCCTTTTCAGAAGGCAAGACGGTGCTGGCAGAGAAAGCCGTTTCCGGCAGGGAGATAACGGATGCCGTTTATTTTGACGGCGAGAAACTTGTCGCCCTGCCTGTGATAGAGATTGTCACTGACCGGGAATTCTTCGACTACGATGCCAAATACAACGGGTTCAGCAGCGAGATATGTCCTGCTGACCTTCCGGCAGAGACTGCATCGGAAGTGAAGGAAGTCTCCAAGAGGATATATGAGCGTCTCGGGTGCTCAGGAGTCGTGAGGATGGATTACATTCTTGCTGAAGACGGGCTGTATTTCTTGGAGGTCAATACAATACCCGGAATGACGGCCGCATCTCTCGTGCCGAAGATGGTTCGTACCGCAGGCATAGAGATGACAGGGTTTCTGACGTCGATAATAGAAAATTCAGGGAAATAAGGCCTGTCTTCCCGGTACCGATAATTATCAATGGAAATGTTGCTGAAAGAATTCATTTCCAAGGCTGTGGATGCCTTGGAGAAACATTATGCGCGTAACGAGGCGAGGGCAATGGTGTTCAGGTTGTGCGAGGACATACTCGGGACCAGGAGCTATACCCATATAGTGGAGCCGGATTTTGTTATAGATGAGGCGCGGCTTCCGTCTCTTGAGTCGGGACTTGCCAGACTTGAGGCGGGGGAGCCTGTACAATATGTCACGGGGCATACCTCCTTTTTCGGATTTGACTTCAAGGTCACGCCGGATGTCCTGATTCCCAGGCAGGAGACGGAACTCCTTTGCAGGCATGCAGTAGACTTCGCGTCCAGGATTGTCAGGATGCGCCGCTCTTCAGGAAAATTTGCCGTCCCGGTGCGGATTCTTGACCTGTGTACCGGGTCAGGGTGCATCGCATGGACATTGGCATTGTCCGTCCCGGGAGTGGAGGTCCAGGCGGTGGACATCTCGGAAAAGGCTCTTGCAGTGGCACGTAACCAGGATTTCAAGGAGCAGCTGAAGAACCGTAACATCAGAGTTCCCAAGTTTGTCCTCCAGGATATTCTTGAGCCGGAAGCGGATTTCTGCACGGGTACTTTCAGCCTTGTCACATCTAATCCTCCATACGTCATGGAATCTGAGAAAAAGGAGATGAACAAAAATGTTCTGGACTATGAGCCAGCCACGGCATTGTTCGTCCCCGATGACGACCCGTTGCTGTATTACAGGGCAATAGCCTCATTGTCCGAGAAGTTCCTCGCTCCTGACGGTATCGGGCTTGCCGAGATCAATGAGGCTCTCGGACCGCAGGTGTCGGCAGTCTTTGCCGAAGCCGGATTTGCCCATACGGAGATTATCCGCGACATGAACAACAGGAACAGGATTGTCAGATATTTCAGATAATTTCGCTGTTTCCGGAAGAAAAATCCTCATTTCAGCACTGTGAAATGGGGATTTTGTAAATTATCCGTGTACATTTTGTGTACACGGATAATTGTTTGTCACTTTGCACCATGACAAACAAGATTATAGCCATGAGAAAGAAACTTATTTTGTTATGTGCCGTTGCATCGTCTGCAATCGTGATTTCTTCCTGTGAGGAACTGGACAATGATATAGAGAAGCACGGAGGCGGAGACGGAGACAAGGATACGGTCGAAACCGTATCTCTGGAGGCGGTAGCGCAGATGCTGTCGGAGATTCCCATAGGGGAGGAGCAGTTGGATGAAGTGTTTTCAGCTGTCTCTTCATCATCGGAGAACGGATATGACGAAGAATACACCATGAGGGACCTCTTCAGGCTTCCCGGCTCCGGGGTCGGTGATGACAGGCTGCCCGAGGGAAGCAAGTCCCGTGCGGAGTACAGGACGCCTATGCGGGATCTGATAACGGAATACCTGCATTCCCGGCATGATACCAAGTCCGGGGCCGGCCAGGTCATTACGCCCGAGCAGTTCATAGATGCTCTTGAATCGTCGGATGTCCAGATTTATTGGCCGTTCTCGGAAAACTGGGACGGGAAAGAGTTTCCGATAATCACATTCGACCCGCTTGACGGGGCAGAGACCAATATCGGATACCGTATGGCAGTTGATGAGAACGGGGAGAGGGTCATCGAGGAGGTCATAGTTGACGAGCAGATGGCGTCCGAACAGACCGTCTGGGTCGTGAACAGGAATGATGACAGCGGGTATGATTCTCTTGAGATGCTGAGAAGGGAGGATCCGGACTGGGGCAGCGGAGGCGGCTCCATAATAGTCAGACCTCAATATTGCAGGTCATTGCCTTTGTACGGCTCCAAGGCAGGGGGAGAAGGCGGGGCGGATGCGGACAGCCCGAAAGTGAGGACGCTGGTGCTCAGGGAGTTCACGATGCTCCGCAACTATGACTCGTGGTTCGCAGGTGCCTCTGAATTCTTTGTGAAGATGGGATCTGTCGAGAATTTCACAGCGAGCACTGAGGCTGAACTGAGATTGTATTCCCCGACAGTCACGGACTTTATGATAGTGGTGAAGCGGAAGCACAAAGGTGTCCCTCAACCGTTCAATGCCGTGCTTGTGTCCGACTGGACAGACCAGTTGACCCAATGCGCGCTTATGATTACGGAGGATGACGGCGGCACACGTACTTCCTGGAAATGCACTGCTCTTGTGCGGGTGGAATCGAAAAGTTACGGGGTGGAGATTAATATCCCTATCAACAGCAGGGACGATATTGTGTGGAGAGGACAGTTGAGCAGCAGGTATATTTTTGCGAACAATAATGTTACAGGGCATTTCGGGGACGTTGACCTGAAGTTCGAGATACTGGAGTACTGATTATTTCCCGGATGCTGCCGTCACAGTCATCTCGCAGTGGCGGCAGTCGAATCCAAGGGTCAGGCTTCTTCCGTTGTTGACAATCCTGAGCGGCTCAGCGGTGCGGACGCTTCCTTGACGCGGGCAGATACCGAGTTCATATCTGACACAATATCTGGTGCGCATGAGTTCCGCATCCGGCTGATGCTCTATCTCGTATGCCATCCCGGCAATCCTGGTCCCCATGTCTTCGTATATGGCGGCTGCGGTCTGATTCGCCACATTGTCCTTGTAGGTGGTTTCTTTCCCCGAGTGCGCCACCTTCCTGTCTCCGGCCTCAGACAGCCTCGTCGAAAGCGCTCTCACGAGCATCGGTCTCCTGTTGCACGGATATTTGTCGAGCCTTTCCGCCAGTTCACGCCTGATGCCGTTCAGAAAAGATGCCGGCATGAACGGGATGTCCGCTCTGCCCTCGCCTGTATCTGCTGCAAATCTTATGTCCGATACACTGAATCTGTATATCCCGGTGCTTTTTCCGAGTTGCGCATACATCATCTGAAGCATCCTTTCAGGGTTTTCCGCTGTCGTGGCACCTGCATCTGTACGGAGGAGAATCTCCCTCCCGTCTTCGCTGACAGCGGCAATGTCGAGGCTGTAACCGGAGAGTTCAGATATATGGCCGGAGATTGTGACGGTGATGCCGACTCCGATCTCGCGGACAGGCATAGCCTTTTCCAGTTCCCGTTCGAAGGCATTGTCAAAGTTGCGGTACAGGATGGCTCCGACATACAGTTCCGGAATCCTCTTGCATCTTATCTCCGTCCCGTTGCAGATGTCGCCCCGGAAGCCTATGACCTCGCTTCCCGATACGAAGGTGAAGCCGTCCCCGTTATTGAGGATGAGCGGCCTGCCGGTTTTTTCAGGTGAGATCCTGAGCATGTCTTTCTGTCTGCTGAGGAAAGTGACTGTGCCGATTCTCTCCCCCATTGACTTTGCGGAGTCGAGAGATGCCCATTTCCCCCGTCTTCCGTCGATGTACAGGTCTGTGTATCCTCTGTTGAAAGTCTTGGCGGTATCAGGCGTGAATCCTCCCGAGACTTTGCCGAACGAGGCTCTGCAATATCTTCCGCCGCCGTTCCCTGTGATTCTGTCCAAGGCTGACGAATAGTCCCTTACGGTGTTCTTGACGTATGAGATGTTCTTCAGGCGTCCCTCTATCTTGAATGACGTCACTCCTGCCTCAGCCAGGTCCTCCATCCTGTCCCTGAGGTTGAGGTCCTTGAGAGAGAGCAGGGTCTTGTCTTTTGCAATCATGTGCCCGTCCGTGTCATACAGGTCGTATCTTGATCTGCATGCCTGTATGCAGGCTCCTCTGTTGGCACTTCTTCCTGCCAGATATTCGGACAGATAGCATTGGCCGCTGTAGCATACGCACAATGCCCCGTGCACGAAGCATTCAAGCTCGCATGATACGGCCTCTCTGATTTGGCGTATCTGGTCGAGGGACAGCTCCCTCTCAAGGACAAGGCGGGAGAATCCGAGCGATTCGTAGAACCTGGCCTGCTCCGGTGTCCGTATCGCACATTGAGTGGATGCATGCAGAGGTATTCCGATGCTTTCCCGTCTCGCCATCTCCACAATGGCAAGATCCTGGACAATCACTGCATCTGTCCCCGCATCCCGGCAGGCGTGCAGCAGCCTTGCCGCCTCTGCAAGTTCATTCTCGTATAATATTGTATTGAGAGTGGCGAAGACCCTGGCTCCGAATCTGTGCGCATACTCACACAGTCTCCCGATGTCTTCTATGCTGTTGCTTGCAGCCTGCCTCGCCCCGAATGCCGGACCGGCAATATAGACAGCATCGGCACCGCAGTCTATTGCTGCAATGCCGATGTCGTAATTTCTGGCAGGAGCCAGCAGTTCAAGTTGCCTTGTCATGCATCAGTTGCACTTCAGGGCTGCAATCTGCTGTTTTGCAGTCGGCCCGAACTTAGGGTCACCTGTGATTTTCTGATAATAGCCGCATGCTTTTGCATTGTCTCCGAGCATCTGTGAAAGGGCGGCAATCGTGTAGTACATCTGATTGGCGTCTTTTGCGTTTGGAGAAAGTGCAAGATATGCCTCAAGATACTTCACTGCATCCGCATTGTTCTTGAGCTGGGATGCTGCAGTACCGGCCACTTTCATTGCAGTGGCATTCTCGTTGTACTCGTTTGACTTGAGGGCTGCATCAATGGCTTCCTGATATTTCTTGAGTTTCAGATAACTTGCGGAGAGTTTGACATAGAGGTTGGAAAGCTGTTTTGAGGCCTGGCTTTCCATGCCATGCTGGATGGCGGAAGCGTATGCCTTCTCTGCGTCAGCAATCTTGCCGGAGGCACCGTATGCCATACCGAGTCTGAGGTATGCGTTCCCGTTATCCGGGTCTACGGCAACTGTCTTCTGATATGCGGCGATGGCCCCCTCGTAGTCTTTTGCGTTCAGGAGAGTGTTCCCTTGCTGCATATATACCTGAGGGATAAGTCCTGTAGCCTCATCTGCGACTTCCGGCTTTGCGTATGTCTCGGCAACCTCTGCCGCCTTCTGGAGCTGTGGCACAGCCTCGTCATATTTCTCGGCCTGGATGAGGTCCTTGGCGATAGCCAGTGTCACCTGAGGTATGATGTCCTTGCAGTTGTTGACCAGTTCCGTGCCTTCTTCTCCGCATGCTTCGCCCATGGTCAGAGCCTGCTCAAAATATGCAAGAGCGGAGGTGTTGTCCCCCATCTGGAGAGACATGGCCCCGTTATTGTATGTCTCGGTAGCCTGCGCCATATCCTGGGCTGCCATACTGCCGGCAGCGAGAGCGACTGCCGCTAAAGAAAGAAAGAATTTTTTCATATCTGTTCTGTTTTATTAATGTTCCCAAACAACCGTATCAACGCAAATTTAGTAAATTTTGTTTTAATTTTGCAGCATATTACCATAAATATGATGAAAAGGACGTTTTTCCTGTCGTTTATCCTCGTCTTCCTGTCTGCCGGCCTGTCTTTGCGCGGGCAGGAGATTCCGTCATTGCCGGACGATCCGGCTCTGACGCGAGGCGTTCTTCCCGACGGGATAGGCTACTACATAGTCTCCAATCCGACATCCGGAGCCAGGGCCGATTTTGCTCTTGTCAGGAAAGGGCGGGATGCCGGGATGTTCAGGATGATGCTCGATTCCCTGCCGAGGTTCACTTCAGGCAGTCCTGCGGAGTTCCTTGCACGCAACGGCATTTCCCCGGGGAGGAGAGGCTATATCCGGGATATGGACGGGGATGCTGTCCTCAGGATTGAGGATGTGAGACTGTCTGCAGGCGAAGCCGTGACGGATTCTCTGCTTCTCATGTTCTTTGACATGATTTATACCGATCCTGTCTCCGAGGGGGATGCTGTCATTGTCTCAGGTGATGTCTCCGCAGATGAGATATTGCAGAAGATGAGGATACTCTCCCTGATGGTGCCGTCAGGCGGTTCTTTGCCGCGTACAGGATCTCCCGAATGGGAGAGCCGGGATTCGGCGGTGTCTACGGTATCGGTATGGGGCAACCACGCCCTGGCATCCCTGTCGATAGGATATTCATTACCCAGGACACCTGAGAAATATATGTCCACCGCCATTCCGGCCGTCTCGAAACGGCTTAGCGATGAGTTCAGGACTGTCCTTCTGCGAAGACTCGGCCAGCGGCTTGGGCAGGATTCGATACCTGTAGCCGACATCAGGTACACTTATGTGCGGAGCCGGGAGCAGAGAGGTCCTGAACGTATTGGCGTGACAATGCTTCTCCGCCCCGGGGATGTGGCTGCTGCCGCAGAGGCTGCCGGGAATGTCATGTCTTCGCTGGAGTCGCGCGGAGCCTCCCTTGCCGAATATTCGGGTGCAAGAGACAAGGAACTGTATTCCATATTCAAAAATGCCCGCAGGGCAAGAATCCCGGATTCCGAATATGTCGACAAGTGCATTTCCTCATTTCTCTACGGGGCGTCTGTGTCTTCCGCAGAGGCTCAGGAACGGTTCTATACTAAGGGCAATATGCCGGATACGACAGGGCACAGGATATTCAACCGGTATATTTACGAACTGCTGGACCGCTCGGCCAATCTGACTCTTACATGCAGGACCGGCGGGGATGACAGGCCGGAGCCGGGAGACCTCCTTGACGCTTTCCACAAGGGCTGGGATGCGGCGGCGGATGATACCGTATCTGTCTCGTGCCATGTCAGGCAGTCTGACACACTTATGCTTCCCGTACCTGACTCCAGGTGCAGGGTGATGAGGACAAGAAAACTTTCTTCCGTCCCAGGCAGCGAGATGTGGGTATTCTCCAATGGCATGAAAGTGATTTACCGTCAGATGCCTACGGACGGCGTCCTGTATTATTCGCTTTCTCTCCGCAGGGGCTATGCCTCCATGAAAAATATGAGGGACGGGGAAGGCGCGTTCATGTCCGACATGCCGGGGCTATATTCCGTATGCGGGATTGGAGGCGACGATTTCAGGGAGATATTGGAGACGAACGGCATATCAATGACGGCTGACGTGTCGATGACTTCCACGGCATTTTCAGGCTCCCTGCCGCGCGAACGTGCATCCCTGCTCATGAAGACCCTGCTCGGGCTTTCGGGAGGGATGGGATTTGACCCTCAGGCTGCTGAAGGCTATTTTGAAGAAGAGACCATGAGACTCGCTTCGAGGAGGGGCGAATTTCAGGCAAAGATGTTCGTCATCGACAGCATCATGTGCGGGACGGACCGGTATTCAAAATTCAAGTCGGCGGCCAACCTGAGGGAGGACCTTCCGGCAAGGGCATTGCCGTTCTTCCGCAATATCTTCGAGAGGGCTGATGATGGTGTCCTCGTTTTTGTCGGGGATGTCCCGGACTATGAATTCAAGAGATTCCTCCAGGATTATATGGGCGGGTTCAAGACTGCAAGACGGAGAATCATCAAGCCGGTGATCTCATACAGGACAGTGTCCGGTGAGTCAACATATTTTGTTGAGGGCCGGTATCCGGGTCTGGATGTCCTGCTGTCGGCAGAGTTGAGTGCCAATCCTGACAACTTCATGGCCACGAGGGTGGTGTTGCCCGCACTTGAAGACGCCTTGGCTGAAGCACTTGCCGGCAGCGCAGTGTCATTCTCTGTCAGAGACAGTTTCCTTGTCTATCCGCAGGAGAAGTTCGCGGCGGCGGTTTCTGTCTTTCCTGTCTCCCCGGAATCTCTGCCGGCTTCCGTGTCCCGGGCGGATTTCATCAATGCATTGATGCAGATACGGTCAGAATTGTCCTCGCTTGCGGACACCCCTCTGTCAGATGACCGTGTGTCCATGTACAAGGAGACCGTCAAGGCGGTCTGGGATGTCCTCCAGGACGACCCGGGATATTGGCTTAAGGTGATTTCCGGACGCTTTACAGGAGGTAAGGATATGGTGTCGGATTATGCGGAAAGGCTGTCTGCCGTGGATGCGGCAAGGATCAATAGGATATTCAGGATGCTGGAGGACGGCAGTTGTATGGAATATGTCATAAAAACTGAAGAAGATGGAGCACGGAGCGATAATACAGATAGATGATTGTCTTGTGTCGGAAGAGATTCTGACAGAATATTTTTCTTGTGACTATGAGAAATGCCGGGGTTGCTGCTGTATCATAGGGGACAGCGGCGCACCACTGCTGGAATGCGAGATAGAGGCCATAGAGAAGAACTATCCCGTATTCTCCGGCATCATGCGTCCCCAGGGAAGGGCTGCCGTCGATGAGAAGGGCTTCTTTGAAGTCGATGTGGACGGGGATATCGTCACGCCTCTTGTCCCGGGCAGCGAGGAGTGCGCATATACCTGCTTTGACGATAAGGGGAACTGCTTCTGTTCCATAGAGAAATGCTGGTCCGATGGCAAGGGGGATTTCCGCAAGCCAATCTCCTGCTGGCTCTATCCCATCAGGGTGTCCGAACTCAGCAACGGGATGCGCGCCTTGAATCTGCACAGATGGTCCATCTGCAAGGATGCCTTTGAGAAAGGCAGAAAAGAAAAGGTCCGCGTATATCAGTTCTTACGCGGGCCTATAGAACGGTTTTTCGGCGAGGATTTCTATTCGGCGCTTTGCGAGGCTGCCAGGATTCTGACCGCCTGATCATAATCTGCAGCGTTTACCTTCAGTTCGATGTTGTCCTCGACTGCGTTAATCGCCGGATAGGATGATGTCTCTCCGAAGATGGCAGACTCGATGCCGCTGTCTTTGAGTTTGGTCTGGGCGATGCTTGCCCTCATCGGGTCGTCGAACTTCGCAACTGTCTTTAAACTCTCGTCCATTTTCGTCGGTTTTATTGGTTGGACATATTGTTGAGCCTGTGCTCAAGGCCTGAGGCTATTCGTGTCACGTCTTTGCGCAACCCTTCAACGGTTGTCCCATCCGCAGTGTCCGTGAAAGTGATCCGGTCTTCATACATTCTTGAGAACTTGCTTGCCGTGCTCTTGTGGCGGAATGTCTGCACTCCTGGCCCGGTCTTCTCGGGAATGTAGCCCAAGGCCTCCATATATCCCGATATTACAGTCTTGTCGGCAGGGATGCCGTCAGGAGTGGGGATGAGCCTTTTCATGAATCCGAAATTCGGATATACTGCAGCGACAGCCGCGAATATGGCGGCAATCTTCCAGAATGCGCTGTATCCTCCGATGAACATGGTCTCGACATCGCCTCCGGCTGTCCCCGTGAACATGAGCGCGAGGATGATGAGCGAGAAGAGAATGACGAACCAGATAAAGTATTTGATGCTGCGTATCAGATATTTCATGCCGAATTGTGATTGCTCGTGTACAAATATAATAAAAATCCGACATTTTTTCCGTATGTTTGTAACCGGAACAATTAAACTTGATGAATTATGGAAGAGAACAAATCCGTAAAAGGGGCTCATGATAACAATGAGGGAGGTCTGAAAAAGACCATGTATGCGCTGATTGCAGTAGCCGCAGTCCTTGCAGTGGCTCTTGCGTTCGTATGGTTTGAGCGGTCTTCGCTGGTGAATGAACTCAATCTCGAGAAGGAGGATCTTACCGCGCAGATGATTGCTCTCCAGAATGACTATGCGACCCTGTCTTCTGACTATGACAGCATCAATACCCAACTTGATTCCTCCAGGGAGGAGGTCTCCCAGCTCATTGAGAGGATCAAGAAGACAGATGCCACCAACAGGGCCAAGATAAGGCAGTATGAAAAGGAGCTCGGCACTCTCAGAAGCATCATGAGGAACTATATCGTGCAGATAGACTCTCTCAATACCCTCAACAAGAAACTGACAGCCGATGCAGCGGCCGCCCGTAAGGAGGCAGCCGAGAGCCGCCGCCAGTCCGAGGAACTGAGCAAGACTGTCCAGGACCTTTCCGGCCAGGTGGCTGTCGGATCAGTTGTCAAAGGCCGCGACATCAGGCTTGACGCATACAATGCATCCAACAAGGTCACTGACAGGAGCAGCAGGGTAGTGCGTCTCATGACTACTTTGAGCCTCGTTGAGAACGACCTTGCGCCTAAAGGCCCTATGAGAGTATATATCAGGGTGAAGGGCCCGGACGGCATTCTCCTCACGAGCGGAGAGCAGAAGACTTTTGAACTTGACGGAGAACAGCTGATATGCTCGGCTTCAAGGGAGGTCGACTATCAGGGAGAGGAAGTGGAGATGAGTATCTATCTCAACGGCATCTCAGACTATGTCAAGGGCATATATACAGTGGATGTGTACACGGAGAAAGCCCTTCTCGGCTCGGCAGAACTCATGCTCCGCTAACATTGTCCTGCTGTGATATACATCCATGTCCCGTACTGCAGAAGTTTCTGCACATATTGCGGATTCTATTCCGAGACGGAGTCCGCAGCGCATTGCGGAAAGGATGAATTCGTCAGGGCGGCAGTCCTGGAGATGAGGTCCAGACGGCAGGATCTGTCGGCAGTATCGGAGCGGGAGACATTATATATAGGAGGCGGTACCCCATCGGTGCTGCCTCTTTATGCATTGGAGCGTTTGACAGGGGCTTTGGCTGAACTGCGTGACGGCCGAGGCTACGAAGAGTTCACCATGGAAGTCAATCCGGACGACGTGCTTGAAAAAGGGTCGGAATATCTTTGCGGATTGAGGAAGGCAGGAGTGGACAGGGTGAGCATGGGTGTCCAGTCTCTTGACGACGGGATTCTGAAATGGATGAACCGGCGGCATGACGCCGATGAGGCAAGGCAGGCATACAGGATGTTACGGGATGCGGGATTTGAAAATATAAGCATAGACCTCATCTCTGGAATCTCGCTGCTGTCTGACACTGTATGGAGAGCGACTTTGGACGAGGTCGTTTCCGGCATGGGTGCAGGACGCGCTCCGGAGCATGTCTCAGCATATCAGTTGTCTGTCGAGCCGGACAGTGCGCTGTCGGCAATGGTGGAGGACGGGCGTTATCACGAAGCCGCGGACTCCCGATGTGAAGAGCAATACGGCATATTGTGCGACAGGCTGCATGAGGCGGGATACAGGCATTATGAGATTTCCAATTTCTCCCTGCCAGGCCATGAGGCTCTTCATAACAGCGGCTACTGGAGGCATATCCCATATATAGGCATAGGGCCTGCAGCGCATTCATTGGCTGTAACACGGCTCCCCGGACAGGAGCCGGTATTCCGGAGGACATGGAACACGGCATCGTTGGCCGATTATGTCAAGGGGGCGGCCGCAGATGATTTCTCTGTATGCAGAGGCGGCGAGACACTTACCGTCCAGCAGGTGGACATGGAGTCTGTCATGCTCGGGTTGAGGACTGATGAGGGCGTGGAAGAGAACTTTCTTCGCGAGACCTGCGGAGACGATGCCGTAGATGCCGCCCTGTCTGCCGGGACACTGCTCCGCATGGAAGCCGTCAGCAGCCTGCAAGGGTTGCAGGACGGGGGACAGCGGCTCCGCATCCCTGAAAATCATTTTTTCGTTTCCGACAGCATCATTTCCGGGCTGGTCTGCCCGTAGTCATTTTTTTCTGGAGAATCTTTTGAGGTTCTCTTCTGTGAGGGGAAGCCCCCGCAGTTCGCATTTCTCTGTCGCAGTACGTGCCGCCGGGGCAATGATGAAGAGTACGAGATATACCCAGAATCCGGCAGTCCCCAGCAGGACAGCGGCGATGAAGATGATTCTCACCAGCACCACATCAATCCTGAAATACAGCGCCAGCCCGGAGCATACGCCGGTGAGTACGTTCCCGTCAAGGTCTCTGTAGAATTTCCTTACAGGCTTCGGGACAGTCACATTGCTGTCTCCCTGCCGATATTCGCTTTCCATGATATGGGATTTGTAGATTTCATCTGTAAAAATAACTATTTTTACATTCATAATACCAAAATCAGTTCAAGATGTCAGATGTTCATTTCGGAAGAATCGGGGCATTGCGTTCAATGATGGCTGCAAAGGGCTGGGATGCAGTGGTGATCCCGGATTCTGATCCGCACGGGAGCGAGTATCCTGCCCCCCGCTGGAGACAGGTGGAGTGGTTGTCCGGCTTTACCGGAGAGTCGGGGCAGATGGTGGTCACAATGGATCATGCCGGCCTGTGGACGGACTCAAGATACTTCATACAGGCCGTAAAAGAACTTGAGGGAAGCGGGGTGACCCTGCACAAGACAGGTGTCCCCGGCTCAGAGACGATGCTCGAATGGCTGTCCGGTCATGCCGCTACTGTCGCGACAGACGGCAGTTGCATGCCGCGGCTGTCGGCTGAACGCATACGTTCATCCGTCAAGGTCCTCTACGATGTCCCGGATCTCCTGGATGCGATATGGGATGGGCGGCCCGGGATACCGCAGACGACAGTGATTACCCTTGATGATGAGACGACAGGTGAATCCCGTCTCCAGAAGATAGCCTGGCTGCGCAAGTTCCTCATGGAGAAGGAATGCGACTGCATCCTCATATCCGCCCTTGACGAGATAGCATGGCTGCTCAATGTCAGGGGGCAGGATATAGAGTACAATCCGTATGTCATATCCTATCTGCTTGTGACCATGGATGATGTGCTGTGGTATATGGATAAGGGGGACGGGACGTATGATGACCCTGATACGGAGGACAGTCTCGCCGAGATACAGGCGGACGGCATACGTATCTGCAGATATGACGGGGTCTTAGATGGACCGGACTCGCTTATTGCGGTCTCGCAGGATGCCCCGAGGATATATTGCGATCCGGCTTCCCTGAATTATGACATATACAGGCTCATCGCTTCGGTATTCCATGAAGAGGACATATTCACAGGCCAGTCTCCTGTGGTATTGCGTAAGGCCGTTAAGAACGGAGCGGAGATTTCCGGCATGAAAGAGGCTTTCCTGGCTGACGGGGTGGCGATGGAAAAGTTCCTGTACTGGCTGGAGCACGCCGGCCGTTCTGGCAGGACTGTCACGGAGTGGGACGCATCTGTCAGGCTGACTTCCCTCCGGGCCGGGATTCCGGGCTACAAGAGCGACAGTTTCAAGAACATATCCGCATACGGGTCCAATGCCGCCCTTCCGCATTACAGCACTCCCGAGGAAGGTTCTGCAGTGATAAAGCCGTATGGACTGTATCTTACGGATTCTGGCGGACAATACATTTTCGGCACCACAGACATCACCAGGACAGTGCCGATGGGGGAGTGCTCCGAACTGGAGAAAGAGGACTATACTCTTGTGCTGAGAGGTATGATAGACCTTGCTATGGCCGTATTCCCGAAAGGGACACCGGGATGCAGGCTGGATGTCCTTGCGAGGAATCCGCTTTGGCAGAGCCGCAGGAATTTCGGGCACGGGACAGGGCATGGGGTCGGTTTCTATCTCGGGGTGCATGAAGGTCCGCAGGATATCAGGCAGAATCTCAACAGCCAGCCTCTGCTGCCGGGGATGGTGACTTCCGACGAGCCGGGCATATACCGCGAGGGACAGCATGGTGTCAGGCATGAGAATATCCTGCTGTGCGTCGAGTCCGGAGACAATACCTTCGGAGACTGGCTGGGATTCGAGACATTGACGCTGTGCCATATAGACACTTCGGCTCTGATACTTTCTCTGATGACGGAACAGGAAAAGGCATGGCTGGACGGCTACAACCGTCATGTGTATGAGACTCTTTCACCTGAACTCGATTCTGAGACTGCCGGATGGCTCAGACTCAAGACACTCCCGGTCGGAAGATGACATAAAGAAAGCGAGGAGACTCTGAATTTTGGGTCTCCTCGCCATATCTTTCTTCGAAGGACTTGTACCTTCGCTATCTTCCGGTTGGCTATGCAGCAGGACAGGCCATCAGGCAGGCATTAACTGCCACTACGGCGAAGCCGAGGAATATGATGGTGGCCACGATGTATGAAATCACCTGCAGTCTCTTGATCCATACAGTGTTGTCCCAACCGATGGTCTGGAATGCACTCCAGAACCCGTGGGTGAGATGGAACCAGAGAGCCCCGAACCAGATGATGTATATGACAACATTGTACCAGTGCCCGAATGTTGTGGTCAGAAGGTCGTAAGGATTGACCGCCTCGCCTCCTGTCCATTCCTTGAGCTGCATGTCAGCCCAGAAATGTGTGAGGTGGAATGCAAGTATGCCGAGGACGATTATACCGAGGACGAGCATATTCTTGGATGCCCATGATTCGGTCCTGGCCTTGCTTGCCACAGCATATCTGTTGTATCCTCCGCGTGACTTGAGGTTGCTGAGAGTCAGGATGAATGCGTAGAGGATGTGGATTACGAACCCGAAGGCAAGTACAGGGACCATCACTGATACTATAGGAAGAGACATGAACTCGCATCCCATAGCGAAAAGACCGTCTTCTTTACCGAAATATCCTGTACATGAATCTATTACAGAGAAGAAGTTTATGGTAAGGTGAAGAAGAAGGAAAATGATCAGAAAAAGACCGCTTATGCTCATTATGAGCTTCTTGCCGATTGAAGATGTGAAAATGTTTGCCATATCTGTTATCAATAGTTTATATTCATCTTGGTCAACAGGTATGCAAAGATATGTTCTTTCTTGCAAGTTTCATAATAATTCGATACTTTTGTTTCGATAAAAAACAAATTCTTATTCTTTTTCCTGTCCGGAAGCGACGAATGCAAACCGATGCAGGATAAGAAAATAGACATATCAGGTTCAGAATGGGATACAAGAGAGTGTTGCTCAAGTTGAGCGGAGAGAGTCTGGGCGGCCCTACGGGCAAAGGTATCAACGAGGAAGTGCTGGCAGCCTATGCCAGGGAGATTGCGGCAGCCGTAAGAGGCGGGCTTCAGGTGGCTATTGTCATCGGTGGCGGCAATATTTTCAGAGGGCTTTCCGGGGTCGGGAAAGGCTTTGACCGGGTGCAGGGAGACAAGATGGGGATGCTTGCAACAGTGATCAATTCTCTCGGGCTCTCCATGGCCATCAGGTCGGAAGGGGTCGATGCCGAGGTGTTCACGGCCACTCCTATGATGCCTGTAGCCAGATATTACATGAGGGATGATGCCGTGGCTTTCATGGAGAAGGGTGGTGTCGCTCTCATAGCCGGAGGGACCGGTAACCCGTTCTTTACCACGGATTCTGGTGCCGCCCTGCGCGCACTTGAGATCGGGGCGGACGCGCTCCTCAAAGGAACAAGGGTGGACGGGGTGTACACTGCGGACCCGGAGAAGGACCCTTCTGCCGTCAAATATGACGAACTTACATTTGACAAGGCCATGGAAGACCATCTCAAGGTGATGGACCAGACGGCTTTCACCTTGTGCAGGGAAGGCAATATGCCGATCATCGTCTTTGACATGAATGAGGAAGGCAATCTGTCCGGCCTCATAAAAGGGGAGAAGATAGGGACGCTTGTCCATGTCTGACACGCGTCTCCGGATGCGGAGCCGTACCTCTCAATACTACGAAACGAATCATTTATAGAAATATCATGTTAGACAGAGCAAAAGAAATCCTTGCATCGGCCAAGACAAAGATGGGCGATGCCGTGAAGTTCCTCGAAGAGGACATGAAGACATATCGTGCCGGCAAGGCCAATCCTTTGGTATTCAACAATGTCATGGTGGATTATTACGGAAGTGAGACCCCTGTTCCCCAGGTGGCTTCCGTCACTGTTCCGGATGCGAAGACCATATTGATACAGCCGTGGGAGAAAAAGATGATTCCTGTCATCGAAAAGGCCATAATGGACGCCAACATCGGACTTACTCCGCAGAACAACGGGGAGAGCATCAGATGTGCTGTGCCGCCTCTTACCGAAGAGAGAAGGAAGGAACTCATCAAGAAGGTCAAGACGGCAGCCGAAAATGCCAAGATAGTGATCAGAAATTCTCGTCGTGACGCCATCGAGGCCTTGAAAAAGGCTCAGAAGGACGGTATGCCGGAAGATGTCCAGAAGGAATACGAGCAGAATGTCCAGAAGGAGACAGACGCATTCGTGAAGAAAGTGGACGAACTCGCTTCCGCCAAGGAGAAAGAGATAATGACTGTCTGACATAAGTTTTGCAATTAGAAAAAATTTAGTATTTTTGTTCCCGTTATGATGGATTTTCGATTTAGCGCATTCGGTTTTTTTCATTTCTATTACCATGAGCGGTGATGGACCGGAGGTCGCGTACAGAATCCTGTCTTGTTGATAAAGGGAAATATAAGGCTGTCCGGAATCACGGACAGCCTTTTTATTGCGTCCGCGGCTCCGAAGCACAAAAATTGAGATCAAGATGAAAAGAACGGCTATCCAAGGTTATTCGGGATCATTTCATGAGCAGGCTGCCAGACTGTTCTACAGCAGTATGGGCGATGCCGGGATTATGAATGCGGATCTGCAGATTGTCGAATGCGACACATTTGACGGACTTTATGACGCCCTGCGGGACAATCGTGCGGATGCGGCGGTGATGGCAATAGAGAACACTGTCTCCGGAGGGCTTCTTCCGAACTTTGAACTTCTCAGGAGGCATGACGTGAAGATAAAAGGGGAGGTCTTCCTGCGCATTCAGCAGAATCTCATGGCTCTCCCGGGCCAGAGGATAGAAGATATAAAGGAAGTCAGGACGCACTATATGGCCATCAACCAGACCCGCCCGTTCTTCGCTTCCTATCCACACATAAGGCTTGTCGAGTCGGAAGATACGGCGAAAAGCGCGGCGGACATCGCCGCTGGCAGGCTTCTGGGCGTCGGGGCGGTGGCATCGGTCCTTGCAGCAGAACTGTACGGATTGGAGATTCTGCAGGCGAGCATCGAGACCTACAAGCAGAATTTCACGAGATTCCTCATCATGGACGACAGCCTTTCCGTGCCCCGGGACAGGATCACCAAGGCTTCGTTGTGCTTCACCCTCCCGCACAAGACCGGCTCATTGGCGCAGATACTCACCATCTTGTCGTTCTATGACATGAACCTCACAAGGATACAGTCTCTGCCTATACCGGGGCGCGAATGGCAGTATTTCTTCTATGTCGATGTCAAGTTCGGCTCTTATCAGCGGTATTGCCAGGCGATAGCGGCAGTAAGACCTCTGATGGAAGACCTGGATGTTCTCGGCGAATATGCCGCTGCCATCTGATACAGTAAAAAGTTTTTGATATTTGTATTTTGACCTATGATAATCAGGCCGTCACACAGAACGGAAAGCGTTCAGGAATATTATTTCTCGCGGAAACTCAAGGAAATTGACCGGCTTGACTCTGAGCGGACAGCCTCCGGAGCCGACAGGATCATCAACCTCGGGATCGGTGCTCCCGACGGTATGCCTCCTGAGGCTGCCATAAAGGCTCTTGTCGACTCGGCTGCCATGAAAGGTAATCATGCGTATCAGAGTTATACCGGACTGAAAGAACTGCGGGAGGCTTTTGCCGGGTGGTATGAGAGATTCTACCATGTCACACTTGACCCTGGCTGCGAGATCCAGCCTCTTGTCGGCTCAAAGGAGGGGATTCTTCTCATTTCACTGGCATTCCTGGACAAGGGGGACAAGGTCCTCGTCCCGGATCCGGGCTATCCGACCTATTCTTCTGCCACAAGACTTGCCGAGGCAGAGATTGTCACCTATGACCTGTGCGAGGAGAACGGATGGCTTCCTGATTTCGATGCCCTGGAGCGGGCGGACCTGTCCGGAGTGAAACTGATGTGGACAAACTATCCGAATATGCCGACAGGCGCGGCTGCATCTGCCGGGCTGTATGCCAGGCTTGCAGATTTCGGCAGGCGGCACGGAATCCTGATATGTAACGACAATCCTTACAGTCTCATCCTCAACGACAATCCGCTTTCCATACTTGCTGCGCCCGGGGCCATGGAGTGTTGCCTGGAGCTCAATTCGCTGAGCAAGGCCCATAACATGTCGGGATGGAGGATAGGTATGGTGGCAGGGGACAGGGAGTATATATCCCAGATACTGAAAGTGAAGAGTCAGATGGATTCCGGGATGTTCAAGCCGCTCCAGCTGGCAGCGGTCGAGGCCCTTTCGCAAGGCAGGGAATGGTTTGCCGCCCTTAACGGAGAGTACCGTGAAAGGCGCAGGCTGGCGGGAAGGATATTTGATATCATCGGCGCCGGCTACGACAGGGACAGCACCGGGCTTTTCCTTTGGGGCAGAATCGGGGAGGACAACCCTCTTCTGGCGAAGGCGGATGCCGCAGTCTCGGACACGGCGGGGCAGAGCCTCGGAGAACAGGTGTCAGACCGCATCCTGTACGGGGCAGGGGTGTTCATTACTCCGGGCTTCATTTTCGGGAAGAACGGAAGAAACTATGTCAGAATCTCCCTGTGTGCAGACAGAGAGACTCTTGGGCTGGCATCAGACAAGATAAGGACGCTTATGACAAATCAGACAAATAAAATATGAAGACTATGGAAAAGAATCTGGAAATCATGCCTGTCGGAAGATGGGGATTGTTCCCTGACGGACTTCCGCTTATGATAGCCGGCCCTTGCAGTGCCGAATCAGAGGTGCAGATAATGGAGACGGCCAGAAGATTGAAGGCGCTTGGCATCAATGTGTTCCGTGCCGGTATATGGAAGCCGAGGACACATCCGAACACCTTTGAGGGAGTGGGGACGAAGGGACTGAAATGGCTGCAGCGCGTAAAGAATGAACTCGGGATGAAAATCTGTACTGAAGTGGCATCAGAAAGGCATGTCTTCGACTGTCTGAAATTCGGAGTCGATATGGTGTGGATAGGGGCACGGACGACTGCCAATCCGTTCCTGGTGCAGGAGATTGCTGATGCCTTGAAGGATACTGGGATACCTGTCCTGGTCAAGAATCCTGTCAATCCTGACCTTGACCTGTGGATAGGTGCGCTGGAAAGACTCAACCAGGCCGGAATAATGAAGTTGGGAGTGATTCATAGAGGGTTCTCCACCTTTGAGAAAATCAGGTACCGCAACAGCCCCGAATGGCAGATTGCGATAGAGTTGAGAAGCCGTTATCCCGAGATGCCGTTCTTCTGTGACCCGAGTCACATGGCCGGTGACAGGAAGTATATCCGTGAACTTTCCCAGAGATCGCTTGACCTGGGGCTTGAAGGTCTGATGATAGAGTCGCATTGCGACCCTACCTGTGCATTGAGCGATGCCGGTCAGCAGCTCCTCCCCGAACAGCTCGGAGAGATGATGAAGAGCCTTGTCGTGCGTGCCCATGATACGGACAGTCCCGAATACAAGGAGAACATCGACCAGTTGAGGGCGCAGATAGACGTCATCGACGAGAGCCTGCTGTCTCTTCTCGGTTCGAGGATGGGTATCAGCCGCCAGATAGGTGAGTATAAGAAAGTCAACAACATCGCTATCCTGCAGACATCCCGCTGGGATTCCATCCTGGAAAGGATGATTGCGAAAGGGGCGGAGTACGGTCTGCCTGAACACTTTGTGACAGTGGTGTTCAACGCCATCCACGATGCGTCAGTCCAGGTGCAGAACGATATCCTTTCAGATGAATGACTCAAGGGCCTGCATGAAGCAGGTCTTTTCTTTTTCCGACAGGAAATCAGCCTTTATCGGAGCGAAGAACATCCGTTCTTTCAGCATGGCGGGCATATACCGGAAGTCTGCAAGTCTCTGGCTGTCCTTTTCGGTGGTGACTGTCACGGATGTGGGATAGTCTTCCGCAGCCTTGCGGATTGAACTCATGTCTCCGGTGGTGAATTCGTGATGATCCCCGAATGTCAGATGCCTGACCACCTTGTATGTGTCGCTGAGGTATCTCAGCAGCGGGGAGTCATCCGCTATCCCGGAAAACAGCACAGCCTGTTTCGAATAGACGTACCTCGGGTCTCCCTCGGGGAAGACTGCACTGAGCGCGTCATATCTCACAGTCGTGAAAAACAGGTACTGCCGTCTCCCTGATGCATCGGTGCCGGAGCATGTTTCCAGGTTGTAGTTTTTTATGCCGAGATTCTTCGCCCATTCTCTCCGCTCCTCGTCTTCCATGTAATAAGGACACTTGGTGACAATGAGGATGTCCGCCTTTGAAAGCCGGCCTGGCAGATCCCTCAGCCTGCCTGCAGGCAGCAGATGGTCTGAATGTACCGGCCTGTCGTGGCTGACGAGCACGATGGAGACCGACGGCTTGAGCGACCTGTATTGGAATGCGTCGTCAAGTACCACGATGTCTGCCGCAGGAAAATCCTTGTGCAGGCATTTCCTGCCTTTCTTTGACGTCTTCACCTTGTCAGGGCATGCAAGAAAGTCGCAGCCTTCAATCCTGTTCTTGTCCACGGCGACCGTCACGTCCGGAAACTTTCTCTTTATCTGGACCGGCTCGTCCCCGTAGGCTGCCGCCGGAGAATGCCTTCCTTGCTCTTTCCCGGTATCCACCTGCTGGAATCCCCGGCTTTTCCTCCTGTAGCCCCTTGACAGGACGGCAAGATGCCTGCCTCCCCAGACCGGGTGCTCTTTAAGAAGCCTGAGAATCATCTCAGTGTGCGGTGTCTTTCCTGTTCCGCCTACCGTGACATTGCCTACGGAGACAGTCGGTATCTCCGGCGTCCGGACTTTCCTGATGCCTGAGTCATAGAGTGCGTGCCTTATTTTCAGGGCGAGATAGTAGGGTGCAAGAATGATATGGTCCAGCATTTTCGTCGTTTTCTTGGGTTATTGCGGCTTTCGCCGTTTGTGTGTTTTAATAAAATAAAATAAATGCCGAAGGCAAATATAGCGATTTTCAGAGAGATTCCGGGACATCATATATTGAAGTCGCTGCTGGGGCTTCCGTTGTTCCCCATCGCTCCGCCACCATGTCCAATGTCGCAAAAAGTTCCTCGGGATCGGTGAGAGTCACAAGCCTGAGCCGGGTCTCCTTGAAGTCCGGAAGCCCTTTGAAATAGCACGAGAGGTGCCTTCTCATCTCGAGGATACCGACTTTCTCCCCTTTGAATTCAATCGATTTGGCCAGATGACGTTTCGCGAGCGATACTCTTTCCGTGACACTCATCTGAGGCAGGAGTTCCCCGGTGTCAAGATAATGCCGGATCTCCCTGAATATCCACGGATGCCCGTAGGTCGCCCGGCCAATCATTATCCCGTCCACTCCGTACCGGTCGAATGCTTCCTTTGCCTTCTGCGGCGAATTGATGTCCCCGTTGCCTATTATCGGGATGCGGATTCTCGGATTCTCCTTCACTTTGCCGATCAGGGTCCAGTCCGCCACTCCCGTGTACATCTGGCAGCGTGTCCTGCCGTGTATCGTAAGTGCGCTGATGCCGACGTCCTGCAGCCGTTCAGCGAGTTCCACGATGATTTTAGAGTCCTCGTCCCATCCGAGCCTTGTCTTGACTGTGACAGGCAGCCTCACTGCATCCGTAATCATCTTTGTGATCTGCACCATTTTGTCCGGCTCTTTCATCATCCCCGACCCTGCCCCGCGTCTGGCAATCTTGTTGACGGGGCAGCCGAAATTGATGTCGATGACGTCCGCCCCGTGCCCTCCTGCAATCTCCGCAGCGTTTTCTGCCATTTCCGCCGCTTCAACCATCGCTTCTGGGATGCTTCCGTATATTTGGATACCTATCGGGGCCTCGTAGTCATAGGTCCTGAGTTTGGCGATTGCCTTTGCCGCATCGCGTACAAGCCCGTCCGATGACACGAATTCGGTATACATCATGTCTGCCCCGAATTCCTTGCACACAGCACGGAAGGATGCGTCAGTGACATCCTCCATCGGGGCGAGGAAAAGAGGCTTCTCCCCGAGATCTATGTTTCCGATTTTCATGCCGCAAAAATACTCAAAAATCCAGATTCTCCACCATGACGTCGGGATTGGTTTAAATATTGCAGAAAAATTTGCCCGTATTGCAAATCAATTTGTAAATTTGTAGGATTTGAAAATAGAATTATATGGCAAAAAGGATTTCAACAATCGGAGTGCTTACTTCCGGAGGTGATGCCCCAGGCATGAATGCTGCAATCAGGGCCGTGACACGTGCCGCCATCTACAACGGATGGAAGGTTATGGGTATCTACAGAGGTTATGAAGGTCTGATAAACAATGATATAGAAGAACTGACCTCACAGAGTGTCAGCAGTACGATCCAGAGGGGCGGCACCATCCTGAAGACAGCGCGCTCCCAGGAGTTCATGACAGTGGAAGGCCGCCAGAAGGCTTATGAGAACATGATGGCGCACGGGATAGACGCTCTCATAGTCATCGGCGGAAACGGCTCCCTTGCCGGAGCCCAGGTTTTCGCGCAGGAGTTCGACATCCCGTGTATCGGGCTTCCGGGCACAATCGACAATGACCTTTACGGGACGGACTCCACGATAGGCTATGACACTGCCCTCAATACCATAGTGGAGTGCGTCGACAAGATACGTGACACGGCGACATCCCACAACAGGATATTCTTCATAGAAGTGATGGGGCGCGATGCCGGATTCCTCGCCCAGAACAGCGCGATTGCCGCCGGGGCGGAGGCAGCCATCATCCCGGAGGACAGCACGGACATTGACCAGCTGGAGCAGTTCATCAGCAGGGGATTCCGCAAGAGCAAGAACAGCAGTATCGTCATTGTGGCTGAAAAAGACGGCGGGGCGATGCATTATGCAGAGCGTGTCCGCAAGGAATATCCACAGTATGATGTCCGTGTCTCGATTCTCGGGCATCTCCAGAGGGGAGGCTCGCCGAGCGCATTCGACCGTATCCTTGCGAGCCGTCTGGGTACCGCCAGCATCGAGGCTCTGAAAGAGGGGCAGCGCAATGTCATGGTCGGCATATCGAATGACGAGATCGTATATGTCCCGTTCAGCCGGGCCATCAAGCAGGACAAGCCTATCAACAAGGAACTGATCAATGTCCTGAATGTCCTGTCTATCTGACGGTGAAGGCATTCTGCCAAAGATGTTTGGAACGAGAAAATTTTGTTCTGAATGAATTTATTGCTATCTTTGCGCCCCCTATGTAGTGTAGGGGTCGCAATTTTTTAGTATTAACCATTTAAAGATCAAGACAGTGGACACACAGAGTTACAAGACAGTATCGCTGAAAGCCGGCGATATCAAGAAAGAGTGGGTCGTGATTGATGCTACCGACTTGGTGCTCGGCCGTCTTGCTTCCAGGGTTGCCCTTATCCTCCGTGGTAAGAACAAGCCAAGTTTCACTCCGCACATGGACTGCGGTGACAATGTCATCGTCCTCAATGCGGACAAGGTGAAACTGACAGGAAGAAAGATGTCTGACAGGGTGTATGTCCGCCATACCGGCTATCCGGGTGGTCAGAGATTCACCACACCGAAGGAGATCCTTCGCAAGAAACCTACTGAATTGGTAAGGATGGCTGTCAAAGGCATGCTTCCAAAGAACCGTCTCGGTGCCAAGCTCCTGAACAACCTTTATCTCTATGAAGGCAATGAGCATCCGCATCAGGCACAGCAACCGAAAACAATCAAGTTAAACGAAATTTAAGCAGAGCATGAAACAAGTAAACGCCCTTGGAAGACGTAAATCAGCAGTCGCACGCGTTTATCTCGTGCCTGGCAAAGGCAACATCACAATCAACGGACGCGACATCAACGATTATTTCGTGGACGCATCTCTCCGTTACATCGTGAACCAGCCTTTTGAGGTCACAGGTACGGTCGCTCAGTTTGACGTCAAGGCCAATCTCGACGGCGGCGGAATCAAAGGTCAGGCAGAAGCGATGAGGCTCGGAATCGCACGCGCACTTTGCGAGGTGGATAAAGAGGCTTACCGCTCAACACTCAAGGCCAACGGATTCCTCACACGTGATGCACGTGAAGTCGAGAGAAAGAAGCCTGGTCAGCCTGGTGCACGTAAACGCTTCCAGTTCAGCAAACGTTAATCGTATCTATCTGTTGATTTACAGAAAAGCACAGTCCGGGACAAAACCGCAGGACCCTGGGGACGGATGTGAATCCTCGCAGGCTGCCTGAGTTTGCCGTGACTGCGGAAAATCGGAGAGACCGGCAAGGCCGCTACTCCCGATTGATGAAAAGAGCCTGACAGGTTACCGGCAAAGACCTGGAGGGAAATTAATGAACAAGTTAAATCTACAATACAATGCCAAGAACAAATTTCCAGGAATTGCTTGATGCAGGTGTCCACTTCGGACACTTGGCGAGAAAATGGAATCCGAAAATGGCCCCATATATCTTTGACCAGAAAAACGGGATCCATATCATCGACCTGCATAAAAGTATAGTTAAGATCGACGAGGCTTCAAATGTATTGAAACAGCTTGCGCGTTCTGGCCGCAAGATTCTCTTCGTCGCAACAAAGAAACAGGCAAAGGACATCGTGGCCGAGAAAGCGGCTTCAGTCAATATGCCGTTCGTGACAGAAAGATGGCCGGGCGGAATGCTTACCAACTTCCCGACTATCCGTAAGGCTGTCAAGAAGATGAACACCATCGACAAGATGATTGAAGATGGTACATTCGATACTCTCGCAAAGCGTGAACGTCTTCAGATTACCCGTCAGAGGGCTAAACTTGAGAAGAACCTCGGTTCAATCAAGGATCTGAGCCGTCTCCCTTCAGCACTTTTCGTAGTGGACGTACAGAAAGAGATGAATGCCGTCAAAGAGGCAAACCGTCTCAACATACCGGTTATCGCCATGGTTGATACTTGTTGCGACCCTACTCCGATTGATTATGTGATTCCGGCTAATGACGATGCGGCAAAGTCCATTGCTCTCATTATGGACGTAGTTTGCGGTGCCATCGCAGAGGGATTGAGCGAAAGGAAACTGGAGAAAGAGAAAGAGGCTCCTGAGCAGTCTGAGGACAAGGCTCCTGCAGGAAAGAAACTTCGTGCACGCAAAAATGCAGTGAAGGTTGAGGATGCTGCCGTTGAGGCTGCTCCGGCTGCAGAGGAAGAGGCTCCTGTTGCCGAGGCGGCGCCGGTAGAGGCTGCCCCTGCTGCAGAGGAGAAAGCAGAATAACGTTTTGGAGGTATTAACAATCTAATTTCTGAACAAATGGAAATCAAAGCATCTGACGTGATGAAACTGCGTCAAATGACCGGTGCCGGCATGATGGACTGCAAGAAGGCTCTTGTCGAGGCAAACGGAGACTATGCCAGGGCTCAGGAGATCATCCGCGAGAAAGGCAAGCTCGTTGCAGCAAAGAGGGCTGACCGCGAGACTACAGAGGGTGCTGTCCTTGCCGAAGTGAACGGCAACAAGGCAATCCTCGTATCTCTTGGCTGTGAGACGGACTTCGTGTCAAAGAACGCGGAATTCCAGTCTGCCGCCAAGGCCATAGCCGATGCGGCAATGGCATCTTTCCCTGCTGATGCAGAGGCTCTCAAAGCCTGCACTCTCGCAGACGGACAGACTGTCGAGGCTCTCATCACACAGCAGACAGGAAAGACAGGAGAGAAGCACTCCCTCGCCTACTATGGCAGACTTGAGGCTCCTTACATCGCGTCTTATATCCACAAGATAAACGGCAAGCTCGGCGCAATCGTGGCTTTCAACAAGGAAGTCCCGGCCGAGGTCGGCAAGGGTATCGCCATGCAGGTGGCATCAATGAACCCTGTTGCGGTCAACAAGAGCGCAGTTCCTCAGGAAGTAATCGACAAGGAACTCACAGTGGCTGTCGAGAAGACCAAGGAAGAGCTCGTGAAGAAAGCCGTCAACTCGGCTCTTGAGAAAGCGGGTATCAACCCTGCCCATGTTGACAGCGAGGATCATATTGAGTCAAACACTGCGAAAGGGTGGCTTACTCCGGAGCAGGCTGACAAGGCTCGTGAGATCATCAAGACCGTGTCTGCCGAGAAGTCGGCCAATCTTCCTGAGGCGATGATCAACAACATTGCCAACGGACGTCTGAACAAGTTCTTCAAGGAGAACACTCTTGAGGAGCAGGAATATCAGATGGGAGATGGCAAGACTACCGTCAAGGATTTCCTTGCCGGTATCGACAAAGAGGCCAAGGTTCTTGAGTTCAAGAGATTCTCTCTCAACGACTAATCAGTTATTCTTCATAATTCCGGGGCTGGCTTCGATATGTAAGTCAGTCCCTTTTCTTTGTCCTTCCCGGTCATGGTGAGGAGGTTCTCTCAGATTCAGAATATCAGGAAGATGAGTTGCGCGATGATGACCCTCACAAATATTGACAGAGGATACACGGTGGCATAAGATACGGACGGTTCATCTCCGGCAACAGTGGTGTTGGCGTAGTTCAGAGCCATCGGATTGGCCATGCTGCCGCAGAGCATACCTACATTGTGGGCATAGTCTATCTTGAAGAAACGTCCTGAGATCCACCCTGTGATGAGTACGGGGATGATGGCGAGGGCAAGACCGATGGCGACCCAGATGAGTCCTTCTGGTCTGAAGACCGTCTCGAAGAAATGTTCTCCGGAATCAAGACCCAGGCCGGCAAGATATGTGACGAGACCGAATTCCCGCATCATGAGGTTTGCGCTCTCTGTGGTGTATGTGGTGAGATGGATGCGAGGACCGAATGCCCCCATCAGTATCCCGACGATGATCGGCCCACCTGCGATGCCCAATTTTACCGGTGTGCTCATCCCGGGTAAGGAGAGCGGGATGGCTCCGATGAATACTCCTATAGCCAGGCCGATGAATATTGCCAGCAGATTCGGCTTGTTCAGTCTCTTGGCCTCGTCACCGAGCAGTTTCCCGACATTATTGACGGAGTTGGCCTCTCCTACGATGGTCAGTTTGTCTCCGACCTGCAGGTGCAGATCCGGGGATGCAAGCAGGTCGATACCGGCGCGGTTGACACGTGTGATGTTGATTCCGTACAGGTTGCGCAGTCTCAGGGAGCCAAGTTTCACCCCGTTTATCCTGTTTCTTGTCACGAGTATCCGGCGCGAGATGAGCTGGCTGTCAATGGCATTCCAGTCTATTCCTTCCTTGTTCCAGTCCTCGTTTTCCTGCTCTCCGAACAGGGCGGTGGCCTTTTCCACGTCAGCCTTGACAGATACCACCAGCAGCTGGTCCCCTTTCTGAAGAAGGGTGTCCGATGTCGGGATGCACACTTTCCCGTCCCGCCATACGCGAGAGATGACGAAGTGCCTGTCTGTCATGTGCATGGTTTCCTTTATGCTTTTCCCGAATATGGCCGGGTTGCTGACCAGGAATTCTGCCACATAGGTCTTGGTCGCATTCTCCTCTGGTGATGCCTTGCCGGATTTCACTTTGAATACGGATCTCAGGACGATTATGGCCAGTATCACACCCACGACACCGAGGGGATATGTCACCGCACAGGCAAGCGCCATGTCTGTCACACCTCGTGCATTGTCCGGCTCCACCTGTGACAGCGCCTGCTGGGCGGCACCGAGCATCGGTGTATTGGTGACGGCGCCGGACAGGAGCCCCATCATGTCGGAAAGGGGGATATGTGTGGTCCAGCATAGTATGAGAGCCATCAAAGTGCCGAGGAAGACGTTGCCAAGAGAAAGCATATTGAGTTTTATGCCTCCTTTCTTGAATGACGAGAAAAATCCGGGGCCTACCTGCAGGCCAAGGGTGTAGATGAAGATGATGAGCCCGAAATTCTGGGCAAATGCAAGCATGTCCTTGTTGACCCTGATGCCGAAATGGCTTGCCACAATCCCCGCGAAGAAGACGAATGTGACGCCAAGGGATATGCCGAATATCTTTAGCCGTCCCAGATATACCCCGACAGCGGACACCACTGCCAGTACAATCACAGTCTGTATGACAGACGGCTGGAACAATATTTCCTGTATCCAATTCATGTTTTTGCTTTGCTGGAGCCGCATGGCGGCGGAAATGGCTGCAAAGATAGAAAGAACTCGCGAAATGTCAATAAAGTATGAGTCCCAAAAACCCTCCGGCAAGGATTGTTGCAATCGGATTGGCCTTTCCCCACCAAGAGGCGGCAAATGCGGCAGCGAAGAGTACCCAGCTTTTCCAGTCAGGGAAGTTCTCCTTTGTCATCAGTACTATCGCCGCTGCCCCGATGAGCCCGACGACAGCCGGTTTGATGCCGTTCATCATGCCCTCGAATGCGCGATTGTTCTTGAAGCGGGAGTACATGCGGCAGATGGAAAGGACGATTATGAATGACGGGAGCACCACGGCAACAGTCGTGCTGAATGAGCCGAGGATGCACATGAACTCGGAGGCTCCGGACTCCTGCAGCACTGTATAGCCTATGTATGTGGCGCTGTTTATGCCCACGGGGCCGGGTGTCATCTGGGAGATTGCGACAATGTCGGTGAATGTGTCCTCGTCAATCCAGTTGTGTATGGTCACTACCTGGGCCTGTATGAGCGACAGCATGGCATATCCGCCTCCTATTGTGAAAAGGCCGATGACGAAAAAGGTGGTGAACAGTTCGATATATATCATCTCCCCTCCTTTTTACGCAATGATTCCCGGTATTTGGCAATAGTGTAGGCCACGACAGCCACGATTACCAGTATATATATAGGTGACACCTCCAGAAAGGCGACAAGGACTATCGTGATGATACTGACGCCCCATGAAATCCAGTTCCTGTTGGTCTTTCTCGCCATCTGCAGCATTGGGACGGCAATCAGGGCCACCACGACGGGGCGGATGCCCTTGAATATCCTCTGGACAATCGGGTCATCCTGGAATCCGGAGAATACCATCGCTATGAGGAGAATGATGAGAAAAGACGGGAAGATGCTGCCGAGAGTCGCGACTATGCTGCCTTTTATGCCGCGCAGCCTGTAGCCGATGAAGATGGAGATGTTCACTGCAAGCAGCCCCGGGGCTGACTGCGCAAGAGCGATGATGTCAGGGAAGTCCTTTTCGTCCAGCCAGCCCCTTTTGATGATTTCGCTCTGGATGATGGGAATCATGGCATAGCCTCCACCGATTGTGAAGGCTCCGATTTTTGCGAAAACAAGCAAGAGTTGCCAGTAAGATGCCATCGTATCTGAATTTATGGGCAGTTGCCGCTATTGGTTTCCCGTCCGGACTGCAAAGTTAGACATAAAGTTCGATTATCTGCAAAGATACTTGCCGGAGGGGGATTTAAATTTTGGCTATTCGCAAAATGCCCTTTGCCTATGCAGACCGTAAATGTCCGGGATGGTCGGTATGGGACGGGCGGCAACTTTGCTGCTCCCACCTGTCACAGTTTCGCGGCATTTCTGAGCCCGGTGGCATTTTTTCGGCCTCCACCTGCCACACTTTCGCAGCATTCCTGAGCCAGGTGGCGTGTTTTCGCCTCCACTTGTCACACTTTCGCGGCCTTCCTGTGCCAGGTGGCGACTTTGCTGCTCCCACCTGTCACAGTTTCGCGGCATTTCCGTGCCAGGTGGCATGTCTGCTGCTCCCACCTGCCACAGTTTCGCGGACTTCCTGTGCCAGGTGGCGACTTTGCTGCTCCCACCTGTCACAGTTTCGTGGCCTTCCTGTTCCGGGTGGCGACTTTGCTGCTCCCACCTGTCACAGTTTCGCGGCATTTCCGTGCCAGGTGGCAATGTCGGCTGCTACGCATTATGCGGGAGAGATTAAATTTTGTGAAAAAAATATACGAAAAAATTTGGAGAGAAAAAAAAAGTCAGTATCTTTGCAGCCCGTTTCGGAAATAACCGATGAAACCATCGGCGAAGAGACGGAGATTCGAAGTTTGTTTTTTCTTGAGGGCAAAGAGGGTGAGGATGACATTCCGGAGTTACCTGCCGGTAATGAGGAAATGACAGACGAGGCCCGATGAAACCGTCGGCAAAAAGAAACGAGAAAAAGAGTTGTTTGAAAATATTGAAAGACTTATTAAGTACAAGCAAAGCAAGTACCTATAAACAATAAGAGAGAGCGTTGATTCTTTTATGAATCAGAGTCAATGGATCAGGCTAAGAGAAATAGAAGATATACAAAGAAGAGTTTGATCCTGGCTCAGGATGAACGCTAGCGGCAGGCCTAACACATGCAAGTCGAGGGGCAGCGCGACGGTAGCAATACTGTTGGCGGCGACCGGCGCAAG
>CALUST010000016.1 GCA_944323505.1 uncultured Bacteroidales bacterium
ATGATGTTTCGTTTGATATTCATAATTGGGTGCGTTTGAAATTCAACACCCAAATATACACCCAATAATTGAAATAGCAAAAGGCATTTAATGATATTTAGTAATATAGTAGATTTGTAATAACTTGATTATTATCAGTATATTGCAATCTCATGAGATTTTCTGATTGTATAAGTTAAAGTCCCGTCCGGACTTTCACGGTTGAAAAATGAAAAGTGACTGAAAAGGGGGCATCCTGCACAAGCATTGGAATCCCACCTTTCCAGTCATTTTTCTCAGGCGTCTTTCTCCGAAAGAACCGGCCTGTCTGAACCCTCTGTCACAGGGGTTCCGCTGTTATGTCAATTTGCCTTTTTCTCCTTTGCCCTTACGAGTTTGTCCTTGAGGATGTCAACACAGTCGACAATCGCATCTTCAAAGGTCTTTGCGTTTCTTTCGATGACAAGATCATTGCCCGGAATCCTGACATGCACCTTGACGTTCTTGTTCTGGTGCTCAGGGAGCAGTGACAATGCGACTTCGACACTGGTGATCTCGTCGTAGAACTTAGGAAGTTTGGAAAGTTTCTTCTCTACAAAGTCCAGAAGTCTCTGATCTGCATCGAACTTGATGGATTGTACTCTAATCTCCATTTTTACCTCCGTTTTTAGCCCTTGGATGGGCGGTTTGATAAACTTTCTTCAGTTTCTCGATGGAGTTGTGGGTGTAGACCTGGGTGGCAGCCAGGGAGGAGTGTCCCAGAAGTTCCTTGATGGAATACAGGTCGGTGCCTTCATCAAGCAGTTCAGTGGCAATGGTGTGCCTCAGAACATGGGGTGACTTCTTCTCCGTGAATCCTCCGGACTCTCCGAATTCGGCTTTTACGGCTCTGTCGACATATTCGGGATATACCCGCCTGCCCTTGGCAGTGACGAAAAGAGCCGGTTCCCGGTCCATTCCCCCGCAAATCATCTCAACTGATTGTAAATATAATAAAATTTCTTTACATAACGAACCTGTCAGGGGAATTTCTCTCGTCTTGTCTCCTTTGCCGGTGACCCTGAGGATTTTTCTGTATCTGTCGAAATCCGTGACATTCAGGCAGACAAGTTCCGACCTCCTCATCCCCGTGCCGAACAGGGCGGCTATCATCGTCCTGCGCAACTGTCTCTCATATAGCCAGGTCATGAACTTGCCAGGGTCAGCGGACAGTTTGAGCATCTGCAGCATGACAGGGTCGGACTCCGGCCTGTAGCCCCGCTCTCTTGAGAGCCTGTATCTTTCCATAAAGGTCTCGGGAGGTATCGTGAGAGGGCATTCCGAGAATATCTCTGTCTTCCTGAAATATCTTTCCAGAGCCGCCTGCTTGTAGACCAGGGGGAGCCTTTTCGGCATTTTTGGCCTTGTGACGGCCCTGGCCGGATTGGATGTGAGGATCTTCTCTTTCATCAGGAACCGGCAGAACCCGCTCAGGACCGAGAGATGAAGGTTGACGGTGCGCGGAATCATTTTCCTGCTGTCCATCAGATACACCTCATAACTGCGTATCATGCCGGGGTTCAATGCTTCTGTGACCTGCATGTCGGAATATCCTCCTTCATGGATGGCTTCATCCTGCATGGCATACTGCATGAAATCCCGCAGGACATCATGGTATGTCCTCGCCGTCTTGTCAGAATACCGTCTTACCGAACTTATGTACCTTATGTATTTCTCAGTCAGATCCATATTGTCATTTGACGGGATACAGCCCCATACTGGCGGCCTTTTCTCTCATAAGCCGGTCTGCATCAGCGAAACTGTTCTCTATCACGCCGTCGAGAATGGCGTTCTTGACATGTTCCTGTATGATGCCGACGGGCTTTCCTGGAGGGATGCCGAATGTCTCCATGATGTATTCGCCACGGATAGGGTTCTTGAAGTTCCTAATGGCATCCTTTGCCTCCACTTCGACAAGTTTCTCCTTGACTATATCGAAGTTCTTCTTCAGCCTTTCCACTTTTTTCGGGTTCTTCGAGGTGATGTCGGCCTTGCACAGCACCATCAGGTCGTCTATGTCATTCCCGGCATCGAACAACAGCCTGCGGACAGCCGAGTCTGTGACCTCTTCCGTGACAAGGGCGATGGGACGGAGATGCAGCCCGACAAGCTTCTGGACATATTTCATTTTCTCGTTGAGGGGCATCTTCATGGCCTGGAATATTTTCGGTACCATCCTCGCCCCTACGACCTCATGTCCGTGGAATGTCCAGCCGACTTTCGGGTCATATCTTTTCGTCGCGGGCTTGCCTATGTCGTGCAGGAGTGCCGCCCACCTCAGCCACAGGTTAGGGGATGTCCTGACTGTCTCTGTCTCAACATTGTCGATGAAGATGCGGTCTTTCAGTTCCCCTGCCGCTATGAGGCTGTTTTCAAGTTCCGAGACATTGTCGACGACCTCGAGGGTGTGAGAGAAATTCTCCTTGTGCCCTTTCCCGTCCACTGTCTCCGTCCCCTTGAGCCGGGACAATTGAGGGAGGACATATTCCAGCAGCCCTGTGCTGTCCATCAGCCTGAATCCGATTGACGGTCTGCTGCATACGAGTATCTTGTTCAGTTCCTCGGTGATTCTCTCCTTTGAGAGGATGACCATCCTTTCTTTGTTCCTGGCTATGGATTCGAGAGACTCAGGCACTATCCTGAATTCGTGCTCGGGGGTAGTCAGCCTTGTCGCGAACCTGATGGCCCTGACCATCCGCAGCGGGTCGTCACTGTAGGTGGTGTCCGGATCAAGCGGGGTGCGGATGATGCCGTCCCTGAGGTCGCGTATGCCTCCGAATGGGTCGATGATGGCGCCGTAATCCTCTTTCTGCAGGCTGAACGCCATCGCGTTTATGGTGAAGTCGCGTCTTCTCTGGTCATCTTCCAGTGTCCCGTTCTCCACTATGGGTTTTCTTGAGTTCCTCCTGTAGGATTCTTTCCTTGCTCCCACGAATTCAACTTCAATGCCTCTGTAGCGGAGCATGGCAGTCCCGAAATTCCTGAAGACAGACACATTGCTGTGAACGGCTTCTCCTACGGCCTCGGCCAGTTCTATCCCGCTTCCTTCCACCACGATGTCTATGTCCTTGCTCGGACATCCCAGAAAGCAGTCGCGGACATACCCTCCTATGACAAATGCCCTGACACCTTTCTTTTCTGCAATGTCAGAGATGATTGAAAATATCCTGTGATCAAGAAATCCTTGTGTGACTGTCATTTTTCCTGAGTATTAGAAACCTGGTCCCCGAGCATTTCCGTATATGACGGGACATGGCTTATGAATTCGTATGATGTGTCCTTGCCCTGGTCAGCATCTCCGGCGTGACCCGGACTTTTCCTGCATATCACGGTCTTCCTGCCGTTGGTGATGATGATGTATCTGACATCCAGCACCATGTTGTATCTTATGGCCTGATCCAGGACTTCCATGCCGATTTCTGTCTCCGGCCTCTTGCATTCTACCACGGCAAGCGGCGAGCATTTCCTGTCGTAGACCAGTATGTCTGCCCTGAACAGTTTGGCACCCAGCCTGAATGCAGTCTCGCTCATCATCATGTGCATCGGGACAGCCATCCTGTCGTGAAGCATGCCGATGAACCATTGCCTCACTTCCTCTTCCGGAGTGAGGGCGACCTCCTTTTTCCTGAGAGGGTCCCAGATGGTATTATTGCCGTTCACCATTGAGTCAGAGTCGTGCGGTCAGCGTACAAAGATACGCAGATTCTCCGACAATCCTACCATATTCAGACCGGGTCGACATCTATGATGATGTGCCCGTCATATTTTTCGTCGCGCTCGAATTCCGTGATGCGCTGCATCAGCTGCCTTTTCACTGATGTGAGGAATCTGTCCTTTCTCAGGTTCAGCCTTATTATCCTTATGTGATTGTCTGCCACCTTGTCGATTGCCGGGCTGTACGGGCCTGTGAGCATGTACGAGGGATTGCCGCTTTCAAGAAGTCCGGCAAGCTTGGTCCCGAGCCTTTCCTCCCTGAGTTCATTAGTGTCCTTGAGACAGATGTTGATGACCCTGGTGTATGGGGGATAGCCGAATTCCTTCCTCTCTTTCAGCAGGCTGAGTCCGGACATTCGGGAGTCACCTGCAATAATCCGGTAGACAGGGTGTTCCGGTGTGGAGGTCTGGATGACGAACAGTCCCTTGTCTCCTCTTCGTCCGCATCGGCCTCTGAACTGCTCAAGCAGTTGTGCCGCTTTCTCGTCTGCCCTGAAGTCCTGTACGCTGAGCAAGGTGTCGGCCTGAAGTACGGCTACAAGCCTCAGATTCGGGAAGTCAAAGCCTTTGGTGACCATCTGCGTGCCTATGAGGATGTCTATCTCTCCACGGCTGAACTTCCTGATGATGTCTTTGCCGTAGACTGCGCTCTGGGCCGTGTCGCTGTCAAGCCTGGCTGTCCTGGCGCCGGGAAAGAGGGCTGCCGCCTCTTCCTCTATCCGTTGGGTGCCGGCTCCCAGCCATCGCATCTTTCCTCCGCATTCCGGACATTCGCCCCTGTATGGCATACTGAACCCGCAATAGTGGCATACAAGTCTTCCCCCTTCCGTCTCCGGAGTGTCCGGCAGGTGTTCCTGGGCAGCCTGGAGGCTGTTTTTCTTGTGGTAGCTCAGACTGACATTGCAGTGCGGGCATTTCGGTATGCAGCCGCATTCTGCGCATTGGACGGCAGGGGAGTAGGATCTTCTGGAGCGGAACAGCATCACTTGTCCGCCTCCGGACAGTACATCTCTGATGCGGCTGATGAGTTTCAGGGAGAACGAGCCCTTCATTCCGTTTTTCTTCCTTTCGGCAATGGTGTCGATGATCTCAATGTCCGCATCGTCAGACTCATGATACCGTACATCCAGGATGACGGGGGTGAACTTGCCGGTCTCGCAGTTGTGCAGGGATTCCAGTGACGGTGTGGCAGAGCCGAGGATAATGTCGCACTTATGGATGCCTGCGAGCATTATGGCCGTGTCCCTGCCGTTGTATCTCGGGGCGGGCGAGTCCTGCTTGTATGAAGAGTCGTGCTCCTCGTCCACTATCACGAGGCCGAGCCTGTGGTGGGGCAGGAACAGGGATGACCTTGTGCCGAGCACGACGTAGCCTTCCCCGTACCGGACCTTTGCGGCCGTCTTTCTCCTTCTTGCAGGTGTCTCCCCGGAATGGAATACCATCAGCCTGTCTCCGAACACTTTCCTGAGCCTGTCCTCCAACTGCCTCCCGAGTGCAATCTCGGGGACGAGATAGAGAATGTTGCGTCCAGTCCCCAGCACCTCGGCTGCGAGTCTTATGTATATCTCGGTCTTGCCTGAGCCTGTCACGCCCTGCAGCAGTACAGGCTTCCCTGCGGCAAAGGATTCCCTGATCCTGCCGTATGCCTTTTCCTGATGTCCGGACAGGATGACCTGTCCCTTTATTTTTTCTGCGATATCCTCATGGCTCTCCTGCACCTGCTCCTCCCCGTCCTTTCTTAGAGCAGGATATGCCGCCTTGTATACTTCACCGATGGTGCACATGTAGTATTCCGCGACGGATTCCCATAGGGCGATTTCCTCGGCGGTGGCCGGACACAGGGATTTCTCTACGGATATGACCTCCAGGATTTTTTCGGCGGGCACTGTCGGTACTGCGTCAGTCCTGTAGACTGTCCCTATATATTCCTTCCCGGCAAATCTCACCCTTATCCTGTCCCCGGGGACGAGTCCGGTCTCAAACCCTTCGCTCCCCGGCCTGTAGCAATAAAACGGCTCCCACCCCAGTCTGAGCGGAAGGATGGCGGATATGTATACAGGCTCGTGCATAATCATGGGTGTCGGAAAGACTGGTTTGCCGCTTTTGGTCCGGCAATATATGAAAAATCGCCTAAATCCGTGTAAACCATAGAGTTAGGCGATTGTAGTTGAGATACCAAGATTCGAACTTGGACAGACAGAACCAAAATCTGTAGTGCTACCATTACACCATATCTCAATTCCGGCTGCAAATTTAAGATTATTTTGCAAAATATCCTAATTTTGACATCAAGACGGTCTCACAGCAGAGTCCCGTACAGTATTCTGCTGCCGTCAGAACAGTCCGTATATCATGTTCCACACGAGGAATCTCCCTGCTTTCCCGACAAGCATCAGTACTATCGTCCAGAACGGTCTGGTCTTGTAGAAGCCGAGGGCAATGGCCACTATGTCCCCGACAAACGGTATCCAGCAGGTGAGGGCGAGCCATACTCCGTATCTGTCTATCTTCCTTTTCTGCTTTTCAAGTGTCTCGGGCTTGACCTTGAACCATTTTTCAATCCATTCCCACTTTCCTATCCAGCCTATCCAGTATGTGAATACGCTTCCGAGCCAGTTCCCTGCAGTGCCTACAAGCAGGCAGCCTGCCGGATCTCCTGTTGCGGCGAGCACTGCGAGGTACAATGCGTCCGAACTGAACGGCAGGATGGTGGCTGCCAGGAATGTCCCTATGAACAGTCCGAACAGTCCGAGTTCCTCAAGTCCTGTCATTGCCGCTGCCCTCTTTTGTCCTGGAAGAAAGAGGCCACAAGGCTTCCGCACTCATCAGCCAGCACTCCTGCCACCACTTCTGTCTTAGGGTGCATCAGGGATGGGGAGTACAGGGTAAAGCCCCTTTTGGGGTCAAATGCCCCATAGACCAGTTTCCCGATCTGTGCCCATGCCAGTGCGCCCGCGCACATCGGGCATGGCTCCACGGTGACATAGACGGTGCAGTCGTTGAGGTATTTCCCTCCCATTGCCTCCGTGGCGGCTGTTATTGCTATCATCTCCGCGTGGGCGGTCGGGTCCTTCAGCCTTTCTGTCATATTGTGCCCTCTTGCTATGACTCTTCCTCTGCATACGACTACGGCACCTACAGGCACCTCATCCTCGGACGCCGCCGCCCCGGCCTCCTTCAAGGCCTCTCTCATGAATCTTTCGTAATCTTCCATATATGAAAAAACAGGGGTGACCAAAAAGTTCTTTTCAGTCACCCTATAACGTCTTTTTCAGAAAACCGGATTCCTGACAGGCGGAAAGCCTCTGAATCCGATACCGGAACTATGGACTAGTACCTGTCTTCTGATGATACAGTCAGTTTCTTGCGTCCATGACGGCGGCGTGAAGCCAATACGCGACGACCGTTAGGTGTGGACATTCTCTCACGGAATCCGTGTTTGTTGCGACGTTTGCGCTGTGATGGTTGGAATGTTCTTTTCATTATCTTGCGTTTTTATATTTCGATTCAGTACCCTGTGAAGTTTGGGAGTGCAAAGGTAGTGTTTTTCAGTTTAATTACAAATTATTTTTTCCTGTTTTTTGCGCCCTCTATGAAAATGACCATTTTCTCGCTGAAATATGGGTCAGGGAATCTGTCTTCTATCTTCCATACGTGCACAGAGCCTTTCGGCAGGCCGAACTGCCCCATTGTCATGGCTATTTCCTCCACGATGTCGCCGCCTTTGAGGTAGAAAATCCCTTTGTCGTACCGGTCCTTGACCCACGGCATGAATCTGTCAAGTGACGTCACGGCTCTCGATACGATGTAGTCAAACTTCTTCCCGAGGGATTCGGCTCTTGCATTGACTGTCTCCACGTTGCCGAGTCCGCATGAACCTGCCACCTCACGCGCCACGAGTATCTTCTTGCCGACAGAGTCGCAGAGCGTGAAGTGCGCGGAAGGGAACATGATGGCAAGAGGGATGCCCGGGAAGCCTCCGCCTGTGCCGAGGTCCAGGATTTCCGCCTTGTAGCCGCCGTTCTCCGCAGGTGCGGACAGAGCGTCATAGGTCTCCGGCATATTGAGCCTCATGTATTCCGCTATTGCAAGTGAGTGCAGGACATGATGAATGTACAGGCTGTCGATGTCTTTACGGGATATCACATTTATCTTGGAGTTCCAGTCCCTGTAGAGCGGGCCGAGCATCCTGAATCTTATCAATTTGTCTTCTCCTATACCGGGAAATGTATTTCTTGTGATCTCTTCGAATTCTCCGTATTCCATATCCGTCTTTATTGAAGTTCGTCAGAAATGTCCATCATCTTCAGCAGCATGGCCTTTGCCCTCCTGATGCGCGTCTTTACGGTATTTATCGGCAGGTCAAGTCCTTCTGCTATCTCCTTGTATCCGAAATGGTCGATGAGGTTCATCTTTGCGACTATCCTGTAGTCATCTTTCAGTTTTTCGATGTTGGCCAGCCACTTGTCGTACTCCTGCTGGTTGATGATGTCCTCCTCAGGGTTGTGCATGGATGCCGGGATGTCGTTCAGCTCGGATATCGTCTCGCTGATGGATGTGACGGGAAGGTTGTTCTTCTCCCTGTCCTTGCGGCTTATGTGGTCGAATGCCGTGTTGCGGGCAATCCTGTACAGCCAGGTCGAGAACTTGTACTCGGGATTGTATGAGGCAATCTGGCTGAACGCCTTCTGGAAACTTTCGAGTGCGACATCCTCCTTGTCCTCGGTGACTGTGATGTATTTGGAGATGTGGTTCTTCACCCCGGCGTTGTACCTGGTGTAAAGCACGATGAATGCAGCCTGGTTCTGCTCCAGAGCCAGGTCCACAAGTTCTTTGTCTGTCAGTTCAGTGAGCTTCAAGCCAGTTTTTTCCATAATTGCATTCGACAGTCAATGGTATCGATAATCTTATCACATTCTCCATTTCATCCACAACTATCCTCTTGAGTTCCTCAGCCTCGGATGAACAAGCGTCAAAGACGAGTTCGTCATGGACCTGGAGGACCATCCGGCTTTTCAGGCCTGCCTCGTTTATCCTGCGGCTCACCCCGGTCATTGCGAGTTTGATGATGTCTGCGGATGTGCCCTGTATCGGGGCGTTGATGGCGTTCCTTTCTGCCAGGGATCTGACGGTCGTGTTCCTGGAGTTTATGTCCGGGAGGTATCTTCTTCTTCCGAAAAGAGTCTCCACATAGCCTTTCTCCCTTGTGGCTGCAATCACATCGTTGATGTATGCAGATATGGCAGGGAAGTTGGCGAAATAGTCGTCAATGATTCTTTTTGCCTCCGCCCGCGATATTTTCAGCCTTTGCGACAGCCCGTACGCGGAAATCCCGTACATTATGCCGAAGTTGGCGGTCTTGGCTATCCTCCTCTGCTCAGGTGTCACATCCTCAGGATGCTCCTTGAATATCTTGGCGGCAGTCATCGAATGGACATCAATACCGGCGTTGAAGGCGTCGAGCAGATGCCTGTCCTGGCTGAGATGTGCCATTATCCTGAGTTCTATCTGGGAATAGTCGGCAGACATTATCACCCCGTCCCTGAAACTTGAGACGAATGCCTTTCTGATTTCCTTTCCTCTTTCGGTGCGGATAGGGATATTCTGCAGGTTCGGTCTCGATGAACTGAGCCTGCCGGTGGCTGTCAGTGACTGGTTGAATGTCGTGTGTATCTTGCCGGTGACAGGGGAACGCAGGTTAGGGAAGGGGGCGATGTATGTTGACAGGAGTTTCTTTTCGGCCCTGTATTCGAGAATCTCGTTGATTATGGGATGCCTGTCGGCCAGGGCGGTGAGGGTCTCCTCGTCTGTGGACCATGAGTATCTGACTCCTGTCTTGGCCTTGGCTTTGGGATCCAGCGCCAGTTTCTCGAATATGAGGTGTCCTATCTGCTTCGGAGAGGATATGTTCAGGTCAGGCTCCCCGGCCATCTTCCTTATCCTGGCTTCGGTCTCGGCCAGCTGTTTCTCCAGACTGGCTGTGTAGTCCGCGAGTTGCGCGAAGTCGACCTTGACCCCGGTCCTTTCCATCTCGGCGAGCACTTTCAGCAGCGGTTCCTCCATCTCGTCATACAGCCGCGTCACGGAGAGTCTCTCCATGTCTTCGCGGAGTTTTTCGGACAGCAAGAGTGTCACGACTGCCTTTACGACTCCGGAACTGTCCTGCCCCTCCTCGGCAGCCTGGTCGAACAGGGACATCTGCTTCCTTTCCGTGTCCCCGGGGCTGCCTATCTCCAGCCCGAGATAACTCTTCGCGAGAATCTCGAGACTGTGGTTCTTTTCCGGATTGATCAGATAGTGCATCAGTTCTATGTCAAGGAGACGCCCGTTCATCTGCACTCCGGCATGAGCCATCACGTTGCTCTGGAACTTGAGGTCATATCCGGCCTTGGCTATGCTGCTGTCGGACATGATGCCCGCAAAGTCGGCCAATGTCCCTTCCGCAGCCTTGTTGCCGTTGCCGGAAGACACTCCGACAGTTACTTTGGTTATCTCCGAGAATATGGTATCACCTGCAGTCTCCGTCAGCACGGCACATCTTCCCGTCTTCACCGCCTCTGCCGCTATCTCTGCAGGGGAGACTGTCTCAACTTCTATGGTGTTCTCCGTTTTTTTCTCCTCGCCCGGATTGACGTGTCTGATATATTTCTTGAGGGACTGGAACTCGTATTTCTCGAAAAGGCCGGCTATCCCGGGCGCGTATTCCATGTCCACTGACATGTCTTCTGTCGGGACGTCTATCGGGATGTCGGTCTTGATGGTCACGAGAGTGTGGCTCATGCCGATATGTCCTTCCGCGTTGACGAATGCCTCCCTCTGTTTGGGGCTCAGCTCGTCAAGATGCGAGTAGATGTTCGCGACAGACCCGAATCTGGATATCAGTTTCCCTGCACCGACCTCTCCGACGCCTTTTACTCCCGGGACATTGTCGGAGGCGTCCCCGCAGATTGTCAGCATGTCGATCACCTGCTCCGGACGGCTGATCCCGTATTTCGCGCAGATGCTTTTCTTGTCTATGATTTCGTTCTCAGAACCGGATTTCCCTGGCTTGAACTGGAATATATGGTCGGATATCAGTTGTCCGTAATCCTTGTCCGGAGTGACCATGTAGACGTCAAATCCTTCTTTCTCGGCTTTCTTTGCCATCGAGCCGATCACGTCGTCAGCCTCGTATCCGCTGACCATGAGGACAGGGATGTTGAGCGCCTTGCAGATTTCCGTCAGGGGCTCCAGCGCGTCTATGACGAGTTGCGGAGTCTCGTCCCTTGTGCCTTTGTAGTCAGGGAAGATAGTGTGCCTGAATGTCTTTCCCGGAGGGTCGAAGGCTACCGCAAGATGCGTAGGCTTTTCCTTGTCAATGAGTTCCAGGAGGTATTTGGTAAATCCGAAGAGAATGGACATGTCCGCGCCTTTTGAATTGATCATCGGATGCCTCAGGAAGGCATAGTACATTTTGAATATCAGGGCATGTCCGTCGATTAGGAAAAGTCTGTTGTCCATAATGGATATCTGTTCAAAAGGCATTATCTTTCAAAGGTAATACTTTTATTTCTGAAAATTGAGGAAATGACGGTATTTTTTTCTTTTCTGTCGGAAGAACTGCATCTGAACATCCTGTCGGTCCCTATTGCGAAAACCCGGTCGCAGATGGCTGCTGATTCATTCAGGTCGTGTGATGAGAAGAGGAAGGCCGTCCCGTCCGTCATGGCGATGTCTTTCAGTACGGAATAGACTGCCAGCCTGTTCTCTATGTCGAGAAATGCCGACGGCTCGTCAAGAAGCACGAGCGGAGGCCTGCCGGTCAGGGCCGAGGCTATGCAGCCTTTTCTGAACTCCCCGTCGCTGAGGCTTGTCACATCCTTTGTCCTGAGGCTGTCGAGTCCGAGCATGCTGATGGCTCTGTCAACAGATGCCTCTGTCTCCGGGGAGAGCCTTCCTGCCCAGTCACTCCTGGCATAGCATCCGGTGCGGATGAAACTCTCAAGTGTGAAGCCCCTGACCTTGGGGACAGTTGACGGGACCATCGGTATTGTCTGAGGCCGCCTGCCCTTCACGGTCTGTTCGGGACGGCTGATGCGTATACTGCCGGACATAGGCCTGCTGATGCCTGCAATGACACGGAGCAGGGTGGATTTCCCGGAGCCGTTTGCACCGCAGAGCAGGACACATTCCCCTTTCCTGACTTCAAAGCAGGCAGGGGAGAACAGGGCTGTCCCTTTGTAGCCTACGGTGATGTCTTCGGCTTCGAGGATAATGGAGCCGCTGTTGTCTGATATGTCTCTTTTTCCTGTCATCTTGCCCCTTTTGCCAGTATTGCCAATATGAAAGGTATCCCTATTATTGCCATCATGCTTCCTGCCGGTACGGCCAGCCCGCAATTCTGGCTCACCATGTCTGCAGCCGTGCCGAGGATTCCTCCGGTAAGGATGCTGCCGGGCAATACAATCCTGTGCACCGCAGTGCCTGTCAGACGCCTGACAATATGCGGGGCAACTATGCCGACAAAGCCTATCGGGCCGCAGAATGCGGTGACGGCACCTGTCATCAGTGCGCTCCCAAGGATGGCATTGAACCGGATTGCTGTCGGCCTTGCCCCGGAGAGGGCGGCATATTCGTCCCCGAACAGGATGATGTCAAGTCCTTTATGACCTGAGACCGACAACAGGATACCGGCGGCAAGCATGCAGGCCATGATAGTGATTCCAGTCATGTCGTTCCCTGTGAAACTGCCCGCAGACCAGTTGTAGAAGAGTCTGAGGCTTTCTGCCCCTGCCGAGTATTGGATGACCGATATTACGGCGTTGATGATGAACCCTGTCATTATGCCGCATATCAGCAGAGTGGACGGGTTTCTGATCCATGATGAGAATGCGAGTATGGCTGCTGATACGGCTGCCGCTCCTGTGCAGGCTGCCGCGGCTATGGTGAGTCCGGAGATGCCAGCGGCGATGGAGGAGGGAAGTGCCATCGTGGCGATTGCCGCCCCGAGTCCTGCCCCTGAACTGATGCCCATTATGTGAGGGTCTGCCAGCGGGTTCCTGAATATGCTCTGCATCTGTGCCCCCGACAGGGCAAGTGATGCTCCTGCCAGAAAGGCTGACAGCACTCTCGGAAGCCTTACGGAGAGCAATATCTTCATTGGACCGGTACATTCCCCGCCGCATACGGCATGCGCAATTTCACGCAAAGGTATGCGTATCCCCCCGGTGGCCAGGTCGGCAACCAGCAAGACCACAAGCAGGATTGCTGCCGCGGCCATGAATACCTTTTCTCTCCCGTGTCTTCTCTCCATAGTCCGGAATGTGTACGATGGTTGCAAATTTAGTCATGTTTGCCCGAAAAATCAGAAGACGTCACGTATATTTTATAATGCGGATATGCATATTTTTGATAAATTTGTCTCCTGATAAACCGGGATATATGAAGATACTTATAGTGGAAGACGAGGCCTCCCTGCTGGAGATTATGACCGCGACTCTGAAAAAGGAGGGCTATGTGGTGGAAAATGCGACGGATCACGACTCTGCCATCGGGAAACTCTCGGTCTATGCCTATGACTGCGTGCTCCTGGACATAATGCTGCCCGGAGGAAGCGGGCTTGACGTGCTGGAGCATATCAGGAAACAGAACACCAAGACCAATGTCATCATCATTTCCGCAAAGGATTCCATTGACGACAAGGTCAAGGGACTGGAACTCGGGGCAGATGACTATCTTGCCAAGCCTTTCCATCTGGCCGAACTCGTGGCAAGGATGAGGAGCGTGGCCCGCCGCAGCAGGAATGACGGGGAGTTTGCCTACCGGCTCGGGAACGTGTCGCTTGAACCCGAATCCAACCGCGTGCTTGTTGACGGACGGGATGTGCCTCTGCTGAAGAAAGAATTCGACATCCTCGCGTATTTCATGCAGCGTCCCGGACATCTTGTGGACAAGGCCGTGCTGGCCGAAGCCGTATGGGGGGACCATATTGACCAGGCCGACAACTTCCAGTTCGTATATGCCCAGATGAAAAACCTCAGGCGCAAACTTGCCGAGGCCGGGGCAGACATCGAGATAAAGTCTGTCTACGGGTTCGGCTACAAACTCGTGTGACGGTCTTCTCTGCTGGCTGACAGTTATTGATATCATAATCCCGCGATGAGACTCATATATAAGATAGCAATAAGCCTTTCGGTCATAATGCTGGTGTTTATGACCGTGTGGGGCGTTTTCTTTTTCCGTGTGATGACGGAGGAGATCAATGACGAGACGGATGACATGCTGGAAGAATATTCCCAGGGCATCATCATCAAGTGGCTTTCAGGCGTGCATATCCCGTCCGTGGACAACGGTACCAACAATACGTACTATGTCAGGCAGGTCTCTCCTGAATATGCGGGCTCCAATGCGTGGATAAGGTATGAGGATGCCAGGATTTATATAGCCAGCAAGTCGGAGCAGGAGGCGGCGAGGATCAGGAGACAGATATTCATGGATTCGGACAGTAATCATTATGAACTGACGGTGGCAGTGCCTTCATTTGAGAAGGAGGACCTGATAAGGTCGATATTGTGGAGCATGGTCATCCTGTATTTCGTGCTGCTGGTCTCTCTGGTTCTCATCACGATGATTGTGGTCAAGTTCAATATGCGCCCGTTTGACGCCCTTCTGAGGTGGTATGATTCCTATGTCCCGGGCAGGAAGAATGCCCCTGTCCCGGCGGATACGGATGTGATTGAGTTCAAAAGGCTTGCGGAGGCGGCCCAGAATGCCGTCAACAGGTTCGAAAGACAGTATGAGCAGCAGAAGCAGTTCATCAGCAATGCTTCTCACGAGCTCCAGACACCTCTTGCAGTGTGTGCGGGGCGGATAGAGATGCTGCTGGACTCTCCGGATCTGACTGAACGGCAGGCGGAGGAGCTAGTGAAGATGCACCGCTCGATACAGGGTCTGACACGGCTGAACAGGACGCTCCTTCTGCTGTCCAAGATTGAGAACGGGCAGTTCCCGGAGACAGAAGATATTGACATGGCCTCGCTTTTCAGGTCGGGGCTTGAGATGTTCGGGGAGATATATGCATCCAAGTCCATTGAAGTCCGTATGGATGAGACAGGGAAGTGTGTATGGAAGATGAATCCGCAACTGGCATCGGTGCTGGTCAACAATCTTCTGAAGAATGCCTTCATCCACAGTGCCGACGGCGCGGAAATCACGGTGAGGACAAGCCCGGACAGATTCGTCGTCTCGAATACGGGAGCCCGCCCGCTGGACGGAAGCAGGATTTTCACCAGGTTCTACCAGGAGAATTCTGGGAAGGAGGGTTCTACAGGGCTCGGGCTGGCCCTTGTGAAGACCGTGTGCGACAATTCCGGCCTGTCTGTCGGATATGAATATGACGGAAGGCACAATTTCATTGTCTCGCGTTTCAATTCCGTTTCATAATTGGTGCATATTTTTGCGCCGGTTAAAATTTTATGGTATGAAAAGATTTACAGTTATTCTTGCTGGGTTTCTTGCCTTTGCGTTCTCCTTGTCGGCTGACAATGACAGGGCAATAAGTGTCGACAAGCTGCCTGCTCAGGCCAGGGAGTTCATCATGGAGCACTTTGCTTCCGAAAAGATTGCCTATGTCAAGCAGGAACGCGATTTCTTTGAGGTCAACTATGAGGTGATGTTTGTCGGAGGTGCACTTGTAGAGTTTGACAGGCGCGGGGCGTGGACGGAGATAGAGTGTCGCTACAAGATCATTCCGGAGGATGTGATTCCGCCCGCAATAGCGGCATACGTGTCTGAGAACTGGCCCGGGCAGCCGTACCGGAAGATTTCCCGGGACAGGAACGAGTATGAAGTCAAACTCGCCTCAGGGCTGGAATTGACATTTGACAGGTATTTCAACCTTATGGGCATTGATGACTGACATATTGTCATAAGCCCGGTCTTGGAATATAATTTGACAGAAAGCCGGAGACGGTCCGCAGAAGGGCTGTTTCCGGCTTTGTCATTTCCCGGAACTGTCCTGCGGAGGTATTTTATCGGCAATAACAAAAATTTGATATTATGAGCGAGACAAAAGGTAAAATTGGTGTCACCACCGAGAATATTTTCCCGGTCATCAAGAAATTTCTTTATTCTGATCACGAGATTTTCCTCCGCGAACTTGTGGCAAATGCAGTGGATGCGGACCAGAAGATGAAGGCGCTTGCTGCATCCGGGGAGTTCAAGGGGGAACTCGGGGAACTCAATGTCAGGATTGTCCTTGACGAGGAGGCAAAGACATTGAAGGTGATAGACAACGGGCTGGGTATGACTGCCGAGGAAGTCGACCAGTATATCAACCAGATAGCATTTTCAAGTGCAGGAGAGTTCCTGGAGAAATACAAGGATCAGATCGGCAATATCATAGGACATTTCGGACTCGGATTCTATTCCGCCTTCATGGTGTCGAAGAAGGTGACCATAGATACTCTGTCATGGAAAGACGGGGCGAAGGCTGTCAGGTGGTCGTGTGACGGAAGTCCGGAATACGAGATGTCAGAAAGCGACAAGACTTCCCGTGGTACGGAAATCACACTGTACATTGATGACGAGGATGCCGAATTCGCCACTAAAGGGCGGGTGCAGACACTTTTGGACAAGTATTGCAAATTCATGCCGGTGCCTGTCATTTTCGGCAAGGAGCAGGAGTGGAAGGACGGCAAATATGTTGATACTGACAAGGACAACGTCATCAACAAGATAGAACCTCTCTGGGCAAGAAAGCCGGCCGACTTGAAGGAAGAGGATTATATGGAGTTCTACAAGGCTCTGTACCCTATGCAGGACGAGCCGCTCTTCCATATCCATCTGAATGTGGACTATCCGTTCCATCTGACGGGTATTCTCTATTTCCCTAAGATCAAGGACAAGATGGAGATCACGAGGAACAAGATACAGCTGTACTGCAACCAGATGTTCGTCACTGATTCGGTGGACAATATCGTCCCGGACTTCCTTACGCTGCTGCACGGAGTCATCGATTCTCCTGATATCCCTCTTAATGTGTCGAGGAGTTATCTGCAGAGCGATGCCAATGTCAAGAAGATTTCAGGGTATATCACCCGCAAGGTGGCAGACAGGCTTGAGGAGATTTTCAAGAATGAGAGGGAGGCTCTTGAGCAAAAGTGGGACAATCTCAAACTCTTCATCGAATACGGCATGCTGAGCGACGAGAAGTTCTGCGAACGTGCCATGAAGTTCTGCCTGCTCAAGAATACGGAGGGCAAGTATTTCAGCATCGATGACTACAAGAAGGCCGTGGAGAGCGCACAGACTGACAAGGACAAGAAACTTGTCTTCCTGTATGCGACAGATATGGAGGCGCAGTATCCTTTCATAGAGGCTGCCCGCAACAAGGGATATGATGTGCTCCTTATGGATTGCCAGTTGGATTCGCATTTTGTCAACCTGCTGGAGATGAAGATTGAGAATTCGCGTTTTGCGCGTGTGGATTCTGACAGCATCGACAACCTGATACCTAAGGAGGAGAAGATAAGGCCGGAAATGAGCGATGACGAGAAATCGGACCTCAATACCATATTCCAGTCTGTCCTTCCTAAGGAGAACAATTATTACGTGACAGCGGACAATATGGGCGAGGGTGCCGCTCCTATCCTTATCACCCAGTCAGAGTTCATGCGCCGTTACAGGGAGATGTCCGCTCTCGGCGGAGGCATGAATTTCTATGGTGAGATGCCGGCGTCTTACAATATCACAGTCAATATGGAGAATCCTCTCGTGAAGAAGATAATGGATGCCAAGATGGCTGATGTCAAGCCGGCTGAGAAGGTGGAGGATGCTGCCAAGGATGCATCTGAAGAGCAGAAGAAAGAGGTCGAGGAGCAGAAGAAGGCTGCTGCGGAGGCTCATAAGAAAGACCTGGAGACATTTGCTGCAGGCAACGGCATCCTGAAGCAGATTACTGACCTGGCTCTGCTTGCCAACGGGATGCTGAAAGGTAAGGACCTGAGTGATTTCATCGCCCGCAGCGAGAAAGTTGTAGCAGACGCTTATCTCAAATAGGCAGGCGGTCATTAGTGAGATTTCATGACGGTACAGATGGGAGACTGTCATGATTGGAGAGAGGGTGGGTCAAAAGTTAGACTCGCCCTCTTTTTATTCGTATCCTTATGGAGTCCGATTCCAAATATTCAATTCTCAAAGAGGAATAATTCCTTTTGGGTCATCCCCTCTTTTGGTTTGCATTGTCCGTGTTTATACAGCTTTTATAGTCTTTGTCGTCCTGCTGTCATATCCGGACTCCCTATGCCGCTTCTCTGGCTTGATAACGGTATCTTTCTCACCGGTACTGACCTGCGGGTCAGTGGCGTATCAGGTTGAGGAATTCGTTCCTTGTCCGCTCGTCTTTCAGAAATACCCCAGAGAATGCCGAAGTGACTGTTACCGCATTGGCCTTTTCGACCCCTCTTATCTGCATGCATGTATGGGCCGCCTCTATCACCACTGCCACGCCCATCGGGTTGAGCGTCTTCTGGATGCAGTCCCTGATCTGGACTGTGAGCCGCTCCTGCACCTGCAGTCTTCTTGCGTATGTCTCCACGACCCTCGCAATCTTGCTGATGCCGGTGATGGTCCCGTCGGGGATATATGCGACATGAGCCTTGCCGATGAACGGCATTACATGGTGTTCGCAGGTGGAGTACAGTTCGATGTCCTTGACGAGCACCATCTGGCTGTATTCTTCCTTGAAGAGCGCGCTGCTGAGAATCTCTGCCCCGTCCTGCCCGTATCCTTTGGTGAGGAACTGCAGTGCCTTTGCCACTCTTTCAGGTGTCTTCAGAAGTCCCTCACGGTCAGGGTTCTCTCCGATGAGCCTGAGGATTTCCCTGTAGTGGGCGGCTATCTCAGCTGTTACCTTTTCATCATAAATGTCGTCTCTGCTGTATGCCATGTCGTGCGGTGTGTAAGTTTGTGTGTCCGGCAGTTACTTATGGTACGGATATTGATTTGTGTGTCCTGTCTTTGCCTGCCGCTCAATTGGTGTGCAAAAATACTAAAAAGAACTTCACAGTAAGTTTTTTTTGTATATATTTGCGCCGAAAATGTATGGCACGACAGAGTTTTTAGGTGTTATATATTGAATACTAACTATTTAACTTGAAATTACAATGTACTGGACACTTGAACTTGCGTACAGATTGGAGGATGCTCCCTGGCCTGCTACCAAGGAAGAACTGATAGACTATGCTACGCGTTCCGGAGCACCTCTTGAAGTTGTGGAGAATCTCGAAGAGCTTGAGGATGACGGCGAGATTTATGAGAGCATCGAAGACATCTGGCCCGACTACCCTACCAAAGACGACTTTTTCTTCAACGAAGAGGAATATTAGTGCGATTTTAAGCACGGAAACAACCATTAAATCCCTGTCAATCAATAATATTGGCGGGGATTTAATTTGTTTGGACAACAGCGTCTGACCGCCTCAAATGGCGCGGTTTATTTGGACAAAATACGTTTTTCGGAGAAAAAGTCGGGATTTGTTTGGACAAAATTCATTACCTTTACAGAGGTTTGTGAGTATTACCGCAACCTCTGTTTTTTAATTTCAAACATCTCCAGTATGGGACGACCGAAACGACTATATCCATTGG
>CALUST010000017.1 GCA_944323505.1 uncultured Bacteroidales bacterium
TCAAAGAGCTGCTCCGCCATGGCGCGGGCAGCCCTTTGATTTTCTTGATTTATACCATTTGACTGGTCATGTCTTATTTTTCAGGAACCAAAGCATTTTTTTCGGCATTCATGGCGTTGGCCGCCATGCTGCTGGTATCGTCTTGTGAGGAACAGAATGTAGTGCCGGGTATCTCCATATCGGAGGATACAGTGTCGTATCAATCAGGTTATCAGACGGTGGATGTGACAGCCTCCGGACAGTGGCTGCTGACAGTCTCATTCCCTCAAGGCGGCGAGCCGTGGGCAAGCCTCACATCGACATCCGGCAATGGCAGCAAGGACGGCATCATCCTCAGTTACGAAGAGAATGCTTCCGAGAGCAGCAGGGTGCTGGATGTCATCCTGACCACATCGGAGGGGGATTTCGCCGTGCGTATGACCCAGGCGGGAAAAGCCTCGTCAGGTCCCGACGACAATCCTGATGATGACCCTGACGACGACCCCGACGATGCTCCTGCTTCCGTACCGCGATGGCTTGAACTTCCTGCTGTGGAGCAGGATGCGGACAGGCATTTCTATTATCATGACATGACAGTCAGCGGCAGGACCTGCAGAAATTATTCGTTCCTATGGGACAGGGACAACCTTGTGGCTCACTGGGTGGCATATCCGCTGAATACAGGGCTGATAGGCAGCGGCAGCCGTACCGATGACTGGGGCTATGACCCTAAGGTGCCGCGCGATGAGCAGCCGACACTTTTCAGCGGCTATGACGGAGGCTATGACAGGGGGCACCAGCTGCCGTCGGCGGACAGACTCAACCGTGCAGCCAACAAGACTACATTCTATTTCACCAACATGACCCCGCAGATCGGCATAGGGTTTAACCAAAGCATCTGGGCCAATTTCGAAGGCACGGTGCGCAACTGGGCAGAGGCATCCGACACCCTGTATGTCGTGACAGGCTGTCTTCTCGAAGGCAGCCGAGGAAAAGCCTATGACAATGACGGCAAGGCTGTCACCATCCCGGGTGCCTATTTCAAGGCCTTGCTGAGATACAGCCGGAGTTCGACCATGAGTATCGGCCCGTATTCGGCTGCAGGATTCTATTTTGAGCACAAGAGTTACGGTCAAGGTACGATCACGGACGAGATCCGTATGTCCATTGATGAACTGGAGGAGATTACCGGGATGGACTTCTTCGTGAATCTTGCCGACAAGGTCGGGGCAGCCAAGGCTGAGGAGATAGAGGCGCAGGATCCTGATGACGTGGGGTTCTGGCGGAATTAAATGATATTCATTTTTGATGTTTATGAAAAAGATAACTTCTCTCATTTTTATTCTCATTCTTTCCGGCATTCTTGCCTTTGGACAGGACGGAAAGTCCAAAAATTATGTTGTAGGCTTCTACAACCTTGAAAATCTGTTTGACACGTATGACGATCCTGCCAAAAATGATGAGGAGTTCCTTCCGGACGGCAAGAACAAATGGACAGAGGCCAAATACCAGAAGAAACTGCACAATATGGCTGCTGTCATCAGGTCCATGGCAGAGACCAACGGCCGTTTCCATTCCGTCCTCGGTGTCAGTGAGATAGAGAACCGGCTCGTGCTGGAGGATCTGGTCAGTCAGCCTGAGATAGCCGGGGCGAACTATCAGATAGTCCATTATGACAGCCCGGATGTGAGAGGCGTGGATGTCGGTCTGATTTACAGACCGGACCATTTCACCCTTATTGACAGCGAGTCCATCCCGTTCGACTTCGACAGCGATGACATAGAGTTCGCCTTGGCGGAAGAGGACAGGGATGCATTCAAGACCAGAGACATACTCATGGCCCACGGCCTGCTCGACGGGGAGGAGTTCGCGTTCTATGTGGCGCATCTCCCGTCCCGCATCGGAGGGAAGGGCTGGGACCTGAGAAGCCGCGGTGCCGAAATCATCTACAGCCATGCGGAAGAGATGGCGGAAAAATATCCCGGCATCAAGATAGTTGTCATGGGAGACATGAACGACAATCCTACAGATGTCAGCATGACTGAGTTCATGCACGGGAAGGAAAATCCCGAAGATGTGGGTGAGGGGGATTTCTTCTCCCCGTTCATGTCCATGCTCAAGGCCGGATACGGCTCTCTCGCCTATCAGGGCGTGTGGAACATCTATGATATAATTCTTGTGAACGAGACTCTCCTGAACGCTCCGGACGGCGGATTCAGGATAAGGCCTGTGGGCAAGAAGGGATTCTACGGGGTTGTCTACAAGAAGCCGTTCATGATCACCCAGCGGGGACAGTACAAGGGCACGCCGTTCAGGACATTTTCCAACGGGGCATTCATCGGAGGATACAGCGACCATCTTCCGACCTATATAGTGCTTGAGAAGTCGAATAATTAACAGATAAGATATGGAAAGGAAATTATTGTCAATCCTTCTGGCTGCCGTACTTGTCATCCCGGCAGCGGCTCAGGAGCAGGATCGGAAGAACAGCTACGGGGGCAGGATAGAGTGGTTTGAGAGCCTTGTCGCAGATGACGAGGGCGGGGTGAAAGGAACTGTGGTGAACAGGAGCGGCCGCCTGCCTGTAGCCGAGGCTGTCATGGAACTGTATAGAGGGGACAGACTCGTGGCCAAGGGGTATTCCGGCGAGGACGGATATTTCATTTTTGACCATCTTCCCAACGGGGATTACCGTCTCTCTGTAGCGGCCCCGGGCTTTATGGGAACTGAAGTAAATGTGAAAGTGGAGGGATTTGTGAAGGATCTGATATTCGTGTCGCTGGTGTCCAACAGCATGGTGCCGGACTTCGACGAGTCCAGTTTCGTGGAGTTTGACATGGAGGACTCGGGATATGATGATGCCCCGTCCCTGCTCTACGGCAACGATGTATATTCAAATATCGCTGGATACGGGTTCAGCGCCATACGCTTCAAGAACAGAGGTTATGCCAGTGAGTCGCAGGATGTGTATCTGAGCGGTGTGCGTATGAACGACGCCCTTACAGGCTACACCCCGTGGTCTCTTTGGAGCGGGCTGAATGAGGCGATGAGGAGCAAGGAGACTGTCATGGGCACGGAGACCTACGAATACGGCTTCGGAGGATACAACGGGGTCACCAACATCCTCGCAACCCCTTCCAACGTGCGCAAGGGATGGAGGTTCAGCGCATTGACCAACAGTGCACTGTACAGGCTCAGGCTGATGGCCTCATACGCGTCCGGCGAACTTGACAACGGATGGTCGTATGCGTTCAACGTATCGGCCCGGCTCGGAGGCAATGACTGGGTCAAAGGTATCTACTACCGCTCGTTCGCATACTATGCCGGTGTGGAGAAGAAGTTCGGTGACATCCACAGGCTCAGTCTCGTGGCTTTTGCCTCTCCGGGACAGAGAGGAGCGCAGAATGCTTCCACACAGGAGGTCTATGACCTTGTGGGAGACAACATGTACAACTCCAACTGGGGCTACCAGAACGGCAAACTCCGCAATGCCCGTGTCCGCAAGACGCACGAGCCGGTGTTCATCCTGAAATATACCGCCACTCCTCTTGAGAATCTGGAGGCTTCGGCCACAGTCACTTACAGGACAGGCAAGAACGGGTACACCGCCCTTGACTGGTATGACACATACGACCCGAGACCTGACTACTACAGGAACCTCCCGAGCTATTTCTGGATGCCGGACTCTGACTATGGACGCGACAGTTACGACAAATATGCCTGGGCGCAGGAGGCATGGCTGACAAACTACAACAGCACGCGCCACATCAACTGGGACAGGCTCTACAATGTCAATATGCACAATCTCGGCTCCGACGGGTTCAGCCGCTCCAAATACATAGTCGAGGAGCGTCGTACCGACCAGAACGACATCAATATCAACGGCAGCGTCAAATGGCGCGCCAAGGATTGGGTGACTCTGACCGGAGGCCTCAACTACCGCTGGAACAGGACTGAATACTACAAGTTGGCCGACGACCTTCTCGGAGGAGACTATTATGTCAATATCGACCAGTTTGCCGAGCGCGACTTCGCATCAGACCCGGCCATGATTCAGAATGACCTTGACTATTATATGGCTCATGGCGAGGCTCAGAGACTTATGCAGGGCGACAAATACGGCTATGACTATTATGCCAATGTCCGCAACGCAAGCATCTGGGCCAATGCGTCGTTTGAGAAAGGGGCGTTCAGGGGATATGCCGCATTGGAGGCAGGATATTCCAAGTTCTGGAGAGACGGTCTTGTGAGGAAGGGGCTTTTTGCCGGACTCGACGAGAACGGCAATGAGATTTACAGCCCTGCCACAGGCAAGCTTCTCACTTCTTACGACAATTACGGCAATGTGATTTCGTCCAAGGGACGTTCGGAAGTCGCCGATTTCTTCACCTATTCGGCCAAGATTGGGGCAAGCTGGTTCTTCACAGGAGGGCATCGCGTATATGCCAATGCAGGGTATTTCAATGATGCGCCTACATTCAACCAGTCTTTCATTTCTCCGAGGACCAGGAACACCCTCGTGCCGAATCTGACCACCACCAAGACTGTGTCCGCGGATCTCAACTATACCTACAGCAACAACGGCTATGACGTCCGCCTCACAGGTTTCTGGACCAAGATCATGGACCAGACGGACATGATGAGTTTCTATGACGACTCGCAGAACTCATTCACCAACTTCGCCATGACAGGGATAGACCAGAGGCACATGGGCATCGAGCTCGGATTCAAGATACCTCTCGTCATCCAGAATCTCGCCCTCCAGGGTGTGGTAAGTTGGGGTGAATACATCTACACTTCGACTCCGCGCATGACGCAGACCATTGACAACAGCGCGTCCGTCATCATCGACAACCAGCCTGTGACCTACTGGAAGAGCCATCCTATATACAAGAGCACCGTCGCGGACGGCGTGACGACTTACGAGAAGGATGCCTCAGGCAACTACATCCTTGACAAGGAGCAGAAGCACTATGTGCCGAGCACTCCTCAGCTGGCAGTCAATCTCGGACTCAAGTACAGGACCAATTCGTACTGGTTCTTTGAACTCAACGGGCAGTTCTTCGCCAATTCCTATCTTGACATGAACCCTCTTTACAGGACAATGACGGCGGTTGCCGGTCCGGACAATGCCATGTCGGCTGCCGCGATTGAGGAGCATGAGCGCACATGGTTCCTGAATACGGATATGCAGGATAATATGGGGCTCTCCCCTCAGGAGATCGAGTATATGGCAGCCCAGGAAAAGTTCGACCCTGTGTTCCTCCTGAATGCAAGTGTCGGAAAATCCTGGTACATAGACAGGAAATACAATTTCGGATTCTCTCTTGAAGTGAAGAATATCCTGAACAACACGAATGTGAAGACAGGAGGCTACGAGCAGACCCGCCTCATCGACAGCAAGAGCATGGAGAGATATTACAGGTTCGATCCTAAATATTTCTATATGAGCGGAGTGAATTATATGCTCAATCTGTATTTCAGATTCTGATGCAAAGGGAGATAGTGTTGAACAATAAATTTGAAAGAAATGAAGAGAATATATGATCTGATTGCTGCGGCCGCGCTCCTGGCGTCATCGGTGATGATGTCATCCTGTGACGAGTTCACGCCTGTCTTTACGGGCAAATATCCCGAGCCGGAGTCGTATCAGCCTGTAGTCATGACCCCGACCCACACCATTGCCGAACTTGCGGCGATGTATGAGACCGGCAAGCCAATGCGTCTGACGGAGAATATCATCATCGCAGGCAAGGTGTCCACTTCGGACCAGGCCGGCAATTTCTACAGGAGTCTCTATATCCAGGATGAGACAGGCGGTATAGAACTGAAAATGGGCAAGACAGGCCTGTACAATGACTACAAGCCGGGTCAGACAGTCTATGTGAATTGCACCGGCCTCTGGCTCGGCATGTACGGCTATGACGAGCCGGACAATTACGGAGGAGGCAACGGCATGGTCCAGCTCGGCTACGAGGATCCGTCAGGAGAATATGAGACTTCATATATCGAAGTGCAGTACCTGATTGACGCCCATGTGTTCAGAGGCTCGCTCGGCTCTCCGGTCGAGCCTGTGGTGGTGGCAGATGCGGATCTTCCGGACGCGGAAGACACCCAGGCCACCAATCAGTATGTGGGACGTCTGGTGACATTGGAGAATCTGACATACGGTAACGAGATTTTCACCCTTCTCTATGTGAACGGCAACAAGGACAGGGATGCCTCAGAGAACAGGGTATTCCTTTCCGACGGCACATTCGGCATCACGACATGGGCCATGAGCGAGCAGAAGGTGGTGGAGCATCTTCTGGCCGGAGACTGGGATGACTGCAATGTGGGCAACGGACGCGATGCCGACAACGGTGTCTACGGCTCGGTTGCCGACCACAAGGACGAAATGGTGACTTATGCCACTCCTGCGAATGTGAGCCAGTATTTCAAGACGCCGGAAGGCACGGAGATCCAGATACGCACCAGCGGGTACTGCCGTTTTGCCGACCTGGAGATAGACCCGGACGTGCTTGCGGGCCGCAAGACCATCAACGCCACGGGCATCCTGACCATGTATCAGGGCAGCATACAGTTTGTCCTCCTCGACCAGAACGGCATCGAGGTGAATGAGTGACAGTGCTGCATCCCTGTGGTGCAATGAAGATATTTCCGACCAATTATTTGACTTATGCTTATGAAAACAAAGACAAGACTTTATGCCCTTGGCATTCTGGCATTGTGCCAGTTTGCCGTCCTCTCATGTGAAGAGCCTGTGGAAGAGGCTCTTGAGCCTGCCGTGCTTGACGTGACCCCTGATGAATTGACATACGACGCCGAAAACGTGGACAACAATGTGTTTACTGTCACATCCAATGTGTCCTGGCGTCTGAGCCTCAATAATGCCGACCTCAAGACAGACAGGATGTCAGGACAGGCGGGGGAGACGCAGGTGACTGTGGTGTCCGCTCCGGAGGGACGTTCGGAAGTGACAGTGTCCACGATATCGAGAGGCTCAGGCGATAAAATCCTCTCGGAGACGGTGTATGTCATCAACGGGACAGGAGGTCAGGATACTCCTGATGACCCTTCGGAAGACCCGTCTGATGACCCTGACGTTGCTGACGCCATATATTATGATGATTTTGACGGAAGCCTTGTCAATGGCGGGGCATATTACATAGACGAGAAGGACGACTTTGTCAACAAGACCGGGAGCGGGGCGGCCTCTGTCACATACACCGGACGTACGGTCAGTGTGAGGGATTCCTATCCTTCCAGGGGGTACGAAGGTGCTTCGGGAGGCAATGCCCTCAATTTCGGAAAGGGCTCTCCATGGCTTTCAATCAATGATATAGCCTTGCCTGCCGGTATGTCGTCATTCCGTCTGACATTCGGCAATTCAGGCGATCCAGGCAAAGGTTCATTCGCCGTCAACGAGGATCTCCGGCTGTATGTCACCGATTCCGGCACGGATGAAAGGGTGTCCGTGACATATCAGAGGGTCGGGACTTCCACAGACTGGAATCTCTGTACTGCGGAGTTCTCCATTGAAGGCACTGTCCCGGCATCTGTGGATATAATGTTTGAGGGGACATACAATGTCAAGATTGATGATGTCATGCTTGCAGAGGGGACAGGTGCTTCCCAGACGATAACTTTCGGGAGACAGTATCCTTGGCCTGAACTGCCTGCGACCTTGAAGGAGAACAGTGACTACAAGTATATCAGCCATTTTGCCACAATCCCGGGAACAACTGAGGAGGTGCGTAATTATGCCGCCTGCTATGATGTGAGGAGGCACAATCCTGTGTGGGTGGCATCTGTCCACCATGACTGCTATATGCAAGGCTCAGGCAGGACAGACCCTGACCCGTGGCGGCCTGACCCGTTGATGACCGGGGATGAGCAGTCCGCAATCTATCCTTATGACTGGGAAGCCTGGCCATGGAGTGCGACGGGCGGAAGGCCGGAGGATGAGTCATATTACTGGTCGGCAAGTTATGATGTCCGGGAATATTTTACCAAAGGGCATCTGCTCAGGTCTGATGACCGGCGCGGAGCAGGCAGCGATCTTAACATCCAGACTTTCTATCCGACCAACATCGCTCCTGAGATGTATCTGCACGAGTGGATGGAGGGTGATGAGGAGACAAGCACATGGGCGATAGTCGAGGAACTCCTTTCGTATGAATGGACCGGCTCACGGGACACAGTCTATGTGGTGACAGGTTGCTGGTACGGAGATGAGTCCCATAAGGCGATTGATGCCAGTGATGACGGTGTCCGGACTGACAGGTCCAAGGAATGTGTCGTCCCTGAAGCAAGATACCGTGTGATATTGAAGACAGTGTCAGGCAATACAGGCAGACCGGTGGCGGAATGCTCCGCAGACGAACTGACGGCGATAGGCTTCTGGTATCCGCAGTATTTCCCAGATGAGGGCGTGGACAGATTCGAGCCTCAGTCTTCGGAATGGATATTCTCTGTGTCAGACATTGAGGACAAGATCGGAAATGAATTCGACTTCTTCCCTACAGTGCCTGATGCGGTCAAGGACGACTTCGATATGGCACAATGGCCCGGACTGGAGTCCCGTCTCCGGTAGTGGTATTGCTCTACATCTGAGTCGACTTATTCTGAACTCATAGCCGCCACAGATATCATGGCAAATATAGGGCTGGACCCGAATTCCATGAGATGGTGAACCAAAATTACTATTGGTTCACCATCTGTTTTTTTTGTCGTATTGTGACATTTTTTCATGTCCGGAGGCATTTGGCGCGTACTTTGCCATTATACACCTCCGGTTTTTAAATTTTATTGTTATGAGACGACTGATTTTGATGCTGATTCTGGTATCAGTGGGGTTCATCGGGTCAGCCCAGAGAAAAGAAACCCGACAGGAAAGGATTGACCGTTGGAAAAATGATATGGAGGCTTTTCAGCAGCGACGCATGAAAAGCATGGCTGTATACGATGTGGCAGACTCCCTTTCGGGGGCGATTGCAGAAAAGGCTGTGCAGAGTGCCGCGTTCGTGCTTGAGGCAGATGCCGTCACATTCAAGCGGGGCACACGGGTACAGGTCAGTTCCACGACCAATTTTATCTCGGTAAAGGACGGCAGGGCTGTTGTCCAGGTCTCCCCGTCGTATTTCTATGCCGGGCCAAACGGTGTCGGAGGCGTCACGGTGGACGGGACCATTTCCGGAGTGACAGTATCTTCCGACAAGCGTGGCAACATCAGGTATTCCATGAATGTCACAGGCGTCGGCATCAGTGCGAGGGTGGACATCTCCCTTACCAAGGACAGCAACTATGCCTATGCCGTCGTCATGCCTAATTTCAACTCCAACAGTATCCGTCTTGACGGACGTATTGTCCCTTATTCCCATAGCAGGACTATCGAAGGGATGTCATTATAATATTAAAAGGAATTGCCATGAAGAGAATTTTATTGCTTATGGTGGTGGCGGCCTCGCTCATGGCGTGCCGCAAGGAGCCGGACATGTCTCAGACAGACGGCAGATACTTTGTCTATACTTCCTATGACAAGACCGCTGATTTCTCAAAATATGACACTTTCATAGTGGCTGACAGTGTGCTGGTGATGGACTCAGGACGTCCTGTCTATCTGAAGTCATCGGAGTCTGACTTTGCCGCAGACATCATCCGGATGTATGAGGATGCCATGACCGGACTCGGATATGACAAGTCAGATGTCAAGGAAGATGCGGACCTCGGTCTTCAGATAAGTTATGTCGAGGATACTCAGTATTTCGTGGATTATGTCACCGACCCGTACTGGTGGTGGGGTTATCCGGGCTACTGGTCCCCGTCATGGTGGGGCGGATATTATGGAGGCTGGGCGCCTTATGCCTTCCCTGTCTCATATTCATATTCCACTCATTCGTTCTTTGCCGAGATGGTCGATCTCACACCTCTCACAGGGGATGAAGAGGCTGACAAGGATGTAAGGCTTTCAGTCGTCTGGAACAGTTATCTGGACGGCAGCCTCATGTCAGGGAACATGTCATCACGCCTTGAAGAGGCTGTGGGGCAGTCATTTGCCCAGACTCCTGCCCTTGACAAGGGACAGAACGGCACTTTATAAACCAAAGGAGACAGTATCATGAAGATTCTTAGGAACATCATATTGGCAGCAGCAGTGTTCATGCTGGTTTCGATATCTGCCGATGCCCAGGTGGGCAAGAGATGGTATATCAATGCGGGATGGCAGTTCAATGCCACACCGTCCAACGGGTATTCCGAGTCTGCACAAGGCTGGGGAGCCTATGCTGAAGGCGGCTACTATGTGATGCCATGCATAGGTGTCGGTCTTTTTGCAAGTTACAATACCAATAATGACTATGTCGCAAGACAGACATATTATTTTGACGGGGGCGCGGTCAATACGGACCTGTATCATTCCCTGTTTCAGATTCCGTTCGGCGCGACATTGAGGTACAGGTTCACATGGACGAAACTGGAGCCTTATGTCGAGGCCAAGATCGGGGCGAACTATGCAAGCCAGCATACCTATTTCGGGCCAATGGTGGCTTACGACGGCAATTGGGGCTTCTATGCATCTCCTGAGGCGGGTCTGACATGGCATCCTTTCAACAGGAGCAATCTCGGGTTCCAGTTCGCTGTCTATTACAGTTATGCCACCAACAGATCCGAGGCGTTCGGTGTCAACGGCATCAACAACTGCGGATTCAAACTCGGACTCTCGTTCTGACGGTCCTGCATTTATATTTAATAAGGATGTAACGAGGATTTAACAGAAAAATTGATAACTTTACATCCTTATAGGAACGTTAGATTTGATTATGGAAACTCATGTCGTGATAATGGCGGGTGGCACAGGAAGCAGGCTCTGGCCTGTAAGCACACCTGAAATGCCCAAGCAGTTCATTGATATTCTCGGTACCGGCAGGACTCTGATACAGATGACGGTTGACAGGTTCCTGCCGGTATGCGGCATGGGTAATTTCTGGGTGGTCACATCGGCAAGATACGTGGAGCATGTCCGCTCCCAATTGCCGGGGATTCCTCAGGATCATATACTTGCCGAGCCGGAGCCGCGCAATACGGCTCCATGCATAGCATACGCCTGCAGAAAGATAGTCATGCGGCATCCGGGCGCCAATGTAGTGGTGACGCCTGCCGATGCCCTTGTCACGGAGACAGGCAAGTTTGCAGCCGTGATACGGAAAGCGCTTGATTTCACAGCCTCTTCATCTTCGATAGTGACGATAGGCATTGTCCCTGACCGTCCGGAGACAGGATATGGCTATATATGTGCATCGGAGAGACGTCAGGGCGAGGTGTGCAAGGTGGATTCATTCAAGGAGAAGCCCGACAGACAGACGGCAGGGTATTATCTTGAGGCTGGGAACTATTTCTGGAACGCCGGTATCTTCGTATGGAATATCAATACCATCGATGCCCAGTTGAGGAAGTACGCCCCTGGTATCATGGAGGTCATGGACAGGCTGGCCCCGTCATTCTATACGGCTTCGGAAGATGAGCAGCTGGCCTTGCATTTCAGGGAATGCGAGAAAATATCCATTGACTATGCAGTGATGGAGAAGTCCGGGGACATCTATGTGATTCCTGAGGATTTGGGATGGAGCGACCTCGGCAGCTGGAGTTCCGTGAAAAGTCATTTGCGCCAGGATGCGGACGGGAATGCCGTTGTCGGTGACAGGGTTGTCCTGTCCGGATGCAGGGACTGTATGGTCCATGCCGCGGGATCTGTGGCAGTTGATGGCCTGGACGGCTATATCGTGGCGGAAAAGGACGGAAGGACGCTGGTGTGCAGGCTTTCTGAAGAACAGGAGATAAGAGGTTTTGCCGACAGGCTCGGCTGATAAGGATACAGACATGAATATAGCAATAGTAGGAACCGGATATGTGGGACTGGTGAGCGGGACCTGTTTCGCTGAGATGGGGGCCGTGGTGACATGTGTGGATGTGGACAAGGCCAAGGTGGATGCCCTGAATGCCGGCTCCGTCCCCATATATGAGCCGGGGCTTGACGAGATGGTGGCAAGGAATCACAAGGCAGGGAGGCTCTTTTTCACCGATGACCTTGCCTCGTGCATCGACTCGGTGGAGATTGTGTTCATTGCGGTCGGCACCCCTCCTGACGAGGACGGTAGTGCAGACCTTTCCCATGTGCTGGAGGTGGCCGCTTCCGTCGGCAGGATGATGAGCAGATATATACTTCTTGTCACCAAATCGACTGTTCCGGTGGGGACATCGGAGAAAGTGAAGGCGGCAGTGCTCCGGGAGCAGGAGTTGAGGGGTGTGACAATAGATTTTGACGTGGCCTCCAATCCCGAGTTCCTGAAGGAAGGGGCTGCGGTAAAGGATTTCATGAGCCCGGACAGGGTGGTGGTCGGAGTGGAGTCGGAACGGGCCAAGGAACTGATGACCAGACTGTACAGACCGTTCCTTCTGAACAATTTCCGTGTGATATTCACGGATATCCCTTCGGCAGAGATGATAAAATATGCGGCGAATGCCATGCTGGCCACGAGGATAAGCTTCATGAACGACATCGCCAACCTGTGCGAGATTGTCGGGGCTGACGTCAATATGGTCCGCCGTGGGATAGGTACAGACAGCCGTATAGGCAGCAAGTTCCTGTATCCCGGTTGCGGGTACGGCGGGAGTTGTTTCCCGAAGGATGTCAAGGCTCTGGTGAAGACCGCTGCTGATGCAGGGTATGATATGCGGGTGCTGAGGGCGGTGGAGGACGTGAACGAACGCCAGAAAGGTATCTTGTTCCGCAAGCTTGAGGAGGTTTTCCATGGCAGGATGCAGGGCAGGAGAATCGCAGTATGGGGGCTTGCCTTCAAGCCGGAGACAGATGATATGCGCGAGGCTCCGTCACTGGTGACCATCGGACTGCTGCTGGATGCCGGCTGTACTGTCCGTGTGTATGACCCTGTCGCCATGGATGAATGCCGCCGCCGTCTCGGGGACAGGGTGGAATATGCCCTTGATATGTACGATGCGGTCAATGACGCTGACGCTCTCGTGCTTCTGACCGAGTGGAAGCAGTTCAGGATGCCGGGTTGGCAGGTGATAAAGAAGGCTATGCACCGTCCTGTCGTTGTGGACGGAAGGAATATATATGATTCGGAGGAACTTGAGAATGCAGGGTTCCTTTATTGCTCTGTAGGCAGGAGACTTGTGAGGGCCGGGAGATTCAACGATGCAGAACAGTAAATTCGTCAGAAGGCTATGGTGAACAGACCGCATTTCAGGACAGTCGTCATTTCCGACATCCACATGGGTTCGAAACACGCTAAAGTGGCCGAGGCTGCAAAATTTCTCGGCAGCGTGGACTGTGACAGGCTGATTATGAACGGGGATATAATCGACGGATGGCAGCTTCAGAAACGTTCCGGAGTGAAAGGCTGGAGACCGGAATATACCCTCCTTTTCAAGACCGTCATGAAGATGATGGAGAACTGGAATACCGAAGTGATATATATCCGTGGCAATCATGATGATTTTCTGGAGAATATAGCCCCTCTTAAGCTCGGCAGCGTGAGCATTGTCAGGGACTATGTGCTTGAAAGCGGGGACAAACGTTATTTCATCACTCATGGAGATGTCTTCGACAGTGTCACGTCCAATATGAAATGGCTGGCCAAACTCGGGGACATAAGTTACAATGCCCTTCTGAGAATCAACGGTATCTATAACAAGTACCGTCTGAAGCAGGGGAAGCCTTATTTCTCCCTTTCGCAGTTTCTGAAGCATAAGGTGAAACAGGCTGTCTCCGTCATTTCCGGGTTTGAGGGTATGCTGGCTGACCTGGCGAGGTCGAAGAAATGCGACGGAGTCATCTGCGGTCATATCCATTATCCGGAAAACAGGATGATTGACGGCATCCATTATCTCAATTCGGGGGATTGGGTAGAGTCCCTGTCCGCTCTTGTGGAGACATTCGACGGGGAATGGAGCATTGTCCGTTATCCTTATCCTTCAATTTCCGGAGAACAGGCGGACTGACCCCTCATCAGGGCAGGCTGCAGCAAAAGATAGCATTATGAAGTATCTGTTTATAGTACAAGGCGAGGGGCGCGGGCATCTCACACAGGCCATGACTATGGAGAGGATGCTTACGGCCCGCGGACATGAGGTCATCGGAATGCTTGTCGGCAGGAGCAAGTCCAGGGTACTGCCGGATTTCTTCCTCAAGGGGGTGTCTGCCCCTGTGCAGCAGTTCCTGAGTGTCAATTTCGTGCCTTCTGCCAAGAACCGGAAGGCGGATATGGGCAAGAGCGTGCTCTACAATCTTGTGACAATGTCCAAGTATCAGAAGAGTCTGAAGTTCATAAAGAATACGATCCGGGACTCCGGAGCGGACATTGTGGTCAATTTCTATGAGCTCCTTACCGGACTGACCTATCTGCTGTACAATATCAGGACGCCGCAGATATGCATAGGGCACCAGTACCTGTTCCTGCACAAGGACTTTGATGTCCATCAGCACGGACTGTCAGGGGTGTCTGCCCTGAACTTCTATTCACGGCTGACGTCAATCGGGGCGAGCCGCCATCTTGCTCTCTCGTTCCGCAGGATGCCTGATGACAATGGACATAATATCCGTATCGTGCCTCCGCTCCTGCGCAGGGAGGTGCTCGAAACTGTGCCTGTCAAAGGGAATTACATACACGGGTATATGCTCAATCCCGGATTTGCTTCCGACGTCATGAAGTGGCATCACAGGCATCCGGATGTGGAACTGCGCTTCTTCTGGGACAAGTGGTCGGAGGGGCCTGTAAAGAAGTATGACGACACATTGACTTTCTACACCTTGGATGACAGGGAGTTCCTGAAGCAGATGGCAGGGTGCAAGGCCTATGCGAGTACGGCGGGATTCGAATCCGTCTGCGAGGCGGCATATCTCGGCAAACCGATACTGATGGTGCCCTCCCATATCGAGCAGGAGTGCAATGCGTATGATGCCATGCGCTGCGGCATAGGGATTTCGGCCGCTGAATTTAATCTGAGCGCGCTGCTTGAGTTCGCTGACGGCTTTGTCCCTGACCCTGATTTCCCCGACTGGGTCCGCTCTGCGGAAGATATGATAGTACGCGAACTTGAGTCCTGTATCTAAAAAAATGACAAAAAATATAAATAATATTTGGAGAATTACCAATAAAACCATACCTTTGCATTCCCATTTCGGGAAAGAACCCATTCCGGATTCATTTCAGGGGATGGAAAACGGGAAGATTCGTTAGCTCAGCTGGTAGAGCACAACACTTTTAATGTTGGGGTCTTGGGTTCGAATCCCAAACGGATCACGAAGTGGCCGGTAAAATGGCTTTCATGACGCTTCCTTAGCTCAGTTGGTAGAGCACGACACTCTTAATGTTGGGGTCCAGGGTTCGAGCCCCTGAGGGAGCACCAAAATAAAAGGCTAATTCGATGTTAATCATCGAGTTAGCCTTAATTC
>CALUST010000018.1 GCA_944323505.1 uncultured Bacteroidales bacterium
GTGGTTGCAGCGGTGTCATTCGTACAGGCTCTCAATGCGCAGCCTTTGATCCAGAGCCAATGGGAGGGGGCAAAGGTGGCTTTTCTCGGGGATTCCATAACAGATGCCGCGCAGATTGGTACTACCAACGATGTCTACTGGAACAATCTCAAGGACATTTTAGGGATAGAAGCCTATGTCTATGGCATCAGCGGGCATAGGATGGACAATATAGTCGGACAGGCTGAGCGGCTGGAGGCTGAACATGGGCAGGACGTGGACGCCATCATCGTTTTTGTCGGGACGAACGATTACAACGGTGGTGTCCCTGTCGGGGAATGGTACACTTTCTCGACTAAAGAGGTCGAAGTGTCCGGACCTGCCGTACAGGAGCGCAGATACCGCGAATTGATATATGACAATTCCACGTTCAAAGGCAGGACAAATATTGTGATGCGTTGGCTCAAAAGTCACTATCCGGACAAGCAGATAATTTTTCTGACGCCTCTCCATCGGGGATATGCGTATTTCAGGGCGACTAATATCCAGCCGGACGAATCGTATGCCAATGCCTGCGGGTATTTTATCGATGATTATGTCCTTGCAATCAAGGAACTGGCAAATGTGTGGGCCGTCCCGGTCATCGACCTTAACAGCATCAGCGGCCTATATCCGTTGTCGGATGCACACGTCCCGTATTTCCGCAACAAGGATACCGACAGGCTTCATCCTAATACTCAGGGGCATCTTCGCATGGCCTGGGCTATAGCATACCAGTTGCTCGCCTATCCTTCGCGTTTCGAAAGTATCCGATGATATTGACGGTGAAGGCTTTATCTTGCTTTTAAAGGCATCTCATTCAAGTGCCTTGCGGAAGAACTGGCGGCACATTTCACGGGAGATCTCTTTGTGTGATATGTTGCCTCCAGCCATATCGCAGACATAGAGCCTGTCGATGAGGGAGAGGTACAATGTGCTGAAACGAGTGCCGAGACCCTGCTGGAGCCCGGAAGTGTAGGCCACTGTGAGCCGGACCTCTTCTTCTGATAGATGGTCTTTGCAAAATACGTACAACCCGAAGTCGGAGAAATGCCCATAGAAACCGGAACTCACCTTGTCAACCTTGCTGGCGATGATTCTCTTCAGGGGCATGGCAAGCGCCCAGTAGTTGTATTCGACCGAACCGACATATTTGCCTCCCCGCAGACCGTAGGCATAACCGCTGTCGATGATGCTCCGGTAGTCATCCTGTGCATCGTTGTCGTCATCTGGCTCGATGATGCCGGCCATCTCCAGAAGCAGGGAATCAGCGACGGACTTGTTCTCTTCCATTGCCCTGGTGACCTCTATGCCCAGTGAATGGTCCGGCGCCTGCAGGTCAGGTCTGTCTTCGTTTACGAGACACGAGTACCGGTCACCGAGGAGTGACCTCAATGATATCATGGCATAACGCTCGAAAAAACAAGTATCGAATTTGGTTTTCCCCATAACATCGCGAAGATAGCATATTTCCCGGACAATATTGCATGATGCTGTTTACTTCTGAGGCATGATATACATTAATATATGTCTGCAGAAACGAATTTCCTGCAGTTCGTAGTGAACAACATTAAATAATACTATTATGAAAAAGTCAATTATTATCGCGATTGCAGCAGTCGTATGTGCATTTGTTGTCAGTGTGTATGCGTCGGAAAACCGTCTGCTGGTCAGTTTTTCAGGGGGTTGTTGCTTTGTGATTCGACGACCTCCTGAAACATTTTGTCGATGACAGCCTCTTCGCTGTGTTCTTCTGCGGATTTTCTTTCTTCCTCGTATTTGGTGTATGCCTCCTGATGACGGGTGATGGCGTTGGTCAGAATGTCAAGGTATCTCATGAAGAATACGGAATATTCTTCAACTGATGAGACGAGAGTCTCGATTGTGAACTGTATCCAGCGTTCCCCGATGACTATCTTGACCATGCGGAGTTCGTACATGACATTGGTGGCAGCCAGGAGAAGATTGAAATAGTTCATCTCTTCAGGTTTGAGGCTGAATCCTGAAATGAGTCTGATGTATTCCCCGTCATTTATTTCCATCCTGACGGGTGTCCCCTGGTATTTGAAGTCGATGACAGACTCCTCATTGAGGTCTTTCTCCGGGACAAAACCCTCTCTTTTCAGAAAATCGAACATTGCCCTGACGGTTATTCCTTCCTTCACGTCCTTGCGGGCATCATTTTCCCTGGCCGCATTACCGACAGCGGCCTTATCTTGTCTCTTTTTCCTGAAAAAAGCCATAATATCAGAATTATTCGTATCTGTTGCCTTGCCGGCAGTGAATCAATGTATAAAAATACGTATTATCCTCCTGATTCGAAAATTTTCCTTTTGCATTTTAGTGCATTAATTCATACATTGTGTCGGACAAATGATACGGACATGACGACAGGGATGATGATAATGATTGTGACAGCGGCTGTGGCAGTAGCGGCTGCAGCGATGTTTGTTGTTCATAACATGTACAGGCAGACAGTCGCCAGGCTGGAGCGCGAGCACGAGAAAAGCCTTCAGTCTGTCAGAAATGAATATGAAAAGGCGATGCAGGCTCAGAAAGATGGCTATGAACGGGTTATCCGGAGTCAGAAGGAAGGTCATGAGTCGGCTGTCTCGGCAATGCGTGACAACTATGAGTCATCTCTGAAAGAGATCAGGGAGAACTATGAGAAGTCGCTGAGTGCCCAGATAAAGGCGGTGAAAGATGAGATGACGGCGAGGACGGAGGAGATACTGAAGGCTCGGGAGGCGGAACTGGACAGGAATGCCTCTGAGGTGTTCCGGAACATCACTGGAAATCTCACGAAAGACCTTCAGGCGATGAAGAAGTCGTTTGATGACACGAAGGAGATGCAGGTCAAGACCGCAACAGATTTGGGGACGCGGATGGAACTCGCTGTGCGGCAGTTGAGGGAGCAGTCCGAGAGCATCGGCAGCAAGGCGGACAGTCTGGCGGATGCCCTGAGAGGGCAGAATAAGATTCAGGGCTGCTGGGGTGAGACCCTGCTGGAGAATATCCTTAAGAGCGAGGGCTTTGTCGAGGGACGGGACTATGACAGGGAGGCCACACTCACGGGCGAACTCGGCGAGACTGTCAGGAATCCTGATTCGGGGAAGAAGATGAGGCCAGATTTCATCATCCATTATCCGGACAAGACAGATATTGTGGTGGATTCAAAAGTGGACCTGAGTGCATATTCAGACTATGTCAGTGCGAAGACGGAGGAGGAGAGGGTGTCTGCCGCGAAGAGAAACCTGGCAGCAATCACGGCGCAGATAGACAGTTTGTCAAGGAAAGACTATAGTTCATATCTTCCTGCCGGGCGGAAGAATCTGGGCTATGTCCTGATGTTCATCCCGGTCTATGGCGCACTTCAGCTGGCGAAGACTGCGGACAAGGATTTGTGGAGAAATGCGTTTGCCCGGAATGTGCTGATAGTCACTGAAGAGACACTGATACCGTTCCTGCGTATGATAAGGACGGCATGGATAAGTGTAGAGCAGGTGCGTAATCAGAACAGGATCATAGCCTCGGCCCGGAATATGATAGACCGCGTGCATGATTTCATGAAATACCACAAGGCGATGGGGACAAGGCTGAAGGATGCCATGGACTGTTATGAGTCCTGTGAGTCGAAACTGAAGGATTCGGGGCCGAGCATTGTGACATCCGCGAGGCAGGTGATTGCACTCGGGGTGCCTGAGAAGCCCGGGAAGCGGATTTCGGATGTCGATACGGCAAAATCTTTGGAGTGACCTGTGCCGATTCGGCATTTATCGTTAAATTTGTGCCCGAACTTTTGATCTTTAGCCATGCTTGTTGTACTTGAAGGACTTGACGGATCTGGAAAATCGACCCAGGTCAGACGTTTGAAAAACTATCTGGAGCAGACTTCCGGGCGCCTTGAATATATACATTTCCCGCGGTATGACGCCCCGGTCTACGGGGATCTCATAAGCCGTTTTCTCAGAGGAGATTTCGGGGCGAATGACCAGGTGCACCCTCAACTGGTGGCCCTGCTGTTCGCTGAGGACAGGCACGGGGCAGCCACGGAGATGAAGAGCATCCTTGCAGAAGGAGGTACTGTGCTGCTGGACAGGTATGTGTATTCAAACATCGCCTACCAGTGTGCAAAACTGCCTGCCGGACAGGAGCGGGACGCGCTCAGGGACTGGATTTTCAATACGGAATATGGCGATTTCTCCCTTCCGGTACCGGATCTGAATATTTTCCTGGATGTCCCGGTCGGTTTCGTCGAGAAGAAACTCAATTCATCGAGAGGTGGCAGTGACAGGGAGTATCTTGCCGGGGCGCAGGATATTCATGAGGCAGATATAGAGTTTCAGAAGGCCGTCAGGGGCATATACCTGGAGCAGTGCGCCCGTGATCCCAGGTTCATAAGGGTTGACTGTTCGGATGAGAATGGTGAGATGCTGCCCCCGGATGAGATTTTCGCCAAAGTGAAAGGGGAGGTAGATGCAGTCCGGGTATGTTGCAATAAGGTTGTAAAATAAGGGGAAATGTCGCTTAAACGAAATAAATCAAAGACTGACACCTGTGAAGTCCATCCAGTGGATGTGATGATGGCAGAGGAACAGGTCGGGGCAGATGCTCGCGAAAAGAAGCACAGAAAGACGCTTCAGTTGCCGCCTCGCGCAAGGAGATTCTGCGCCTTTCTTGTCGGGGTCGTGTTTTTCCTGTCAGGTGTCCTGAAACTTATGGATCCGACAGGGACGGGGCTGATCATGGATGAGTATTACAAATTCCTTCATGTCGGCTTCCTCGGATTTTCTGCCAAGACGGCAGGTGTTGTCCTGGCTTTTGTGGAGACGATGTCAGGCGTGGCATTGATTACGGGCGTCTGGAGGCGGGCGACTGCCTATGTGGTGTCGTGTTTTCTCGCATTTTTTACCTTGCTGACGCTGCTTCTGTGGATTTTCAACCCGTCCATGGACTGCGGATGTTTCGGCGAGGCTATCCATCTTACACACCTGCAGTCATTCCTGAAGAATGTGGTGCTGTGTATCCTTGTGTTTGCCGCTTTCTGGCCATACAAGTCATTCGGCAGGAACAAGAGACGGAAATATGTCTCGTTCTCGCTCGTGTCTGTTGCCGTAATTGCGTTGATGCTGTATTCGTTATTGTATATCCCGCTTGTCGATTTTACAGACTTCCGTCCCGGGTCAAGGCTCGCTGCTGCCGACAGACATCACCGAGGTGGTGCGGATGACATGTATGAGGCCGTCTTTGTATATGAAAAAGATGGTGTGCAGGAACGTTTTTCCCTTGACGAAATCCCGGATTCCACATGGACATACGTGACAACGGAGATGATTACAAAATCAGTTATCCGTGGCGAGACTGTCCCTTCGCTGCCTTTTACGGATGCCAATGGGGAGTATCAGGACAGGCTTGCTACAGAGGGTAATGCCCTGTGCGTCACTCTATACCGTCCGGAGGACGTGTCTGCCGGACAGTGGAGGCGTCTGGCCGTGTTTGTGGATGATGCGATAAGAACAGGCTTCAGGCCATTGGTGCTGGTATCAGTCACCCCGGGGCAGGCAGATGCCATATTGGCTGCTTCAGGTGTTGAAGAGGATCTTCTTCTGCACCTTGATGATGTGATGTATTTTGCTGATTATAAGACAATCATATCGTTGAACCGCTCTAATGGGGGCATCACGTGGTTCAACAGAGGCTATCTTGTGAAAAAATGGTCGTACAGCAGCATACCGGACTATGAGGACTTGTCAGAATTGGCATCCGGCGATGCCACTGAGACATTTCTGGTCTCGGACACCGCCGGAAATCTTACATTTCAGGGATTTCTCCTGTATTCGTTTGCTGTGATGCTTCTGCTCTGACAGTCAGTCCCTTCTTCCTCCGAGAGCAATCGCCACATAATAGAGCAATGTGGCAAGTGAGCCGATTGCAGCAATCACGTAGGTGTATGCAGCCCATTTCAATGCGTCAATCGCCATCGGCTGGGTCTGTCCGTCTGTGATGCCGGCGTTGGCAAGCCATGCTACAGCCCGTCTGCTGGCGTTGATTTCTACAGGCAGGGTGATGAAACTGAAGAGAGTTGTCATCGCAAACAGTCCTATGCCGACCCAAAGCAGAGTGGGGAAGGAGTTGATGAGTATGATTCCCAGGAGAAGCACCCATTGTACGATGTTGGATGCGAAACTTACGACCGGGACAAGGGCGGAGCGCATTTTCAGAGGGGCATATCCTGCGGCGTGCTGTACTGCGTGTCCGCATTCATGTGCAGCGACAGCCGCTGCTGCGACAGACCTGCTGGCGTAGACACCTTCACTGAGAGCCACCGTCTTTGTCATCGGATTGTAGTGGTCTGTCAGCATCCCGTTGGTCGGAATCACCTTTACATCGTAGATGCCGTTGTCATGCAGCATCTTTGTGGCCACTTCCGCTCCTGACATGCCGTTGGTCAACGGGACTTTCGAGTACTTTCTGAACCTGCTCTGCAGGGTGTTCTGAATAATCAGACTCAGCACCATCACGGCTATGAAAATAATCCAGATCATTTTTCTTTTGTTTAAAATTGTTTATAATGTCTTGAGGCGGCTGCTGATATGCAAAAAGCAAGCCGCTGAAATTTTGTCATGTTTTTCATGACATATTCATTGACCGGACATGAATATTTTTAGTATTTTTGCAGCCTTGTCGGCTTTATGGCATATCATGTCATGCGGCAAGGAATGATTTCGTGATGAAAATGATGATTGACAAGGATTTTCATATAAACGGCAATGAGGACGATTTCTCCAGGCTGGAAATCAATCTGCCGGGTTGTCTTGACAACTACAGGTATTTCCGCTCTCTGCTGAAGCCCTCGGTGAAACTTCTTATTCTGGTCAAGGCCAATGCTTACGGGCACGGGGCCGTGGAGTTCGCCTCGATGATGGAGTCTGCAGGTGCGGATTATCTGGCCGTGGCCTATCCTGTCGAGGGGGTCGAGTTGAGGAAAGCCGGAATCAAGGTCCCGATTCTCGTGTTGACTGCAGGTACGGACTTCTTTGACGAGATAATTGATTACGGGCTTGAGCCTGGTATTCCTAACATGTATACACTCAAGGCATTGTGCCGGGTGCTGGAGTCGAGGGGCATCAAGCGTTTCCCGATTCATGTTAAACTCGATACAGGGATGCACCGTCTGGGATTCATGACAAGTGAACTGGATGAACTCCTGGCATATCTCGCAAGTACTGACTCAGTGAGAGTATGTTCGGTATATTCTCATCTGGCGGCATCGGAAGATCCGGACCATGACAGTTTTACGGAAGGACAGGTGAAAATGTTCGTGGCCAATGCCGACAGGATATCAGAGGCGATAGGCTACAGACCTATGTATCATATACTGAATTCGGCAGGGATTGAACGTTTTCCGCAGTATCAGTTTGATATGGTGCGTCTCGGCATCGGCATATACGGCATCAGTGCCATCCCGTCCGTGAAACTCGCACCGGTGGCGTCGTTCAAGTGCAAGATATTGCAGATTAAGCATCTCAGTCCGGAGGACGGATTCATAGGCTATGGATGTAGCGGGAAGATTGCCCCATCAGGGACTGTCATCGCCACTATTCCGGTCGGCTATGCTGACGGCATCGACAGGCATCTTGGCAACGGGCATTGTTCTTTTATGCTCAACGGGCACAGGGTGCCGACCATCGGCAATATATGCATGGATATGTGTATGCTTGACATCACTGGTGTGCCGGCTGAGGCAGGGGATACGGTCACCATTTTCGGGGAGGAGCCGACGGCATCCGAACTGGCTGCTGTCCTTGGCACGATACCTTATGAGATTTTCACCTCCATACCACGTCGTATAGAAAGGATAGTCATCAAGTGAAAGACAAGAAATACAAGATACTTTTCGTCTGCCTGGGGAATATATGCCGTTCCCCGGCTGCCCAAGGGATATTCCAGGCTGTAGTCGACAGGAACGGCAGCACGGCATTGTTTCATGTCGATTCTGCCGGGACATATTCAGGGCATCAGGGCGATCTGCCAGACAGGAGGATGTGTTCTGCTGCTGCGGCAAGGGGATATTCCCTGACTCATCGGGCGAGGCCTGTCACATCTCTTGATTTTCTGGAGTTCGACCTTGTCATGGCGATGGATGACAACAATTATACTGATCTCATGGATCTGGCCCCCTCTGTCGAGGATTCCAGGAAAATAAAAAGAATGGCCGATTATCTTACCGGCCATTCGATAACTTATATCCCGGACCCGTATTATATGGGCAGGGACGGTTTTGAACTTGTCCTGGATCTCCTGGAGAACGCCTGCGGCAACCTCTACAGGGAACTCATGTCGAAGTTCGGGCGGTAATCAGAGCATTATGCTTGCGGCGACCTTGTCGGCAGTCTCCTGTCCTTTCAGGTGTGCCAGTATCGCCAGCCCGAATGCGACTGCGTGTCCGGCTCCGCGTCCTGTGATGATGTTCCCGTCAACAGCCACCCCGTCTTTTGTGTGTCTTACGCCTTTTTCGACGAGTGCAGGCTCAAATCCGTCGTAGCAGGTCATGGTCTTGCCTGAGAGCCCGGGCAGTTTGCCAAGGACCACACTTGGGGCGGCACAGATGGCTGCCACGCTCCCGCCTTCGTCATAATGTCTCAGCATCAGTTCCATGAGCCTGTCACAGGCGGCAAGATTGGTGGAGCCAGGCATGCCTCCCGGAAATACCATTATGTCTCCCTCGGTTGTCCCTGCCAGTTCTACCTGTGCGAGGAATTCCGGGAATGACATATCCGCAATCATAGGTATTTTGTGCGAGCCTGTCACTGTCTTGTCGTCGTAGATGGAGACGATCTTGAGATCGACTCCGCCTCTGCGCAGAACGTCAATCGGAGCCAGAGCCTCGGTCTCTTCGAAGCCGTTGGCGAAGAATATATATGCACCTTTCATGATAAATGTATTTGATTGTGAAGTGTTTTATTTTGGTATTTCCTCTTATTGTCTCTCCTCTGAGAGAAATGTTCTGATGTTGTCAATGGCTTTCCTGGACAGTCTTGCCGTACTCTGGACAGACATCCCTGCGGTTGACGGGGTGTAGAATACGTTGTTGAAGGCTGCCAGTTCGTCTTTCAGTGTCCCCATCCCTGTCCCGTCACAGAAATATGCGCTGTCACGGTTCTTTGTTAGCCATTCTTTGAGGGCATCTGTGTCAAATGTGGCACCGATGGAGGTATTCATGAGGATCTTGCCGTTTCCGAAAATGTCGAATTCTTCTTTCTGAAGCAGATATGTGTTGCGTGGCAGGGTGGTGAGTACGATGTCGCATCTCTCCAGCAACGGGTGCAGGTCAAGATAGGATATTCCGGCTTGTTCTGCGTCCGATTTTCGTGTCCTGCTGAAATAGAATACGTTGCTGCCGAAGAATCTGAATGCGTTCGCGCACATCCTGCCTGTCGTCCCGAGTCCGATGATGCCGACATTCATTCCTCCGAGTTCATATTTTTTCTCTTTCCATTGCCTGTCGCCGAACCCGTGCAGAAACCTGACAATCTCGCTTACGGCATATTCCACCACGCCTTCATCCCCGTAGTCGCGTACTCCACGGACTTTTATCCCATGCTCCTCTGCTGCTTGTATGTCCACGTTGCAACTGTTCTTGTCATAGAGGGTGCAGCACATCCCGATATACCGGATATGCGGGCATGATTCTATGACATGGCGACTGATGCCGGTCTTGAATGATACCAGTACGCAGTCGGCATCTCCGATCCTGCGGATGATCTCATCATCAGACCCCGGCTTGTCGTAATGCATTTCTACGGTCTC
>CALUST010000019.1 GCA_944323505.1 uncultured Bacteroidales bacterium
GCTGGGAGAGAAGCTGTCAATCCAGGCAGCTTCTTTTTCATAAGAAAGAATCGGGATGTAGCGCAGTTGGTAGCGCACTACGTTCGGGACGTAGGGGTCGGGCGTTCGAGTCGCCTCATCCCGACCACAAAAGAGGGAGAACCGGCAGTTTCGGTTCTCCCTCTTTTGTCTTTCTTCTAAAGACTGGACTCGTCTACCCCCTAATATTTCTTCCGGCAAGAGGATGCCTATTCGCAGATGGCATCGACCTGACGGCGGATTTCCGAAGCGGACATCAGGCCTACGGACATTACCGGCTCACCTTCAAGCGGGATGAACAGCACAGTAGGGATGGAGCGGATGCCATACGCCCTGGCAAGAGATTCGGCATTGTCTATATTGACCTTGCAGAACCTGACCTTGCCGGCATACCCTGCAGCGACCTCCTCCAATATCGGAGAAAGTCTTCGGCACGGGCCGCACCAGTCGGCATAGAAATCAACGACGACCGGCATATCCCCGAGAAATTCCCATTCCTGTGTCGTATAGTCCTCTATCTCACTTCTATACTCAGACTCTGAAATAATCTCCACATTATCCCCTGCAGCACAGGAGGCAGCAAAAGCCGTCCCGGCAGATGCGACAGCACATAATGCCGCTGCCGCACATGGCAATATCATCTTTAGCAATTTCATGACCTTCTCATTTTACTGTCTTTCTCTTTGACGAAGAGGATTTCCCTCCGGAGGACCGGGAAGAAGACTTCGTGGATTTTCCCGAACGGGACTTTCTCTTCGACTCCTTTATCGCCCTTCTTATCTTCTCCTTCCGGGCATTCTTGCCTGAACCGTATTCAGCGACCCCGTCTTCCACATAGGCTCTCTCCTCTGCATTGCCCGCATATTCCTCATCTTTTCCGAGCCTCGACTCATTGCCGGTCTCGACGAGTTCATAGTCAAGCAGCTTCTGTTCAAGATTGGTATTCTTGACCCTTATCCTGACTGTATCTCCAAGATTGTACACCACCTTGGATCTCTTGCCGACTATCCTGTACCTGTCCTGGTCAAACTCGAAATAATCGGACTTGATGTCCCTGAGAGCGACCATGCCCTCAATCTTGGTAGGCTCAATCTCCACATACATCCCCCATTCCGTGAGCCCCGAGATATGCCCCTCGAACTCATAGCCCACCTTATCCTGCATGAATTCGACCAGTTTGTACTTGATGCTGGCCCTCTCTGCATCGGCTGCAACTATCTCCCTTTCAGAGGCGTGCTTGCACTGCCCCTCATAGTAGTCTTTCTTCTGCGAGGCTGCCCCGTCGAGGTACATCGCAAGCAGCCTGTGCACCATCATGTCCGGATAACGCCTGATAGGTGAGGTGAAATGAGTGTAATATTTGAATGCAAGGCCGTAATGACCGATATTGTCGGTACTGTAGCGAGCCTTGGCCATCGTCCGAAGCGAAAGCATCTCTATGGCATTGTATTCCGGTGTATCCTTTGCTTTCGCAAACAGGCTGTTCAACTCCCTGGAAATCTCCTTGCCGTTCTCTGTCGACCCCATCTCATAGCCGAAATTATGGATGAACGACCTGAGCCCCTCAAGTTTTTCCCTGTTCGGCTCGTCATGCACACGGTAGACGAATGTCTTGGACCTGGACTTGCCTGCTGCCTTGGCCGCCTCTTCAGGCGAGATGCACAGATAGCCAAGTCCCGTGCCCGGCACAGACGGATACCTGCAACCCTTGGCCACAAACTCTGCCACACTTCTGTTGGCAAGAAGCATGAACTCCTCTATCAGCCAGTTGGCGTCCTTACTGACCTTCTGATATACCCGTACCGGACGGCCTTTCTCATCCACTTCCACCTTCATTTCCGGTCTGTCGAAACTTATCGCCCCGGAAGCGAACCGCTTCTTGCGGAACTTGGCGGCAAGTCCGTTCAGGACAAGCACAGCCTCTTTCAGATTGTCTGGAATCAGGCATCCTGTCGTGACCCCCTCTCCCATGGCCGACTCGACATTGGCAGCAGCATTCTTCTTCCTGGCCTCGGCCGCCTCAGGTGACGCCTCCAGTATAGGGTCGCCTATCACCCCATGCCTGCCGTCCGTGCCTCCGCGCAGTTCCATGGACATGGCCTTGTCCCCTGCTTCGATAATCTGCTGGGCAGTCTCATAGGCAAAACGGTAGTCCGAATTGATGACAGTCCTGCCGAACCACTCCGACACCACCTTGGCAAGAGGGGTAATCTCGAACACTGCCGAGAAACACAGTTTCGGCTCGTTCGGACGGAGCGAACAGAGTTTGTTCGAGAGTTTCTCAGGAAGCATAGGCACGGTCCTGTCCACAAGATATACCGAAGTACCTCTCTCCTGTGCCTCCTTGTCCACCACGGAGCCAGGTGTCACATAGTGGGTCACATCCGCGATATGCACCCCTACTTCATAATTGCCGTTGTCCAGTTTCCTGAAAGACAGGGCATCATCAAAATCCTTGGCGTCAGCCGGGTCTATCGTGAACGTGAGCACATCGCTGAAATCCCGCCTTGACTTCCTGTCCTCTGCCGTTATCTTGTCCGAAATCCCGTCAGCGGCATTCTCGACCTCAGGCTCGAACCTGTAAGGCAAGGCGAACTCCGCCAGAATCGCGTGCATCTCTGTATCATTCTCCCCCGGCTCCCCGAGCACATCCACAAGATGTCCGACCGGGTCCGGATCCTTCCTGTCCCATCTGTCAACCACTGCCGCCACTTTCATCCCTGACCGCGCCTGCAGTTCCTGACGTCTGCCGTCGACCGTCTCATAAATCCCGGTCACGGAATACAGGTCAAAGCCGATTCTCTTGAGCGAACCGGTCACTGGTGCGGTCCCGGCATCTTCCTGCCTGCCTTTCTTCTTTTTCGACGGGAGTTCAGCCCCCTCAATCGGGATTGATATGTCATAAGGCATCACGCGGCTCTGCATCAGCACCCAGGCCTGCTCTCCGACAATATGCAGAATGCCGACAAACGGCTTCGGCGACCTCTCCACAATCTCAAGCACCTCCCCTTCCTTGCGCTGCCTGTCGGTCTTCTCCTTTGTCACGGCCACTCTCACGGTATCACCGTTCAAGGCTCCGCGCGTCTTGGAGGCCTTCACGAAAATATCGTCATCCTCCCCGTCGACTATAACGAATGCATAGCCCTCGCGGGTCATCTGGACCCTCCCGACAAACTCGGGATAACTTCTTTTTTCCTTCTTTTCCTTTTTCCTGCGGTCCTTACGCCTGCGTCTGTCCCATCCTGTCATAATTTGAATAGATTTGATTTACGCCGATTCCGGCAAATGATTATATTTGCAAAAAATCCGGCATCGGCCGTCATTCCGGCAAATTTAGCAAATATTGTTCTTTTACAATGCTGTTGCATAAATATTGTAGGATACCGGGCCGGAAAATTTTTGTGACAATTCAAATTTCATAAATATCATGGACAGAAAAGTACTACTGATGATCCTCGACGGCTGGGGCGAGGGCGAACACAACTGGACAAATGCAATCTACACACAGGGAGCGCCTTACATTGACTCTCTCAGGGCGAGATACCCGTTCGGGCATCTCCAGGCCTGCGGAGAATATGTCGGTCTTCCTGACGGGCAGATGGGCAACTCCGAAGTCGGACATCTCAACCTCGGTGCCGGCAGGGTCGTATATCAGGACCTCGTGAAGATAAATATGGCCTGCAGAGGGCACAAACTCCTTGAGAACAAGGAAATAAAGGATGTATATGACTATGTGGCGAAGAGCGGGAAGCAACTCCACTTCATGGGTCTGACATCGACAGGCGGGGTGCACAGTTCTCTCGAACACGTATATGAATTCCTGGCTGTCGCCAGACAGTACAACCTCGACAAGGTGTTCGTACACTGCTTCATGGACGGACGCGACACCGACCCGAAGAGCGGCAAAGGCTTTGTGGAGGCTCTCGAGCAGAAGATGGCCGAGACGACAGGCAAGGTTGCCTCGGTATGCGGAAGATACTATGCCATGGACCGTGACAAGAGATGGGAGAGGGTAAGGCTCGCATACGACCTGCTTGTCAAAGGTGAGGGAGCGAAGTTCGCCTCCGCTACTGAAGGCATCCAGGCCTCATACGATGAGGGCGTGACAGACGAGTTCATCAAGCCTATATCCATCACCGGAGCGGACGACAAGGCACTCGGGACCATCCAGGAGGGAGATGCGGTTATTTTCTTCAACTTCCGCAACGACCGCGCAAGGGAAATCACGGCCGTGCTCACCCAGGAGGACATGCCTGAGTTCGGCATGAAGACACTTCCTCTCTACTATTGCTGCTTTACCCCGTATGACGACAAGTTCCAGGGGCTGCACATCCTTTTCGACAAGGAGAATGTCAGCGACACCCTCGGGGAGACAGTATCCAAGGCCGGAAAGCGCCAGCTCAGAATCGCCGAGACAGAGAAATACGCCCATGTGACCTTCTTCTTCAACGGGGGCCGCGAGGAGCAGTTCGACAACGAGGACAGGATACTCGTCAAGTCGCCGAAAGTGCCGACTTACGACCTTCTTCCGGAGATGAGTGCGCAGGAAGTGACAGAAAGGCTTGTTGAAGTCCTCAATACCGGCAAGGAAGACATGATCATCCTCAATTTCGCCAACGGCGACATGGTAGGACATACAGGGGTATTCTCCGCAATATGCAAGGCTGTAGCAAAGGTCGACAACTGCGTCAGGGAAGTCGTGGAGACAGCCATCGCAAATGACTACGTGGTGCTCCTCACGGCAGACCACGGCAATGCGGACCACGCCTACAATGCCGACGGCTCTCCTAATACCGCCCATTCGCTGAACCAGGTACAGTTCATCGTGATAAATGCCGGAGTAGACCATGTCAAGGACGGCAAGCTCGCCGATGTCGCACCTACCATCCTCAAACTGATGGGCATTCCTCAGCCTGAGGCCATGACAGGAGAACCGCTTATCTGAATCGATTAAATAATGACACAATGGCTAATTTCCAGACAGATTCACGTATTGTGCTGACGCTTGATGCGGGCGGTACAAATATGGTATTTGCAGCAATGCAGGGAGGGAAGTTCATCATTGACCCTATCACTCTCCCGTCCAATGCGAACAACCTCGACCTTTGCCTCGACACCATGGTGATAGGCTTCGGTTCGGTCATCAACAAACTCAAGGAGACCCCGGTCGCCATAAGTTTCGCATTCCCGGGTCCTGCGGACTATCCCAACGGCATCATCGGAGGCTATCTGCCGAATTTCCCTTCTTTCAGGGACGGTGTGGCCCTGGGACCGTTTCTTGAAGACAAGTTCGGCATCCCTGTATTCATCAACAACGACGGAGACCTCTTCGCATACGGTGAAGCATTGGGAGGGATGCTTCCCGAGACAAATGCCAGGCTTGCCGCTGCAGGAAGCGAGAAACGGTACCATAACCTCATCGGCTACACTTTCGGCACGGGATTCGGCATAGGCACCGTCATCAACGGGGAACTGAACCGTGGAGACAACTCATGTGTGGAGACATTCTGCCTGCCTCACAGCAAGATCAACGGTGTCATCGTGGAGGAAGGCGTGGCTGTCCGCGCCGTAAAAAGGGTGTATGGAGAACTCTCCGGCAATCCTGACCACGGGCTCGAGCCGAAGGACATCTGCGAGATAGCAGACGGCACCCGGGAGGGAGACCGCGAGGCTGCTGCCAAGGCATTCAACGAGATGGGAGAGGTGGCAGGAAACGCCATGGCGACTGCCGTCACTCTGATTGACGGACTGATAGTCATCGGAGGCGGTATCACCGCAGCACGGAAATACATAATGCCGGGACTGTTCAAGTCTCTCAGGAGCAAGCTGCACACTCTGTCAGGAGAAGACGTCAACAGGGTGCAGATGAATGTATACGACCTTGACAATGAAGAGGAGTTCGCAGCCTTCGCCCGTGGCGACAGCAGACGGATCAAAGTCTACAGCAGCGACAGGGAGGTGACCTACGATCCGCAGAAACGTATCGGGGTAGCCATCTCAAAGATGGGGGCAAGCACGGCGATATCCGTCGGAGCCTATACATTCGCCCTCGACCAGATGGACAAATCTTCCCGTCAATGAGACAATAATATAAAGTACGGAAACAGAAACAATCAAGACAATGTATCCATTAAAATTCAGACCTATACTCAAATCAATGGTATGGGGAGGAGAAAAGATCGCCCCTTTCAAATCAATCACAACAGACCTGCACAACATAGGCGAAAGCTGGGAACTCTCCGGAGTCAAAGGCAATGAATCAGTCGTTGCCAACGGGGAATATGCAGGGAAGACCATCACGGAACTCATCAGAGAGTTCAAGGACGGCCTCATCGGCAAGGCCAACTACGAAAGGACCGGGGAAGAATTCCCTCTTCTCATCAAATTCATCGATGCAAAGCAGGACCTCTCCATCCAGGTGCACCCGAATGACGAACTTGCGGCGAAGAGACACAACGGCTCCAAGGGAAAGACCGAGATGTGGTATGTGGTGGCTACCGGAGAGAATGCCCACCTCATGGCCGGACTCAAGGAGAAAATCACTCCGGAGGAATATGTCGAGAGGGTGAACAACAACACCATTACGGATGTCCTGCAGGATTTCACGCTCCAGCCTGGAGACGTGTTCTTCCTGCCTGCCGGGCGAATCCACAGCATCGGGGCCGGCTCGTTCATCGCCGAGATACAGCAGACCTCCGACATCACATACAGAATCTACGACTTCGGAAGGCTCGGACTGGACGGGAAGCCGCGCGAACTGCATACGGAACTTGCCAAGGATGCAATCGACTACAATGTCTATCCGGACTACAGGACACACTACGAAAAGGCTGCCGACAAGGAGAATGTCCTCGTAGACTGCAGATACTTCACCACTTCACTCTATGAACTTGACAAGGAGTACGACGTGGATCTCAGCGCACTTGACTCGTTCCTCATCATCATCTGTACCGGAGGCAACGCGGTCATCACCGACTCTGAAGGCAACAGAGAGACCGTCAGACAAGGGGAGACTATCCTCATACCGGCATCCACTGCAGGTGTGAAGATAGCGCCTGAGGGAAAGGTGCAGTTCCTCACAAGTTATGTAAAATAGGCTTGCAGACCATCTGAAGCATCATCAAACACTTCATCATGAAATATCTGATAATAACCTTGGCATTGGCGTTCGGGCTCATGACATCCTGCACCAATGCGCAGAACGAGACAGACATGAACAGCAACGAAACTCTTGAAAATCTCAAATCAAGACGCTCAATAAGGTCTTATACAGACCAGATGCCTCCAAAAGACCTGCTTGAAAAGGTCCTTGAGGCCGGGACCTATGCGCCGACAGGCAAGGGGAACCAGTCCCCGATAATAGTGGCAGTGACTGACAAGGCCATGAGAGACAGCCTCTCCAGACTCAATGCCGCAGTCCTGGGAGCCGAGACAGACCCGTTCTACGGTGCACCTGTGGTATTTGTGGTGCTCGCTGACAGGAAATTCCCTACGTACATCTACGACGGCTCGCTTGTGATGGGCAATCTGCTCAATGCCGCCCATGCAGTCGGACTTGGGGGATGCTGGATACACCGCGCCAAAGAGGTGTTCGACAGCCCAGAAGGCAAGGCCCTGCTCAAGGAATGGGGCATTGAAGGGGACTATGAGGGCATCGGGAACTGCATCATAGGCTATCCTGCCCAGGCAGCACCTACACCTAAGGCCCGCAAGGCAGACTATATCCGCTTTGTGGAGTAACGTGGTCCTCAGGCGTGCCTCGGACGGATTCTCTTGAAGACTTTGTTCATGGATCTGCTGACAGGTCCGCTCAATATTATCACGGTCACGGCGACAAGGACGAGCAATATGCCGAATCCTTCCCTGACCGTGAAGTCTTCTCCGAACACCAGTGCGCCTATGCACACGGCAGTCATAGGCTCAAGAGCACCGAGGACAGAGGTCAGCGTGCCGCCTATATTCTGCACGGCCAGAACCAGTGTGATATTGGAGACGACCGTCGGCAGGACGGCAAGAAGAATCAGATTGCCGAAAGATGCAGGATCCGGAGGCAGTTGCAGATCCCCGAAAGCGAGGTCCTTGACGCCGAATATCATTGTCGTGAGCACAAAGACATAGAAAGCCAGTTTGCGGCTGTTCATGTTGCGGACACGAGATTTGTTGACGCCAACGATATAACTTCCGTAGGCGACTGCGGACAACAGCACAATCACAATCCCCTTGACATCAGCAGTCATGCCGGTGGACGGGAGCGACAGCAGGGCCACGCCACAGACTGCCAGGACTATGGCCACCCATGTGAGCCATGACGACTTCTCCCGGAAAAGGAGCAGCATCAGCAGCGAGACAAATACAGGATAGGTGAAATGCAGGGTAGTCGCCACTCCCGCTCCCATATAGCCGTATCCGTACAGGAGGAACAGCGAGGAAAAGGTGTAGAAGAAAGCGAGAAGGATAAATACGGGCACATCGCGGAGTTCTATCCTGAAAGACTCCTTCTTTATGAGCATCACCATGCCGAGCGCCAGTGATGCGAAAAAGAACCTGTAGAACAGAATGGAATCATACTCCATCCCCTTCGCTATCAGAGGGAGAGTGAAAAGCGGGATCAGTCCGAATGTGACTGATGTCGCCATTCCGTAGAATATGCCTTTGAACTTGTTCATATTGCTGACTGTTTTTCAGCCGGCAAATATACGCAGAAGCCGAGAGCAGAACAAATGTTTTGTTATGCCGAGGCGCAACAGTATAAATGGCGCGATAGTGGCAAATATACTCAGAAGCCGAGAGCAATGCAAACTCGTTTGCAAATTGCCGAGGCGTGAACAGTATATGTGGCCGCAGGCCAAATATTTATTTTCATAAATGACAGTCAAGTCATGGACATAAAAGCAAATATACTTGAGACCATCGGGATGACCCCGATGGTGAGAATCAACAGGCTCTCGCCCAACCCAGCAGTCAACATACTGGCAAAGGTCGAAGGATTCAATCCGAGCGGAAGCATCAAGGACCGCATTGCCGTCAAGATGATAGAGGAGGCAGAAAGGAACGGGAGACTGCGTCCCGGACAGACCATCATAGAAGCCACATCCGGCAATACCGGCATAGGTCTGGCCATCGTCGGGATAGTGAAAGGCTATCCTGTAGAAATCGTCATGAGCGAGGCGGTCTCTGTCGAAAGGAGAAAAATCATCCGCGCATACGGGGGAAAAGTCATACTTACGCCTGCCAATGAGGGGACTGACGGAGCCATCAGGCTTGCGCGCAGACTCGTGGCAGAGAATCCGGACAAATATTTCATGCCTGACCAGTTCTCCAATGCGGCCAACTACCTCGCACACTATGAGAACACCGCACTTGAGATCTGGCAGCAGACCGGCGGCAACATCGACTATCTCGTCTGCGCCCTCGGCACATCCGGGACACTAATGGGACTGTCTGGATTTCTCAAGACCATGAAGCCGTCTATACAGGTCGTCTGCGCCCAGCCCACGAAAGGGCATTATATCCAAGGTCTGAAGAATATGGAGGAAGCCATCGTCCCAGGGATATACGATCCGTCAAAAATCGACATCCAGGAACTCGTAGAAAGCGAAGAGGCGATAGCGATGGCGCGGGAGATCATTGCCAAAGAAGGAATTTTCGCAGGAATGAGCAGCGGGGCAGCAATGCTGGCGGCAGTCCGGACTGCAGGCCGCATCAGTTCCGGCAACATCGTAGTACTGCTACCCGACCGCGCAGAGAAGTACCTCTCAACCACCATGTTCGCCCAGTTTGAGTAAATTCTTAACTTTGTGGAACTGCACCGCTTCAAGAAGGAACTGCACGACTGCGTGAGTCTGGTGGACAAGTGGTGCTATTCGCTGAAGCATGTCGGGTCTTTGGACCGGTTGCCGCTTTGATAAAAGATTTAGAAAACCCGACTTTCATATTCCGAGCCATTTACGGAATTTCATCTGCTCTTCGGCACTTGCCGGTTCCAATCCTTCCGGATCATTCTCCGACAACCACTTGTATG
>CALUST010000020.1 GCA_944323505.1 uncultured Bacteroidales bacterium
CGCCTGAATGGCTCCGGAATATCGAGAATGCGGTGTCCGTCTACAGCGGTATCCTGAAAGAAGTCACACCGGCTACGACGGTCGGGGATATGCGTGGCGGTATCGGCATCATGGTGCATTATCCAACAGGTTATTCCGGGAACTCTTCCTATCTGAATATCATCCCCGGTTACAGTTCCAGTGTGCAGAACCTGGACATTGTCGACTATTCCATAGCCGGCGCGCAAAGTACTGTGAGTTTCCAGAATCTGCAGCATGTGAATAATCCTGACCTCGGAATTTATCCGTACTTCATCACGGAACTCAATGCGACCGAGGGAACAAGCATGGACCTCATCCAGACCAAGAAAGATCTTATCTCCAAACTGCTCACCAGGGCTGAAGGCTCCAGCGGGACCAATAGCCTGTTCGTAAATGACCTTGGAGGCTTCTGTGTCGTGAATGACGAAAGCAGTACAGGGTATATTACAGGGGACTGGTATGAATGCAATTCTCCGTTAGATTGGGGTTTTACTTGGCGTTGGCAACATCAAGATGAGATAAATTTGACCAGGTATGACAGAAGTCAGTATACCTATTTCTTTGACCTCGGTGAATCTGTTGATGTCCCGGACGCATCGAGAAACCATAGTGGTGAAACGTATTTTGTAGTGGATAACAAAGATGGATCATCTACTGGCCAAGGGGGAAACAACGCCCTTTTTGCCCAGGAGATCAACGGTTACGCATCTGATGCGATTTACAACCTTGTAGACCAGGGCCGTACCCCTCTCGGTGTGGTTTATATCAGTTTCGCCGGGACTGACCAGGTAACTTTCAATGGCAGGACGTATGACGTGCACGGTGTGCAGCTCCCGTCCCTCATCATGTCCAACAATTTCAAGTTTGAACTGGAGACAAAGCCCGAATAGCCTGTCAGTCTTTCATTAAAGGACAATCCTGTTGCCGCAGAAGTCAGCCACAATCTCACTGTGGCTGACTATTATTATTGTCTTGCCTGATTCTGATTTGGAGAGTCTGGACAGGAGTTCTTTCTCTGTCTCTTTGTCCAGTGCCGAAGTCGGCTCGTCAAGCAGAATGATGCCGCCAGGCCTCAGAAGTCCCCTGGCTATGGCAATCCGCTGTGCCTGTCCCTCGCTCAGCCCGGCACCGGATTCTCCGCAGACAGTGTCAAGCCCGTCAGGCAGGTCCAGGACGAAGTCTGCCACTGCCGTATGCAGTGCCTTTTGCATGTCCTCATCGGACGCATCGGGATTGCCGAGCAGCAGGTTGGCTCTGACAGTGCCGCTTATCAGTGTATTCCCCTGAGGCACATAGATGATATTGCACCTGGTCAGAGGTGAGACAGGAATCCCGTTCTTTCTGTCATAGATTGTTATCAGCCCTTTGTCAGGCTTTATCAGAGCCAGCAGCAGCCTGATGAGAGTGCTCTTCCCTGTACCTGTGGCCCCCATGACGGCTGTGATGCTTCCGGGCTTGAAATCGTGGCTCAGCCTCTCTAATACCGGCCTGACATCTCCCGGATATGCGAATGTCACGTCCTGCATCCTGATTCCGATCCTTCCTGGCATTTTCACGGGTCTGCCTTTTTCTTCCTCTTGCATATCGTACAGGTCAGACAGCCTCTCAATGGCAGTGCTTACCTGTATGAAGGCCGGTACAAGCCTGCCCAGTTCTGCCATAGGCCGCTGTATCTGTGCGACAAGTTGCATGAAGGCTGTCATTGTCCCGAATGTGACTGTCCCGTGCATGATGCCGAAGACTCCCCATAGCAACATTATGGCATAGCCTGATGAGACGCCGGCCTGCATCATGACTCTTGAGAACACAGAGTAGTTGGCTCTCTGGGATACGTGTCCTTCCAGATTCTCTTGCATTGACGACAACGTGTCCGACATTTCCGGGACTCTTTCGAGGGCCGCAATTACTGTCTTGTGCTGTATGTTTTCCTGTATATGGGAATGGACTTCACTGTCATCTTCCCTTATCTGCCTGTTCAGGTTTCTGACACGGATGACGAATCTCCTGCTCAGCAGCATTGCAGCCGCCATGAGGACGAAAATGCAGATGACGAGTCTGTAGTCAAGCCTGCCGAGAAGTATCATGGCCGCACACAACTGGAATGAGGTGACGGCAAGGGCCGGTACCGCCCTGCACAGCACTTCGGTTACGGTCGAGACATCTTTTTCAATCCTGTCCAGAATGTCTCCGGAGTGGATTGATTCCCTCCCTTTCCAGCGGCTTTCCATGACTTTCAGAAAGAGGACGTGCCGTATCCTGTTTCTCATCCTGACTGCTGTGGTCGCATTTATTCGGACGCTTGCGGCAGAAATGGCAATCTGCATTACAAGACAGCAGGCAAGCAGTCCGGAAAACATGTATATGTCCTGTCCCGAATGCCCGGTGGCGATGTCCACAAGGATTTTGGTGCACCAGATGAAAAGCAGGGAGACCGCCGTCCTCGTGAGCCCGAGGATGATGACCAGCAGAAGCCGCCCTCTGCCGCCTTTTGCTGCCTGCCACAGCCATTTGATGCAATGTATGATGTGTCTCATCTGTATCCTGACTTCTTCAGTCTCTCTATTTCATGAGTCTCAGCAGGACTCTTCTGAACGGGAACGCCATTTCCCACAGCCGGACTTTCAGCCGCTCATGGCGCGAATTGCAGATTATTGTCCTGCCTTCTCTGATTATTGCCGCCGCTGCTCCTGCAATATCCTGCAGAAGACAGGATTCTGTCTTGACAAGATTGGCGTCTCCTCTCAGAGTGCATTTCTCTCCCTCGATGCCGACAATTCGGTGCAGCACGTATTTCCCTTCTGCCGTCAAAGCCAGCACAGCGTCCCCGACGTGAGGACTGTCCGTCTTTTCAAGGAGCACCTTGTCCCCGTCGTGTATCAAAGGGAACATGCTCCCGCCTTTGGCTGTGACAAGCACTGTCTGTCCTTCATCAAGCATCTTCCTGCATTCTGACAGGAATTCAGTATCTCCTATCCTCAGCGTATCTTTCTTTTCTGCAGTAGATTCATTCATCTGCTGTGACGTTTTTTGCATGTCTGATAGTGTGTCATCACGATAAATGCCGATGGCAAATTTACTCAAAGTCTTTAAAAATCAAAAGCGGAGCCCCGATAAGGAACTCCGCTTTTGAATATGCTTGGAAGAATATTTCCTACAGATTGTTCATTGCCTTCTGGTACTCTTCCATCGGGGCAACCAGGATTTCCTGGAAGTCCTTCTGGCCTGTACCTGCCGGAATCGCATGTCCGCAGATGACATTCTCCTTCAGACCTTCGAGATAGTCTACGCGGCCTCTGATGGCAGCCTCGCTGAGCACCTTGGTAGTCTCCTGGAATGATGCAGCCGATATGAAACTGTTGGTCTTCAATGCGGCGCGTGTGATACCTTGGAGTACCTGGCTTGCTGTCGCAGGCTTGGCCTCACGGAGAACCATCATCTTGAGACCCTGCCTTTCGAGAGAAGAGTTCTCGCTTCTCATCTCGCGTACAGAGATGATCTGGCCTTCTGTGTATTTCTGGGAATCACCCGGATCAATCACATAGAACTTGCCGTAGATGCTGTCATTGGTGTCCATGAACTGCCACTTGTCGACAAGTTCCTCAGGCAGGAATTCCGTGTCGCCCGGATCATTGATCTGGACTTTCCTCATCATCTGCCTTACGATAATCTCGAAGTGCTTGTCATTGATTTTCACACCCTGGAGCCTGTAGACTTCCTGTATCTCGTTGACGATATATTCCTGTACCTTGATAGGTCCGAGGATATTCAGGATGTCGGTAGGGGATACGGCCCCGTCAGAGAGCCTCATACCGGCCTTGACATAGTCGTTCTCCTGTACAAGAATCTGCTTGGTGAGCGGAACGAGGTAGCGCTTCTCCTGGCCGGACTTGCTCCTGATGACAATCTCCCTGTTACCTCTCTTGATTTTGCCCATGACAACTTCACCGTTGATCTCGGACACGATTGCAGGGTTGGACGGGTTGCGGGCCTCGAAGAGTTCGGTCACACGAGGAAGACCTCCGGTGATGTCGCTCGACTTGCCGATTGCACGCGGAATCTTGATGATGATGTCTCCGACTTTCACCTTGTCCCCGTCATTTACCATGACGTGCGCACCGACAGGAAGGTTGTACTGCTTCTTGCTCTCGCCGTTCTCGTCGATGATGTTGATGGTCGGGTTCTTTGACTTGTCACGGGACTCGATGATGACCTTGTCTCTGTTGAGAGAGTATTCATCAGCGACTTCCTCGCGGAATGTCACTCCGTCTATCATGCTGTCAAAGCGAACTGTACCTGCGGTCTCGATGATGGTGATGGCGTTGTATGCATCCCATTCGCAGATGAGGTCGCCTTTCTCCACCTTGTCACCGTCTTTCTTGTAGAGGACGGAGCCGTAAGGTACATCGTATTGCGAGAATGTGATGCCTGTGTTCTCATCCACGATGCGGACTTCGGTAGTGCGGCTGACAACGACATCCTGTACGGAGCCGTCATCTCCGACTCTCTGTATAGTCCTGAGCTCTTCGAATTCGAGTCTTCCGTTGTATTTGGACTCGATGGAACTCTCGGCGGCCGTACTTGATGCTGTACCTCCGACGTGGAATGTACGGAGGGTAAGCTGTGTACCAGGCTCACCGATGGACTGTGCAGCAATGACTCCGACCACTTCGCCTTTTTCGACCATCCTGCCGGAGGCAAGGTTACGTCCGTAGCATTTTGCGCAGACACCCTTGCGGGATTCGCAAGTGAGCACGGAACGGATCTCGACCTGCTCGATAGGAAGTGATTCGATGAGGGCTGCTATGTTCTCAGTAATCTCTTCTCCTGCAGGGAGTATGAGTTCTCCTGTGAGAGGGTTGAATATGTCGTGGACTGATGTCCTTCCGAGGATTCTTTCCCCGAGAGACTCGACGACCTCGTCCTTGCTCTTGATGGCAGTGGCTATAAGTCCTCTGAGTGTGCCGCAGTCTTCCTCGTTGATGATCACGTCATGTGACACGTCCACGAGACGGCGGGTCAGATAACCGGCATCCGCTGTCTTCAACGCGGTATCCGCAAGACCTTTACGTGCACCGTGGGTGGAGATGAAGTACTCAAGCACTGTCATGCCCTCCTTAAGGTTGGAGATGATAGGGTTCTCGATGATCTCCGCTCCCTGCGCTCCTGACTTCTGAGGCTTCGCCATAAGTCCACGCATACCGCAGAGCTGCTTGATCTGCTGTGTCGAACCACGGGCTCCGGAATCCAGCATCATGTATACAGGGTTGAAGCCCTGCTGGTCAGATGAAATCTGTTTCTCCACGATACCTGTGATCTGGTTGTCTATGGCTGTCCAGAGGTCGATGACCTTGTTGTATCTCTCGTTGTTGGTGATGAATCCCATCGCGAAGTTGTTCTTGATGGATTCCACGGTCTTGTATCCGTTTTCGATGAGGGATTCCTTCTCTGCAGGTATGATGACATCCCCGAGGTTGAATGAAAGACCTCCCTTGAACGCCATTGTGTATCCGAGGTTCTTGATGTCATCGAGGAAATGTGCCGTGCGGGCAACTCCCGTATTCTTGATGACAACGGAAATGATCTTTCTGAGGGACTTCTTTCCGAGGACCTCGTTCACGTATGGCACTTCTTCCGGTACGAACTGGTTGACGATGATGCGTCCTGGGGTTGTCTCTACCATCTGGGTGCCTTCCTCAGGGTGCATCTTGTCCTTGAAGAGGCGCACCTGTATCTTTGCGTGGATGTCGATGGCCTTTTCATTCAGGGCGATGATGACTTCCTCAGGACCGTAGAATTTCATTCCTTCTCCCTTTGCTCCCGGTCTTGCCTTTGTGATGTAGTAGAGTCCGAGCACCATGTCCTGTGACGGCACGGTGATAGGTGTACCGTTGGCAGGGTTCAGGATGTTGTGCGAGCCGAGCATGAGGAGCTGCGCCTCCATGATGGCCGCATTGCCGAGCGGAAGATGGACTGCCATCTGGTCTCCGTCGAAGTCGGCGTTGAATGCCGTACATGCGAGCGGGTGGAGCTGGATGGCCTTGCCTTCAATCATTTTCGGCTGGAATGCCTGGATACCGAGCCTGTGAAGTGTAGGGGCACGGTTCAGAAGGACCGGATGACCTTTCATCACATTCTCGAGAATATCCCAGATGACAGGATCTTTCCTGTCCACGATTTTCTTGGCAGATTTGACGGTCTTAACGATGCCTCTTTCAATCAGTTTCCTGATGATGAACGGCTTGTAAAGTTCTGCTGCCATGAATTTAGGCAGACCGCACTCGTGCATGTTGAGTTCAGGTCCTACGACGATGACTGAACGGGCAGAGTAGTCCACACGTTTACCGAGCAGGTTCTGACGGAACCTTCCCTGCTTTCCTTTGAGACTGTCTGACAGTGATTTGAGAGTCCTGTTTGCCTCGCTCTTGACTGCATTTGACTTCTTGGAGTTGTCGAAGAGTGAATCGACAGCCTCCTGCAGCATACGTTTCTCATTTCTGAGGATGACCTCAGGGGCCTTGATCTCGATGAGTCTCTTGAGACGGTTGTTCCTGATGATGACCCTTCTGTAGAGGTCATTGAGGTCAGATGTGGCAAACCTTCCTC
>CALUST010000021.1 GCA_944323505.1 uncultured Bacteroidales bacterium
AAAACCCACTTGCGTGACCTGTTCGACAAGACTAATTTCAATGATGTCAAAGATCTAAATGATCCCCTGATTCCGGGGCTTTTTGATTAATTGTTTAACTCGTCCCATTTTAACGGGACACTAATGCCATAATAAAATAAAATTAATTTAGTTTATCAGGCGTTTTCTCTACTTCCTCATCCGTAAGAAATATCTCAACATCGACCTCATCCCATGCCGAGTCTGTCAAGTAGAAAGTATATTTTGTTTCATAGGTTCGCTTTCCAGTATGGAATGCCGCTTGTCATGACATTATTGAGATAAAGATAGATAATATGCCTGACTATTCCAATGATTTCACCAAATTATCAAATCAGGTTTGAATGGCCTTGCCATGAGAGTTGACGATGATTTATAATTAATGTGGAGCCTTTGTATTAATTTGACTATCATGGCGCTCTCACTTTCGAATAATTAATTGATTAATTAATTTTAAATAAATAAAATAACATACTTTTGTATATTAAACTTTATTTTGAAAGGATTATGACAAGGTTATTAAGGTTGTTGATGATTTTAATGTCTGTTCTGATATCTGTGCTTTGTAATGCACAATTACAGCCTCCTGTACAGATTGATACGTTGATAATTAAAAGTGTGAAATACAATTTCACTGACATATATGAGGGTAATTGGCCTTATTCAGTTATTATTAAATCAACAACTTCTTTTACCTTTGGCGATAGGCAGTTCAGAATATTGGACGCGGAAAAAGGTTTTGATGATGAAATCTATTTTACTTTGATCGATGGTACTTCAGGTAATTATGATGATGAGTATACTTTGGTATACCAAAAGAAAGATGAAGATATCAGGGTCAAATTCTCCGGTTATGAGTTTGGCTGTCGTCCATATTCTGTTCATGCTTCTTTCCGAGGCGGCGGCCCAAATGAGTTCTCAAAATGGGTTAATAGCTAACTCGAATATCCCGAAGAAGCTCTAAACAAAGGAATACAAGGAATAGTAAGAACTCGGTTTACTGTTGATAAGGATGGCTCTGTGCGTAATGTAGAAGTAGTGGAGAGTGTTGATCCTCTGCTGGCGGTGGAGGCTATAAGAGTCATTTCTTCATCTCCGAAATGGACACCGGGAATGAAAGGGGATGAACCGATATCTATAAGTTATGAATTTCCCGTTATATTTTCACTGTGATAAATATTGATGTGTCATTAATGATTCCTGCATTTTATCAGGTTTACCAGGTTGCCGTAATGTCAGTGCATGGCTAATTGTTTGCACGGTATTCTTTTGGCGTGCATCCGACTCACGGCTTGGAGGGGGCTTCCGTTGATATCGACGTACTGCACCTCTCAATGTCTCGAAATTGTGACGTCAAAAATTAAAGTGTATTTGCACATCAAAAAATCAAGTGTAATTTTGCATCGAAAATCAACGTGTAAAACAGTATCAATATGACAGGACCTTCAGAAAAACTTGCGCAGTCTCTCGCCGTCTTGAGGGAGATTCAGAAGGCGAAGGACAGTCCGGTGGTCAAGTCCTCGGACATCAGCAGGACTCACTTGGAACGTCTCGTAAATAGCGGCTTCTTGATGAAGGTCGTAGGGGGATGGTATATCCAGTCAGATCCGACAGCGGCAACAGGTGATACCACGGCATGGTATGTATCCTACTGGAGGTTCATCGCTGAATATGTCCGGGAGAGACTTGAGGATGATTGGTGCCTTTCCGCAGATGTATCCCTGGATGTGCAGACGGGAAACTGGACGGTTCTTCCTCAGTTGATGATCCGCTCGCCAAAATGCAATAATTCAAGTGTAAGCCTGCCGTTTGGATGCAGTATATTTTTCCTGAAAGCCGAATGTGCAGTAAGAATCGTTAAAGAAAGCCGCTATGGTTTGAATATCTACAGTATTCCTGAAGCATTGGTGATGGCATCGCCAGCCCTTTTCCAGCGTAACAGCATTACGGCCAGAACTGCTCTTGCAACGATTAGGGATGCTGAGGAAGTATTACCTTATCTTCTGGATAAAGGGCGCTCCTCACGTGCAGGAAGGCTTGTCGGAGCATTCGGGAATGTTCAGATGGCTTCTGTTGCAGAAGGAATCAAGTCTACAATGAATCGTTTCGGGTATGTAATACGCGAAGAAGATCCGTTTTCCGATAAATATGAATTTACCAGGGATATTTCTCCATACGCAACGCGAATCCGTTTAATGTGGGGAAGTCTGCGCAGCGCAGTTCTTTCCGTGAAACCTACGGCTCCGGCAGCAATGACTTCTGAAGACTATCTCAAGGATGTAGAGGACAGGTATAGGCAGGATGCATACCATTCATTGTCAATTGAAGGCTACAAAGTCTCCGAAGAATTGATAGAAAAAGTTCGCAGCGGCAACTGGAAACCGTCCGAAAATGCTTCAGACAGAGATGAAAAGGCGGCATTGGCAGCACGTGGATATTGGCAGGCATTTCAGGAGGTAAAGAACAGTATTCGTTCCGTATTCAGAGGCGGGAATGCTGGTGTTATTGTCGAGAAGGAGCATCGAATCTGGTATCAGGAGATGTTCGCCCCGTCTGTAATGGCCGGTATCATAAAAGCATCTGATATTGTCGGCTACAGAAACAATCAGGTATATATCCGTAATTCAATGCATACACCTCTGAATGCTGATGCAGTCAGAGATGCCATGCCGGTCCTTTTTGACTTGCTTAAAACCGAAGAGGATGCGTGGGTCAGGGCCGTACTTGGGCATTTTATTTTCACATTTATTCACCCTTATATGGACGGCAATGGCCGGATGGGAAGATTCTTGATGAATGTAATGCTGGCATCTGGGGGTTATAGATGGACCATCATCAGGAAAGAGACCAGGGATAAATACATGTCTGCGCTTGAACGGGCAAGCGTTGAGGGCGACATAGGGGATTTCGCATCGCTGCTCGCCAGTCTCCTTGACAAATAAATAAATAAAGTATGGTAGTCGCCTGGTTCTTTTTGACTGACTGCGCAGTCTCATTATGATGCTGTTTGCAATGGCGATAATCGCTGAGGCCACCGGTATTCCCGAATGTCAGTGCATGGCTAATTGTTTGCACGGTACTCTTTTGGCGTGCATCCGACTTCCTTTTTGAAGAAACGCTGGAAATGCTGCGGGTACTGGAACCCGAGCATGTCGGCAATCTGTTTTATGCTTGCGTCCGGCTCGAACAGGGCGTTCTTGGCCATTTCAATGATTTTCAGATGAATGTGCTCCCGGGCTGTCTTTCCTGTCTCAGCCTTTACCAAATCTCCGAAGTAGTTGGGTGACAGGCATATCTTGTCTGCAAAATATTTCACCGTAGGCAATCCGTTCTGCTCGGCCATGCCGGACTCCCAATACTCGTCCAGCAGCCGTTCGAAACGGACAAGGACATCATTGTTCAATTCCTCGCGGGTGATGAACTGCCGTTCGTAGAAGCGCATGCAATAATTGAGGAGCACCTCTATATTGGAGATAATCAGAGGCTTGGAGAACTTGTCAATCGGATGATTCAGTTCGTTGGCTATCTTGGACATGTAGTCCTGAATGACCATGCGCTCATCCTCGGACAGATGCAGGGCCTCATTGGACGTATATGAGAAGAACGTATATTGCCTTATCTTCTGGGCCAGGGGAGTGCGGTGCAGGAAATCAGGATGGAACAGCAGCGCATCGGCTTCCGGCGCAGGTCCGTCCTCGATACGGTGAACCTCTACAGTCTGTCCCGGAGCAAAGCAGACCACTGTCTCATCATCGTAGTCGTACTTCGTCTTTCCGTAATTGATGGTGCATCCCACTGTCTTTTTCAGAAAGAGGGCATAAAACCCGAAGGTCATCCTGTGCGCGTCCGGCTGGTTCTCCCAGCCGTTGAAATGCACGACGCTGACCAGAGGATGCTGTGTCCGGAATCCGAAAAATCTGTTGTACTGTTCAATCGTGTCCGCTTTTATGATTTCCATGTTCCTGCCTGTCATCTGATGATAATGCAAAAATAAACTTTTTGATATTCAGTTTCTCATGCTATTCTTCTTTAGTTGCAAAATTAGCAGTATATGAACCGAAATGGCGTACCAATTCCACGGAGGATTGTGACTGTTTTACGGATATATCGCCGGCTTCTTCCATCGCAGCAGCACACGGTCAATCGGAAGCGCGCCTGGTGGAGCCTCAAAATACTGTTCAACGGGCGCGGCAGAACCGGCTTTTAGAGAGTTTGCCAACCATTTCTGACAATTATACATCTGTCCCCGCATAGAAAAACAAAAGGGATTCACCCGCTGAGCAAATCCCTTTTGTTGCGCTTAGTCACAGGCTTTTGTTTGCCATGTGAGCCATCTGGTCCATCTAGTCTATCTGGTCCATTGGGCCCATCTGGTCTGTCGTGTGTTCAGACTACTTTCCGGCTTTGATAGCAGCCTGCGCCGCAGCGAGGCGGGCGATAGGCACGCGGAACGGTGAGCATGACACATAGTTGAGCCCGATCTTGTAGCAGAACTCTATAGATGCAGGGTCGCCGCCGTGCTCGCCGCAGATGCCGACCTTCAGGTCCGGACGTGTGCTGCGGCCTCCGTTCACTCCGATCTCGATGAGTTTCCCTACAGCTCTCTTATCGATGGTCTGGAACGGGTCGGCATCGAGAATCTTGTTGCCGAGATAGTCTCCCATGAATGTTCCGACGTCGTCACGCGAGAATCCGAATGTCATCTGTGTGAGGTCGTTGGTTCCGAATGAGAAGAACTGTGCTGTCCTTGCCATCCTGTCTGCGATGAGGGCGGCGCGAGGAATCTCTATCATCGTACCGTACTTGTAGTCAATCGGTTCCCTGATGGTGCTTCCCTCGACTTCAGCCTTTACCCTGTCGCAGATTGCCTTCTGGAAGATGAGCTCGCGGTCGGAGATGGTCACCGGAATCATGATTTCAGGCATCGGGTGATGGCCTTCCTGCTTGAGTTCAGCGGCAGCGGTGAAGATGGCCCTGAACTGTGTCTCGGAAATCATAGGGTAGGTGATATGGAGACGTACTCCGCGGTGTCCCATCATTGGGTTGACCTCGTGGAGCGATTCCCCTCTCTTCTCGATGTCGGACTCGGAGATGCCGAGTTCCTTGGCGAGTTCCTCCCTCTTCTCAGGAGTCTGAGGCACGAACTCGTGGAGAGGCGGGTCGAGCAGTCGGAATGTCACAGGCTTGCCGTCCATAACCTTCATGGTGCTCTTGACTGATGCCTTGATGAACGGTTCGAGTTCCGCCAGGGCGGCACGTCTCTCGTCATCCGTCTTGGAGAGGATCATCTTGCGGAGTTTCGCAAGAGGAACTTCGGAGTTCTTGCCGTAGAACATGTGCTCGATACGGAAGAGTCCGATACCTTCCGCCCCGAAGCTGAGAGCGCGCTCTGCATCTTCCGGAGTATCTGCGTTGGTCCTCACTCCGAGTGTGCGGAACTTGTCCACCATCTTCATGAACCTGATGAAACTTGGGTTCTCAGTGGCGTCCATTGTCTCGATGGCTGTCCCATAGACGAGACCTTTCGAGCCGTTGAGGCTGATCACATCACCCTCGTGGTATTCTGTGCCTTTGAATTTCAGTACCTTGTTCTCAAGGTCGATGGTCATTGCCTCGCAACCTACGATGCAGCATTTACCCCATCCGCGGGCTACAAGAGCAGCGTGAGAAGTCATTCCTCCGCGTGCGGTGAGGATACCGGCTGCCGCCCTCATTCCTTCCACATCCTCAGGTGATGTCTCTTCCCTGACGAGGATGGCTTTCTCGCCCTCCTTGTTCAGCTCCATTGCGTCCTCGGATGTGAAGACTATCTTTCCGACTGCTCCGCCCGGACTTGCAGGCAGACCACGTGCGATGACCTTGGCCTTCTTCTCGGATGCAGGGTCGAGAATCGGATGGAGAATCTCGTCCAGTTGGGCAGGGGATACCCTCATCACGGCTGTCTTCTCATCTATCATCTTCTCATCCACCATATCCATTGCCATGTTCAGGGCAGCTACACCTGTCCTCTTGCCGATACGGCACTGGAGCATCCAGAGCTTGCCGTCCTGGATGGTGAACTCGATGTCCTGCATATCCTTGAAGTGGTCTTCGAGCAGGACTCTGATGCCGTCGAGTTCCTTGTATACTTCCGGCATGGCCTTCTCAAGGGATTCGAGGTTGGCGTTGTGAGGGTTCTTTGTGGCCTCGTTCAGAGGGTTAGGTGTGCGGATACCTGCGACCACATCCTCTCCCTGGGCATTGACGAGCCATTCACCGTAGAACTTGTTGTCTCCTGTGGCAGGGTTGCGTGAGAATGCGACACCTGTGGCTGAAGTGTTGCCCATGTTGCCGAATACCATCGACTGTACATTGACCGCTGTGCCCCAGTCGTCAGGAATGCCTTCAATCCTTCTGTATGCGATGGCTCTCTTTCCGTTCCATGACTTGAACACGCCTCCGATACTGCCCCAGAGCTGGGCTTCTGCTGAGTCCGGGAATTCCACGCCGAGCACTTCCTTTACTCTCTCCTTGAATTTCTCGCAGAGAACCTGGAGTTCTTCGGCGGTGATGTCCGTGTCTGAGTTGTAGCCTTTTTCCTTCTTGAGTTCCTCCATCATCCTGTCGAGCTGCTGGCGGATACCCTGACCGTCTGCAGGCTCGATGCCTTCAGCCTTTTCCATCACGACGTCTGAGTACATCATGATAAGACGCCTGTATGCGTCATATACGAAGCGCGGGTTGCCGGTCTTCTTGATCATGCCCGGGATGGTTGCCGAGCAGAGACCGATGTTGAGGATGGTGTCCATCATGCCCGGCATCGAACTTCTTGCACCTGAACGGCAGCTCACGAGAAGAGGGTCTTCGGTGTCACCGAATTTCTTTCCCATGATGGCCTCTGTCGCCTTCATGGCCTCGGCAACGTCCTCCCTGAGTTCGTCAGTGTAGCCGCCGCAGAGCTGGTAGTATTCTGCGCAGCATTCAGTTGTAATCGTGAATCCGGCCGGTACAGGTATCCCCAATTTGCACATTTCAGCAAGATTGGCGCCTTTCCCGCCGAGCAGTTCTCTCATAGCCCCGTCTCCTTCAGCGTTTTTTCCTCCGAAACGGTAAACTCTTTTCTTCTTCTCTGTCATAGTGTATGAAATAAATTATTTTAATAGTTTTCTTAAATAATTTCCGGCATCAGCCATTATCTGTGATAAAGGGTAAGAATATCCGCGCTAAATTAATAAAAATAATCATATTAGTAAAAATATTTATGAAAATTGTCATAATGCGGATATTTGCTGTCTTACAGGAGCCTGCTCGCAATTTCAGACAGTTCGCTTCTCTCGCCTTTCCTGAGGTTGATATGTTCGAACAGAGGCTGTCCGTACATCTTCTCCCCAAGGTGTGTCAGCCCGTTGGAATATATGTCCAGATATGGCTGGTCAATCTGGAATATGTCTCCGGTGAACACCATCTTGGTCCCTTCTCCGGCGCGGGTGATGATGGTCTTGATCTCATGCGGCGTGAGGTTCTGGGCCTCGTCTATGATGAAGAACACCTTGCCCAGGCTGCGGCCTCTGATGTACGCGAGAGGGGAGATGAGCAGTTTCTCCTCTTTCAGCATGGCATCTATCTTCGTTGCCTGCTTGCTTCCCGGCTTGAAACAGTTGCGTATCACGTTGAGATTGTCCAGAAGCGGCTGGACGAACGGCCCCATCTTGGATTTCTGGTCTCCAGGCAGATAGCCTATGTCCTGGTTGCCGAGGGTCACGGCAGGGCGGGAGAGGATGATCTGGTCGAAGTCCCTTTCCTGCTCAAGGGCTGCAGCGAGGGCGATGAGGGTTTTCCCCGTACCTGCTCCTCCGGTGAGCGAGACGAGCCTTATGGCAGGATTGAGACAGGCGTCAAGGGCGAATTTCTGCTCATCGTTGCGGGGTGAGATGCCATAGGCATATCTGCTCTTTACGAGGACTATCTTTTTCTTGTCGCAGTCGTATCTCGCGCAGGTCACATGTGAATCGTCTCCTTTCTCCCATCTGAACTGGAACAGCTGGTTCGGCACAGGTTCCTTGTCGAAGATGTCACTGTAGGAAATCCCTCCCTGTCCGTATGCGATGCTCTGTATCTTGCCCTGGCCCACATCTTCCGTCACGATCACTTCGTTCCTGGTGTATTCGACCTTTGACTCCTCGACCCTGTCGGTGAGGTAGTCCTGTGCTTCCATGCCGACAGCCTTGGCTTTCATCCGCAGGTTGACGTCCTTGGTGACAAGTGCAACGAAACGTCCGGGGTTCTGCTGCTTGACCCATATCGCGGTGGCCAGAATGCGATGGTCCGGGATGTCATCCTGGAAGCACCCTTTCAGATCGTCAGGGAACGGATGTCCCAACTCTATTTTCAATGTGCCGAGATGCTTGCCGAGGGGTACCCCGTCTCTTCCGAATTTGCGGTTGTCCGACAGCCTGTCAATCTCGCGCATGAATTCCCTTGCATTGAAATTGAGGGAGTCATGGCCTTTCTTGAACTTGTCGAGTTCCTCCAGGACGGTCATCGGGATGACGATGTCGTTCTCCTGGAAATGGTGGATGGCTTTATGGTCGTGAAGGATGATATTCGTATCCAGGACGAATATCTTGGGAGGTTTTGCCTTTTGCCCCTTGCCGGGACTGCCTGCATTGGTTTTCATATATAGTGTTTTTGTTCAGTCTTCTCCTTCTGACGGTCCCTGTCCGTACAGGAGGGCAGCCAGTATCGCCGCCACGTCGGATCTCGAACTGTGCGAGACCGCGATTTTTCCGTCTTTTCTGCACGGGCTCCCTATCGGATAATATGCGATGTCCTGCAGGAGAAGCTGGCCGTCCACATAGTCGTAGTCATTGTCTCCTACCTGTATCAGGACCCCTGGTATCTCTGCGAAAAGTATCTTCACAATATCGTTTTCCATGTAGGAAGATACGATGCCGCTCACGTCGACAGTGGCTCCGATGTCTTTGCACATCCGTCCGACCGCGGTGAGTAGCCCCCCGTCCGCGACAGTCGCAGCAGACAGGACTATCCCGTCTTCTACAAGTTCCCTGACCACTTCATAGCAGTCGATGAAATAGTCCGGGTCGCGTATTTCCGGGGAATGGTCGTTTGCCGGGCCTGTGAGCCGCTCCAGGAGCGAGCCTCCGAGCCTGTGGGCGCAGGTGTCGAACGGTATGTATATGAGGATGCTTCTTGGCAGCGGGAGGGCTGTGTCAGGACATTTCCTCCTGTCAGTGATTCTCAGGCTGTCTGCCTGTATTTCCGTCAATGGCTCTTCATCCTCCCCGGTGAGAGATGATGCAGAAAGCCCTGTGATGCGCGCTGATAGCGACGGTTGCCGGCCTCTTTCTGTGAAAGAGAATCCCCCGAGTGTAAGGCCGAGGTCATATATGTATCCGCTTGCGGCTTCTGCCGATGCGTAGAATGCCGCCATGTGCCCTATGGATGAGGTCTCCCATGTCCAGTCAGCCGATATGAGCAGGTTTTCAAGCCTGAAGTGCCCCTCCGTCCAGAGGCTGTCAATCACTGCAGAGGCAATCCTGAGGCGGGTGTAGAATGATGGATGGCCGAGGCAGAATGCTCGGTCACCGGCATCCTGAGCGAGCAGGTACTGCAGATATTCCTGGATTCTGCCGCTGTCGGGCCTGGCGCTGCCTGGCATCATGTCGATTGTCTCGTCTATGACCGCTCCCGTCCCCACTCCCTCATGGTCTCCGGGCAGGACGGCATCCGGTGCCATGCATTCTCTGAGCATTCTGCCCGGTGTCGACTCCATCCTCACCCCGTCGATGATGTATTCAGAATATAATGCAGATAAATTCCCCTTCATAAAATTCCGTTATACCCGGTAAATTTAATTAAATTTGGCGTCAGTTCCAATTATGGAAATGCAATTACGATAAAAAGAATGACAGAATATGAAAGAAAATAATTTCACGGATGAGGAATATGACCGCATGACAGGAGAGCTGTTCGTCAGATTTCCCTCATTCCAGAAAGACGGGAGCACGGCTTACAAGCCGGGGCTTGCGAATATGGAGTTTTTTGACCAGCTGAACGGTCATCCTCACAGGAAGTTCCTTACAGTCCATGTGGCCGGGACGAACGGCAAAGGCTCAGTGTGCAGCATGCTCGCATCTGTCCTTGCTTCTGCAGGGCTGAAAGTCGGGCTGTATACATCTCCGCACATACTTGACTTCAGGGAAAGGATGAAGATAGTTGAGGCATCCGGATGTGGCTGTGGCCGGGAAAGCGTGACTCCGCGATGTGTTCCCAAGCGGTATGTGTGGGATTTTGTCAGGCGGTGGGGAGAGACATTTGATCATCTTGACCTTTCTTTTTTTGAAATCACCACTTCCATGGCGTTCGATTGGCTTGCTTCTGAAGATGTGGATATTGCCGTCATAGAGACCGGGCTTGGGGGCAGGCTTGACAGTACCAATATAATATCCCCAGTGCTGAGTGTCATCACGAATATCGGCCTTGACCACTGTGACATGCTCGGGGGCACGCTGTCTGAAATCGCATTTGAGAAAGCAGGTATCATCAAGCCTGAGACCCCTGTTGTGGTGGGGGAAAGCGACCCTGAGACTGATCCGGTCTTTGAGCGTAAGGTGTTGTATTCCAACCTGTCCTCTCCGGAATATATGGGAGACAGGACGAGAATCATGTCATTGCTTGTCTTTGCGGACAAGACCTCGCCTGAGGGATGGGATGACAGGGACAGGATATTGTCGGGTATGGATCTGAAAGGGGAGTATCAGGAGAAGAATCTCAGGACTGTGCTTGCTGCCGTGGAGGTGCTGCGAAAGGTGCTGCCGGGACATCGTGACCTGCCTGCCGGTCGTGCTGCAAGGCTGAAGGCATTTGCCGGGATGCAAAGGCAGGCTGTCGTGCAGGCTTTGGAATGTGCTGCTGCTGCAACAGGGTTTCACGGCAGGTGGGAGACCGTGTCTGAAAATCCGTGGGTCATCTGTGACATAGGGCACAATGCCCATGGGTTGAAATACAATTTCCATCAGCTCGGGAAGATGCTTGATGAAGGCGTCTGCTCCCGTCTGATAATGGTCTACGGTTCGGTCGCTGACAAGGATTACAGTGAGGTCTTCCCTCTTTTTCCGATGGCTGCGTCCGTCATATTCACGAATGCGGAGGGGAAGAGGGCCTGCCCGGCAGGTGTGCTTGCGGATAAATACCGCCTGTATTGCAGGGATGCAGGCAGGCAGCCGGGAGAGGTGGAAGTGTGCGGCCGGGTCACAGAGGCGGTGGAACGTGCTCTGAAGATATGCAGTGTCTCCGGAAGTGATGCAGGCGACAGACCTTTGATATATATAGGTGGCAGCACATACGTTGTCGCTGAGGCTGTCGCCTGTCTGAAGTCCTTGAGTATGAAATAAAATATGAGAATATGAAGCACTTGTGTCAAATTATCTCAGCCGTTGTGCTTTTTTTCGCGGCGACAATGGCGATGTTCGGGTCGACGGGAAGCCGTCACGATGAAGTGAAGACGGACCGGGACGGCCATGTCCTTGTGTCTCTTTGGTCTGACTTTGTCAAGGCAAAGGAAGCCGACAGACCGCAGTCGGCAATCGCCGTGCTCAGGGAAATCATAGACAGGGCCTCTGACGAGCATCTTGCGTGGGATTTCTATGATGGTTGGAGAAACTATGTCGATGTGTCTTATTCAAGGGATTGGGGAGCGGGATATAATGCCGGAAGCGAGATGAAAGATGCCGTGGAGGCATTCGGTGAGCCTGTCGCTGTCTTTTGTGCGAGATATGCGAAGAATTACGGGGCAGAAACGGACGAGAAAATCCGGTTTGTAAGCGACAATGTAGCCAGACTCAAGGCTTCGGAGAACAGAGGATTTTACAGTTTCGGCACCACAGGTCTGCCTGGTTTCCTGCAGGAGTCCATATCCGATGACTACGAGTACCTTTTGTGGTATATGTTGTCGGGCCTGTATCATGACGCAGCGGATTTCATGCGGATTTCGGATATGTTGTCCGCTGAGATCGTCGAGAGTTATCCTTCAGGGGCTTACCTCGAATTCTGCCGCATTGACAGAGAAAAGGGGAAAGGGAATGAGTCCCCTTATGAGGCTTTCTGCAGGAAATATGACGGGAAGGCAGTTGCCTTGTACGCGAGGCAGGCGATTCTCGAGGAGAGGTTCAGGATGCTTTCATCACGGCTGACCGGTGACGGTGCCGCAATCCTGCCCGAGCCATATACGGGTCTGAGCCTGTCTGACGCCTTTTCTGCATTGAGGAAGGAATGCTCTGATTTTGTGCGGATGACGGCGGCTTTCTCGGGAGAGGAGAAAAAGATCGCTGAGGGGTGCACCGGGATTGAATCCATGATGAAGCAATTGGATTCCAGGACTATAGGTGTTGAGGCGGACGGTGATACTTTGAGGGTCATCTTGAGGAATATCAAGGATGCGGACCTGGTCATGAAGAGGATGGAGGGTGATGTCGAGGCTGAGGCTCCTCTATGGTCAACTGAGGTGGAGAATCCGTATTGCAGTTATTATGCGCCGGATACCGTGAATGTCTGTCTTCCTGACAAGGCAGACGGTGACTATCTCTTCAGGTGCGTATCTGGCGAGGTGACCCAAGAGTGTGCTCTGTCGTTGAGATCCGTCTCTGTCGCCCATCGTCTTGTCGGTGATGTGTGCGAAGTCTATATTGCAGATTATCAGAGCGGAAGACCTCTTGAGAATGTTATGGTGCGGATCTGTGACAAGGGGGCTGTCCTCCATGAGCAGACGGTTGATTCATCCGATGGCTTCGTGTCTCTTGACATGGATTTCGGACGGATACCTGACAGGCAGATGTCAAGACTGAGCCTCAGATGCGAATATGTTGACGGAGCGGGCTTCTTGCGGATGTCCCCGGATGTGTATGTCTCGGCCGGGCGTGCTTCGGACCAAAAGTACGGAGAGCCGAATTGGTATTGTTCATTGTATATGGACAGGACCGCCTTTTCCCCTGGGGATACTGTGTATTTCAAGGGTATACTTTATTCAAAAGACAAAGACGGTCACGTTCATATCGCTGATGCAGGGGACGATGTCAGAGTGGAACTTGCTGATTCAAGGGGCAAGAAACTTGATGAGCAGTCGTTTCGTGTAGGCATGTACGGCTCTTTTGCTGGGAAGTTCATCCTGCCTTATGACGGTCGCAACGGCATCTGTTCCATGAAAGTATCTTACAAGGGGAAGTCCCCTGTCTTGTACGGGAACCGTTTCACAGTCGATGATTTTGTCCTTCCTACATTCACCCTCGAATTTGACAGGACTGAGGCATTGTTCTTCCCGGGGGCCGACATTGAGGTTACAGGTCATGTGACCAGTTTTACCGGGCATGACCTTTCTGCGGCAAATATCAGATACGAGGTGTCTGATTATAATCATGTCATATCGGAAGGTGATGTCGTATTGTCTGCTGACGGCAGTTTCGCATTTTCTTTCAGGGATGATATTGCCGGGGACTATAACAGTTATGAGATTTCGGTTTCTGTCATTGATGCCACCGGTGAAGTCCATGAGTTCAGGAAGTATCTGCCTGTATCGAACAGGTTCGGTCTGGATGTGAGTCTTGTCAATGAGGCTGAAGGCAGTCTGACGGTCGGTGAAGTCAGGGAATATGTCCCGGGGCATGAAAAGACGGCGTCTGTCCTGGACGGGGAGGTTGCTGATATTCTTTTTTCTCTTGAAAATTCTTCCGGTGACGTCGTGGCTGACGTTGAGATACCGTATGTGGTCAGAAGGGGGGATGAGGTGTTGTCTGAAGGCACAGCCATGTCCGGCAGCATCAAAAATGTGGATCTGACAGGCCTGCCGTCAGGGGAATACCGTATTGAGGCCGGATACACGGCTGAATTTGTCAATGCGGCGGGACGGGATTCTTCCCTGACAGTGCGGCATACGCTGATTGTGCTGAAACTCAATGAAGATGAGAATTCGATGGATTCTTCGGCTGAGAATGTCTTCAAGGTGATTGAAGACGGGCGGATATCACTGATGTTCGGAGCCGGAAGCGGACCTGTCTGGGCTGTCGTGGACCTGTGGGACAGCAATCTGTCTCTTTTGCGTTCCGACCTGGTACATCTTTCGGGTGAGAAAGGTGAGGACGGGTCACTGCTGCGGCTGGGCTATGAATTCCTGCCGGAATATACGGACAATGTGGCTCTTGAGGTGTTCTATTTCAGAAACGGCACCCGCTATTCATTCAGTCACACATACTGGCGGAATGCCGAAAAGACTGATCTGCCACTGGAGTTCGGCTCATTTGCGGACAGGGTCGAGCCTGGCTCGGAGTGCTCGTTCAGTCTCAAGACCGTCCCCGGGGCAGAAGTCCTTGTGGCGGTCTCCGACAAAAGTTCCGATTATATCCGTCCGAACCTGTGGCAAAGGCTGAATCTGTATCCTGACAGTCAGATTTCTCCGGCAATCTCCTTTGTCACAGGGTATGAGAGATACAGACCGGGACTTGCAGATTTCAGTATCAGACCGGTGATGAAAAATTCATCGTATTCGGCGTCAAGGGTGGAATCAGCTGATGATGCGTTGCGTGACGATGTCATGGAATTCCTGTCAAGTTTCGGTCCGGCTTCGGAGACTGGCTTTCCCGACGGTTTAAGGGACAATTTCCGGAATACTTTGGCTTTTCTGCCTTTCCTTGTGGCGGATGAGGACGGCAATGTGGATTTCTCGTTCAGGACTTCTGACAAGATTTCGACATATTATGTCCGGGTGCTCGCCCATGACAGGGATGCAGGCAGCAATGTCATCCGCAGGGAACTTCTCGTGACCAGGGACGTCATGGTGTCGGTGCAGCCGCCGAGGTATCTTTATGGAGGGGACAAGTGCCTGTTGAGCGTCGCTGTCAGCAATTCATCTGCAGATGATGTCACCGGACATCTGTCGTTTTCGGTTTATGGCACGTCGTCGGATGGAGATGAAAGTCCGATGCTTGCCGTCAGTCGTCCGATGACTGTCAGAAAAGGCAGGACATCGTCGGAAAACTTCTGTATTGACGTTCCTGAGGATGTCTTAGGCCTGTCATATCGCATATTTTTTGACGGAACTCCTGGCGGAATGAACCGCGTAGGACAGGGAGGTCATGGTGCATCCTGCTCAGACGGTGTGGCAGGGGAGATACCGGTGTTCCCCTCAAGGCAGCGTATAGTTGAAAGCCATTCCGCTGTCCTGATGCCTGGAATGGACAGGGATTCGTTATACGCCGATCTTGCGGGACGATTTGTGAATGTGCAGGGGTATGGTGCTGAATATAGGGAGATATCACTTCTTGATATGCTCTATGATGCAGTCCCTTCGGCAATCAGTGTCAGCGGGACTGATGCCGTATCATTGGCGAAGACATTATATGCCTGCAGGCTTTCTGAGTGGCTTATGTCCGTCCGCAATCCTGACATTCCAGCAGTTGTGGAGGTCCTGGATGCTGACGGGAATCCTCTTGACGGGACAGGTCGGATTGTGCAGATGCTGCAGGACTGTACCAATCCGGATGGCGGGCTGGCATGGTTCCCGGGATTGAAGTCATCTCCGGTAATTACGTCTGCAGTGCTTGAGTCCATTGCAGGAATGCGGTCGAGAGGCTTGCAGGACGGCTTGTCCGATAAGGTGACCGCAGCCGTGAGGTATCTGGATTCTCTGATGGTGTCGCAGAAGTCAGGCAGTATCAGATATGGAGGGATATCCTTGGAAGAATATCTTTATGTCAGGACAATGTATCCTGAAATCCCGTTGTCCGTGCCTGGCGGAGTGAAGCCGTCAGCCGCGTTCAGGAAAAGTGTCCGGAAGTGTCTGGATGTGCGGCGTGACGATGTCCTTGAGGGAAGGATTTTGGACAAGGCGAGAAGAATGGCTGTGGTCATGAGGCTTTCTGTCAGCAGGAGTGTACGGCTGGCCAAGGACTTGGGGCTGAACAAGAAGGCGTTGTCCAGACTCTGTGACAATCTCGGTGCGGATGCCGCATCCCTTATGGAATATGCCGTAAGACATCCGTCAGGAGGGATGTATTTCCCGAATGCTGTGATGCCGTACCGTGGTCTTCTGGACAGTGAACTGTATGCGCATTCCATGATATGCGATCTGCTTTCATGCTATGGCCGCTGTCCTGAGAAATATGGGGAAGGCTCCGGGCAGTCATGTCGGGAGGCCATGGAGATAGCCGACGGTATCCGTGTGTGGATATTGCTGCAGAAGGAGACTCAGCAGTGGTCGTCCGATCCGGCATATTTGAATGCCATGGCATCAGTGTCCGATGGTCTTGAGTCTGTGGGAGAAGTATCTGCGCTGGTCATGAGCCAAAGGTTTGAAAAGCCGTTCAGTGACATTAAGGCCGCCGGCAACGGGTTCGGCATCAGCCGCAAATATTATGTGGAACGGCATACCGGCACTCCTCGCGGGATATTGTCCGTGTCCGGGTCATGGAGCAGAGAGGAACTCATGCCTGGAGACAGCCTCCGCGTCGGGGACAAGGTGATAGCGGTGTATGAGATGTGGAGTATGGAGAACAGGAGTTTTGTCGAGATAGATGCACCTCATCCGGCAGCCCTTTCGCTTGCAGACCAGCTGTCCGGACCATGGTATGGTCTGACCGGGTCACGTGCCAGGAAGGCATTGGCTCTTTTCCCTTGGAATCAGGGATACCGTGAGGCGAAAAAAGACAGGACAAAATATTATCTGGAGGTCTGTCCCGAAAAGGCGGCTTCGTTTGAAGAGAAATTCTTTGTCAACAGGGCAGGGACATTTGTTTCCCCTGTTGTCGAGGTGAGATGTATGTATACTCCTTATTATCGGGCTAATGCGGATTATGACGGTGCTATGGTTGTGTATCAGTGACCGCTGCGGATATGAAATTTCTGAAAAAATATCTTAAAAATATTTGCAGGATAAAAAATGTTTTCTACCTTTGCAATCCCAAACGAAAAGAGAGGGGTTGCAAAGGACAGGAAAACAGGTCCTGAAATGCAAAAGTTCTTTTGAAAACCATTTTGAGTTCATCGCGTTCGGCTAACGCTTGACGCAGTAATGAGCAAAAATAGAGTAGACGAAGTTTATTTCGAATCAGAGCGAGAAAGACAAGTGAGAGTTTCCGCAGCAACCTTATGGTTGTGAGGAAAACGCGATACGAAGTCTGACGACGCTATGAGAAGAAAGAAACGAGTATACGGGAGCTTAGCTCAGTTGGTTCAGAGCGTCTGCCTTACAAGCAGAGGGTCGGGGGTTCGACTCCCTCAGCTCCCACAAAGGTTTTTGAAAATTTTGGTGCGGTAGTTCAGCTGGTTAGAATACGGGCCTGTCACGCCCGGGGTCGCGGGTTCGAGTCCCGTCCGCACCGCAATAAACATTGAAAATCAATGTTTTATAAATTATGTACACGAAAATGTACACGAATTGCCCCGAAAACGATACTTTCGGGGCTTTTTTATGCCCAAATCGGAGTGCTTACTCGTGTACAAATAAAGCCCCGACCATAAGCCGGGGCACATTGTTCCCCAATGCAACTTTGGGGCTTTCGCAATAATGTTCCTGCAAAGGTAAAAAGAAATCACAGAACTTTTCTTATCCCTGCAAGAATCTTCTTAATCCAATTCATTATCGGCGTTCTTTTCAGGTATAGCAAAACGGCAACGCCAACCAATGATATGTAGAATATATATCGCCATCGGTACGGGTCGGGGGTCGGCTCCTGCTTCTCCTGAATGCCGGCTTCATTCCTTGCGACATTCGCCGAACTTTCAGATTCCTTGCTTTCGCCTGTTTCCTTGCTTTCGCCCTTTTGCTCAACATCTGATTCAATGACCGTTTGTCTTATAGACTTGACCGCGCCTTTGATGTTGCCGACATTCTGCAATTCCACATTCGCTTCGTGCGTGGCATCAAAAAGGCTGTCCGCCCTCCGGAATGATTCCGAAAACCGGTTCTTGTCTCTATCCTTGACCGGCGGAATGTCCTTGGCATCCGGGATTCGGTAGAACTCTATTTCGGTAATGGTCACTTTACCGTGTTGCGACCGGGTCGTGTCAATGTACTTGTCAATACTCCGTTCCGTCTCCTTGGTGGTCGTCGCACTGTCAATTTGGGCTTTTTGTTCCGCCCTCTGAATCTTCCTTGCAGTGCCGCAAGAAGCAAGCACGGCAAACCCCAAGACCAATGCAATAATCTTCTTCATATCATATTGTTTTAATGTCGTCAAGTCTGTTAAGCCAGCCTTTCAAGAACCGCTTGTTGGTGTACTTCATCAATTCGGCTTCCTCTGCCTTGCGACCAATCTTCTTTTCATATTCCCGGATGCTCGCTTCGGTTATTTCATTGAAGAAATCGACACGCGCTTGGAATATGGCATCAAAGAGCTGGTCAGGGTCGGCAAAGTT
>CALUST010000022.1 GCA_944323505.1 uncultured Bacteroidales bacterium
ATTCGCCGCCTGACGCAGTAATGGACAAAAAGAAACGAAAAAAAGGGAGCTTAGCTCAGTTGGTTCAGAGCGTCTGCCTTACAAGCAGAGGGTCGGGGGTTCGACTCCCTCAGCTCCCACCACCCGAAAGGGAAAATCAAAGCAAAATCCTGAAGTCCAGCGACTTCGGGATTTTTTGTTTCTGGCCGGGACCGCAAAATACAGCGAAATTGGGTATAATTGGGTAATGTGGACAAAAACAGTTGGTGGAACAGCATATAAAAATTTGATATAAGGATAATTATAAGAACTTTGTTGAAACGCGTTTCATCTAATGAGTGATAATCGAAAAATAAGGCGGCGCCAGCGCTGCCCGGAATGCGGGTCTTAGGACATCATCAAATGGGGAGTGCGGAACGGCATCCAGAGGTTAAAGTGCAGGAATTGCAAGACGCTATTTTCCTCCAGGAGGAAAGACATCTCGAAATCGAACCGGTTCCCGTGGTTCAGGAAATGGGTTTCAGGAAGGATGACGATCGAGGAAATCTCAGTAGCCAGCGGCTACAGCAGCAGGCAGCTCCACCGGTGGTTCGATGAATATCTGGACGAATATCCGACATAGACAATAAAGACGGTCACACCCATCTATCTGCTTATAGACGGCACATATTATTCGGACAGCCATTGTCTCATTGTATACAGGGCAGAAAACATAAAGCGCACACTCTTCTACCGCTTTACCCGGGCAGAGGATGATGACGAGATAGCCTCAGACCTGCTGAACATAAGATCAATGGGATATGATGTCATCGGCATCACCACTGACGGGGGTGGCAATATAGTCAGGGCAGTGGAATATGTCTATCCGGATGTCCCGAGACAGCGGTGTATGGTCCATGTGCAGAGGGAATGCCTGAACAGCATCACTCTTCATCCCAGGTCCCCGGAGGGCAGGATGCTCAGAAATCTTGTAATGAGACTCAGCGATGTAGCAAGCACGAACGACAAGCTGTGGTGGCTGACCATGTATCGCAGATGGGTCGAGGACAATGCGGAGTATGCCTGTGAAAAGGGGACAATCCCGAATACGGGCCAGACCTATTTCATCCGTAACGACCTGAGAAAGGCCTATATACACCTCAAAAGAGCAGTCCCGAACCTCTTCCGATACATCGACAACCCCGGGCTGCCGAGGACGACGAATTCTCTTGAAGCATTCTTCGGCCATGTCAAGGATCAACTGAGACTTCATCGCGGCCTTCGGAAACCGGTGTCGACAACTTCATAAAATGGTATCTATACTTCAATGATGAAAAGAAAAAGAGTAAATGATATGCCCTCATTAAGGGCCAAGTGGTTGGTGGATTGCCGCGGCAATCCACCAACCACTTTTGTCATTGTCACCAGCCAAAAATGTCAATTATACCGAAATTCCGTATTTCGACAGTGGCAAACTAACTCTTCTTTGTGGGCTATGCTTATCTGTAAGAATTGTTCTTACATGTCAATGCCGAGGAAGCGCCAGTTGTTGGGGGTGTGGCGGCTATGCCGGTGGTGCTATTTCGATAGAGGCGGGCAAAGTCTGCATGCAGCAGTATCTATTTTATGTATAAGAACCAAGCCTATCTTTTCAACTATTCCTGTTACAAGTGCATTGCCCATCAAGAAAGCTCTCCGAATGTCTGATGCACCTTCTGTATGATTATCCGGGAACATGTTAAGACGTTCCAGTTCTATCGGCGTAAGTCTGCGGTAGCGGCCTGATTCCGTCAGAATTACGTGTTTGAATCGTGAAGGTCCGTTTCCTCCTTCTCCAGTGATGATTGTCCTGGACGGTTTGTCCAACACATCGGGGAAAGACATACTACCTTCCGTATATTTGTATTCATAGCCATCAGCGCTTTTCCGCACTTCACTTTTACTGCCTTTTAAATATTGCCACTTGGGTAAATCCTCATTGCTTATAAAAAAGTCATCTGGAACTTCGTTCTCGGGTAAAAGAAGTTGGCCTAACGTCAAACGTTTACCTTCATAAACTGGTTGTGTCGTGACCGTGGTGACTTTTCTGTTAATTGCAATCCCTGCATTTTCAAATTCATATTTTTCTTTTCCCCTGTTGAAATTGCTGGATACTTCATCTAATAGGCCGTCAATAGAAAAGGTTCTTACTTTGCAGCCGTCCTTTATTCTAGCAGGAAAAGCCATGGCAATAGTCCCGTCACTTAAAATCCAGTCATCAGTTTTTACTATGGACCGGGATATGGGTGAGGTTTTGTAATATGCTGTAATGTATGTCCTTCTTCGTCTTTGCGGCATGCCGTAGTCTGCGGCATTTATAACACGCCACTCTACGGTATATCCCAAATCATTAAGAGACGCCAGTATGATTGCGAAGTCCCGTCCTCGTTGTGATGCCGGTGATTTTAACAATCTGTCCACATTCTCAAAAAGAAGATATTCCGGACGTTTTTTTGACTCCTGAATTATACGGTATATCTGCCACCAGAGCACTCCTTTTTTACCATCTATTCCGCCTGAACGTTTCAATGTTGTCGCGACGGAGTAATCCTGACAAGGAAATCCTCCTACCAGCAAATCATGTTCCGGTATCTCATCGGTAGGAACGGTTGCAATATCTTCATTACTGTGTCCTTCTATCCCGAAACGACGGCAATATACGATTGAGGCATCCTGTCTTTTCGTTGATGGTTCCCACTGGTTGTTCCATATCGTTTTGAATCGATGGGATGCCCTCTCCAATCCGATTCTGAATCCGCCGACACCCGCAAACAATTCAACTACTCTGATGTCTTTCGGAGAAGTATTGACCGCTCCATATTCAAAAATTGATTTGAATCTTGGTTTAGAAACTTTGCAATATTCAGCGATAGGCTCACATACCATATAACTGCGCTCCTCATAGAATTCAGGCCCAACTGTCTGCTTATATTCTTTCATGCACTTTTAATTACTCGATTTTCCAATTATTGTTTCTATATACTTGTTGTTAAACCAATATGCCTTTTTCGGGACACTTTTGCCGCTTACAGGGCTCAGGCATTTTTGAAACATATTCTGCGCTTTTGGTCTCACATGGAAAAATTTGTTGTCCGCTAGTGTCCAGAAGGTATTGTCGCTATCTTCCAAAGTGTCCGAAATCACATTTTCTTTTATATTATTCCAATATTGTTCAGCTGTTTGAATATCCTTTTCCGGCATTGTCCAAAACAGAACAGTATCAAGGACAAATCTTTTCTCATCTTTCCATTCGGAAGAAGGTGTTTCGTCCTCTTTGAAAACTACAAACATGAATCGTGATGTTATTATTTCGTACCACCTGGAATTAAGCCAGTCGTCTACTTCTAAAAACTCATTGTAGTTTATATTTTCAAAAGACATACTTTCTTTTATATGTCCATTTGACTTAACGCGAATGGTTTTAACAATTATACCTGCTTTGCGAATCTCTTCTGCATCTTCAAAATTGTTCAATTTATCAGACAGAATTCGTTTTACAACTCTGGCATACTTGCTTTTCTCCTGGGATGTTATCTGCATGTTGAAATATCTGGCAATTTGTTTGTAATCCCAATTTTTAAATTTCAGGATTCTATCTGTCAGGATGTTTTCAAAGGATTCATTTTTTAAATCCTCCTTGTTTACCAGTTCAAGACATCTGATGTCAACATCCGTATTGGTTGCCATATCAGAATTGCTGTTCTTGACAAAATCAAGAATTGTGCGCATGTATGCAGGTTTTAAAGAGAATGCCCGTCTAGGGGCTTTAACAGAGCTGAATGGCTGTTCTCTCAGCGAATCGTCTTTCTGCCCTTTTCTACATGCGGCAAGATACATTGTGTCTCCTTCTGAGAGTTCGTGAGCCTTGCCCTGTTTTATCTTGTTTATGATTACTTCGTAGTCATGTTTGATAATAACTAAATCTTTGTCCTTTAATACCCACAATACACTGTAAATAAACTCTAAATCTCTGAGAGGCTTCCCTTTTACGTGCAAATAGAAGATTATGAGCATCAATAGTGATTTTTTGTAAAATGGAGACTCCTCAAAGGAGTATTTGACAATTTCACAAAAATCTATCATGTCACATACCAAACGCTCCTTTATAAGATAGTTTTCTTTTGCATCTTTCTTCAGTGGTGTAGTCTTTAATTCAACTCCTGCTTCAGGAAAATCCGGCAGAGGGGAACTATTGGGTTCATAACCATAATAGAACTTCTCCACCAACTGTCCAAGGCCGCCCTTGCCTTTAAAATCTATCTCGTTAACATCAATAAGCGGATTTATTTCCTTGACGGCTTCTGCCAAAGATTTATGCAGCAATCCCTTACTGTATGCAAAGATTGAAGTGGCATCTTTGGTGTCATACTGCGTTATTCCCATGATATTTCTCTAACTACATTATTGTTATTACTGCGTGCTCTATGTTGGGATACTGCCGCAGGATCCAGAAGAGTACGGCTCCGCCTCCTACAAACGGTTCGACATAGGTCAGACCTCGATTGAAGGAGATGTCCACCGGGATGGTTCTGCGGATTTCTTCCAGGAGTCGGGTCTTTCCTCCTGCCCATTTTATAAATGGACGGGCTTGTGTATCATGCGCTTGTAACATCGTATACATTATTTGTACATTGCAAAGTTAATAAAAGATGCGGATATATTTTTTTAGTAAATCATATTTAACGAATATACTTACATAATAATATTCTCAATATTCAGGTTGTTGAAAAAGAGAATATTCATTGCCGGACTTCAGGTTTTTTTTGTTTATTGACATTGCATTATCCGATTAAATTGCTACCTTTGCAGAACTGGATTTAAATTTTAATTATTCTAAATTGAGAAATCATGAAAGATCTTAAGGGAACAAAGACCGAAGCCAATCTTCAGGCAGCGTTCGCAGGCGAGTCGCAGGCCCGCAACAAATACACTTATTATGCTTCCAAGGCCAAGAAAGACGGCTACGTCCAGATTGCAGAACTCTTTGAGGAGACCGCAAACAACGAAAAGGAGCATGCCAAGATATGGTTCAAACTTCTTCACGGCGGAGAAGTGCCAACAACAGAGGAGAACCTGCTCGATGCAGCCGAGGGCGAGAACTACGAGTGGACTGACATGTATGCCGGATTTGCAAAGGATGCACGCGAGGAAGGCTTCACTGATATTGCTGTCCTTTTTGAGAAGGTGGCTGCCATCGAGAAGATGCATGAAGAGCGTTACCGCAAACTTCTTGCAAACGTCAAGGAAGGACTTGTGTTCTCAAGAGACGAAGATATGATATGGGAATGCAGCAACTGCGGACATATCGTAGTCGGCAAGAAAGCCCCTGAGATCTGCCCGGTCTGCAAGCACCCAAGAAGTTATTTCAAGATTCACGCCACCAACTTCTGATCCGGTCACCTGGAAGTCAGGGCGTGCACAATGTTCATTATGATGTAAATCAGGAATATCAGAAGTACGGCCATTGACCAGTTGAGCCCCAGAAGCCAGACCAGGACGGCTGATACGAAGATGACCCCCATGAACCCGACGCGAAGACGGTAAATGGGGGTATTCTTTTGTGCCCCTTTTTTCATCTTCATTGAGAACATCGGGATCTCACTGACAAGCAGAGTTGAGAGTATGATTGAGACTGCAGGGATGAAGAATCTTCCTTCTGCCCAGATCCTCAGAAAACTGTCACTGTCCTCAAGTATATAGTAAGTCAGAGATGCGCATATCATGGCGCAGGCAGGGGTGGCGAGTCCTATGAAATTGTCGCTCTGCCGGTCATCGACATTGAACTTGGCAAGTCTGAGGGCGGAGAATACCGTTATCAGCAGGGGGACATAGCATAGAAGTCCGGCCTGCGGGGCGAGGTCGGTCATCAGCCTGTGCAGCATCAATGACGGCAGCAGTCCGAAACTTACAAGATCCGCAAGGGAGTCAAGTTCTTTCCCGATGGCAGAATATGCGTTCAATGCCCGTGCGGTCAATCCGTCAAAAAAGTCACATACGGCAGCGAGCAGCATGAGGATGAATGCAAGGTCCGACCTGCCGTTGAAGACACATATCACACCCAGGACTCCGGAAAGGAGATTCATGGATGTGATAGTGTTGGGTATATGTCTTGCAATATTCATATCCGGTTGTCTGAATGAATAGCGCTATCGGATGCCGAGTTTTTTCTGTATGTCTTTCGGCAGTGCATCCTTGTGGACAACGAAGTTGATGGTCTTGAACCTCACGAATGCGTCAGAGACATACCAGATGCCTTTGTATTTGCCCGCATCACCCCATGAATTCTTGACCATGAAATAATTTGTGCCGTTCTGGTTCTTGGCAATGCCGTAGATCTGCATGCCGTGGTCGTCCGTGGTGGTCTTCCTGTCGAATCCGTCCTGCCTCATCTCCTGGGTTATCTGCATTTCTGCAGGGAGGGCTGCTGTCGCTGCTTCGGCTTTCTTTTCAGTGTCCTTTCCGATCCACTTTGCCTGGTCTGAATCACCTGCTGCAGACTGCTCTGTCTCAGGGACTACGCCAAGACCGTTTCTTGTGAATCCTTTCTCGCTGACATCTGAGCCCCATGCAATAGTGTAGCCGTTCTCTATGGCGTTATACATGATCTCCATCATTTCATCCATAGGTACGTTGTATGAGTAGTCCCATCTCCAGTTGTCACAGACCTCGACAGGGAAGGAGGTATAGAACGGATGGTGTGTGAAAGAGGTGATTGACACGTAGTCGTCAGGATTGATGCCGAGCCAGTCCCTGTACGATTCCGGGGTATAGACTGTCCCGTCGACTTCAAATTCGGCCGGAGCCTCTCCGAGGTATGCCTTGATGATGCCGTCAAGGCCGTTGAGCCATGCGGTAGTGAGTTTTGAGTTAGGATTCTTTACGATGGCATCCACATAGCCTTTCAATGCTGCATCCATCTCGAAATGTTCCGGTTTCTCCGTACCGTAATTGAGCCCTGGCATCACATCCTGCGGGACGATACCATAGTCTCTGATGACATGAAGCACGTCACCGAAGGAACTTCCGGCCGCGAAATTAAGATGCCCGTCAAGTCTTACGAACTTGACAGCCCTGTCGTGGTAAGACTTCCCGACGACATACATTTCCGAGAGGTCAATGTTGTCGTAGCCCTTGATCCTCATGATCTCCGACTCAAGGAAGGAGAGGGCGGAAAAGCACCAGCAGGTGCCTGAACGGTGCTGGTCCTTGATAGAGGAGATGGGATTCTCCTTGACAACTGTGAATTCGTATTCAGGAGCGGAGTCCTTCTGTTCCTGGGCATAGGCCTGCATAACTGATGCAGACAAAAATGCGAGTGCAATGATAAAAAATCTTTTCATATCCATTTATTCTGATTATTTCTTAGTATGACAATATCTCCTTGAAATCAATCGGTGCCGCCTTGAACCCGAGTTCCTTCTCAGCCTTGTCGGTATTGTAGTGGTTGTCAATCATCAGCATCGTGACATTGCTCATGGACAGTTCCGTGGATATCCCCATCTTGTGCATGAGGTCTCCTGCAGCGCCGGCTATCTTGAGAAGGAAGTCAGGGACAGTCACGAGCAGAGGATGCCGTCCGATTGCCTTTGCGGCATCTGAAAACAGTTCCCGGTAATTGTAGTTCCTGCCGGTGATGAGATAATTCTCCCCGTTGCGGCCCTTCTGCAGTGCAAGCACCATCCCTCTTGCCGCCTCCTTGACATCCAGCACATTCTTGCCACCCTTGGGGCAGAAGACCACAGGTGATTTCCTGACCATATTGAACAGCCTGTTGGAGCCTTTTGCGGTGCCGTATCTTCCCGCCATGAAAGTGGGGTTGACGATGACGATGTCTATCCTGTCCTTGTATGCGAGGATGGCCTTCTCGGCCTCGGCCTTGCTGACGGCGTAGTGCGATGCCGTGAACGGGTATTTCATCGGAGCACCCTCAGCCTTGCCGTATCCTATGGCATTGGCTGTGCTTACGTACAGGAATCTTTTGAGTCCTTTCCTGATGGCCGCCTTCACGAGATTTTCAGTCGCGACGACGTTCACCTTGCGGAATTTCTCATAGTCGTTCTCTCCCTGGGATGTCATGGCAGCCACATGGACAGCGCAGGTGCAGCCCTCCATGAGTCTTTCCATTGCCGCAGTGTCCTTGAAGTCGCATTCTTCGAGTTCAAGCCCTTCTCCGCGCGGACCGTGGTATCTTCCGAGGCTTCTGACAGTCCCGATGACTTCATAGCCGTCTTTCAGTAGTTCCCCGATGATATTTGATGCCAGCATCCCGTTGGCCCCTGTTACTATCGCTTTTTCCATAGACAATGATGTTTTTCAGACAAGCCCCTGACATCTGAGTTCGTTACGCATCCGCCGGGTCATGACAGATGCCCTCAGATCCTCAGGAATGAATTTAAGCAGGAAATGGCTGACCTTGTTGGTCCATCCGGCCACTATCGTCCCCTTGCCCTTGAACATCTTGTCCAGGCATTCCTTTGCTGCGGATTCCGGAGTGATTGTCAGGAATCTTCCGGTCAATCCCTGGCTTTTTATCCGTTCGGATATTTCAGGTCTGGTCGGCATGGGGCCGAGGAGGGCGACACTCACAGAGACGGGAGTGTCCTTCAGTTCATATCTCAGTCCTGTGGAGAAATATCTGACAAAGCATTTTGACGCAGGGTAGACAGTCTTGAACCCTGTCGGGGTCAGTGATGCCAGAGATGATATGTTCAGGATGAATGCGCGGCTGTTGTCCAGAAGGTTGGGCAGAATCTCATGCGTCATCATCGTTGTGGCGCCGACATTCAGACGGATGATGGCATCGACATATCCTGCGGAAGCCTTTTCAAAGATGTTGCTGCCTCCGATGCCGGCATTGTTTATCAGTATCCTTACCCTGTATCTGCGGTTGATGTCCGCAGCGGTGTCCTTCAACTGCTTCATGTCAGTCAGGTCAATCTCATAAAAGACACTGTCTGTGCCTTTTGCGCGACACGATGCACATACGTCCATGATGCCTTCGCCCGGAAGAGAGATGAGTATCGTATCAATCCCTCTTGATGCAAGTTCAAGGGCGAATCTCTTGCCCAGACCGCTGCTTGCTCCTGTGACTATGGCATAACCGGCCGAGCCGGGATTCCTTTCCATATCCATGTCCGATAATTCTGTCCTGTATATTAAAATTCCGACAAATATAACACTATTTTATTAAATTTGCGCCATTGTACTTATGGACAGGACCGGCTACCTATATTCCAAATTCATTGAGGCTTTCAGATATGAGCCGACATCATGCCAGGACAGGCTGCTGCATGATGTGGCGACCTTTTTCTCCGATGATGACCACGACATCATGGTGGTGAACGGGTATGCGGGGACAGGGAAGACTACCGCCATTTCTGCAGTCATCCGCGCCATGAAAGAGTCCGGCATCCAGGTGGTGCTCCTTGCCCCGACAGGACGTGCCGCCAAAGTGCTTGCAGGCTATTCGGGACAGCCGGCCTATACTATACACAAGCATATCTACCGTCAGAAATCGGTGGGCGGAGACGGCTTCGGACAGTTTTCCCTTGCGCCAAACAAGGATAAGGATACGGTATATATAGTTGACGAGGTGTCGTTGATAGGCATCGATACGGTGCAGTCGCAGCAGACTGGTCTGTTCGGCTCCGGCAACCTGCTGGAAGATCTCGTCACCTATGTGAGGAACGGCGCTGACAACAGGCTGGTGCTCATCGGAGACGCAGCACAGTTGCCGCCGGTGGGGCTGGATGCGAGTCCTGCCCTGTCCCGGGACTATATGGATATGATGGGCGGCGTGACATACACCGGACTTGATACCGTAGTGCGTCAGCAGGCCGAGTCAGGCATCCTCTTCAATGCGACACGCATCAGGGATCTGATTTCGTCAGCCCCTGCCGGACCGGAAGACGCTTGTCTGGAGATAGTCACAGACGGCTTCGACGATGTGGAAAAGATCTCCGGAGGGGAACTCATAGAGAAAATATCCGATGCTTACGACCGGTGGGGGGAAGACGAGACGGTCATACTCTGCAGGTCGAACAAGAGAGCCATCAGATACAATGCTGGGATCAGGTCGATGGTACAGTTCAAGGAGGACAGGCTGGTCAGGGACGACAAATTGATGATAGTCAAGAACTGCTATCAGTTTCTTGAGGATGTGAAAGGACTGGACTATATCGCCAACGGGGATATGGCGAAACTTGTGCGTATCTCGGGATACGAGGACAGGTACGGGCTTCACTTTGCCCAGGCGAGACTCCGTTTCCCTGACTACGATGACCTGGAGATCAATGCGAAAGTCATATTGGACACTCTTGAGTCCGAAAGCGCGGCTCTGACGTATGAGCAGCAGAATATGCTGTACACCGGAGTGAACGAGGACTATGCCCATATCAGGAACAAGAGGAAGAGATATGAGGCAGTCCGGGAAGACAGGTACTACAATGCCCTGCAGCTCAAATATGCCGATGCCATCACCTGTCACAAGTCCCAGGGAGGCCAGTGGAAATGCGTATTCATAGACAATCCCTTCTGGCAGGACACAATTGTCAGGGATGACCTCAAATGGCTGTATACGGCGATGACACGGGCCGTCGAGAAAGTGTACCTCGTCAATTTCAAAGATGAAAGATATAATATAGACATGTTTGTCTGACAGATTCAAATATCATGAAAGTTCTGAATGTGACAGTATTGTTTGCGGCATTATCTGCCGTTGTCTGTGCCGGGGAGATGCCATCTGCCGCCCGGGATGCGGAGAAAGAGTTCAATAATGTGCCGGTGGCATGGAAATGGGTGTCCGGACATGAGGCCGTCTTCACTTATGACGGGACCTATGAGGACAGTCTCACCTTTGCATTTGATGCCGCGACAGGACGGAAGACACCGGGCATCACCGCTCCCGAAAAATACATAGGTTTCCCGATAGCCCCGGAAGACGCTGTCAACATGACTTACTCCCCGGATTCGACCCTGATTGCATTCACGAGGGACAACGACCTGTATGTGACAGAGATATCAAGCGGAAAGGAAGTCCGTCTCACATCCGACGGGAGCGACCTGATTCTCAACGGATATGCATCATGGGTCTATTATGAGGAGATATTGGGCAGGGCTTCGGAGTACAAGGCATTCTGGTGGTCTCCAGACGGCAAAAGGATAGGCTATTACAGGTTTGACAATACGGAAGTCCCCCTGTTCCCGATATATTCTCCTTTCGGCCAGGACGGAACATTGAGAAGCACGAGATATCCGAAGGCAGGGGAGAAGAATCCTGAGGTGAGGATAGGCATCATTGATGTCTCATCCGTATTTGCAGGAGAAGAGCCTGATACAGTATGGGCGGATTTTGACCCGTCTGAAGACCAGTATTTCGGGATTCCGTTCTGGGGGGCCGACAGCAAGGGATTCTACATAGCCCGCATGCCGCGTCTGCAGAATACCCTCGATCTGTACAGGGTGGACGCGACGGACGGCTCCAGACAGCACATCTACCACGAGGAGTACAAGACCTGGCTTGACTGGATAGACGGTATAGTGTTCAAGAAAGACGGCCTGTATATGGCCAGGAGTTTTGAGACAGGATGGGAGCAGATATATTTCCTGTCATACGACGGCACTGTGCTCAGAAGGCTTACTGACGGTCCCAACTGGGACATATCCATTCTGAGGGTTGATGAGAAAAGAGGGGATGTGTATTTCACGGCAAAGAGGGAGTCCGCCGTGCGCCATGCATTGTATAAGGCAGGAAAGGACGGGAGCATCACAGCCCTCACCAACCCGGCCTATGAAGTAAGAGGAGTGAAGTTCTCACCTGACGGGAGATATTTCATTGCATCATATTCCAATTCCGTGACACCGCAGAGGGTCTCGGTATTCAGGACTTCCGGACTTGCCGATGCGCCTGAGGCATGGTCTTCTGATGCCATGTACGAGGGAAAAAGCAGCGGAGGACGCTTCTGTCGCGAGCGCATCGTCGCAGACATGGCATACAAGGGATACGACCCTGATGACCACATCTTGCCGGAGATTATATATCTCACTACAGATGACGGCTTTACGATACCGGCATCGATAACTTATCCTGAAAATTTCGACCCGTCACGGAAATATCCCGTGCATGTCGAGATATATGGAGGGCCTGACGTCTCATGGGTCAGGGACACCTGGCGCACCCCTTCCGAGGCGTCACGATGGTGGTCGGACAATGGCATCATCACGATGACCGCTGACTGCCGGGCCTCAGGTCATAACGGCAGGGCTGGACTTGACATGGTGTACAGGCAATTGACTGTATGTGAACTGCGTGATTTTGTCGCATGGGCCAGATGGCTTCAGTCCCTGCCGTATGTGCAGGCGGACAAGATAGGTGTGGAAGGCTTCTCGTTCGGAGGGACAATGACGGCGATGCTTCTGATGCAGGCTCCGGAATACTTCCATTACGGGATTGCAGGGGGAGGCGTCTATGACTGGGCCTTGTATGACTCCCACTATACTGAGCGGTATATGGACACCCCGCAGAACAATCCTGAAGGGTACAGGGTCTCAAGAGCAATCGGTTATGTCGACCGCTATCCTGCTGCGTACGGAGACAAGTCTGACCAGCCTGGGTCTGTGATGCTGAAACTGACGCACGGGACAGGCGATGACAATGTGCATTTTCAGAATACTCTGCAACTGGTGGATGCCATGCAGCAGGCCGGCAGGAAATTCGAACTGATGATATATCCTGACGGGATGCACGGATACCGTGGAGCCCAGGCAGTGCACTCCACAGAGGCTGACAGGGAGTTCTGGCTCAGATATCTGAAAGGGGAGTGACAGCCTGCGGCTTGCACGGAGAGGTGACGAAAAGGAAGTTCCCCTCACGACCCGCGTCCTCGCATTTGAGTCCGAAAATATGAATCTTGTCCTCTGTCCCGGAAAAGGCGGCATCCTGCCCTTTCTTCCGGACGGAGGACTTCTTCTTTTTGCCGAAAAGCCTCGTCCTCAGGGCATCGCTCGTCATCGGGATATTCCTGGCCGTCACATCGGCATCCCTGTATCGCGCCCCGGCAGCCTTGATGCCGGCGTTGTTCAGAGGCATTATCTCAAGTATCCTGAATGTCTTCCCGAGCATGAAGATGTCACCGTATTTTGTGGAATCGCAGGTGTCAGACAGATATATGTGCGTGAATCGTGCGAGTTTCCTTATCCCTGCCGCGGAGCAGGCGACATCCGACGCCCCGGCTTTCAGCAGAGCCTTGCCAGGCTCGAAAAGGTACATCGGATTCCCGTCAGCGGTCTCTGCCATGTCCCCGGCAGGGTCTTTCCCGTCAAAGATATGGCTGTGGTGGAGATATGTCGTCTTGCACGACCGGCGGTCATCCTCACTTAAGCGGAAAGGATGCCCCGATTCCCATGCACAGCAGACAGCCTGTCCGGACCATTCCCTGTCCATGATGACAAGCAGTTCACGGCATTCCCCCTTGGTGGCAATGACGTGGATTTCCCTGCATTGGTCCCCGAGCCTTGACAGGACCATGCCTATATCTGCCATAGGGGAGAGTTTCACCGTCAGGAATCGCGAGAGCCGGAGAAGATCACTCCTCAGGCTTATGACATCCGGGCTGCAGTCTTCCAAAAGGAACACTTTTCTTCCGGCGGCGTCTCTCCTGGCCGGGTCCAGATATATCATGTCAGGCCGGAAGCGTTGCAGGATGGCCGAGAGGCTGCCGTCATTGCCCGAAAGTGTGTCTCGGGAGACTTCAAGATGGGATACAGCGATGTCTTCACAGCCGAGTATCGGGAGATTGTGCTCTGCGGCATGGCACAATGCAGAGGAAGATTCATTGTACAAGACTCTGAAACCTGCCTTGCAGAAAGCCGCCGCATCCACTCCAAGCCCCCCGGTGAGGTCGGCGATGCGGAATGCTGACGTCGGCTGCCCGTCATTGCCACCGGCTGATTGTGCGAGTATCTGGCGGGCGATTGAAGCCTTCCGGGAGGCGGTCTCCTCCGAACTGCACTGTTCTGCCGAGATGGTGTTGGGGTAGATCAATGACGGGCGGGCATACCAGGACGGGGCTTTAGCCTTAAGTTTTCTCCTGGATATGATGGTGTCTGCAGCAAGAGGCATGTCGATGTCAGGCCATCTGTCCGCCGAAAGCAACAGCCTTGCAGTGTCATCATTCTCATGCTCAAGTACAAACTCTTCGAAAACTGTCATATCTGTCTTATAAATCAAATGCAAAAATAAGGTTTTCAGAATATATTTTCGTATATTTGTATGATGTGCATAAACAATTTGTCATAATGCATACGGCATTATTCTCTCCGGAAATATTGCAGATAACAAATATTAATTAAATAAGGATTATGGAAACAAATTTCAGAGAAACAGCCCAGAGCTGGCTTGACGGGAACTATGACCAAGAGACCAAGGACGAGGTCAGGAGACTGATGGAGTCGGATCCTGCAGGACTTGAAGACGCATTCTACCGCAACCTTGAGTTCGGTACCGGCGGTCTTCGCGGTGTCATGGGTGTAGGGACCAACAGAATGAACAAATATACCGTAGGCATGGCCACTCAAGGTCTTGCGAACTATATCAGGAAACATTGCACAGGAGACGATATCAAAGTATGCGTGTCGTATGACTGCCGCAACCACAGCAAGGAGTTCGCCAGGATTACAGCCGATGTCTTCTCCGCCAACGGACTTCATGTATATCTTTTCGAAAGCCTCAGGCCTACTCCTGAACTGAGTTACTCCATCAGAAGGATGGGGGCGCAGTCCGGTGTCATGGTGACAGCATCCCACAACCCTAAGGAATATAACGGATATAAGGTATATTGGGCTGACGGTGCCCAGATCACTTCGCCTGTAGACAAGGAGATAGTGGCTGAAGTCGCAGCAATCACAGATCCTTCGATGGTAAGATTCGTCCCGGGAGAGGGAGCAGGCAAGATTGAGATTATGGGAGAGGACGTGGACAAGGCCTATCTCGATGACATACTCTCGCTCATGCTTTCCCCTGAGGCAAGAGAAAGGCACAAGGACATAAAGATAGTCTACACCCCGCTGCACGGGACAGGCGTAAGGCTCGTGCCGATGGCTCTCAAGAGACTCGGATTCGAGAATATCATCCATGTCCCTGAGCAGGATGTCAATGACGGGGATTTCCCTACTGTGATGTCCCCGAACCCGGAAGAGCCTTCGGCATTGAAGATGGCCGTGGAGGCTGCCGACAGGGAGCACGCGGACATTGTGCTTGCCACAGACCCTGATGCAGACCGTATGGGTATTGCAGTCCGAGACAACGACGGCAGGATGGTGCTCTTCAACGGCAACCAGACAGGTTCGATGCTGACTTATTACATCCTCACAAGATGGAAGGAACTCGGAAAACTTGACCAGGGAAAATACGTCGTCAAGACCATCGTCACTACAGAACTCATCAGGGCCATTGCCGAGAAGTTCGGCGTGAAAGTCTACAATGTCCTGACAGGGTTCAAGTATATCGCCGAGATAGTGAAGGAGAATGAAGGCAAGGGCGAATTCATCTGCGGAGGGGAAGAGAGCTATGGCTTCAATGTCGGCGAATTTGTCCGTGACAAGGATGCCGTCATCGCCTGCTCGATGGTAGCGGAATGCGCCTGCTGGGCTGCCGAACAGGGACTTACCCTCTATCAGCTGATGCAGAAGATCTACAAGGAGTTCGGATACTACCGCGAGTCTCTGACCTCACTTGTCCGTAAGGGCAAGGCTGGCGTCGAGGAGATAGCCGCAATCATGACTGACCTGCGCAACAATCCTCCTAAGGAACTCGCAGGAGTACAGGTCACAAAAGTCGTTGACTATGACAAGCCTGAGACGACAGGGCTGCCTAAGTCCAACGTCCTTCAGTTCTTCACATCAGAGGGAGACGTGGTATCCGTGCGTCCGTCAGGTACAGAACCTAAGATCAAATTCTATTTCGGTGCCAGAGGGGAATCCGCTGATGCCAAGATTGAAAGACTCAGAGAACAGTTCATCAGATAAAATGTTATCCCTATGGAAAGGACTTTGGTCATTTTGAAGCCGGGCGCATTGCAGCGCGGTCTTGTCGGAGAAGTGATCTCCAGATTCGAAAAGAAAGGCCTTAAGCTGGTCGCAATGAAAATGAAACAGTTGGATCAGGAGATTCTGGATGTGCACTATGCGCATCTCAAGGACAGGCCGTTTTTCCCTTGGCTCTGCAGCGGCATGATGGCCGCACCGGTGATTCTCTGCTGCTGGGAGGGCTTTGAGGCCGTCAAGGTAGTCAGGGCAATGGCGGGAAGCACCAATGCCCGCAATGCCGTTCCCGGCACCATCAGAGGTGACTATGCAATGAGTTCACAGGAGAATATCGTGCATACTTCTGATTCTGTAGAGAATGCAAAGACAGAACTCGACAGGTTTTTCTCTCCTGAGGACTACTGCGAATATCCGTCTCCGCTGACACAGTATCTTTACGCACCTGACGAGAAATAGCAGGTACTGACACAAGACGGGAAAAAGGATTACGGGCTGTCTCAGAACAGCCCGTATATTCTTGCGTCAATCTGGTCGGTGATGTGCGAGAAATCTTCCGGACGGTTCTCGAAATCGAGGTTGTCCGCATCAAGGACAAGGATTTCTCCTTTGTAAGAACCTATCCATTCCTCATAGCGGGTATTGAGTCCGGTAAGGTATTCTATGCTGATGCCTTTCTCGTATTCCCTTCCGCGTTTCTGTATCTGGCTGACCAGGTGCGGGATGGAAGACTTGAGATAGATGAGGAGGTCAGGCAGCCTGACAACAGACATCATGGCATCGAACAGGTCCATGTAGGTGCTGAAATCCCTGTCGGAGATATTGCCCATGTCCCTGTTGTTTGCCGCGAAGACGTAGACGCCCTCCAGTATGGTCCTGTCCTGGATGATGGTGTCCGGCGAATCCGCTATTTCCAGTATATCCTTGAACCTCTGCGTGAGGAAATATATCTCCATATTGAAGGACCACCTCGGTATGTCGTTGTAGTAGTCCTCAATGTAGGGATTGTATGTGACAGCCTCATATTTCGGGATCCATCCGTAATGCCCGGAAAGCATCCTCGTCAATGTTGTCTTGCCGCTCCCTATATTTCCTGCGATTCCTATATGCATATCTTCCGGCTTAGACGAGACCTTGGGCCATCATGGCATCGGCGACCTTGATGAAGCCTGCTATGTTTGCCCCTTTTACGTAGTTGATGTAGCCGTCAGGCTCGGTGCCGAATCTGACACAGGCCTCATGGATGTCGCTCATGATGCGGTGAAGATGTGTGTCCACTTCTTCCGGCGTCCATTTGAGACGGATGGAGTTCTGTGTCATTTCAAGCCCTGACGTAGCCACACCTCCAGCATTCGATGCCTTTCCTGGAGAGTAGAGGAGGCGTGCGTTCTGGAAGATTTCTATTGCATCCGGCTCGGTAGGCATATTTGCCCCCTCAGCGACGCATTTGCATCCGTTGTCGACAAGTGCCCTTGCCTCGGCGGCATTTATCTCATTCTGGGTGGCACAAGGCATCGCGATGTCGCACGGGACGTCCCACGGTCTCCGGTTCTCGAAATACTGTGCATGAGGATATTTGTCCGCATATTCACGGATACGTCCTCTGTAGACATTCTTCAGTTCCTTGACGTATGCGAGTTTCTCTTCATCTATGCCGTCCGGGTCATAGACAAATCCGTTGGAGTCGGAGAAAGTGAGCACCTTTGCCCCGAGTTGGAGAGCCTTCTCGGCTGCGAACTGGGCCACATTGCCCGAACCGGAGATGACGACTTTCTTGTCCTTGAAACCGTCGCCCCGTGTCGCGAGCATCGATGAGGCGAAATAACATGTGCCGTAGCCTGTTGCCTCTGGACGGAGAGGGCTTCCTCCCCAATTGAGTCCCTTGCCTGTCAGCACCCCGGTAAATTCATTGCGGAGACGCTTGTACTGGCCGAACATATAGCCTATCTCGCGGCTTCCGACACCTATGTCACCTGCAGGGACATCTGTATCCTGTCCGACATGCCTCTGGAGTTCGGTCATGAAACTCTGGCAGAACTTCATCACTTCATTGTCCGACTTGCCTTTCGGATTGAAATCCGAGCCTCCTTTCGCACCTCCCATCGGCAGGGTCGTGAGGCTGTTCTTGAAAGTCTGTTCGAATGCCAGGAACTTCATGATGCTCAGATTGACGCTCGGATGGAAGCGGATACCGCCCTTGTATGGTCCTATCGCGCTGTTCATCTGCACCCTGAAGCCTCGGTTGATGCGGATTTCCCCTTCGTCATCCAGCCATGGCACCCTGAACATGATCACTCTCTCAGGCTCTGCAATCCTTTCCAGGATTTTCAGGTCCATGAGGTATGGATGTTCGACAATATAGGGGGCCACACTTTCAAGCACTTCCTTTACTGCCTGGTGAAACTCTTTCTCACCTGGATTTCTTGCGATGAGTTCAGCCATGAACCCGTCGACATAGTTTTGTACAAAATGATTCATCGTGTCTCTGATTTTATCAAGTCCGTGAATAAACTTGCCTTGCCTCAAAAATGCCCGCTTGGGGAGAGCGGGCATCTGGCTTCGGTCGTCTTACAAAGTTGACAAAAATTCTCGTCAAATGCAAAGGGCAGTCAATTTTTTGTAATGACTGTCCTCTGAAAACATTATTGCATCAGTCCGAATGAATAGAGGCTGATGCCGTCAAATACGGAACTTGCGATTCCGAGGGCAAGGACTCCTGCAAGGCAGAGTACGAGACCCAGCCTCGTGCCGGTGTCGCTCCTGAATGTGGCGATAGGGGAGTCGTTGCTGTTGATGAACATGGCCTTCACCACGAGCAGGTAGTAATAAAGTGAAATCACCGTATTGATAAGGGCGATAAACACAAGCACATGGAAGCCTTCTTCGAATGCCGCTGCAAATATGAAGAATTTGGAGAAGAATCCTGCGAACGGCGGGATTCCGGCAAGCGAGAACAAGGCGAGAGTCATGATGATGGAGAGCCTTGGGTTGGTCTTGTACAGCCCGTTGTAGTCATCCATGTCCATCTTGCCTCCGCTGTTCTGTTCAACGGCTGCTATGACTCCGAATGCCGCCAGATTGGCAACCATATACACCAGCACGTAGAATATGAGGGATGTCATGCCGTAAGGTGTGCCGCTGATGACAGCCAGCATGATGTATCCTGCCTGAGAGATGGATGAGAAGGCGAGGAACCGCTTGAGATTCTTCTGCCTGATGGCAAATACATTGGCTACTGTGATGCTCAGCACTATCACAATATAGAGCAGCAATTGCCAGTATTCTGTCATAGGGGCGAATACTTTCACCAGGATGACCATGAGTGTGAATGCGGCTGCAGCCTTGGAAATCACTGAAAGGTATGAAGTGACAGCCGTCGGAGCCCCCTGATACGTGTCCGCCGTCCACAGATGGAAAGGGACAAGCGATATCTTGAATCCGAGGCCTGAGAAGAAGAATACCATCGAGAGTATCTGCAATGCGCTTCCGTCGATTTTTGCAGGCATGTCATCAAAGTACAGGGTGCCGGTCGTACCGTAGAGGAATGAGATGCCGTAAAGCATCAGTCCGCTGGCGAAAAGTGCGCTGAGGATGTATTTTGCCCCTGCCTCGGCAGAGTTGCCCTTGTATTTGTCAAATGCCACGAGGCAGGCCATAGGTACGGATGCGAGCTCCATGCCTATGAAGAACATCATGAAATGCCCTGCGCTTATCATGAAGTCCATCCCGAGCAGGGTTGAGAGCGTCAGGACATAGAATTCACCCCGTTTGAAACGGGTATCCTCTCGTCTGAGCCATGAACCGGCCTGCAGGAACACTATCAGAGTACCGATGGCGAGTACGCTTTTGACGATACCGTATACCGGGGTATAGACATACATGCCTCCGAAGATTTCCCCGCTGTCCTTGTGATAAGGGAAGACTGTCCCTGCGATGAAAAGCAGCATGAGCGTGCACATCACCGGATGGAAGAATCTGCGACCTCTCTTCCCGGCAATCAGGTCATACAGCAACGCTGCCACAATCACTCCCGTAAGAGCGATTTCCGTGTACATGTAAGAGAATATTACAGAATAGTCCATTGTCTTGTCAGTTCAAAATGTGAGAAATAACAGGTAATACGCTTTCCGAGATCATGTCGCTCATCCACAGAGGGAAGAGACCCAGACCGGCAACGGCGACAATGAGCACTGACACGGCAAGCCGCTCGTCCCATGTGGCATCCGTGAGTTTGAGATGCTCGGGATTGGTGCATGTACCGTAGAGAATCTTGCCGATGAGCCTCAATATGTAGACTGCGGTGATGACGATGGATGTGCAGGCAATGACAGTCACCGTGCGGTGGAATGTGTCATTCTCCATGAATGCCCCGTTGAAAATGGTCATCTCTGCCACGAAGCCACTCAGTCCCGGGAGTCCGAGATTGGCAAGTCCGGCTATCACATAGCATACTGACAGGAACGGCATTATCCTCATCAGACCGCTCAATTCACGTATGTCCCTCGTGTGCGTCCTGCCGTATATCATGCCGATAAGGGCAAAAAACAGGGCTGTCATCAGACCGTGGCTCAGCATCTGGAGGACTGCACCGGTGGCAGCCGTGGTGTTCATCATCAGTATCGCGAACAGGACAAGCCCGCAATGTGATACGGATGAATATGCGTTGATGTATTTGAGGTCAGTCTGCACACAGGCAGAGAACGCCCCGTAGACCACAGAGATGGTAGTGAGTATGATGAAGATCCAGCTCAACTCCTGTGCGGCATCCGGCAGCAGGAACATCGCTATCCTGAAACATCCGTAGCCTCCGAGCTTCATGAGCACACCGGCATGGAGCATCGAGACTGCCGTAGGTGCCGAGGCATGACCGTCCGGGCTCCATGTATGGAACGGGAACAATGCCCCGAGCACTCCGAACCCTATGAACACGATAGGGAACCATATCCTCTGCATCTCCAACGGGATGTTGTGCAGGGCGGCTATCTCCAATATGTTCATGGTCGTCGCCCCTGAGCCGAAATATATGCCGAGGATGCCGATGAGGATGAGGGCGGACCCTCCCATCAGCATGAGAGTCAGTTTCATGGCCGAGTATTCCTTGCGCCCGGTACCCCATACGCCGATGAGAAGATACATCGGGATGAGGGCGACCTCATAGAACATGAACATGGTGAACAGGTCGAGTGATATGAAGAATCCGAAGACCCCGACACTCAGCAGACAGAACCACATGAAGAATTCCTTCGCACCGTCTGTCATTTTCCATGAGGCGAATGTGCCAGTGAACACTATGACTGCGGAGAGCAGCAGCATTGCCGTCGAGATGCCGTCCACGCCCACTGCATAGTGGATATTCAACGGCTTGTACCATATATGGCTGTCTGTGAATTGCATCGCTGCAGCCTGTCCGTCGGCTCTTGCCCCGAGATACATGAATACGAGGGCTATGGCGAGTGCCAGGAGAGCGGATGCCCCTGTCACCATGACAGCATGTATCTGCTTCAGGTTCCTGGAGAGCCACAGACCGAGCATCATCAGTACCGGTATGGCCGGGAAAAGTGACAATATATTCATAATCAGATGTCCGTTTTTGACGTTTGTTTCCGTTTCTATATTTGATTGCCTGTTCAGACGAGAAGCAATATGATGGCAAGCCCGAGTGCCCCTCCGAGGAACCAGATGCTGTAACGCTGGATATACCCGCTCTGCATCTGTCTGATTGCCCATGAGACCTTGTTCGTCACGATGGCAAGCAGGTTCATGAAGCCGTCGACGATGTGCCTGTCAAACCATGCTATAGGGGTGGAGATGCAGGCAAATATGATCTTGTGCGTGATGAACTGATATATCTCGTCGATGTAGAATCTGTGGTATGCCGCCTTGTGGAGCCCGCTGAAGCGGTCTGCAAGTCCGTCTGCGACAGTCCTGTCCTCCCGGAGGTACATCCATGTTGCAATGGCTATGCCTAAGGCTGCCACACACAGGCTCGTCCCGGCCACGGTCCAGTCAATGTGGATGTGGTAGGCCTGGCCGTTGCTGCTGACAAATTCCCCGAACGGTATCCAGCCTGCAACCAGTGTCACTGCAGCAAGGAATACCAGAGGCAGAGTCATGGAGAGAGGAGCCTCGTGAGGCCTGTGCTCCGTATGGAGTTCCGTGTTCTCCTTGCCCCAGAAGATGCAGTAGTAGAGTCTGAACATATAGAATGCCGTGAGACCGGCGATGGCAGTCATCACCCATCCCATCCACGGGCTGAAATTGAAGCATGCTGCCAGTATCTCATCCTTTGAGAAGAATCCGCTCAGAGGCCAGATGCCGGCAATCGACAGGCAGGCCACCAGAAAGGTGATGTGGGTGACCGGCATGTACTTTCTCAATCCTCCCATGGCGGACATCTCATTGGAGTGCACTGCATGGATGATGCAGCCTGCACCCAGGAAGAGGAGGGCCTTGAACATCGCATGCGTGAAGAGATGGAACATGGAAGCCATATATCCGAGACCGCCCTCGTGAGGATCCGATGAGGTACAGACCCCGAGAGCCACAATCATGAATCCTATCTGGGATATGGTACTGAATGCCAGCACTCTCTTGATGTCACTCTGCACACAGGCCACGACAGCCGCATACAGGGCAGTGAAAGCGCCAACGTATGCCGTGATGTGCAGGACTTCAGGCGCATATCCGATGAAGAGCGGGAACATCCTGGCCACAAGATAGACTCCGGCGACCACCATTGTGGCGGCATGGATGAGGGCCGAAACGGGAGTCGGGCCTTCCATAGCATCCGGAAGCCATATATGCAGCGGGAACATCGCACTCTTTCCTGCACCTCCGATGAACATCAGCCCCAGGGCTACAGGAAGGAGCATCTTTGCCGTCCCCATAAGCGGGGCGTCAGGAGTGAATGAGAATGAGCCTGTATAGAATCCGTAAATCAGGATGCCGATCAGAAAACCGAGATCCGCGAACCTGGTGACGATGAACGCCTTTTTCGATGCCGCTACGGCCTCTTTCCTGGTGTAGTAGAAGCCGATGAGGAGATAGGAGCTGACACCCACGAGTTCCCAGAAGATGTACATCTGGAAGATATTCGTGGCCAGCACGAGCCCGAGCATACTCATGGTGAATAGAGAGAGGAACGAATAGTATCTCTGGAATCCTCTTTCACCTTTCATATATCCGAACGAATATATGTGGACCATGAGCGACACCGTGGAGATGACGATGAGCATCATCACCGATATAGGGTCAAGCATGATGCCGAGGTCGATGTGCAGGCTTCCTCCGAACGGCAGCCATACTGTGTTCCACGGAATCATCACAGGGTAGACTCCGGAAGCGTCTCTCCCGGCTCCGAAATATTCAAATGCGGTCCAATAGCACAGGATGGCCACCACTCCGGTGACAATCGTACCGATGGCACCGGCCACACCCGGCCTGAGCCTTGTCCCGAGCAGTCCGAGAAGGATGAAGCCCAGGAAAGGAAGCAGAAGTATTAATGTCGTATATTCCATATTGTCAATGCTTTCAGTTGGATGTATCCTCTACCTACCATTTCATCTTGTCCAGATTCCTGACCTGGATGTTCTTCATGTTACGGTATATGTTGATGATGATGGCGATGGCGACAGCCGTCTCCGCCGCACTTATCCCTATGGCAAAAAGAGAGAAGAAGAATCCCTCCAACTGCCCCGGGAAAAGGAAGCGGTTGAATACGACAAAATTGATGTCTACCGAATTCAATATCAGTTCCACCGATATGAGCATCGCAAGCAGGTTGCGTCTTGTGAGGAATCCGTATATTCCGACGAACATCATCACAGTGGATACTATGAGATAATATTCCATTTGTACCATGGCTGTTGCTTTTTATCGTTTTCTGGCTATCATTATACCTCCGATTATGCAGGCGAGAAGCAATACGCTTATCACCTCGAACGGAAGGACATACCCGTATTTCTCCGCACTCATCAGCGCGTGCCCTATCTCTCTGACAGGCAGTTCCCCATGCTCGAAGACAGGGGAGAGGAACTTGTGCTTGAGCATCACGAACAGGCAGATGCCGAGCGCGGCGAGGGTGGCGGCAAGTCCGGCTATGAATTTGCCTTTCTTCAGTTTTTCCGCCTGGTCGCCTTCACTCGATGTCAGCAATATCGAGAACACATACAGCACGGTGATGCCTCCTGCATAGATAAGGAGCTGTACTGCGCCGAGAAAGGAATAGTTGAGCTGGAAATAGATTCCTGCCGTGCCGAAAAGCACGAAAAGCAGGTATGTGGCCGCGCGCAATATCCTTTTGGTCGTGACAGCCAGTATCGAACTCACCACGATGAACAGGGCGAGTACCGCAAATACAATCAGATCGAGAGTAATGTTCATGGCTATTGCTTGTTCAGAGTTTTGACGAGTTTGCTTCTTGTGAATACCGCATGCTCGAAATTCGTGGAGAACTCGATTGCATGATGCGGACATGAATTCACGCACAGATGGCAGAACATACATGAGCCGAGGTCGTACTCATATTTTACGAGATGTTTCCTGGACTTTCCCGTCTCCGGGTCGGTGACCATCTCAGAGGTGATACGGATGCTGCCGTTCGGACAGGCCATCTGGCACAGGCCGCAGGCTATGCACTTGTTGTTGCCGTCTCCGTCATGCGGCATCACGAGTTCGCCGCAGAACCTTTCGTTCATTTTGAGGACAGCCCTGTTCTCCGGGTACTGCTCGGTGATCTTGGGGGTGAAATACTCCTTGAAAGTCACCTTCATGCCTGTGAGAAGCGACCCCAGACCGTGAAAAAGACCTTTTATATAGTTGCTCATGACTAGAAATGCAATTTGAATACTACTACGATTACCATAAGAAGCAGGTTGAGAAGCCCTATAGGCACGAGATACTTCCATTCGAGGGTAAGTATCTGGTCAATCCTGAGTCTCGGGAAAGTCCATTTGATCCACATCAGCAGCCATACGATGAAGAATGCCTTTGCGAAGAACCAGATGAACCCTGGTATCGCATCCATCACGGCATTGAAGCCGTCAAGCCCAGGAATATGCAGAGGCATCCATCCTCCGAGAAATATCGTCGCCGCGATGCCTGAGATGATGAAGAGGTTGACGAACTCTGCCACATAGAACAGGCCGAAATGCATGCCGGAATATTCCGTATGGTATCCGGCAGTAAGTTCGGACTCCGCTTCCGGAAGGTCGAAAGGCCCCCTGTTGACTTCCGCATTGCCGGCTATCAGATATATCACGAATGCTATCACGGCAGGAATATGCCCTTTGAAGATAAACCATCCGTCCGCCTGCCTCATGACGATTTCCGAGAACTGCATGGTGTCCGTAAGCACCACGATGGTGAGGATTGAAAGTCCCACGGACAGTTCGTAGCTGATCATCTGCGCCCCGCTTCGCATGGCTCCGATGAGGGAGTATTTGCTGTTGGAACTCCATCCTGCGAGGAGGATGCCCACGATGCCGATGGAAGACGCCGCCATGAAGAAGAGCACACCCACATTGAAGTCCAGAATCTCAAGCCCACGGCTTATCGGGATGCAGGCAAATGCCATGACAGATGCCAGAATCACTATGTACGGTGCCAGATTATAAAGGAACTTGTCGGAGTGTCTGATGGTGATGATTTCCTTTGTGAGCATCTTGAAGACGTCACAGATGACCTGTATGCTGCCCCACGGCCCGACTCTTACCGGTCCGAGACGGCACTGGAATGCGGCGCAGACCTTACGCTCCATATAAATCATGATGATGGCTATCACGACATACAGCAGGAGCAGGCAGATGCCTATGATGACGCATTCGAGAAAGACAGCCGCGCCTTCTGACATGACGGCTGTCAACTGTGTATGTATCCAGTTTGTAATTATGCCGAAATCAAACATATCTTCAATTTTTATCTGTCAATGTCAGGTACAACATAGTCGAGTGTCCCTCCTATGGCTATGAGGTCCGCTATCTTGGCATTCCTGGAGATGGTGTCGATACATGACACGAGAGGAAGCCCGGTAGAGCGGAATTTCATCCTGTACGGAGACTTGTCCCCGTGGCTCTCGATGAACACGCCGAACTCCCCGCGGCTTCCTTCCACTGCCGTGTACCAGCTGCCTTCAGGAAGTTTGATGACAGGCTTGACCTTCATCTGGTATTCTCCCTCAGGGATGTTGTCGATGAGTTGTTCTATGATATTCAGACTCTGCTCTATTTCCTTGAGTCTCACCATATAGCGGGCAAAGCAGTCACCTTCGGTATATGTGATCTCCTTGAAGTCCACCTTGCCGTACATGGCATAGGGATGACGCTTCCTCACATCGCAGGCCCATCCTGATGCCCTGCCTGTACCTCCTGTCGCCCCGAAGGATATGGCGTCTTCCCGAGAGAGCACGCCGGTACCTTTCAATCTCTGCTGTGCTATCACATTGCCTGTGAATATCTCGTTATACTCATTCAGTTTCGGGCGCATATACTTGATGAAGTCCTTTACCTTCCTGACGAACTCAGGATGGATATCAGCCTGGACACCTCCGATGGTATTGTAGGTCTGGATAAGTCTGCCACCGGTGGTCTGCTCCAGGATGTCAAGGATCTTTTCCCTGTCCCTGAATCCGAAGAAGAACACGGTGAGGGCTCCCATATCCTGACAGAGGCATGCTATGAACAGCAGGTGGGAATCAATTCTCTGCAACTCGTCCATTATGGTCCTGATGTATAGGATTCTTTCCGAGACCTCCAGTCCCATGGCCTTTTCGATGCAGGCGCAGAGGGCGTGCCGGTTCTGCATCGCACCGAGATAGTCAAGCCTGTCCGTGAAACCGAGAGTCTGGGGATAGTTGAGAGTCTCGCACAGTTTCTCTATGCCCCTGTGGATGTACCCGCTGTGCACATCCAGTTTCTTGATGGTCTCACCCTCAAGCGACACCCTGAATCTGAGCACTCCATGTGTGGCAGGGTGCTGAGGGCCGATATTTATCACATATTCCTGATCCTCGAACAGCGGATGTCTCTTGAGTATGTAACTTCCGTCGGGAGTCATCTCATAACTCGGAGCCTCATCCTCGTTGCCTTCGTTCTCCATATTCAGAGGATTGAGGGACGGGTCATAGTCCTTGCGAAGAGGATACCCTTTCCAGTCATCCCTGAGGAAGAAACGCCTCAGATCCGGATGTCCTATGAACTTGATGCCGAAAAAGTCATAAGCCTCCCGTTCATTGATGTTCGCCCCTTTCCACAGATCGTGTACAGAGGGGAGACTTGCATTCTCCCTGTCGGTATCGGCTGTAGAAAGCACTATGTTCTCTCCTGTGGAAGTATTCTCGAGATGATATACGCATCCGAGGCCTTCCTCGCCCCAGTCCATACCGGTCAGACTGCGGAGGAAGTCAAAGCCTTCCTTGTTCCTCAGCCTCTCGGCCAGTCCCCTGAATGCCGAGACAGGCACTTTGAACATACCGTCACCGGCTTCAGACCATACGGCAGAAGGCTCAATTGCATTCATTCTTTCTTTAATGTCGACTCTGTTCTCCATATCGTTTGTCTTTAGCCGTCCGCATCATGCGAGACCCGATTCATCATATTCCTTGAGGTCCTCCGCCTTGTTGGTGTCCTCGCGCATCAGCCTTTCGTATTCCTTCTCGCTGATACCCTTGTTCAGTCCGCCGAGGAATCTCTGTGCCTTCACCTTGCGCTGGAGTTGCATCAGGCCGTAGAGCATGGCTTCCGGTCTCGGAGGACATCCCGGTATGTAGACATCTACAGGGATGATCTTGTCCACACCGTCCACGACATGATAGGACTTCTTGAACGGTCCGCCACTTATCGCGCACCCGCCTGTGGCAATCACATATTTCGGATCCGCCATCTGGTCATAGAGACGTTTGAGGACAGGTGCCATCTTATGTGTGATGGTACCTGCCACCATTATGAAGTCTGCCTGACGAGGGGAAGACCTCGCCACCTCGAATCCGAATCTGGCGAAATCATACCTTGCGGCGCCTATGGCCATGAATTCGATGCCGCAGCAGCTGGTGGCGAATGTCAGCGGCCAGAGACTGTTGCTCCGTCCCCATTCGATTACATCATCGAGACAACCGACAATGACATTGGTCCCGTTGTCCCGGAGTTCCTTCAGCATCTGCTCGATATACTCGTTGTCGTTGAAATCCTCATATTTCATCGACTTGATATTGACATTTCTTTTCATACGTGTTCAGAGATTAATCAGCCGGCAATCATTTCCATTCAAGTGCACCTTTCCTCCATGCATAGGCCAGTCCGAGGACGAGAATCAGCAGGAAGAACAGTACGCTCACGAGACCGTAGACTCCCAGATCCTGCACAACCACCGCCCACGCGAAAAGGAAGACGGTCTCCACATCGAACATGAGGAACAGGATGGCGAAAAGGTAGTATCCCACCTTGAACTGCATCCATGACTTTCCTCTTGTCGGGATACCGCACTCGTAAGGCTCGCTTTTCTGCGGGTTGTAGGAACGTGGGGCAATAGCCTTTGCAATGCCGACTGCCGCTGCCACCATGATGACAGCGATGAGTATCACAACTACCAATAATATGAAATTCATGACTGGAAATTTAAGTCAGATTATACGGATAATGTCAGTACAGGCGGCCTGACGCAGCCGCATGGTCCCCGCCGGGATACAGCGGAGATTGGATAGGCAGGCTCAGACTATGATGCGCTCCAGTGTGAAGACATAATAGTCCGCCATCCTGCACGGGACTGTCAGACTCATGGAGAAGACATGGTCTGCGATGCCGCATGTCTGCTCCGGCTCTCCGGTCGTCTGGTTTTGCCTGTATGCATCCTGGCATCTGCTTCCGTTCTGGACAGGAGCGGCAGGGTAGAGCGCACCTGCGGTGAGTTCCATGCTTTCCTCGGAAGATGGCAGAAGGGCCTGGACTGATGCCGGGCGCATAACGGAGACGGTGACTGCCCTGTCTGCGGCAATGCCGCAATAATCAGAACCCGGTACAAGGAATGCAGATATGCCGCCAAGAATCACGGCAATAAGAATACTGCATATATTGGTTATGACCCTGTACATACCGTCTTTTCTGAAAAACGGGCGCAAATTTAATCAAAAATTGAAAAACAAAAGCATTTTTCTGCCATGAAGACAATATTTTCTTATTTTTGCGCCCCGAAAAATCTGCATTGCGAATGGAAACAATCATAGTCAAGGCACTGTCATTCGTGGCCATCATATTCGGGGCGGCATGGCTCCGCCGGACGGGCTTTTTCAAGGCCGGAGATTTCAGGCTGCTGTCAGACATAGTGCTGAAGGTGACATTGCCATGTGCTGTCATATCCAATTTCAGCAGGACATCGGTCGAGACCTCACTTTTCTATCTTGTCCCGATTGGCGTGCTATGCAATCTTGTGACCATCGGCATCGGGTACCTTTCCGCACCTCAAGACAGGAAAAGACGGGCTTTCAACATGATAAATCTCTCCGGGTACAATATCGGCTGCTTCACCATGCCTTATATCCAGAGTTTTCTCGGACCGTCCGGTGCGATAGCGACATGCCTTTTCGATGCAGGCAACTCTCTCATGTGCACCGGGGCGACATATCCGCTGGCTGCAGCGGTCGCCGGGACAGGGGAGAGGTCCACAGTCAAGGTCTTTCTCAAAAGGATGTTCTCATCGATACCGATGGATACATATATCATAATGGTGATACTTTCTTTGATGGACATAAGACTCCCGCATTTCATCACCTCATTCACAGATACTGTCGGTGCTGCCAACAGTTTCCTTGCAATGGCAATGATAGGGGTAGGGTTTGAGGTGCATCTTGACAGCAGAAGACTGCTCCATATCGGAGCCGTGCTGCTGGGACGGTATACTATTGCGTTCGTCATGGCCGTCATCTTCTGGTATTTCACTCCGTTTACAGAAGAGATACGCAAGATCCTGCTTGTGATATCATTTGCTCCCATGTCGGCTGTCTGCGCCATCTTCACATCAAGATGTGACGGAGATGTCGCCATGTCATGTACAGTCAATTCCCTCTCAATTCTCATCAGCATCATCTTCATGACGCTGATAATGATCATCTTCTGACGGCTCAGCAGATCCGGATGTCCGTTGCCTGTAATATTTCGTTGATAGTGCTTACATATTAAATAAGAACGACTCAGAAGGTGGTTCCTTTTGAGTCGTTCGGTATCAGGCCGTCAGGCGGCCTGTGTCATACGTTCAGGGATCAGAAGTAGAATGTCACTGAGATATTCTGTCCGATGTTGCCTGTACCGAAATGAAATCCTGTTGACTTAGGGCTGAGGAGTTCTGTCCATGTCTCAGGCGCACCGCTCACTGTGTTGAATCCTTCGGCTGTATAATAGGTAGCCTTCGTCCAGTTGAACACTGCCGCGAGGTTGACCTCACCGCCCAGAGAGATGCGAGGTGCGACAAACCATTCGATACCTGCAAATGCAACGAGTCCGAAATAGTTCGTAGGGGTGTCACCGAACTTGGAAAGATAACGCATATATGAGAATCCGTCCGGAATATCATTTCTCATTATTGCCCCAGTCATATCATTTGATACGGTAGGCTGCTGGTTCATGGATGTGATGGCGTTGCCATACTCGTATTTTGACCTGTCATAGGAGAACGCATAGAGGAGCCCGCCTCCGAACACGCCCTGTACGCGTCCTTTGCCTACTCGGTACTCAACGGCTGCACTGAAACTGCCACCGCTGTTGCGTGTCTTGTAGCTGTCCACTACTTTCTGACGGGAGAGAGGGTCGGCTGCAAGAGCGGCGTCGTCAATCACATAGTAGTTGCGTGTATCCGCATTGTGAAGCCATCCAAGGTTCACGCGTACACCGAGATTGTCGGTGAGCATATACTTTCCTGAAATGGACACGGTGTTCCGGAGATTCACCGAGTTGCTCATATAGGCTTCTCCTCCGAATCCGTCGAGACCATTGTTCGTGGAATTGTTCAGGAGGTTGCCCAGGAAACTTGTGAACGGGTCTGCGCTCACGCTGATTGCGAAATCTCCTGCCTTAGGGAGATATTCAGATGCCGGCCTCTTGGTCTTGGTCTCCTGTGCAGACATTGTCATGCACAGAAGTCCGGACATCAATATTGTGAATAATATTCTCTTCATTGCAATTCGTGTTTAAGCGACATTTATATTATCTCCATCCGAACGGATATCCTCCGTCTCCCTGAGGAAGACCGACAAGGTTCACAGGATCAGTATCGACGGTGAATCTGGACAATTGTACCGGAGAGAACTTGTTGGCGCTGGTCAAAGTTGCAGATCCGTTGCTGTAAGCGCTTGCTGAATATACCACCTGAATCACCTGAGGTCCCATCCACGTACCGCTTGACTTGTAGTAGTAGTTCATGTTGCCCAATGTGGATTCAATGCTTGTATTGAAGGTCACACCGGAAGGATAGTCCCAGCAGTCAGAAGGCAGATTCATATTGACTGTGTAATTTCCGAGAGCATCAGTTGTGGCCTGCATTTTTATCTTATATCCATCAACATTGGCAGTAACGAATACCGGCTGTGAAGCAAATGGAGCAGTTCCCTCGTTCCATCCGCCGCCGCCGTCTGATACGAATGCGTCAACTACCGCAGCACCATTGACTGTGACTGTCTGGTTGAATTCAATGTCGTATGGGACGTATTCGCATTCTGCAACAAGTTCCACCACTTCAACATCGTTCTGTGAGAGGGTCACAGTCTGTCCCGCAGCGACTTTATAAAGAGCATTGGAGAATGTGACAGTCGTCAGGTTCGTGCTCTCAAGATAGTAATCAGCATAGAAAGGAACCACGCTTACAGTAGCGCTAATGTCCTTATTGCTGACAGGTATGTTGATTGAGAACCTTCCCTCGGCGTCTGTTGTGGCAGTGAAATACTGGTCACCTTGGGCAGTGCCGCTGACATATTGGGAAGTGGCGATGGTCACGGATATTGTCCTGTTGGCAGCAGGCAACTCGTATCCTGTGAGAAGTGTATTGTCAGCAGACTTGTACGCCCCCGCGTCGTATTTGAGGGTACCTGTGATTGTAGCCTGTGAAGGCAGGGAAGAAAGTGTCAGTTCAGACTGCTCTTTCTGGCATGATGCGAGCATGAACAATCCGATGAACATACTCACCGCAAAAATTTTTTTTGTCATAATTGAAAAAGGTTTGAAATAAATTAGAATTAGATAACAGGTTCAACGTCGAATAGTTCAGGTAATAGTACGCGATAAGTATTATTCTAGTCCGAATTCATATTGAAATCATTTGCCTTGCCATATACATGACAAAGATAGCAAAACTTTTCATAATATGCAGGTTTTCAATGAAAATAAGTCAAATTTTTGCATCTTTGCCATCAGAGGTATCTACAGACGGGGTATTGCCGCCGGTTTCGGCGAGTTTTTTCCTGTAGGCGTCCATTCTTTTCTTCCATGCAAGCCTTTTGGCCTTCTCCGCCTCGGCTTTGCGCCTGAGGTACTCATCGTATTTTCTTTCAAGATAATTGTCTGCCATTACTATTACTACATAATCTATATAATATCATATTCGGATTATTATCCCTTGTCTATGCAGGCCGTAAATGTCCGGACCGGTAAATCCCTCCCACGCTATAATGCGGGTCCCTCCGTTTATTGTTCATTCCCGGATATATTGCCTTCTTCCAAGGCCGGGATAAGCCTCCTGATGCACAGCACTGCAGCGAAAAGTGCGATGGCGCCTCCGACATAACCGATATATGAGATTGACAGGCCGGAGCATACATATCCTCCGATGAGTGCGCCTCCGCCTATTCCTATATTATAGATGCCGGAATAGATGGACATGGCCACTGCCGTGCCTTTGGGGGCGTTGCGGATGATTTCCGACTGGAATGCAAGATTGTAGAAATTTATGGCCAGCCCCCAAAGGATACAGAGGATGACAGCCGTCGCTGGTGTGACTGCCGCCAGCCGGATGAGCATGAGGAAGATGCTGATGCCGAAGACAGCGGAAAGGATGAAGAACCGGCGGTGCCTGTCATAGAGTCTGGCGAATATCATGCTGCCTATGAGTCCCACGATACCGAATGCCGTGAGCACTAAGGTGATCCACGTGTTGCTCATCCCTGCCACCTGCCCGAGGAACGGTTCGATGTAACTGTAGCCTGTAAAATGACCGGTGATGGCGATGACTGTGACAAGATAGATGCTGAGGAGGGCGGGGGACTTGATGAGGGCAGGGAGTTTGCGGAGGGAGATGGAACTGTCGCTCGGGGTCTTAGGCAGGACTGCGGCGAGCACGGCAAGGATGACGGCAGCTATTGCCGCAATGATGAGGAATGTGGCTCTCCATCCGAGATACAGTCCTATTGTGCGGCCGATGGGCAGCCCGATGATCATCGCTATCGACGAGCCGCAGATAATCACACTCAGGGCTGCGGAACTTTTGCCCTCCGGAGCGATGCGGACAGCAAGCGGAGTGACTATCGACCAGAATATTGCATGGGCACAGGCAACGCCTATCCTGGAAATCATCAGCATGTAGAAGTCTTTTGAGAATCCTGAGAGGATGTGGCTGACCGCGAACAATGCAGTGATTGAGAGCATCAGCCTCTTGTTTTCTGTCTTGGCGAATATGAGCATCAGCGGAAGCGATGCCAGGGCGACGACCCATGCATACGCTGTGATGAGCATCCCTGCATTGGCCTCAGATATGCTGAAGTCCCGGGCGATGTCCGACAGAAGTCCGATCGGGATGAACTCCGATGTGTTGAATATGAATGTAGAGAATGCCAGCCCTATGACGGGCAGCCAGGCTCTGAGGCCTGTTTTGTGTTTGTTGTCAATGACTTGTGTCTCCATTTCGTGCAATGATTTTGTGCCTTGCTCATGCGATGTTGCCGTCCTTGCGGCAAATCGGGGCGCAAATATACACATTTGACCGGCTTTTTGAATACTATTATATACTATCTTTGGATGTAAATCGTGAAGACCATGAAATCTGGAGCATCTTATAATTGTTGTACGTCAGGTTCGGATATTACCGGGTGCGTTACGGTACAGGCTGATACCGTGCGGCAGTTGCTGAGGCCAAGGGACGAGAATGCGCATAAGGGCACTTACGGGCATACACTCATAGTGGCCGGTTCTGTGGGAATGATGGGGGCTGCCGTGCTGTGTACAGGCGCGGCATTGAAGTCCGGTTGCGGACTGGTCACGGCACATGTCCCGAGTGCCGGAAGAGATGTGATTCACATTACAAATCCGTCGGCCATCGTCTCTTCTGACCCGTCCCCGGCATTTGCCGTACTTCCGGATGATATGGGCAGATATTCTTCAATCGCCGTGGGGCCCGGACTGGGAAAGCGTCCAGAGACTGTAGCGGCATTGAAGATGCTTCTGGAGCGGATTTCCACGGAGAGAGTGCTCGGGAGGACAGGGGATGACGGGGCACGTCTCAGGACCCTTGTGCTGGATGCTGATGCTCTGAATATAATTGCCTCCTGTCCTGAAATGTTCTGTGAGATACCGTCAGGAACGGTGTTCACGCCCCATATCGGGGAATTGTCAAGGCTGGTGAGGGCGGCATTGTCATGCGGATTCATCAGTCGTGATGATGCCGATGAGAATATCGCATCAGACATGGCGGATGCCCGCCCATGGACAGATGATGCGCAGAAGGTCAGGCTTGTCAAGTCGCTCTCAAGGAGGTCAGGCTCGGTGATAGTCGTGAAAGGTGCGCATACGATGACATGCGCTCCTGACGGCAGGTGCTTCATCAATATGACAGGCAACCCCGGGATGGCCAAAGGCGGCAGCGGAGACATACTTACAGGCCTGATTGCCGGACTTGCAGCCAGAGGCTATGATTCTCTGTCCTCAGCCGTACTCGGCGTCTGGTTTCATGGGCTTGCGGGTGACAGGGCCGCCGCAGAGAGGGGAGAGGAGTCAATGAACGCCTCCGACATCCTTGCTACCATCAGAATAGGATGATAACTTTTCCCTGCACATTCAAATTCAAATATGTCCCCACGCTGAGAACTGTACAATAATGAGAGGAAATCTTTGAGATTTACTATCGGTTTTTAGTCGGCTATTATTCCTTACATCAAGAGTTGTAAGGAGATTTCTTTCGCAACTCAAATATGTTAAAGCCGTAAAATATTTGATTTCTGCAATATCTGTGACATTGAACGGTTGGAAAGTTTCACTATCATTCAGTAAAAGCCCTTTCACATCCTTTGCCTCATTTACAGAAATCTGACCGTCTTTATTCTCATCAACATCTACGATATACGACACATAATCACCAGGTTCATCATCATATATTTCAATTTCCTGTACAGTAAGCAATGCTTTCAGGAAATTTTCATCTTTGAACGGAATGATGTCGTCACCTGAAAGTTCCTTATTGTCTTTCTCGCACGAAACTAAGCATACCGCCAATATAGGCAGCATAAATAAAATCTTTTTCATAATTACGTCTGGTTAACGGATACCTGTACTTATGTCACCAACCTCGAATGACGGATTTGTACAAAAAGAAAGTGTGAGGTTGTTTCGTCTATCTAACTGAAGGTTGTGGAAGGACCTTAACAACGATAAACGATGCAATACCACACACTCGAATAGATATGAGGTATCGCAGGGCATAAGACACTTCATCGAAATTCTCCAGTTCATCCCAGAGACATTTATCGTGTTTCATGAGTTCTTCTATGACAAGATTCTGGTTGTCGAGAATCAAGTCATTCACAATCTGCTGTGTTGTCATATCATATAAACGAAAAATCTTCCAACTCAATCTCGTCAGAAATCAAATTGGAAGATTCGTCAAAATCAGACTGGATTACCTATGCTGGCACTCCGTTCTCGTAAAGATACTCTGGAGCAATGTCTATCTCTCCATCTTCCCACGATACCGTCCAGTCCGTCACTGTGAAATCCTTGAACTTTTCAGTCGGCTCTATCCCTTTATATAATGGGAACTTCTTTATAAGAGGACTGAAATCAAACACCTTTCGGCTACCGTCATTGAACGACAGTCCGAGCTTGTGTCCACCGAGATATTCGGCTGCTGTTACCCATATCAGTTCGTTCATATCTAATCCAACGGTTTAATGTGTTGCGCTTTCTCTCCTTTTGCAAGTCTATCCCAATTCTCCAGAAGTTCATCCCTGTGCTCGTCAAGCCATGAATACACCAGATTCAATGCCCTGCGAGGTAATGTCCCAGTAATAGTACCAGTCCTTATGTCGATAGAAGCCTTGAACTCGTTGTACTTTACATGGAAATGTGGTGGATTATGCTCCTGTGGGAACATGTAAATGATTATTCCATAGAAATTGCTTATCTCTGGCATATCGTATCTCCTTTATAAATCAATGTCCTATATCGCAAATATAGTCTTTTTATCTGGATTTGGAATCAGTATAGTTAATGGTCTCCAACTAAATTTCCTCCTTATCTGGAATGATGTTAGGTAAAATCCACAATATTTCCAAAGTAAATTTCTGGTTTAACCTGCTTATATATCATTTCGGAGGCAGTCTCGACTTTTGTCCTGTTTTCGAGAGCCAATATCAGTGAAGAAACCGTGAACGGCTGTTGTCTTGCCGTCAAATCCATTATCAGACTGTTGTAGGCAGATACCTTGTCGCTTATGAGTTTGACAATGGCTTCTCTGTCCGGACATGATTTCTTCGGCTGATTCTTCTTGAAGTCCCAGTCCTTTTCCTTGACGGAGATTCCTAATGAGACATACTTTCTCTTTCCGGATTTAGTCAATCGAAGCATAATCGGGAAAGTGTTGTCCTTTTTTGGACGATAAT
>CALUST010000023.1 GCA_944323505.1 uncultured Bacteroidales bacterium
AAACGATTATGAGGCTATCTTAGTACCCGGAGCCGGGGTCGAACCGGCACATCCTTTCGGACATTGGTGTTTGAGACCAACGCGTCTACCGATTCCGCCATCCGGGCTGATGTACGATTGTCTCAAATTGGACGGCAAAGGTATTACAAATTGTTCTAAAAAACAATAGGTGAGATGTTCTGCCAATCCCGAAAAATGATATATCTTTGCCCCGCATCTCTTCAGGGCAGGGTGAAATTCCCGATCGGCGGTAAAGTCCGCGAGCGAAAGCATGAACCGTTGGAATTACGGTACCGACAGTTATACCGGATCTGATGACGGCGTATGGCAGGATACATTGCATCTGTCTGCCGCCGGCTGATGTCAGGTTGAAAGTCTGGATGGAAGAAGACATGAGTGTGGCACAGGATATGTATATTGTGCCCGTATTGTGTGTTTATTTCTATTTTGTATGCCTTGAATTGTATGCCATGCGTAACAATTTAAGGTTTTTTCTTTTATGAAAGACACACTTTCAATTTTTCGCAGGGCATCCGGTTCAACAGTTGCAGAAAACCTTTCTGCAGATGCCTTGTTTGTCAAAAAGGACGTCGCGCGTCCGTCACTGTTTCACTGTCTCCGTCCGTCCGGCAGATTGTATGCCTTTGCGACTGCCCTCGTGACGGCATCCCTTTCATGTAATGCCTCATTTGCGGCTCCCGGCATGACAGAAGTACAGGAAGAGTCCATGAGCAGCGCGTATTCTTATCCGGATGCCGCAGCGGCAGACAGCCTGTTGTGGCAGGGAGATACGTTGACTCTCAGGGAGGTGACTGTCTCTGCTTCGTTCAGCAGCCCGAAACGCAGTCCGCTCAGGTTGAGCACGGTCACCGATGAGATGCTCAGAGAGAGGGCGACAGTACGTACCTACCCGGAACTCCTGCAGCATATTCCGAGCCTGTATGCCACCTCCGAATCAGGAAGTTACGGAGATGCCCGTCTCAATATCAGAGGATTCAAGCAGGAAAATATTGCCGTTCTCCTGAACGGCATCCCGATTTCGGGACTCACATCCGGGAATATGTACTGGAACAACTGGATGGGACTTGCGGATGCCACGTATGCGATTCAGGTTCAGAAGGGAATCGGCTCCTCGATGCTGTCCGACAGTTCGGTAGGAGGTTCGGTCAATATCATGACGGCGGTATCATCCGAAACACCGTCTGTCGAAGCAGGGGTGTATGCCTCGCATTATGGTACGGCAAAGGGATATGTGAAGTATGACAGCGGCAGGCTGCCTCACGGCTGGGGCATAAGCCTGATGGCTTCATACGTCGGAGGGCACGGATATGTGGACGCGACAGATGTAAGTTCGTTTGCTTATATGCTGAACATCAGCAAACAGATAGGTCGCTACAATACCTTGCTTTTCACGGCATTGGGCTCTCCGGAGAAACACGGGCAACGCTCTTCGAGACTAAGTGTTGACGAAGTGAGGACTTATGGGCTCAAATACAACAAGAACTGGGGCTATTGTGACGGGAAGGAATACAATCTCAATCTCAACAATTATTTCAAACCGTATTTTACGCTCCAGCATCTCTACAGCAAAGGCCGGTTGTCAATGACCAATTCACTTTATGTGGCCATAGGCAACGGCGGAGGACGTTGGAATGAGTCAAAAGGACGGCAGATATCATCTTACAGGACGGCTGACGGGCAGGTGGACTGGGATGCCGCCATTGCAGACAATATGTCTTTCCCTGCCGCTGACGGAGAGGCTGGCCCGGAGGCCGGGATTTCCGCACGGAATGTGATGAGCGATTATATGGCCGGACATACCCAGGCCGGAGCGATTGTCTCTGCTGCGGTGTCGCTGGGAGAGAGATGGGCTCTTGATGCAGGTGCACATTATCAGTTGTATTCCACGTGGGAGAAAGAGCAGATTACGGACCTGCTGGGCGCGGACTACTGGTACGAGGATTATGCCACCAAGTCTCTTGCCGGTCTTGCAGACCGCAACCCCATAAAGAAGGCCGGGGACTATGTGAGGACAGACAACGGCAAGATTCTCAACCACGGGACTGTCTATGCGGCGGCAAAATATGCATCGGAGCATGTCAATCTCAATTTCGGAGTCTCGGGATTCTTCAGTTCCAACCGCCGGTGGGACAGATACAACTATGTCGGGGACGATGTGTACAGCGATGTGGCTTGGGCTGCGGGCTTCAGCGCAAAGGCAGGTGTTCTTGTGAGGGCTGGCCGGCACAGCAGCATCTATCTGAACGGAGGATATTACAGCCGGCTGCCGTACTCGGACGTGTTCTTCTCTTCAGGCAACAATGAGATTTCCGAGGGCGTCAAAAACGAGAAGGATATTCTCGGTGAACTCGGCTACCGCTTTGTCTATGACAAGGGCGGGGCGGAGATTACGGCCTACGCCGCATATTGGAAAAACCGCACCCTGATGTCCAATCCGTACAAGAAACAGGACGAGGAACAGACCCGGTATATGATTACCGGACTTGACGCATTTCATTACGGCGTGGAAATCGAGGCTTTCCACAATTTCACCAGATGGCTGAGACTTTCCGCATTTGCATCGGTTGGAGACTGGAGATGGAAGAATGATGTGCAGGCCACGATATATGATGATTATTCAGGGCTTCCTGTGTCGGAAGTGAATGTCTACAGCAACGGACTTCCGGTCGGGGATGCTCCACAGACTCAGGTCGGAGCCGTCTTGGACGTAAGGCTCCCGAAAGGGTTCCGGGTGTCTGTCGACTGGCGGTACAATGACAGGATGTATGCCGATTTCGAGCCTGAGGACCGCACGGATCCTGAAGACAGGGCTGCTCCCTATCGTATCCCGGGCTATCATCTCCTCGGGGCTGACATCAGTTGGTCGCATGATTTTCCGAAAGGTATCTCTACTGTCCTGTTTGTGAACGGTTCGAATCTCCTCGACACATTCTATATCGAAAGAGGAGTTGACGGTACTGGACATGACCTTGAGTCCTTCCGTGGGTTCTGGGGATTCGGACGGAATTTCAGTCTGGGATTGAGAGTAATCTTCAGGTAGAGGAAATTTCATCCTCCTGTTCGGAAATACACAACAGTTTCTTAACTTTGTCTGGATACAATGACCGGACAAAGTTTTTTTATGACGACGGGGAGGAAATGAAAAAGATAGAGATAAAAGAAGGGGGGCGGACCATCGGAATGGTATGCGTCGGACAGGCTCTGTCCGAGGTGGTCCCGCTGCTTGACGGCTATCCTGCAGTGTATGTCGTCCATGACATGAATGTCAGGGATAAGGCTGCTGATCTGGTCTCTGTCTTGTCCGGAAGTGGAGTAAATGTATGCGGGCTCATGTCTGTCGAGGCTGCGGAGGAAAACAAGAATATGGATACGGCGATGCGTATCTGCAGATGGCTTATGGAGTCTGGGGCAGAGAGAAGCGCCCTTCTTCTTGCTGTCGGCGGGGGAATCACTACCGATATGGCCGGATTCGCAGCATCGGTCTATAAGCGCGGGATAAGGTTTGCCTATATCCCTACCACTCTTCTTGCGCAGGTGGATGCGGCAATCGGCGGCAAGACAGGCGTGAATCTGGACTCGTACAAGAATATGATAGGAGTCATCAGGCAGCCGCAGTTCACATGGCTGTACCCTGAAGTCCTGACGACTTTGACACGCAGGGACTTCCTTTCGGGGGCAGCAGAGATGCTCAAGACGTTCATTATCTCTGGCGGAGACTGCTACAGGGAATGTGTGGATTTTCTCGGGTCGCTGAATCTGGTTCCGGGGATTGCCGCTGACTCCAAGGACGGTTTTGAGTCTTTCTTGCGTCTGAATCAGGGCAGGCTGTCGGATCTGATCTGTGCGGCTGCTGCCGTAAAGGCTGCCATAGTGTCCGAGGACCAGTTTGAGACAGGACTTAGACGGCGTCTCAATCTCGGTCATACATTCGCCCATGCCATAGAATGGTATGAAAGGGCTGGAGGGACAGACTGTGCCCTTTCGCACGGGGAGGCTGTTGCCGTCGGGACTGTCCTTGCCGCGAGGCTTTCAGAAGCATCAGGGGTCTCCGGGCATGGTCTTGCAGACCGTATCGCGGATAATTTCGCCAGGTGCGGACTTCCGACAGCCTGCCCGTTCGGGCTTGACGACCTTGAAGACGCCATGAATAAGGACAAGAAAGCCGAGAACGGGAAAATACATTTTATCCTTATCAGGAACATAGGTGAAACCATAGAATACGACATGACTGCCGCTGAGGCTGTCGCTCTTTTAAAAGGCGCGATATGATTTGTACGGTAATACAGAATAAGGGGCTTGAAGATGTCCTCGATGCTCTGGAGCATTGTGAGATGGCGGAGATAAGGCTTGACAGGTGTCCTCTTTCCATAGACGGGATAAGAGAATGCTTTTCGTCAGATGTCCCGCTCGTGGCCACATGCCGGGTGTCCGAGGTTCTTGCCGCAGACAGGACATTAAATGAGATATCCGCTTCCATGCAGTGCGAGAAACGTCTTGTGGCCGCTATCGAGGCTGGTGCCAAGTATGTGGACGTCGAGATAGAGGCGCCAAGGTCGATGGCGAAGCGCGTCAGGAAGGCTGCTGCGGACAACGGGACTATTGTCATCCGTTCCTATCACAATTTTGACGGGACGGATTCAGGTCAGGCATTGTTGGCTGTCATGGACAAATGTTTCAATGAAGGGGCTGAGGTCGCCAAGATTGTGACCACGGCATCGGATGCGGCGGATGTCAACAGGGTCATGGCTCTCTATGACGAGGTTTCTCCCGGGAGTCTGATAGCATTCTGCATGGGAGAGACCGGACGGGATTCCAGGCTTGACTGCCTGCGGAAAGGTGCTCCGTACACCTATGCGGCTATGGACGATAATGATGCCGCTGCCCCCGGGCAATGGCCTGCGGAAATGATGCGGGAAAGATTGTATGGGGATTTCAGATTTGTCGGGCAAGGAACGGGGCAAGCGCCTCTTCACATACCGGCATCAAAAAGTTTTGCCCAGCGGGCGATAATTGTGGCGGCTCTTGCCGACGGGGTATCCCGGCTGACAGGCTACGCTCCGTGCGGGGACAACGAATCGGCATTGGCTGTGGCAAGGGCAATGGGGGCGGAGGTCTCAATTGACGGCGGATGCCTTGTCATCAAGGGTATCGGTGCGACACCGGGATGCATGGACATCTTATCTGTCCATGTCGGGGAGTCCGGATTGCTGACGAGACTCATGATACCTGTCATGGCTCAGGTGTCCAGGACTCCGGTGGTGCTGACCGGAGAGAAGTCCCTGCTCGGAAGACCGATGAAAGGGGTCAGGGAGATAATGGAGAAATTCTCTGTCTCGATAGAGCATGTGCCTGCAGGATCTGAAGAAGACGCGGGAAAAAGGGTTTCGGAAGAGGATGCCTCCTGCTGCGTTCCGCTCGAGACAAAAGGTCCGCTGGTGCCTGCAAGGACAGAGATATCCGGAAGATACGGGTCTCAGATAATTTCCGGTCTGCTCATGTCTCTCCCTCTTTCGGAGAAGAATTCCACATTCACGGTGCATGACCCGAAAAGTATCCCGTATATGTACATCACGCTTGATGTGATGAAGAAATTCGGGGTTAAGGTCGGCAATGAGATGCTCGGAGGCAGGGATTTCATCGAGTCCGGAGGAGACTGGACGTATTGTACTGACATAGAATTCAAGGTGCGCGGAGGACAGAGATACAAGGCGGCGGACTTCCCGATAGAGGGGGACTGGAGTTCTGCAGCCAATTTTCTTGTCGCGGCCGCCGTATTCGGACGGGCTGAAATAGAGGGACTTGATACTACATCCCTGCAGGCGGACATCTCGATAATGGATATTCTCATGGATGCAGGGGCAAGCCTTTCACAGGTTGACGGGGACAAGGGGGTAATTGCCGTGCAGAGGGCACCGCTGAATGCCTTTTCGACGGATGCCTCGAATTGTCCCGACCTGTTTCCTGTGATAGCGGTTCTCGCGGCATTCTGCCAGGGATGCAGCAAAATCTCCGGGACTGACCGTCTCGTGCATAAGGAAAGCGACAGGGGGGTAGCCATCCTTGAGATGCTTGACAAGATGGGGGTTGATGCCGCGATCAGGGACAATACCCTCTTTGTCGAAGGGCATTCTCTGGCGCAGAGGCTGCTGACAGGAACTCTCCTCAAAGGAGGGAGGTATTCTTCTCATCATGACCACAGGATGGTGATGGCATTGAAAGTGGCGGAACTCGGAGCTGACGGCCCTTTCGAGATTGATGACACGGAATGCGTATCCAAGTCTTTTCCGACATTCTTTGAACTTTTCGACAGATTGCAGACAAAATAATCAGACAGATGAATACATTCGGCAGATATTTCAGGGTTTCGGTTTTCGGGGAGTCCCATGGTGACGGTATCGGCATCGTCCTTGACGGGGTCCCTGCCGGCATAGTTCTCTCAGAGAATGATTTTGAGATTGACATAGCCAGGAGGAAAAGCGGGACAAGAGGTACGACAGCGAGGACAGAGGATGACAGGCCTGAGATTTTGAGCGGCGTTCTCGGAGAACATACTACCGGGGCTCCTCTCACGATAATATTCAGGAATCACGACACCAGATCTTCGGATTATACGTTGTTCAAGGAGATTCCTCGTCCGGGTCATGCTGATTTCGTGGCGGGTCTCAAATGGCATGATTTCAATGACCCTCGCGGAGGCGGGCATTTTTCCGGGAGGCTGACCCTGCCGATAACCGCCGCCGGAGTCGTCGCCAAAAAGATACTCTTGTCCGATGACATTTCCCGCCAGTATGTGGCTGCAGACAAGAACGGATGTGAGGATTCAAAACCGAAATGGTCTGGAATCGGGATAAAGGCATCCCTGTGTGCTGTGGGAGGGGTATCCAGGCAGGATGCACTTGCCCGTGCATTGGGGGGCAATGCTGCGGAAGGTTCAGGAGGGTGTCATTTTTCTGATGCCGAACTCTGGCGTCCGGAACTCGACAAGGCAATTGAGGAGGGGGATTCTCTCGGAGGCGTTGTCGAGTGTGTCATAACTGGCGTGCCGGCCGGTCTTGGGGAGCCTTTTTTCGATTCGGTCGAATCATTGCTCTCACATGCGGTGTTCTCCATCCCTGGGGTACGCGGCATTGAGTTCGGTGACGGGTTCCGGTCTGCGGCGATGAAAGGTTCCGAACACAATGACCCACTGGTCACAGATGACGGGAAGACTTCCCGGAACGGTGCAGGAGGGGTGAACGGAGGTATCACCAACGGCAATCCCATTGTTTTCAGAACGGCTTTCAAGCCAACTTCCAGCATCAGAAAGGTACAGCATACATACAATTTCACAAAAGGTGAAGTCTCCGGTCTTGAGATTCCAGGTCGGCATGACGTATGCTTTGCTTTGAGGACTCCTGTCGTCACGGAGGCCATGGCGGCAATCGTGCTTGCCGACCTGAAAATGTTCAGACTGTGAAATCAGTCATTTGACTTGTTGTGATTTTATAAATACCGGTTTTTGCGTATGTCAAGAATGCTCATGAGTCTCCCTGTTACGGATCCCACATGGATTTTCCTTATTGTGCTCGTAATAATCCTGTTTGCCCCGCTTCTGCTGAACAAACTCAGGATTCCCCATATCATAGGGATGATTCTTGCCGGTGTCCTGATCGGCGAGCATGGGCTTAACATTCTTGAACGCGACAGCAGTTTTGAACTCTTCGGCCAGGTCGGGCTTTACTACATCATGTTTCTGGCCGGACTTGAGATGGACATGGAGGATTTCAGGAAGAACAAGGTCAAAGGGCTTGTCTTCGGCATCCTTACATTTGTCATACCTATGGTGCTGGGCATCTGGAGCAGCATGTCCCTGCTCGGCTACGGTTTTGTCACCGCTGTCCTCCTCTCCAGCATGTATGCCTCCCATACTCTCATAGCATATCCTATAGTCAGCCGTTACGGCCTGTCCCGTCAGAGAAGCGTGACTGTCTCCATAGGCGGAACAGCGGTGACAGTGACTCTGGCCCTCGTTGTGCTCGCTCTCATAAGCGGCATGTACAACGGTTCGGCCACAGCCATGTATTGGGTGATGCTCGCCCTGAAAGTCACCCTCATTGGACTTGTCATAGTGTTTGTCTTTCCCAAGATCGGGCGGGTCTTTTTCCGTAAATACGATGACGCCGTCATGCAGTTCGTCTTCGTCCTCGCCCTTGTCTTTCTCGGCGGAAGCCTGATTTCCCTTGCGGGGATGGAGGGGATTCTGGGCGCATTCCTCGTGGGGATGGTGCTTAATCCGCTGATTCCCAAAGTGTCTCCTTTGATGTCCAGGCTGGAGTTCGTCGGTAATGCCCTGTTCATCCCGTATTTTCTGATAGGGGTGGGAATGATAATAGACGTGCGCAGTTTCGCCGCCAGCGGGGTTGCCTTGAAAGTCGCTGTCGTGATGACTGTGGTGGCTACCGTCAGCAAATGGCTGGCTGCTTTTCTGACACAGAAGATATACAGGATGTCGTCGAATGAGAGACGCATGATATTCGGTCTGAGCAATGCCCAGGCTGCTGCGACGCTTGCTGCAGTCCTGGTCGGACATGAGATTATAATGGAGAACGGGGAGAGACTGCTGAATGACGATGTGCTGAACGGGACTATTGTGATGATTCTCTTTACCTGCATCATCAGCACGATAGAGACGGAGCGGGCATGCCGGAAGTTCGCCATGGACGAGAAGCCTGACAGGAGGGATGATGAGGAAAAGGAGAAGATACTGATACCTGTGGCCAATCCGGACACTATCGACAATCTGGTCAATCTCGCCATAATGATCAAGGACAGGCGGCAGAGAGACGGACTTGTCGCCTTGAATGTGATTGACGACAACAAGGACGCGTATAGCGGGGAGTCCGGCAGGAGAAATGTGGAGAAAGCCGCGAAAATCGCATCTGCGGCCAATGTCAGGACAGAAATGGTGAGCAGGTATGACATCAGCATATCGTCAGGGATTGTGCATACCATCAAAGAGTACGCGGTGACGGATGTTGTCATCGGCCTGCACAAGAAGAGCAGCATACTTGACTCGTTCTTCGGGAGCCTCACCGGGAACCTCCTCAAAGGCACATTCCGCGAGGTGATAATTGCAAGGCTTGAGATGCCTGTGAATACCATGAAAGGCATTACTGTTATTGTCCCGCAGCATGCGGAATACGAGACCGGGTTTGCGAAATGGGTGACACATCTTTGCCGCCTTGCAGTCCAGCTCGGATGCCGGATAAAGTTTTATGCCGAGCCTTCCACATCAGAGGCTTTGAGGCAGGTGGCGGACAAGGCGGACATCGGGACACTTGCCGAGTTCATATCAGCAGAAGGCAAGTCTTATGCTGAACGTCTCGAAGTCCATGTCGGCAAGGAGCAGATGCTGGTCGTTGTCAGTGCGCGCGCCGGAGGTATTTCCTATGAACCCGGGCTGGACCGTCTCCCTGCCGTGCTCAACAAGAATTTCGCCGACACGAGCATTATGATTATATTCCCTGAACAGATTGACAACAAGGATATTGTGTCATTCTCCGATCCTCGCGCCAATTTGTGAGTGCCGAAAAGCCTTGTGCTGCTGGAGGATTTTCTATATGTTTGCGGAAATTTTTATTTGACAGGGGAGAATGTATTACGTATCCAAACGTCTGGAGATAGCCTTTGCACACAGGCTCAATCTTGATTATGAAAGCAAATGCAGCAGCCTGCACGGGCACAATGCTGTCGTGACGGTATTCTGCTGCTCGGAGCATCTTGACGCCAACGGTATGGTGACGGATTTCACATCCATCAAGGAGATTGTATCCGGCAGGCTTGACCATGCGTTTGCCAACGATGTGGTGGACTTCAACCCCACTGCCGAGAACCTTGCCCGCTGGATATGTGACAACATCCCGCATTGCTACAAAGTGATGTTCCAGGAGTCGGAAGGCAATGTGGCGGTGTACGTCAGGGACGGCTTTGAAAATGCCGTTATATAGGAGGCATGGCGGAGGTATGCGACCCTGTTTTGAATCTTTGGGCAGATGGCGGCACGATATAAGATAAACGAAATATTCTACTCTTTGCAGGGTGAGGGCTATCATGTCGGCACCCCGGCGGTATTTATCCGCTTTTCAGACTGCAATCTCCGCTGCCCGTTCTGTGATACGGCTCATGAGGACGGCAGGATGATGACGGGCAGAGAGATACTCGATGAGATCTCAAAGTATCCTTCACGGCATGTCGTACTGACAGGCGGGGAGCCTTCGCTTTTTATTGATTCTGATTTTGTACAGAGCCTGCACGGACAGGGACGTTATGTTGCAGTCGAGACCAACGGCACTCATCCTCTTCCGGCTGAGGTCGATTGGATCACCTGCTCTCCTAAGGTGGGGCTGGCGGCAGTCCCGGATGATGCTGCAAAGATCCGTATTGCGAGGTGCGATGAACTCAAGGTCGTGTATGTCGGGCAGGATATGTCCGTCTATGAATCAATACAGGCCGATCACCATTTTCTCCAGCCGTGCGACACAGGAGACAGTATCAGAAATGCCGCACTCATCACCGGCTCCATCGATTATTGCAAGTCCCACCCCAAGTGGCGCCTCTCCCTTCAGACCCACAAACTCCTGGACATAAAGTGACATCATTTCATATAAACGAAAATGCCGCCCCTTGTGAGAACGGCAAATTATATACGACAAACCCTCCTACATTGCGGCAAGAGGGCGTATCGTTAAACTATTTCTTGAATAAGTCGGAGTGAGTACCTGTTCTGGCAAGTTCGAGTATCTGTAATTCGTTGTTATCTGTCTTTTTGTATATCAACATCCAATCCGGTTTGATATGACATTCCCGATAACCGACATAATTTCCCCGTAAAGCATGGTCTTTCTTCTCTTTGGGTAGTGGAATGTCGTTTGCCAGTTTATAGATAACATCATTGAGTTCTTCAATG
>CALUST010000024.1 GCA_944323505.1 uncultured Bacteroidales bacterium
GTGGAAATACACCGCATATCACAGAATTAGCAACCGTTGCCAAGTCATTACCTCACTCTTTGAGAAAAGCTTATAAATAGCTTGTTTCTAACAGATTCCTATTTGTGTATCGAATTTTGTATGAAAATATTATTTGTATGTAAACTTACATTTTGCTTGGATGTCTGAAACAATTCAGCCATCTGAGCCTGCGTCAGCCACACGGTCTCGTCTTCCAACCGTACTTCTAATTTAATCTCATTGTCAGGCTGATACAATATAACTTCCCCTCGATTCCCCATAACACGTAATGTTGATGATTCCAAAGATAGAAAAAAATCAAAAGACTTGAGAAAGCTACAGCAAAATCTATTTTACAAACTGCCGGAATGTTTTGTGAACGACCGGATTCAGAGAAATAATAACGGCAATCTGCGTTTCTTATGCAGATTGCCGCTGGATTTTTTGAACTGTCATCCCTGTTTTGTCGCCAGTCTTGCAGTCACTGGCCGAGACAATCTATTGCGTTATCTCATTCCCGCTTTCGTCATAAATATGACTATTTGTTACATTGGCCGAAGGGATTATTTTGTAATTCGTTTGTTCGCTACGCATACCTCCAGCCCCGATGTATGAGGCATAGGGACAACCTTTTGAAACATGAATCTCTGAATCAGCAATGCTTATATCAAATTCCGTTTGCCAGAAGCCATATAAAGAACTTACTCCTCCACCAATGTCACTCCGGCGTTAATCGGGCCGATCCAGTGTTTCGTCCCGTTGCCGCTGCGCACCCGCACTCCGTCTGTCACATCGTATTTCTCCGTATCGGCGTTCAGGTAGCCCAGTCCCAGGGTGAAATCAAGTGCCAGTGTCTTGTTCAGCCGCAGTTGGTAGCCGCCGGTGATGCCGCCGCCTAAGAGGTCGCCCTGCCTGCCCGTGCCGGAGAACTTGTAGTTGAACTGTCCGGCCTTGAACATCGCGCCCACATACCAGGCTTTCTTCTCGCCGAGATACCAGCGCACTTCCGGCATTACTTCCCAAAGGGCATAGCGGCGGGCGTTGTCATTCCATGTCCACGAAGTCCACGAGCCGTTCACCATTACACCCACGGACGGGCTGATGCGCCACTCGATGCCAAGGTCGGGCGTGAGTGTGCCCCAGCGCAGCAGGTTGGCCCTCAGGGAAAGACGACAGTAATTGTCAGGATAAAACTTGAAAGAAGAGATTTCGGGATGTTCCGGAACACCTGTCCCGGCTACTGAAGTTGAATCAGGCAGGGAAAGATATTCCCCACCCCAAGGCTGTCGTATCGGACATGCTACAGTCCAGACCATAATATCCGGCAAGCCAGATATGGTCAAATGCAGCTACAGCCTCATAATCCGTCGATTGCCTGTCTTGTGCCGACAGAGGCAGCAGAGACATGGAAAGGACGGATAAGAGAAAAATGTGTATGGCCTTATGCATATTCGTTATATAAGCCTGGTTGAAAATGTAAATACACGTTTTTTCAGTCATGGGAGACTTGTTTCAGCCGCTCCCTGTACGCAGAGAAAATCTTTGATTTCGAGACAAAGCCGAGGTATGTGCGCTCATCATCCACTACGGGCAGGTTCCAGGCATCTGTCTTCTCGAATTTTCTCATGACGCTCTCCATCTTCTCATCGGCAAGCACGTATGCAGGAGAAGACTTCATATAGTTGTACACGTGCATCTTGTCGTACAGTTCCTTCTTGAACATATCTTTCCGGACATCCTCAAGGGATACATAGCCCTGGAAATGAGCCTTGGAATCCACCACCGGGAAAATATTTCTGGTGGACTCGGAGATGACATCCACAAGTTCCCCAAGGGTGGCATCAATCTTCACTGTCGAGAAGTCCGACTCGATGAGATCCGTGGTCTTCAGCAACGTCAGCACCGCCTGGTCGCTGTCATGAGTAAGTAGCTCGCCTTTTTTCGCGATACGCTTTGTGTAGATTGAATACGGCTCCACAGCGCGTGTCACCCCGAAAGAAATCGTCGATGCGAGTATGAGCGGGACGAGAAGTTCGTATCCGCCCGAAATCTCTGCTATGAGGAAGATTGCGGTCATGGGAGCCTGCATGACACCGGCCATCAGTCCGGCCATGCCGACAAGGACGAAATTCTGCTCCGGGACAGAAACTGCCGAACCTGCGAAGACAAGGTTTACAGTCCGTGCAAGCACGAATCCTGCTATCGCCCCGACAAACAGAGTCGGTCCGAATGTCCCTCCTACTCCGCCTCCCGCATTGGTAAATGACATTGAAAATACCTTCAAAAGCAGAATCAGCAGGAAGAATATCGGAATCGACCATTTCTTGTGCATGAAGAAAGCAAGCAAGGTCTCCCCTTCAAAATCTATCTCGCCTCCGTTGAGCAGGATGCCAAGACAGTCGTACCCCTCTCCGTACAACGGAGGAAAAAGAAAGATGAGAAGCCCAAGGCAGACAGCAGAAATCCCCCAACGCCCGAACGGGTCCGATATGGATCTGATCTTGTCCTCCAGCCACAAGGTGGTTCTTGTGAAATATATCGAACAGCCGGCACAGAACACTCCCAGAAGCACGTAGAAAGGGATATTGTGCATCGTGAACGGGGTCAGCCTGCACTCGAACGGGAGCGAGTCTCCCAGGAAGATATATGAGACAACCGTCGCCGATACTGTGGACATCAGCAGAGGAAGTATGGACGTCATGGAGATATTGAAAAGCAAGATCTCCAACGTGAACAGGACACCTGCAAGAGGCGCCTTGAATATGCCGGCCACGGCGCCTGCCGCACCGCAGCCGAGCAGGATCGTCATATTCTTGTATGAAAGCCCCATCTTACGGGCGATATTCGACCCTATCGCCGCTCCGGTATAGACTATAGGAGCCTCCGCTCCCACCGAGCCGCCGAAACCTATGGTCACTGAACTCGCGACCAGCGAAGACCACATATTATGGGGCCTGATGCGCGACTCGTTCTTGGATACCGCAAGCAGTACCTTGGTCACCCCATGCCCGATATTGTCCTTTATCACATAACGGACAAAGAGCATGGCAAGCAGCATTCCAAGCCCAGGGTATATCAGATAGAGATAATTGTAGACCTCCCCGTCAAACCATGAAGTGATCCTCTCATGGATGAATTCGATTGTCAGTTTCAATGCCACTGACGCAAGACCGCAAGCGACACCGACGATGAGCGAAAGGAGCAGCATGAGCTCCTTTTCAGACATCATCGCCTTTAACTTTCTGAGAAAATTCCTTATCTTACCGTCTTGCCAGGGACTTGTCATCTTTCAGCGTCGGGATCAGAAGGCTCGTCGTCTCCTGTGGCATACTGGGCGATATTGTCATCCGGCAGATCCTCTCCATCTCCCTCGTCTCCTGTATCCTCGTCATCTCCGTCGAGCCATCTTTCGATATCTTCAGCATCGTCAGTCCTGACCTTGATCTTTACAAGGTATATCGCATCAGGAATCTCCAATGTCACCGCATAGAAACTGGTGCCGTCAGGCTTGTCGTATTTCTGCAGGTCCGGAAGATAGTCGCTGAACCCCTTCGGATACTTCTCGGCAAATGCCGCCGCAAGCTCCTCCGACATGTTCTCAAAACTGACTACTGCTCTTTTCTTCTGATTATCAGGTCTATTCATATTATCTTGATTTTGCATACGTTTTCATACTGAAATACGCTGCAATAATAGAACAATTTTCCGAATCAAGACATGATTATCTGACTTTTTTTTGAAAAAAATATGACTTCTGCCTGCGCTTCTTCTCGATATCCCTTTCGACAAACACCCTTTTCATCGTCCTCGGATCAAGTCCCGTATAGAACATCACGGAGGATGTCGTCATCGGCGTCGGAGTGAAGTCCTGCACCTGATCCATATACAGTCCCTTGAGGGCAGGGTTGGACGAGAGCCGCTCCATGTCTTTCATCGTACAGCCGGGATGCCCTGATATGAAATACGGCACGAGTGAGCAATGGTGCCCGCTCTCTGCAATTATCCTGTCGAATTCCTTTCTCAGCCGGACGAACAGCCTGAATGAAGGCTTTGCCATCATCCGCAGCACCTCGTCTTCAGTATGCTCCGGGGCGACTTTGAGTCTGCCGGAAGTATGCTCCAATATCAGTTCCTTGAGGTAAGGACGGGATGTCTCATCAACATAGCCGTTCTCGTCGAGAAAGAGGTCATATCTGATCCCGCTGCCGATGTATGCGTGCCTTATCCCCTTTATGGCGGCGATACGGGCGTAGAGTCTCAGCAGGCGGGCATGTGAACGGTCGAGATTGCGGCATGGCAAAGGAAAAAGGCAGGATTTGCGCCTGCACTTGTCACAGATGGAGGCATCATGCCCCTTCATGCCGTACATATTTGCCGTTGGGGCGCCAAGGTCTGAGATGTTCCCTGCAAATCCGGGAAGGCCTCTCATCTCCTCTGCCTCCCTGATTATGGACTCTTCGGACCTTGACTGTATGAATTTGCCCTGATGTGCGGCAATAGTGCAGAAGTTGCAGCCGCCGAAGCAGCCCCTGTGGGTATTGATGGAGTATTTAATCATATCGTATGCCGGTATCCGCTTGCCCTTGTACCTCGGATGAGGCAGTTTGGTGAAAGGGAGATCCCAGAACGAGTCCATCTCCTGCTGTGTCGCCGGCGGATATGGAGGATTGACCCGTACATACCCGTCTCTGACAGGCTCCGCTATCACTGACGGATGCATCATGTTGGCATGGGTCTCAATCAGGTGGAAATTCTCAGCAAAGGCATATTTATCTTTCCTGCACTCTTCGTATGAATGCAGGACAAGGGCGTCCCTGTCTTTGCATTTTCCCGTCATGAAGAATGCTATCTGCGGTATCTTCCTGATATCTGCCGCATTGCGTCCTGACTCGATGGCTCTTGTCAGCTCCAGCATCGGACGCTCCCCCATCCCGTAGCAGAGCCAGTCCGCCCCGCTGTCAACCAGCACCGACGGCAACAGATCATCCTTCCAGTAGTCGTAATGCGTAAGACGTCTCAGTGAAGCCTCGATACCGCCTATGACTACAGGGATGTCCGGATACAGGCTCTTCAGAATCCTCGTATAGACAGTCACGGCATAGTCCGGACGCTGCCCTGCCTTCCCGTCGGGAGTGTAGGCGTCATCGCTTCTCAGACGTTTCGATGCCGTATAGTGGTTCACCATCGAGTCCATTGCGCCGGCATTCACCCCGAAATACAGCCTCGGGGCACCGAACTTCCGGAAATCCCTGAGGTCATCCCGCCAGTTGGGCTGCGGGACGACCGCCACCCTGTACCCGGCTTTCTGCAGATACCTTGCAATGACTGCCGTACCGAAAGAAGGGTGGTCTATATATGCATCACCCGAGAATATGATGATGTCTATCCAGTCCCACCCCAATGCCCTGACTTCCTTGACGGAGGTCGGTATCATATAAGTATCCGCTTCTGCAGGCATATCACATCCTTTCAGGAAGGGAGATTCCGAGTATCGACATGGCCTTGACCAGCACCTTAGCGATATTCTCCACAAGGACAAGCCTATATCTGAGCAATGCCCCGTCCTCTTCCTTCAGGATAGGCGTATCATGATAATACTGGTTGAATTCCTTGGCCAGGTCGTAGGCATAGTTAGCTATGACTGCCGGGGAATGGGCCTCTCCGCCCTCAGCAATCCTGGACGGGAACTGGTTCAGTATCTTGATGATCCTGACCTCCTTGGCCGACAGGACGCTATCTGCTGCGACATCATTCGCCCCGTCACGGTGGATGCCTTTGGCATCGGCCTTTCTGAGGATTGACTTTATCCTCGCATGAGTGTACTGGATGAACGGACCTGTGTTGCCGTTGAAGTCAATCGACTCCTTCGGGTCGAAAAGCATGGTCTTCTTCGGATCGACCTTGATGATGAAATATTTCAGGGCACCGAGTCCTATCATCCTGAAGAGCCTGTCCTGCTCCTCCTCATCCATGTCATCAAGCTTGCCGAGTTCAAGAGATGTCTCTTTTGCAGTATTGTACATCTTCTCAATGAGGTCATCGGCATCGACGACTGTCCCCTCACGCGACTTCATCTTGCCCTGAGGGAGTTCGACCATACCGTATGAAAGATGATAGATGCTGTCCGCCCATGCGAAACCGAGTTTCTTCAGAATCAGTTTGAGCACCTGGAAATGGTAATTCTGCTCGTTTCCCACCACGTATATGTGCTCATCCAGGTTGTATTCGGCAAACCTCTGCTCGGCTGTCCCGAGATCCTGTGTCATATACACCGATGTACCGTCCCCTCTGAGAAGAAGTTTCCTGTCAAGACCGTCGGCTGTAAGGTCACACCATACGGAGCCGTCAGCCTCACGCTCGAAAATGCCCATGTCCAGACCTTTCTGTACAAGCGCCTTGCCCAGAAGATATGTCTGTGACTCATAGTATGTCCTGTCGAAGGATATTCCGAGTTCCTTGTAAGTCTTGTCGAATCCGTCATATACCCAGCCGTTCATCTTCTTCCACAGAGCGATGACCTCCTCGTCCCCATGCTCCCACTTGTACAGCATCTCCTGAGCCTCTTTCAATGAAGGGGCGTTCTTTTCCGCCTCCTCTTTGGTCATGCCTCCGGCCACAAGTTCATCCACTTCCGCCTTGTATATGTTATTGAATGCCACATAGCAGTCCCCTACGAGATGGTCTCCTTTCTTTCCTGACGACTCCGGGGTCTCCCCGTTACCCTGCCTGAGCCATGCGAGCATGGACTTGCAGATGTGTATACCACGGTCATTCACCAGATTGACCTTCATGACCCTGTGCCCGTTGGCCTCGAGAAGTTTCGATACGGACCAGCCGAGAAGGTTGTTCCTGATATGCCCCAGATGAAGAGGCTTGTTGGTGTTCGGGGACGAAAACTCCACCATGATTGTCCGTCCTGTCGGCGCGTGCTGCCCGAAATCGGCATCGGAAGCAATCGAAGCGAAGACCCCGTTCCAGAATGAAGTGGAGAAAGATATGTTGAGGAAGCCCTTGACGACATTGTATCCCGCCACCTCGGCACAGTTGGACACCAGCCATTCGCCTATTGCCTTGCCCGTATTTTCAGGCGTGGATCGGGACACTTTCAGCAACGGGAACACCACAAGTGTGTAGTCCCCCTCAAACTCTTTCCTTGTCACCTGCACCTGAAGCGCCGAAGCGTCCGCATCGGCATTGTACAATGATTTCACCGCCTCAGCGGCCTTTGCTGCTATGAAATTCTCTGGATTGGTCATGATATAATAAAATAAAGACGCTCCGCCTGCCCTCATTGGACAGACGGAACGTCAATGTTCCCGTTATTTTAACTGTGTCTCAGCCAAGATAGCTCTTCAATAATTTGCTCCTTGAATTGTTTCTCAATTTTCTGATGGCCTTCTCCTTTATCTGGCGCACTCTTTCTCTCGTAAGCCCGAATCTCTCCCCGATTTCCTCCAATGTCATCTCCTGGCATCCTATGCCGAAGAAAGACTTGACTATCTCCCTCTCACGAGGGGCAAGAGTGGAGAGCGAGCGTTCAATCTCCTTGTTGAGAGACTCGTTGACAAGACCCCTGTCCGCGTTAGGTGAATCATTGTTCACAAGCACATCCAGCAGGCTGTTGTCTTCTCCCTCCACAAAAGGCGCATCCACGGACACATGTCTTCCCGAGACTCTGAGGGTGTCGGCAATCTTGTCTTTCGGGACATCGATCATCTCAGACAGTTCCTCAGTGGACGGCATCCTCTCGTTCTCCTGCTCGAATTTCTGGAGAGCCTTGTTGATCTTGTTCAGTGAGCCGACCTGGTTGAGAGGCAGCCTTACAATCCTCGACTGTTCCGCAAGAGCCTGCAATATCGACTGGCGTATCCACCACACTGCGTAGGAAATGAATTTGAATCCTCTTGTCTCATCGAACTTCTCTGCGGCCTTAATGAGTCCGAGGTTGCCCTCGTTGATGAGGTCCGGCAGGCTCAGTCCCTGGTTCTGATACTGTTTCGCAACGGATACCACGAACCTCAGATTCGCCCTTGTCAGTTTCTCCAGAGCCGCCTGGTCTCCCTTCCGGATCCTCTGGGCGAGCTCCACCTCATCCTCTACCGTTATCAGTTCCTCCCTTCCTATCTCCTGAAGATACTTGTCAAGAGATGCGCTCTCACGATTGGTAATCGATTTTGTAATCTTAAGCTGTCTCATAAAATATTTGTGTCTCCTATATTCCGAAGCCGAAATAAGAAACCTTGCCGTAAGGTGTGACACCTTCCACAAATACCGCCCTCTTCGACTTCTTGATGATATCAATCACGTCCTGAGGTTTGCTGACAGGCTCGTCGTTCACGTACATGATGATGAAGCCTTCAGAGACTCCCGCATCCATCACCTTGCCTGGACCGACAGAGACAATCTCGACTCCGTGCTTGATGTCAAGCCTTTCAAGTATCTCCTTAGGGACCTGCTTGAGCCTTGCCCCGTAGAATGCGACCCCTCCTTCCTCATCAACCGAGCCGTTCTCTGCCGCAGTGCCCTTGAATGTCACGTCCAGAGCCTTCTCCTTGCCGTCCCTGACTACCGTGATGACAGTCTTGTCCCCCGGATGGAACTTGTTGACCTGTTCCTGGACTTCCGAAGCATTTGTGACCTTGACGGAATCAATGGCTACAATCACATCTTTCTCCTTCATGCCGGCCTCGTCAGCCGCGCTGCCTTTCAGAACCTCAACAATATATACGCCGTTTGGAGAAGAAAGTTTCAATTCGGCAGCCAATTTGTCATCAAGTTGGCGCATTGTCACACCGAGGACTGCCCTTTTGACACTGCCGTAGTCAATCAGGTCAAATGCTATCTTCTTGACGATGTTGGACGGTATGGCAAATGAATATCCGGTATAAGACCCTGTCTGGGAGACGATTGCAGTGTTTATCCCCACCAGGTTGCCGGCCTTGTCAACAAGGGCTCCACCGCTGTTGCCGGGATTGACTGCCGCATCGGTCTGGATGAAAGACTCTATCTTGAACTCCCCGTCATAGTTCGGCATTGACCTGCCTTTTGCGCTCACGATACCGGCAGTGATTGTGGAGCGGAGGTCATACGGGCTTCCGATTGCTATCACCCATTCCCCGAGTCTCAGGTTGTCCGAATCCCCGAACGGGATTACCGGCAGTCCCTGGGCATCTATCTTGATGAGGGCGACATCCGTTGCCGGGTCGGTGCCTATCAACTGGGCCTCGAAAGTCTTGTTGTTGTTGAGCGTGACTTCTATCTTGGAAGCATCCTCCACTACATGATTGTTGGTCACGATATACCCGTCAGGCCGTATGATGACCCCGGAGCCGCTGCCGACACGTTCACGCTCCTGCGGAGTGCCTTCGTAGCCGAAGAAGAAATCGAATATCGAATTCGGGATCCGCCTTGTCACATCTTTGACAGTCACTTTGACATATACGACAGCGTCGACAGCCGACTCCGCCGCATAGGTGAAGTCCGGATAGTCCGTCATGTCCAGATTGACTGTCCTGTACTGCGCCCCGTCAGCAGACACCACCACCTGACGTCCCGGATTGTCCGGGGTCATGCTCTTCGTCACGGCAAATGCCACCACTCCTCCGAGAAGAGCGGACAGCACTATTGTCAGAATTCCTTTTTTCATATCTGTATCCATTTAAATATCATCAGTTTTTTGCCGGCGGTATGAAAAATCAAATTATATGCCAAAACATAGGGAAATTTTCACTATATTTGCTCGTTGTATTTCCGCATCTGCGGACTGACTGAAACAATAAAAAGACAAAATATGAAACTTATCATCTCAAGCGCGGAACTGCTGAAAGGAATACTTTCGGTATCCAAGGCGATTCCTGCCAAATCGGCACTCCCGATACTGGAGAATTTCCTGTTCGTCCTCAAGGGGACCTCTCTGGAAATCACCGCTTCCGACACAGAACTCACATTGAAGACAGTCCTTGAAGCGGACAATGCGATAGAAGAAGGCACAATCGCCGTACCTGCCAAGCACATGACGGACCTGCTCAAGGAACTTCCCGACCAGCCACTGACAATCAGCACGGTGAACGACAGTTCTTTCGAGTGCACATGGGCAAACGGCTCCTCCACCCTCCCGTATTTCCCGGCAGAGGACTATCCGGAGACCGTGACCACGGACGAAGACGCAGTGAAGGTGGAGTTTCCGGCGGAAAGCCTCGTCGAGGGTATCGCCAGCACCATATATGCCACTTCCGATGATGAGATAAGGCCTGCGATGAGCGGCATCTTCTTCGACATAGAGCCGGAGACGACCACGCTCGTGGCTTCCGACGCCCACAAGCTCATCTGCTACTCCGCAGCAGGAGTGAAGGCACAGGAAAAGGCATCCTTCATCCTGCACAAGCGTCCTGCCGCAGTGCTGCGCTCAATCATAGGGAAGAACACGGAGAACGTAGAAATCACTTTCGACGCAAAGAACGCGGTATTCACATTCGACAGGACTACCGTAGTCTGCCGTCTCATCATAGGGAAATACCCGAAATACAGAGATGTGATACCTCAGAACAACTCCAATGTCCTGAGAATCGACAGGACCATGTTCCTGAACACGGTGAAAAGGGTGTCCGTCTGCGCCAACAAGGCTTCCAACCACATCAGGTTCGACCTCAAGAGCAATTCGCTCATGATATCGGCACAGGATCTCGGGTTCTCGATAGCCGCATACGAGAATGTCCCGTGCCAGTATGACGGGGAGGAACTCTCGATCGGGTTCAAGTCGACTTTCATCATCGAGATTCTCAGCAACATGACCTGCAGCAACATAGTCATGAAATTCGCTGACAGCAAGCGTGCCGCCCTGATAGTGCCTGCGGAAGATGAGGCCGAGAGCGAGAAGATCTGCGGCATCATAATGCCTATAATGATATAATTCACTGAAAATGGAATTGAACCTTGAAAGGCCGATACTTTTCTTTGACATTGAAAGCACCGGCCTTAATATCGCGTCTGACGCAATCATAGAACTTAGTTTCGTAAAGATTTTCCCCGGCTCCAAAGAGGAGATCCGGACATGGAGAGTGAAGCCTTGGGACTACCAGAACAACTGCCAGAAGAAGATAACACCGAGCGCGAAAGCGATACACGGGATCAGTGACGAGGATCTCGTGGACTGCCCGACATTCTCGGAGATAGCCGATGAGGTAGTGGATATGCTGAAGGACAGCGACCTGGCAGGATTCAACTCCGCCAAGTTCGACCTTCCGATGCTTGCCGAGGAGATTGAAAGGGTAAGGAGGTATCTCAACAGGAATCTTCCGGTCAATCTGCATGAGATGAAGATGGTGGATGTGCAGAATATCTACCATGTGATGGAGCCGCGCAATCTCAAGGCCGCATACCGCTTCTACTGCGGGAAGGAACTCGAGAATGCCCATGCCGCAGAAGCGGACACCATGGCGACATACGAGGTGCTCAAGGCCCAGCTCGACAGGTATTCCGATACGCTGAAAAACAATGTGGACTTCCTTTCCAATTTCTCGGAGAGACAGAAAAGCGTGGACTACGCAGGGCGGCTTGCGCTCAATGACAAGAAAGAGCCTGTGATCAGTTTCGGGAAGCACAAGGGCAAGACGGCAAGGGAGGTATATCTCACGGAGCCATCATACTTCAGCTGGATAGAGAACGGGGAATTCACTCTCGACACCAAACGGCAGTTCGAACTTCTCAAACAGCAGTTCGAGTCAGAAAAGCGAGAACAGCGCAAGGCTGCCAAGGCTGCACAGTCCGTCCCGCTTTCCGAAGAGGAACTTGGCAGTTCCATAAGCCTGCTTGCCGGCAAGTTCAACACCAGACCGGAGAAGAAAAAGACTGACACGAGAAAGGACTCCTCCTCCGAACTGTCCGGCAATCTGTTCGGTCAGGAACAGGAATGACATGAATATCACTGTAAGACCATACGGCAGCAGACATTTCTGCTGCAGACCTGACACGACATGGGAAAGAGAGGACAAGGATCTCTATGCCCCCGAGAGTGTCAACGGATACCTGTGGACTCCGGTACTGTTTGCAAGGGTCTGCAAGGCCGGGAAATGTATCGGAAAGAAATTCGCATCCAGATATTATGACGCGATAGGGTACGGCATACTGCTGTATGTGAGCGATCTGCTCGACGGCAGCCGGGAAGGCTACGCCTGCGCGTCATGTGCCGACCACACTTCTGTGCTTCCGTTCCCCATGTATGACAAGGTGACGCTTGAGAATGGGGACAACGTGTTTTCTGTCAGCAAGGACGGGAAAGAAATCTATGCCACGTCCGAAGGTTCCGCCGAGATGATAGAGGAAGCGTTGTCAGATGCCTCCAGGCTGGTGTCCATGCGTATAGGGGACATTGTGGCGATAGAACTCGCCCCAGCCGCACCGCTGGCTGTAAAAGACTGCACGGCATCAGAGACCGTGGTCGGGATAGGAGGTGCCTTCTGCGGCAACAGTCTGTTCAAGTTCAATATAATAATGTAGGGACAGTGAGTCTGCTTCCCCGCCTTCCTGCTGGAGAATGGCGGCAAGATCTTCGAGTATGAGATCCGGACGGACAGCACCGCTCTCCCAGAAATCATTCCCGCCCTCGGGCGTAGTTCTCCTGACATTATTGAATATGCACGGGACGTCAGCCTGTCCTGACAGCATCCGTGACAACGGAGGGACGAATCTGAATCCTGGATGGGAGTCTTCCAATTGGCCGAGACTCCTGCATAGGCCCGTGTTCAACCAGAAATCGGCAGCAGAAGCCAGGGAGAGGGCTTTCTCAACGGTAAATGGGGTTGATTCAGGGCTTTCAGGAGCCGCACCGAGGACCACACCGCCGGCATCTTCAATGAGACGGGACATATAATTCTCCCCGCCCGGAATGTACCACACATCACCGTAAGGGACATTCAGAAGGACTTTCTTCCGCTGTGATGCAATACGGCCGACAGAGTCACTGATGGCAAGATACCGCGCCTCCACAGCCGAAAACAGGGAATCCGCCTCAGCCTCATGACCTGTCAATGCTCCGAACAGGCGCATATATTCCGCCCTCGCGAGCGGCTCATGCTCATAGTGGTCATACAGGACAATCACAGGCAGCCCGAGGTCCTTCATCTGCCGGACGTATTTCGACTCTGCGGCAGACACTGTGTACACAGCCACAATATCGGGTCTCAGAGCCACAATCCGCTCGACATCCAGAGTCGATTCATAGCCTATGTCATAGACCGGAAGGTCTGACGGAGTACCTGCGGCAGTCTTGAGCCACCTTTGCCTTATCATAGGGTCTGATATGTACCCGGCGCCGGATACAGCCACGACAGTGCTTTCGCATCCGATTGCGGAAAGGCAGGCCACATAGGACGAAGACATGCACACAATCCTCCCTGCCTTTTTCCTGAGCATAAGGGTGTCGCTGCTGCCGTCAAAAGGTGAGAAAGTGACTGCCGCCACGCTGTCCCCGCCGCCTATGACATCGAAATACCTTGCATATCTGCAGAAGTCCGACCGTTCCTGCGAAGACGGCCTGCCGCCCCCGTTACAGGCAATGAGGGACACGGCAAGACACAACGATAGCCCGACATGACGTAAAACCATATTGTACAGGGATTTCTGATAAAAGAGTGGAGCCACTCATGGGATTCGAACCCACGACCTACGCGTTACGAATGCGTTGCTCTACCGACTGAGCTAAAGTGGCTTTGAAACGCCTTACGGACACTGTGTCTCCGAAAGGGATTGCAAAGTTAGTAAAATATTTCATATCTTGCGAAAATATTTTTACAAGAGACAAAATATCCCTGAATGATACATTCCGACATAATCATAATAGGCGGCGGGGCGGCCGGACTGATGGCTGCCGCAGGTGCTGCAGAAGTGTTTTCCGCTGCAGAATCGCACAAGAGAGTGACCGTGCTTGAAAAAATGCCGAGACCGGGACGGAAAATCATGATTACTGGCAAGGGACGGTGCAACATAACCAATACGAAGGAATGGGACGAATTTTCATCCCACATCCATCCCAAAGCCAATCCTCTCAAGCATTCATTCTATAATTTCAATACATCCGACACCGTGAGGTATCTTGAGAGAAACGGGCTGGAGACTGTCGTGGAGCGCGGGGACAGGGTCTTCCCCGCCTCGCATCAGGCCGCTGACGTCGTTGACACCCTTGTAAGGGCGGCAAGGAAGGCAGGAGCGGAGATTGTCTGCGGATGTGAAGTGTCGGAGATTGACGGGAGATTCATCGTAAGATGCCAGGACGGAAGCGAATACGGATGCTCCAGACTCATTATTGCCACAGGAGGGCTTTCGTATCCGGGTACCGGGTCGACAGGCGACGGCTACCGGTGGGCGGCACAATTCGGACACAGTGTCAGGCCTTGCTTCCCGTCCCTGACTGCAATTGTCCCTGAGGGATACAAGGTGCTGCAGCAGACGCAAGGTTCATCAAAAGGTCATATCGACAGATCTGTGCCATTGTCCGACACAGGCTCCATGCTGAACGGGAACCTGCTGAAGAATATTTCTCTGAGCCTGTACATAGACGGACGGAAAGTCCAGGAGGAATTCGGGGAGATGGAGTTCACCGACGGCGGCATCGAAGGTGCGGCAGGTTTCAAGGTCAGCAGGAAATGCGTCAATGCAATCATCAATGGAGGGAAGGTCAGCATATCCGTCGACCTGAAGCCTGCCGTGTCACGGGATGCCCTCGACAGGAGAATCAAAGGGCTGTGGCAGGAGATAGCGAACGACAGAAGAAGCACCGGCAAGTCTTACGAGGAGCGGTTCAGGATACTGCTTGGAAAACTGATGCCGGCATCACTCACAGGAGGATTCAGACGATGCAACCAGAACATCGACCACAAGAGCCTTGCCGGACGGCTGAAGGAGTGGAAGATGGACATCAGGGGGTATGTCGGATATGAAAGATGCGTGATAACAGCCGGAGGCGTGTCTGTCGACGAGATCTCATCCAAGACAATGGAGTCAAGACTCTGTCCCGGACTGTATCTGGCAGGGGAAGTCCTTGACCTTGACGGGGATACCGGAGGCTACAATCTCCAGACGGCATTCTCCACAGGGATGCTGGCCGGACAGTCTGCAGCAGCAGGCATCTTACGTGAACAGTAGGAGGTCATTGCGCTATCACTCCCGAGCCGATCATCTCTTCATTGTCATACCACACGGCAAACTGCCCCGGGGTGACGCCTCTCTGAGGCATGTCAAACAGGATGAACAGCCCGCATTCCCTCCTGATCAGGAAAGCGTCCTGCAACGGCTGGCGATACCTGATCCTCACCCTGTAGCGGCGAATCTCCCCTATCGACATCGGACAGTCCTCCCTTATCCAATGAATCTCTTCAGGTGCAATCCTCAGACAGTTCCTGGAAAGTCCCTTGTGACGATGCCCTTCCCCGACATAGATGATGTTCCGCTCCATATCAGTGGCTATCACGAAAAGCGAGTCCTTATGTCCTCCTACATTCAGCCCTTTCCGCTGCCCGATGGTATAGAACTGCGCCCCGTCATGCTTTCCGACAATCCTGCCGTATGGATTCTCCTTGTAGCGGGTCTTTCTGATATGCCTTTTCCCCGAGCGGTAGGTCTCCGTCTCGAAACTTATCTCATATCTCACCGGCTCTGACAGTTCCATAAGGCTGCTGTCATCAAGGGCGGAGATTTTCTCTCTTGAGAATTCCGAGACGGATGAGCAGCCTCCTTCGTTCTCCGGATTACCCGTGGAAAAGCGGTCATTGCACCTGTCATTGAACTTCAGAGAGGAAGATTCTCCCGAAAATGACTTCGTCTCGGAGATATAATCGGTTATTGTAGGCACATCGCCTTTGAAGTCATCCCTTTTCAACGAATCCAGTATGGAGATAACAGACCTGTAATGCGCGTTTTCGTTGAAATAGGCGTCATAGACCTCTACAATATCCCCTTCCTTTGGCTTGATCTGCTGCTGGAGGAATGTCGGGAGGTCGACCTTGCCGACGAAACATATCCCTTGGGAGTCTTTCTTGTCGGCAGAGGGCAGATCCGCCTCGTGGGCTATCCTGCGGACTTCGGGCTTGTCAAGGTCCCCGATGGGGAAAAGCGCCTTGGACAACTGCTCCTGCGTCAGCTGGCACAGGAAATAGCTCTGGTCCTTGTTCGGGTCCGAGCCGGCGAATATCCTGTACACTGGCTTGCCGTCCGCCCCGACAATCTCATCCTTGCGGCAATAATGGCCTGTGGCGACATAGTCCGCCCCGAGACCTGTCGCGCATTTCAAGAAAGCGTCGAACTTGATCTCCCTGTTGCACAGGACATCCGGATTGGGCGTGCGGCCTTTGGAATATTCATCGAACATATAGTCGACGACTCTTTTGCGATAGGTGTCGCTCAGGTCGACGAAGTAGAACGGGATGCCGATTTTGCGTGCTACCATCTCCGCGACAAAGCGGTCTTCCTCCCATTCGCAGTCACCGTGCAATGTGCCCGTGGTATCGTGCCAGTTCTGCATGAACAGCGCAAACACATCGTAGCCGGCCCTTTTGAGAAGGAGAGCGGCCACGCTTGAATCTACTCCTCCGGAAAGCCCGATACAAACTTTCATAACCACAGAATGAATTTTCAGATATAAAATTAGTATATTTACAGGAATCTTGTCATTGACAAGACATAAACCGGATGCAAATATAGCATTTAGGACAAAAAAATGAAGTCACCAAAAACGATTTGCAATGACCAATAAGGAAATAGTCATCAATTATGCCGAATATGACAGCCTTGACCAGCTGCAGGAACAGGACAGACTACTGGCGGAAGCGGCAGTCAAGGCCTCAGCCAATGCCTATACCCCATATTCACATTTCAATGTAGGTGCAGCTGTCAGGCTCTCTGACGGGACGGTTGTCACGGGGGCGAATCAGGAGAACATGGCATATCCGTCAGGGCTATGCGCCGAAAGGACAGCGATGTTCCATGCTGCAGCACAATATCCGGACAAGGCCATGGAAGCCATTGCGGTCGCGGCGGAAAAGGACGGGAGACTGTGCCCGATACCTGCCACCCCGTGCGGAGCCTGCCGCCAGGTCATGGCTGAATACCAGTCCAGGGGAGGAAGGGCGATGGAGGTCCTGATGGTCGGGGCAGAAAAAATATGGAAATTCAGCAAAGTCGATGACATACTGCCGCTTATATTTGACAGCCTGAAACAATAATGCGGGAATCAGTATAATATTTTTGCAATCAAGAAAAATTACCTATCTTTGCAACGGGTAAGTCATACACGACCAGCTCCCTCTGAACTCCCCCAGGGCCGGAAGGCAGCAAGGGCAGGAGGTTGTAGCGGTGCGATGTATTAAGCTTACCCTTTTTTCGTATTCCTTCCCCTTATCCGGCAGACAGGCCGGTCTGAAGCAGCGGCACCCTCATATACTCCGCATCAGGGAACATTGATTCCAGGCAGGACTTGAGATATTGCTCAGTATCATCAGAAATGGTCATGTCATCCTCATGAGGATACATATTATACATAAGCATCTTCAGCACCAGACCGTGTCTCTTTGCAGCCTCAAGGCTCAGTAACGTGTGGTTGATACTGCCGAGCCGTCCTGATGTCACCAGAATCAGAGGATACCCCCTCTCTGCCGCATAGTCAAGGGTGAGAAGATTTCTGGTCAGGGGCACCATCAGTCCCCCGGCCCCTTCGAGCAGCACTGCATCATACCTTGCGGAAAGAATTCTTGTACATTCATCTATCCTGCCTAAATCCACGGGCCTGCCGTCTATCTCCGCAGCCAGATGCGGAGAACAAGGATATGTGAAGATTTCCGGCATGGTCAGCCTCTCATGGTCTTCGGGCAGAAAACCGCACCCCATGATTGCCCTGTGCACTTCTATGTCCTCAGACACATCGGTATTGCCTGTCTGTACAAGTTTCTGGGTGACTGTCCTGCATCCTCTGCTGTTCCACTCCCTTGCAAGATACCCAGTAGCATAGCTCTTGCCTACTCCGGTGTCCGTCCCGCTCACAAAAAATACATTATTCATAAGCATCTTATCTTTCTGACATTTCCTTCACAATTCTGACCAGTCCACTGTCAAGACGGGACAGTTCTTCTGCCGTGATGACATACGGAGGCATGATGTATACCAGCCGCCCGAAAGGACGTACCCAGATGCCTTCTTCGATGAACCGCCTCTGCATCCATGCCATATCGACAGGCTCTCTGGTCTCTATGACTCCTATCGCCCCGAGTACCCGGACATCTGCGACATTGGGCAGGCCCGAGGCGGGCGCGAGTTCCCTTTTCATCTGAGCCTCAATCTGCTGCACCTTTTCCTGCCACGGATTCGACAGCAGCAGATCCACACTTGCCTTTGCAACTGCGCAGGCAAGCGGATTGGCCATGAATGTAGGGCCGTGCATGAACGCATGGGGATAGTTGTCCGATATGGTCTCTGCCACCTTGTCCGTAGTCAGGACTGCCGACAAGGTCATATACCCGCCTGTGAGGGATTTCCCGATACACATTATGTCCGGCTTGACCCCAGCATGCTCCCATGCGAAAAGCCTTCCTGTCCTGCCGAAGCCTGTGGCTATCTCATCAAAAATCACCAGTACGTCATGCTTCCTGCACAATGCCACGGCCTGCCTCAGATATTCCGGATTGTAGAATCGCATACCTCCTGCACCCTGCACAACAGGCTCCAGTATCATTGCTGCAAGACTGTCATGATGCTGCTCCAGCATCTCTTCAAGTGGCCTTATGTCCTCCCGGTGCCACTCTTCGCCGAAACGGCTCTCCGGTGCCGGCACGAAATACCTCACGGGAAGCGCACTCCCGAAGATGCTGTGCATCCCTGTGACAGGGTCGCATACGGACATGGCATTCCATGTGTCCCCGTGATAGCCCGACCTTATCGTCACGAAGTCCGACTTTTCAGGGTGACCGCAGGCGTAATGATACTGTACCGCCATCTTCATGGCCACCTCCACTGCCACTGAGCCGCTGTCAGCATAGAATATATGCGTAAACTCCTCCGGAAGTATCTTCATCAGGGTCTTTCCGAGTCCGATGGCAGGCTCATGTGTCAGTCCACCGAACATTATGTGCGACATCTTCTCCACCTGAGAATGCACCGCAGCATTCAGTACGGGATGGTTGTAGCCGTGGATGGCGCACCACCATGACGACATCCCGTCAACCAGTTCCGTACCGTCTTCCAGCACGATTGTACACCCGTGAGCCTCACGCACCTTGTACGCAGGAAGAGGATTTGTGGCAGATGTGTACGGATGCCAGAGATGCTCCGTATCGAAACTGTCTGTCGGGGCAGATGTGCCTGTCTGCGCGACAGTGTAGCCAGCAGCCTTTATTCTGGCCATATCGGTGGCGACATCCGCCCCTGTCGTGGTCAGCATGTCCCCGATGATTGCCGCATCGATTCCGGCTCTGAGCGCATTCATAAGCGTATCTTCCGAGAGTCTTGCCCTGCCCCCGGCGAAGCGCAGACGTGCATACGGCATCATCAGCCTGAATATCGCCACCGTGCGCAAAACATCTTCCTCAGCAATCAGAGACTGATCCCCGAGAGGAGTGCCTGGTATAGGGGAAAGTATATTTATCGGGACAGACATGACGCCAAGGTCTTTCAGCGCAGCCGCAAGTTCGATGCGCTGTGCCATGGTCTCCCCCATCCCGATGATGCCCCCGCTGCAAATCTCCATCCCTGCCCGGACTGCGGCCTTCAGGGTGTCAATCTTCATCTCTTGCGTATGTGTGGAGCACAGTCTGCTGAAATATGACGGGGCGGTTTCGAGATTGCAATGGTATCTCCGGATGCCGGCTTTCCGCAGTCTTGAGAGTTCCGGCTCGGACAACAGCCCGGCAGATAGGCAGAGATATATCCCGCATTCCCTGCCTATAAGTTCGGCAGCAGTACAGACGCTGTCAATCTCTGATGAGGACAGCCTGCGCCCGCTTGTGACAATCGAGAAGCGTCCTATCCCTTTTGACCTGCATTCCTTGGCCGCCCGGAGCAGCATTTCAGGAGGGAGCAGAGGATATTCCTCAGCCGATGTATGGTGTCGGGCTGCCTGGGCGCACCATTTGCAATCCTCCGGACAGCGGCCGGACTTCGCATTCACGATTGAACATGTGTCGAACGTCCTGTGTCCTGTCCTTGCCATCACTGCGGAAGCCATGGCGACCAGTTCGTCCAAAGGCATATTCTCCGCATATACGGCAGCCTCGGCGGCATCAAGACCGCCTTTCGTCACTATCTCATTAATCTTGTCGTCTTTCATAAGATGGCCTGTGTACACTTCTCCACACTATTCGAACCTGCATATTTCGTCAAGCGGCTTCCTCTGCGGCCTGAGCGGCGAGTCCGTCCTGTAGCCAAGGGCTATCACGGACAGTATCTCCTGTGACTCGGGGATTGAAAAAGCCTTCCTAAGCGCTTCGGCATCCCTGATGTCCATTACAAGGGAATCCACCCCGAGTTCAGACGCCTTGAGGAGCAGATAGGCATTGGCAATGCCCGAATCATATATGCCCCAGCCGTTTCCGAGTTCGTTGTCAGGCATTCCTTCCCTGTTGAATCCGGCCACATTCTTCTCAAACGCGGTCACAACAAGGGCGGATGCTCCTGAGGCATTCTTCGCATTCCTTTCCGGAAGGGCGGACATGACCTTGCCGAACGCTTCGGGAGATTCAGCCACATAATATCTTGCAGTCTGGCTGTTCTTCCATGACGGAGCCAGGGACGCAGCAGATATTATCTCTGCCAGAGTCTCGTGAGAGACCTTTCTTGACGCGTCAAACTTCCTTATGCTGACGCGGTTTGCTAAGATATCCTGAAATGTCATATTAGAATAAAAAGCAAGACTGCCAAAATGACAGTCTTGCATCATTATATCCGCATACTCCGGAATTATTTTGCAATCACGCGAGCCATTTCGCAGACTTTGTTTGAATAGCCCCACTCGTTGTCGTACCATGAAACGACCTTGACGAATGTAGGATCGAGCTGGATACCTGCCTTCTCATCGAAGATGGAAGTGTGGGAGTCGCCACGGAAGTCAGTTGAAACGACAGACTCGTTGGTGTATCCGAGGATACCTTTGAGTTCGCCCTCAGAAGCCTTCTTCATTGCAGCGCAGATCTCCTCGTAAGTTGCAGGTTTCTCAAGCTCTACAGTAAGGTCAACTACTGATACGTCTGAGGTAGGCACACGCATTGACATACCTGTAAGTTTGCCGTTGAGTTCCGGAAGAACCTTGCCCACTGCCTTTGCAGCACCAGTTGATGAAGGGATGATATTCTCAAGAATACCACGGCCACCTCTCCAGTCTTTCTTTGAAGGACCGTCAACAGTCTTCTGAGTTGCAGTTGCAGCGTGAACTGTAGTCATGAGGCCTCTCTTGATACCGAATGTCTCGTGAAGAACCTTGGAGATAGGTGCGAGACAGTTAGTAGTACAAGATGCGTTGGAGATGATATCCTGACCTGCATAAGTCTTGTCATTTACACCGTAAACGAACATTGGAGTGCTGTCCTTTGAAGGTGCTGACATGATGACTTTCTTTGCACCTGCCTCGATGTGCTTGCGGGCTTTCTCGTCAGTAAGGAAGAGACCTGTTGACTCTACGACAACATCTGCTCCTACCTCATTCCATTTGAGGTTTGCAGGATCCATCTCTGCAGTAAGGCGGATTCTGTTCCCGTTCACTACGAGATAGCCGTCCTCTACTTTCACCTCATGGTTGAAACGGCCATGAACTGAGTCGTATTTAAGCATATATGCCAGATACTCCGGATCGAGAAGGTCATTGATACCTACAACCTGAATGTCGTTTGCGAAATTCTCGACTGCTGCGCGGAATACCATACGGCCGATACGGCCAAATCCGTTAATACCAAGTTTAATCATTGCTTTAATATTTTAAAAGTAAACAATATTCTGTCTAATGTCCGTACCGTCGCCTTGCCGGCGTCCAGTCCCGTGACCGGAGGGGTACTTCTACAAAAACGGTGCAAAAATAGAAAAAATAATGAATATTATATACTTTTTATCAAAAAATACTTTAAATAGCTCATTTCCAATGAGACAATGAGTGTGACCCAAAATGATTTCGGGTCACACTCTCTTGTCTTTCTTCGAAAGATTGGACCCGTCAGGATTCATTTGAGATAGGATGACATGACTGTGTCATAATTTGTCCCTTCAAATGTCACAGCAGGCGAGCCGGTATATCCGAAGCCCTGCATGAACATCGGGAAGTCCTGCAGATAGAGATTGGTGTTCGGACTGTCTTTCCAGACATCAGGCACATACTGCAGATTGAAGCAGATGACAGACTCGTAGCCATATCGCGCCTGGTTGGCCAGTGTAGCCGAGATTTCTTCTATCCTTCCCTCTGTGTCGGAGTCATAAGCGCGTTGCCAGTACTTGGCCATGTGCTGTATATTGCCGAGCTGGCCAATCTCCAGGCTCATCTCGAAAGCCGCCAGCCCGTACTTCTGCTTTGCAAGTTCTTCCGTAAGACCTGCTATCGGCATATTGTCATAGTCCTGGCCGCTGCTCCCGACACCTACCTGGTCATGCCTGTCGCCCCTCGCATAGTTTGCATTCCAGATATAGTCGAATATCTCGCCTGCCTTTATCTGCGCTATCTCTTCAAGAACAGGCTCATTGGCAGGATCTGACACCCACTCTTTCACCGACCTCATATCAGCGGTTATCCTGTCGTCGTCCCATTTGGAGGAGCCGGCCTTGCTGCCGTTCCTGATGATGTCGAAGTTGTTGCTGAACAGGCACCATCCTCCCCCGCCTGTGAGGGCGTTGGTACTAGGGCCGATATTATAGAGGGTGATGAGATTGTGCCTGTCTTTCCATGCCTGGCCTTCCACCACCGGCATCAGGTCCCTCAAGGCCTTGATGAAGAAATGGAAACTTCCCATCTGCACCATAGGGCGGCCTGGCTGCTCGCTTTCCGGCGTGGTAGGATAATCGGCATATTCATCATCGAACATCACCCCGTCGAGCCCGTATTCCTGCACGGCATCATACACCTCCTTGGCGAAGTCAGTTATCATCTTCCTGTCCCCGCTGATATCCATGTTGGAGAAGCCGATGGCCTGATGGTTCGGCATGACAGACAGGAGGACCTTGATGCCCTTGTCCTGCAGCGGTGTGATGAAAATATCCCTGTTGTCAAGCACTCTTCTGATATTGTCATTGAAGTAGAGCTCCGGCGAGGAGGTGTATTCGTTGAAGTTCATATTGGCAGAGAACAGCACCACCATGTCGAAGAGAGGCCTCTTCGTCTGAGGAGAATCCGTCCCGTCAGGATAAAGCATGTAATTGCCTGCATTGCGTATGTCGTTTTCGGCAGCCTCTACGATAGCCACGAACCTCGGCTGGGTGACAGACGGTTCACGGTCGAGCCATGACATGTCTATGTCCGAGGCAGGGATATTGACGACCTCGACATACTGTACCCCTATCTCCTTCTCATCTGACATGAGGACCAGAGGAAGCACATAGGTCCCTGTCGGAGGATTGATGACAGACACAGTGACATCCGCCTTTTCCTTGTCTGGTGACAGGGTCACCGTCACAGGCAACGTATAACATTCTGACGGAAGCAGGGAGAATATGTCTGCGTCCTTGTAGTCAGCATATTTCTTTACCATCCCGGCAAGGACATCAGCATCATCCACGAATGTTGCGGTAAACGACTCGTGCATACCCTTCCCCTGGCGCAGTTCAAACACCATGTCGCTGCCCTGCCATCTGTGAGCAATCCCGGATTCCTCGCCGGGATAGACGAATGTCGGGGCTGCAGTCACTGCCGACACCCCCTCCTGAGGCAGGTCAGCCTCCAGAGGCTCAGGTTCGCACCCGTTCAGAAGCGGGACCGCAATTAGCGGCAGAAGGGCGAAAAACTTTCCGGTAATATCTTTAATCATATTTTTCATGATTATCTCAAATTAATGTCTATATCATTGTTGATGACTACCGTCGGTACGGCATCCGCGTTCGCCGCTCCCTGACGTGCTACTGTGATGTCATTCCCATGTCCGCTGACATCCTCTATCATCTTGTTTCCGGAGCCTGCCATGGCCTCGTTCATCTTCCAGTAGGCAACGAGCTGGTTTCTCACAGCATTCATGTCCGAAAGATCCAGTGCATTGTCCCTGAGTTGGGAGGAAGTACGGGCGACATTCCACACCCTCACTTCGGACATCATGCCGTTGAAGCCTCTCCATTGGTTGAATGACTGGCCGAGATGGAACCTGCCGTCAGTAGACAGGCTGATGACGCCGGATTTCTCGGTTGAGAACCTTTCCCTGCCGTTCACATAGAATCCGACGGACGTTCCGTCATACGTCAGGGCGATATGGTACCATTGTTTTTCACGGAATGTATAGTCAATGATATATTTGCTTCCTCCGAGTATGAGCTGGAGCCTGTCCGGATTGATGGAGGCATCTCCGAATCTGAGAAGGAAATTGCATGAGCCGCCTTCGTAGCCCCAGACTGACGAGATGCCGGCAAGCGTGCTGTTGCCTCTCTCTGTGTCATCTTTGAATGAATCCACATAGATGAGTCCCTCCAATGTGAATTCAGCCATATCTGCCATATCATCCGTAGACAAGGTGTAATAGAGATTGTTGCGGTTGATTCCAAGATCGACTCCATTCGCGTCAAGGGCATTGTCCCCGGACATAGGTCTGAAGTCCGCCGCACCGGCAAGGGCTCCCGAGCCTCCTCTGCGTTTGACATGGATGTAGAGCAGCGAGTTGCTCTCTTCAATCACGAATCCCTGCTCCTCACCCGGACCGAGGATAAGAAGATAGTCCTTGTCGGCTTCAAGAGCAGAACTGTTGACTATTCTGACAAGAGCGCGGCTTACGGCCGTCTGGCCTCCTGTCTCGATGCTTATGATGTCCGTCATCAGACGGTATGCCCCTTCAGGAAGCGGTGATACGGCATATCCGTATGCATCTTCATAAGCCTGATACAGTTCCTGCCCGTCCCTGACCCCGACAATGAAGTTACAGTCCCTGAGGCTTCTGCCGTCATCAATCCTTGCCGACATGGTTATATCCTTGATCTGTCCGACAGGCTGTGCCGCAGAAAAGATGACATCGACAGGTGTTGCCGTGACCGGAGTACCGGCCTCGTCAGCATCTGTCATATTGAGAAAGACCATTGTCTGGTCCCCGACAGTCACGGGAGCGACAGTGGTATCCGGCCCGAACAGTTTCTCCCCGAACTGGTCAGTACACCCTGCCAGGAGAGCCAGAGCAGGAAGAATGCCGATTATTGTCTTTAAAATATGTCTCATGATATAATCTCGATTTATAACGTGGTGTCGTATTTTCAGCATACGCTCATTTCAACTGGAGATATTGGATTGTCTTCCTCAGGACAGGATATCCGTTGCCTGCATCACCCAGGGTCCTGACCGCCATCCCGCCAGCAGGGTCTCCGCCGGAAGGGTTCCACAAGGCCAGGGTCTTATATTTCGGGTCGGAAAGAGGCTGGGAAGAGATGACATCCGGGTACGGGGTCTCATATTCACTGTCTTCCAGAGAAATATAGACAAGATACCGCTCAGGCGAGAAGGTGCCGTAACGGCAGAGCCTGTCGTATTCATCCTGATATGAAGAGATACGGTCCTGCGCCACCGTCGTGCTGATGATGTAGTCAAACCTGTCAAGACCTGAGGCGAAATAGTCGGGATTGCCCTCCAGCAGCAGAAGTCCGTCCGAGGCCTCGGCCTTGCCGATGGCGGACTCTATGATTCCCCTGTAGAAATCATCAGGCACCGTATTTATCTTGAAAAGAATCCCGTCATATCCGTATTCCCCGACTACGGCTGTCAAATCATCGGAAAGAGCGGACATAAGCCCGGAATATTCCGTGTGCACCTTGTCCACCTCCGCTGCAATGGCTGCCTCCAGTTCATCATCTGTAGGAGAGCCGTCAGGGTCTTCAGCCAGTGCATCTTCATACGCCTTGTCCTCGCCGTCAATCTCTGCCTGCAGCATGGCTTCCGAATATGCAGCGGCATATCCGTCGAGGTCAGCAGCTATTATGACCCTGGTACCTTTTGTCTCACGGACAGACTGCAGGTCGACCTTATGCGCCTCGGAGAGGTCGGCATAGCCGTCCATCACTACAACCATGTCGAGACTGTCCGGCAGATTGCTGAGATATGCTCCAGCATTCCCGTCTGCTGTCCAGGACTGGAGCCATGTCAATGAGACAGGATGGTCTGTCGCCTTGAAAGCCCTTACGGCGGCATAATCCTTCACTGCGCCGTTGACCTGCATCTCTATCGGACTGACCTCGGTGCAGGAAAGGACAGCAGCAACTCCTGCCGCAATCAAGGCCGGAGCCGTCAAATATCTTATAATCCTTATCATTTCTGTCATTTTTAAATTATGTCCCGGTCTTCATTTATCTTTTTCTTGCCCACCATACATCCGTATTCGGATTGTCGGCGTTTCCGAGGTCTTCCGCAGCGATTGCATTGGCATATTCGCTATTGACATCGTACTCCACCGGAGGCAGAGGATAGCGGCGATAGCCATGAATGTCCGCCCCGGAGGCATCCCGGCCAATGTTGGTGACTTCGTGATTGTAGTCGATTGCCGGAAGCAGGTTCGGATAGCCGGTCCTGCGCCATTCCGCCCAGGCCTCGGCACTGCCGTATGGGAACATGGCGATATATTTCTGGGTGATGATCTGCGCCAGGTTCTTTGCCGGGTCGTCGCTCCACTTGACAGTGACATCAGATGAGAAAGACGGGTCATTGAACTTCGGGTTCTGGCTGTCAGCAAATCCTCCCCTTGTCGCTGTACAGGACATATAATCCCCCATCTGGACGTCATGCATTGCCATCGACAGGGATATGCCCTCATTATAGAGCGATTCTGCATCGCCGCCCATATTCCATTGCCTCAACGCTCCCTCCGCCTTGAGGAAGGCGACTTCCGATGCAGTCATCCATACCACCGGGTCGGACTCTGACACTATAGGCTGAGAATAGATTGCAGTACCGATGAGGGTCTCCTTAGAAGGCAAGACCACTCCTGAACGCAGCCCGAACCATTTGTCATCCCCTCCTCTTGTAGTTGTCTCGAAATAGGCCTCTCTCCTTGGATCGCCGTATGCGTTCATATACGCGATTATATCTGCTCCGCATCTGGTATCTCCCCAGTTACGGCTCATCTTATAGAAAGGATTGTCGGCTGTCGGTTTCATCGCATTGTCCGCATTTGACACTATGACGCCATCTGTCACAGCCTCCTCAGCCCATCTGCGGGCCTCTTCCGGGAGTTGCGCCGACACCCTGACGGCAAGCCTGAGTTTAAGGGAATTGGCAAATCTCACCCATTTCTGTACATCTCCGGAATAGACATCGTCCTGTGTGGTCCACGCCGTTCTCTCCATATTCGTCAAATTGGCGGAAGACAAGGTGGCGGCAGCCCATGTCAGGTCATCGATCATAGAGCGGTAGGCCTCTTCCTGTGTCTGATATGGCTTCTGGGCATCCGAGCCAGAGAAGTCATAAGGTACAGGCCCGTACATATCCGAGATTCTGTGCATTATGGCCACTTTCAGGATTGTGCCCCAGGCATAGAAGACATTCCCTTTGTCAGCATTTGTGTCGAGACTGAGGGAGTTGTACTGGTTGATGACTCTCGGAAGCGACTGCTGGTCAGTGAACGGGTATTCTATGAAACTGATATTGTAATTGAAGCATCCGAAATCTTCAAAATTGGTCTGTCCCATATAACCTGAAAGGCTTTCGCATCCGAGGCTCATCGCGTACTGGAAGAGATTCTCCTGCAAAGGGATCACAATCCCGGCAAGTACGCTGCAGTCATTGGCGAGTTTTTCTTCCGTCCCCCCTGATGCCAGCACCTCGTCCGTCACACCGTAAGGATTGGTGTTGTAGTCGAGGAAATTGACAGTGCAACTGCACAGGAGCACAGATATGGCCAATACCGGTATCTTTATGATATTAATATCTTTCATTTCCATATCGATTATCAGAATTTCAATTTGATGTTGAAGCCTACACTTCTGGTGGAAGGAAGCATGAAATAGTCCACGCCCTGACCGTAGTTGCCGGTAGATGCGATGGTCTCAGGGTCGAACGGAGCCTTGCACCAGAGCATCAGGAGATTCTTCCCGACAATGGAGACACTGATGTCAAGCACGTTGCCCAGCCATTTCCTCGGTATATCGTATGATATATAAGCCTCACGCAGCCTGATGTTGGATGCGCTGTAGGTATAATACTGTGAAAGCCAGTTCTGTGGGTCGGCCTGCAACTGATAATAGGTGCGGGCAGGCACAAGGATTCCTTCTCCTGTCATCACGCCTCCGGCGGACCTTGCATCAGCAGTGGTCTTCGACACGCCGGAATAGTCCATCGCAGCCTGCGTACCCGACAGCACGATACCGCCGAGCCTTGCCGAGAATGTGAACCCGAATCCGAAGTTGCCTGCACGGAAATCATTCCTCCATCCGAGATTGGCATCCGGCAGGAGGCTTCCGAGTTTCTGGTACTCTGCGAGAGTCCCAGGATCCTTGGAGACGTCGATGTTGCCATACGCATCCCTCGAAAAGTCCGTCCTTGCATAAATGTCGCCGAGAGTACCGCCTGGACGGAGTATAATCTGTGCATTGCCGAATGTGTCCTTAAGCAGTTCATCCTCTTTGAAAAGCGGCTCAGACGGATTCTGAGGGTTGCGGACATTGGCGACCAGTTCCACAATCTCGTTCCTGTTCCAGCTGTAGGTGAAGAAAGTGTTCCATGAGAACTTGTCCCCGGCCTCCACCGTGCCTCCGAGAGCGAGTTCTACACCTTCATTCAACACATTACCGGTCTGCACATACGTATAGTTGTATCCTGATGACGCCGACATTGCTGCACGTATGGTCTGATTGTATGTGTTGGTCCTGTAGTATGTCGCATCGAATGTCAGTCTGTTCAGAAGCCATTTTGTCGAGAGTCCCACCTCATAGGAATTGGTGCGCTCAGGCTGCAGGTCCTTCAGCGGGTAGAAACCGTCCTTCACCCATTTCTTGTCATTCTGGTTGAATGTGTTCATCTGGACGGTAAGTCCCCTCTGGAAAGGAGAGGCGACCTGGGCAAAGGCGAGACGCACCTTTGCAAAAGAAAGCACGTTGTAAATCTTCTCCTTGGTCGCCGCCGGAAGCATATCCGTGACTATGCCGGAAAGTCCGACAGACGGATAGAAGAATGACTTGTGCGCTGACCCGGCCAGTTGTGAGGCCCAGTCATTCCTGCCTGTCACTGTCAGATAGAGCATCCTCTTCCAATTAAGTTCCACGCTGCCGAATACGGACTGGGTCTCCTCATGCCAGCCGGACTGGTAGAACTGCGACTTCTGCGCTCCCTGGTCTATGTTCTGGACATTGAACACATTAGGGATGCCGTCGCTTCTCAGAGGGCCCTGATTGACTGTGCCGTCATTAATCTGGCTGTTGAGGGATGCACCCACATTGGCTGCAAGGCCGAAATTGCGGCCGAGGTTCTTGTTGAAATTGACGAGCAGGTCAAGGTAGTTCTGCATATCGTACCAGTTGTTCTGACCGTAGAAGCCGTTCTTGGTACCGCCGTCCATGATTGTGGCGACGGTGCCGACATATCTCTTGTCCTTGAACTCGTTGTCTGTACGGTCAATCCTGTACCTCATACCTATGTCAAGTTTCTCGGAAGAAGACCACTCCTTGATGGTATATGAAAGCCCGAACGACACTATGAAACGTTTGCGTTTGTTCGTTCTGAGGTTACGGTAGGCAACCCAATACGGATTCTGCATCGTGTATTCGCCCTGAGGGAAGAAACTCGATGTCAATATCCCCCTCTCCTCGTCCCACTGCTCAAAATATCCGGCCTGGTTCCAGTCCATTCCGCGAGGGAAGAGATATGCTCCGACTATCGGGTTCATATATTCACCCTGGTTGACCATGTTCTGGTCGCGCTGGATGATGTACTGTGCACCGATATCCATCCTGAGTCTCCCGTCAAATACGGATGTGGTGTTCCTCAGCGTGAGATTGTACCTGTCGTACACATTGTTCGGCACAAGACCGTTGGCATTGGTCGCAGCGACCGAGGCATACGTCTGGCTGCGGTCGTTACCCATCGAGACTGACAGTGAATTGGTGTATGTCGCGGCAGTCTCATAGAAGTCCGCCGGCTCATAGCCTGTAGAAGGCTGGGCGGCACCCCAGCTGACAGCATCACCAGGGTCACTGCCCCAGGTGTTCTGGAACTCCGGCATGACAAACGGTGCGGCAAATTCCATGGAAGTAGTGAATGTGGCCTCGACCTTGCCTTCCTTGCCTTTCTTGGTGGTTATGAGTATCGCGCCGTTGGCGGCTGCCGAACCGTAGAGGGCGGCTGCCGATGCTCCCGTGAGCACGGTCATCGACTCGATGTCGTCAGGATTGAGATCCGCGATGCCTTCGGTCGTACCCTGTGATGAATAACGTCCTGAGCCCTGTGTCCCGACACTGTTGTACATCGGCACACCGTCTATGACGTAGAGGGCGTTGTTGCTTCCCTCGATGGATTTGGTACCGCGCATGACCACCTTTGAAGCACCTCCGATGCCGGAGGAACTGCCCTGGATGGTCACACCTGCCACCTTGCCGACAAGACTGTTGACAAGATTGGCGTCCTTGACCCTCGTGAGTTCGTCAGCATCCACTGTCTGCGTGTTGTAGGACAGGGCTTTCTCCTGCCTCTTGATGCCGAGGGCAGTCACCACGACAGCATCTATCTCCTGCATCTCCTGCTGCATCTGCACATCGATACGAGCAACTCCGGCAGTCACTGTCCTTGTCGCCGTGACATAGCCGATGGAAGAGAATTCGAGCACGGCACCTTCTGCCACAGTGATGGAATAGTTTCCGTCTATGTCAGCCATGGTCCCGTTCATGGTCCCCTGCTCCATTATGCTGGCCAGGACAGGAGCCCCGTCCTGCAGGTCAGTCACTGTACCCGTGACTGTTATGGTCTGCGCCCACCCTGCTGTGCAGAAGCACGTCAGGGCAAGCAATATGGTTAATAGTCTGTTCATGAGCAATGTTTAATTGATGTATTCTATCGTATCCGGCGTCACTTCGCAGGTATTCCCAGTGATTTCCGAGCCTCTGATACGCTTTAATATGGCGGCAGGTACAAATGAAGTAGTCATGCCAGGAACAAAAACGACAATTTCTTTTGCCGTATTTATTTCCACATCTTCCACCTGGACGGAAATCGGCATAGGTGTATATGCCAGGTTTTGTGACTTATATACAGGTATTTCCGGAGCAGGACCGCCCATAACATGCTTCCATGTCGCCGACAGGTATTCCGAATCCGCTATGATATACGCAGGTGCTGTTATCATGGCAAAACCGCTCGGCATGGCATCAATCTTCACCGTGAAAGTCACCGACTTGGTGATGCCGACATCCCCGCCGCTCCCCGGAGGTGTAAACAATGCGCGGATATCCACCGGATATTCCTGCTGAGAGGCATTGACTGTCACCTCCCGGGATTCATAACTGTCGTAATAATCCGTATTCCACTTAGGGACATAGACTACATAGTCCTGCTCCCCTTCAGTGCAGAACACACCGAAGGACGCAGCACCGTTGTCCAGGACAGTCCTGGCCACATACGAGCCGGGCTCAGGATTGCCCTTGTCCTTCTCGACATGTTCCTTGACAGCAGGCCAGCCGTCTGCAGGGATGAGATAGACCTCCTTGTTGTGAAGAGGTGTCTCAGTATAAGGCTCTTCCGTGCCTTCGAGATATACGGCTGTGATGGTGATGAGTTTCGGCTGCTCCTTTTCAAAAGACACAGACACCTCAGGAGTGTCATAATCAATTGTCGCAGTTCTTTGCAGATAAGGCACGCCTTCTTCAGGCGCAATCAGATAGAAATGATATTCTCCCTCAGACGCAGGAGAATCGATTGTGAATCCTATGGAGCCTCCCTCCGGCACTCCACTTCCGAGATACAGGTCCTCGGGCACTTCCCCGCCGTCATCCAGCGACTGCCTGAATTTTTCATTCTTCGCGTCATCCGTGAAATAAAGGGTCTTGTCCGAATAGGACTGATCCACAGAGACAGTGATAACGGTCTTTCTTATGACATCCGGAACGACAGCATCAAGGTCGACGGATTTTGTGATCTCTCCGGCGACTACCTGATATTCAAGTTCATTCCCATGATGCGTAAGCAATTGCAAATCCCCCCCCTCTGTCTTTGAAAAGACATTGAAGAAGAGTACTGAACCATACCAGTCCATCATGTCCCCGAAGGAGACTGAATTGCCGTCAAGCGGTGCGTTCAGAAGCAGATCGCCTTCCGAGACTGTCCGGCCCACGCCTTGCTCATCGAAAAGCGATTCATCGGTAGCCCCTACAAGCAGTCCGGTAAGACCGTCGGCATTCAGGACCTCGATGACGAGAGACGATGTCCTCTCACCCGGAGAGACTGTCTCCATATGGTACACATCTTCTGCAATATTGTCCGTACAGGACAGGACAGTTGCAGTGAGGCATACCAACCCGATAAAGACAAGTTTTAATTTCATTAATATTATGGGTTAGTTTACTAATTATAGATGATAGTCAGGAATTGAAAACTAAAAGATTTTTTAAAGGTTAATAAATACAGTTTAAATATTTCCCTATACTGGCGAATTTGGTTATTATTTTAGCATAATTTTACAAATATAGAACATTATTTTAAATTATTGTCAATCTCTAAAAAATAATTTGACCATCGCAAACATCCCCTAAAAAGGATAAACATTAAAATATGTAAATCCGGCATTGAAAATCCGTGCGTTCTCACTATTTTTGTCCCCGTTGAAAACGGAGAATGAAATGGAGATTCTTATAACAAATGACGACGGGTACAGGGCTAAAGGCATCAAGGTACTTGCGGAGATGATGAAACAGTTCGGGAACATCACTGTCATAGCACCGAAACATCACCAGTCAGGCATGTCGATGGCCGTCTCTCTCGGACTGAAGCCTGTGGCATACAAACGGCTTTCTGAAGAATGGTCCTATCTTGACGCCACACCTGCAAGCTGTGTGAAATACGGGCTCAATATCCCGTTCCTTGACAGATTCCCTGATGTCGTGGTCTCCGGCATCAACCACGGGTCCAACGCGTCTACCGCATCCTGCTATTCAGGCACTCTCGGAGCAGCTGCAGAGGCCGCCCTGAACGGGGTCCCTGCAATCGGGGTATCCCTTGACACAATCAATCCGGATGCGGACTTCTCCGCAGTCACAGAATTTTTCCCGGGCATATTCAGGATGATAATGGACAACCTGCCTGAGCGGAAAGGGATATACTACAACATCAATTTCCCCGACATCCCTGCAAGTCAGATAAAAGGGATAAAAGTCGGACATCAGGGCTACGGGAGATGGGTACGGGAATTCATGCCGTGGAATCCCGACGTATATGCAAAATACGGCATTACCCCGGAGACACTCGGACAGAGCAGCAATCCTGAGATAGAAGACGGGGAGACATTGTATATGATGGTCGGCGACTATGTGGACGGAGAGGATAATGACAGTTGCTCCGACCACTGGATCACGCGCGACGGGTACATATCCGTTGTCGCCCACAATATCGACACCACAGACAGGGAGGAAACTGCAAGGCTTGGGGGCATCTTATGAAATACTATATCATAGCAGGAGAGGCATCAGGAGACCTTCATGGCTCGAACCTCATGAAAGGACTGTATCATGAAGACCCGCAGGCAACAATCCGGTTCTGGGGAGGAGACCTGATGGACAAGGTGTTCCGCGCGGAAGACAAGTCGGGAGACTGCGGAGGAGGACTCGTCCGGCACTACAAGGACGGGGCAATCATGGGGTTCTGGGAGGTGTTCACCCATGCCGGGAAACTGCTCGGGAATGTCGGCTCATGCAAGAAAGACATCCTGGCATTCAATCCTGATGTCGTGATACTCATTGACTACCCCGGGTTCAACTTCAAGATTGCGGAATTCGCGCACAAGCACGGACTGAAGGTGTTCTACTATATCGCGCCCAAGGTATGGGCCTCCCGCGAAGGCAGGATACGGAAACTGAAAAGATACGTCGACAGACTGTTCATTGTGTTCCCGTTCGAGATTCCGTATTTCAAAGTCAAAGGCGTGGATTTCATATACAAAGGCAACCCGTTGGTCGATGCAGTTGACGACTCCCCGGCGATGAAAGAGACGAGGCAAGACTTCCTCAGACGCAACAATCTGCAGGACAAGCCTATAATAGCCATGCTTGCAGGCTCTCGCAAGGCTGAGATAGCCACCATGATGCCTGTCCTGACGGAATTTGCCAGAAAGATGCACAGCCTGCCCAGGTATTCGGATTGGCAGTTCCTCGTGGCAGGGGCACCGGCTCGGTCTCCTGAGGACTATACGCCATACCTGAGACCTGAGGACAGTTTCATAAAAGTGCTTTTCGGTGAGACGCAGCCTATAATCAGAAATGCCAATGCGGCAGTGGTCAACTCAGGCACAGCATCACTGGAGACGGTACTGTTCAATGTGCCGCAGGTGGTCGGATATAAGGTGAATGCGATATCATACGCGATAGGCAGGATGATTATCAGAGTGCGGTTCATCAGCCTGGGGAATCTGTGCATAGACAGGCTGGCATTCAAGGAGTTCATACAGGATGAATGCAATGCTGACGCAATTCTTGACGAAGTGCTGGCTCTGATTGAGGACAAGGCTTACAGGCAGAGGATGCTCGATGACTATGCCGAGATTCGCAGTCTACTCGGTGGCAGCGGGGCTTCTGCAGCAACGGCAAAGGCCATGGTAGACCTGCTGAAAGGCTGAGCGGACGGCAGCCGGTCCCGTGGGGGCGGAGTTCAGACCCTCTCCTTGATGATTCCTACCCTGTAGGCCTGGAGCAGTTTCTTCAGGTCCTCTATCTGGACCATGAGTTCCTTGCCCTTGTCCGTATCCTTGACAAGCATCCTCTGGCTGCTGAGTTCCACGAGTTGCGTCGTGGACTTGATGTCCTGTCCCTCCTCTATCGCTTTCTGCGTGGACGAGAAAGGCTCGTGCTGGACGAGCTGGAATCCCCGCGAGTGATATACGAGAGTGTACCCGGCAATCCCGGTCTCTGAATAATACGCCTTGGAGAAGCCTCCGTCTATGACCATCAGCTTGCCGTTTGCCCTCACAGGTTTCTCCCCCTTGGCAGCCTTTACAGGCACATGCCCGTTGATGATGTGGCGATGCTCACCTTCCACCCCGAACTCGTCAAGTATCCTGTCACAGATCTCCTCATTGTTGCGGAGGGTATAATATGCGCCTTTCTCCTCCTTGTGCATCTCCTTGTCCACAAGAAAATATCTCTCGAAAGTGGCCATCTTGCTTTTGTCGAAAGCCGGGGAATCCTTTCCGCACCACAGATACCACATATAATCAAGGGCAAAGGCTTTCTCCGGGACAGTATTCTCCGCGAAATATGCAGTACGGACCAGCTGGCCTATCCTGTTGAGCAGATCCCTGCCCTTGTACCTCCTGCCGAGTATCTCTATCTCCTTGAGGCTTCCGTCGGGATTCAGAGGCATGGAAGCATGGAAAAGCAGATTCGAATTGCAGATGTTGTACATGCATCCGTACCGGAATATGCACTTGACATGTTTGCGCAACTTCTCGCTGCGGGTGAATGAGTCATGGAGTTTCGAGACCACAGACTCCTCCTCCGGAGTCAGGCGATAAGGGTCGGAAGGGTCGACAGTAGGGAAAAAGCAGGAACTCATCTCATATTCCCTGCCGTCAAGGACGAAAACTCCCCTCTTCTGGTCGATATGCTCGAGAAGCAGACGGTCCTCCATCCCGAATTCGGGTCTCCTCATGATTATCGCAGCCTCAAGTTTGAACTGTATCACACTGATTGCCTTATGCATCTGGGCAAGGAGACGCATCGTCTTCCCGTCGATATTGGTCCCTGCATCCTCGACCCTCGGTCCGAATGACGTGCATGGGTCATCAGCATAGGTCTCCATGGCGAATGTGGCAAGCGGAAGGAGGTTGATGCCGTATCCGTCTTCAAGGACGGAGTGGTTGGCATATCGCATTGCAAGCCTCAGGACGTTTGCCATGCTGGCATCATTACCTGCTGCAGCCCCCATCCAGAGAATATCGTGGTTTCCCCACTGTATGTCGAAATTGTGATAATTGCAGAGGATGTCGAGGATAATGTGCGGACCGGGACCTCTGTCGAAAATGTCACCGAGAATATGCAGGGAATCGATTGTAAGACGCTGGATGAGGTTGCACATCGTGATGATGAAATCATCCGCCCTCCATGTGTCTATGATGGTACTTATGATGACATTGATGTAGGCCTGCTTGTTCGGGTCGGCGCTGCTTTCATGCAGAAGTTCCTGGATGATGTACGAGAACTCCTCGGGAAGAGCCTTGCGGACCTTGGACCTGGTATATTTTGAAGACACGTTCCTGCAGACCTGCACAAGCCTGTCAAGAGTCACCCTGTACCACGAGTCCATGTCCCGGGTCTTCTCCCTGACAAGCTGCAGTTTCTGCTCCGGGTAATAGATAAGGGTGCAGAGTTCCTTCTTCTCCTGCCAGGAAAGGGAATCCCCGAAAATCTCATTGACCTTGCGTTTGATTGCTCCGGAGGCATTCCGCAGCACATGCTGAAATGCCTCATGCTCCCCGTGCAGATCAGCAAGGAAATGCTCGGTGCCTTTCGGAAGATTCAGTATCGCCTCAAGATTGATGATCTCCGTGCTTGCAGAGGCGATGCTCGGGAAACGCAGGGACAGAAGTTCAAGATAACGCAGATCGCTCTTCAATACCTCATCTGGTATCCTTTCCATAAGCCAAAAAGATTTATCCGGTTAAAAATAGACACGTTCGCCGAAAATGAGAGTCCCGATACGTACCATATCCGCCCCCATCTCAACGGCAATCCTGTAGTCATGTGTCATCCCGAAAGACCGGGTATCAAAGTCCTTGAGCACATCCTTGTATATCCCACTTTCCTTGAGGGCGACAATCTCCTCGTAAAGAGACATGAGCCTGGCAAAATCATTCCGCACTACGGATTCGTCATCCGTGAATGTCGCCATGCCCATAAGACCTCTGATGCGGACGTGCGGGAAGTGACCCGTTGCAGCGTCACCTGTCAGAAGCGTGAGGATTTCCTCCCGGCTGAATCCCTGCTTGGTATCCTCGGAAGCGATATGATACTCCAGAAGGACCTGGACATCCTTTCCGTTGGCGGCACCCCAATGCTCGATGGCAGAGAGGAGGTGAAGAGAATCCACTGATTCCACCATAGACACATAAGGAAGCACCAGTTTGAGTTTGTTGGTCTGCAGATGGCCGATGAAATGCCACTCTACGTCAGAGAAATCCTCCTGCATGGACTGCAAGGCCTGTATCTTGGAATACAGTTCCTGGGGACGGCTCTCTCCGAAGACCCGCTGTCCGGCACCGTATGCCTCTATGACCGCTTCAACTGGATGGAACTTGGATACAGCGACAAGAGTCACCCCTGAGGGTAACTCTTCCCGTAACTTTCTTATCGCATCTGAAATATGTGACATGGCGGATGTTACCTGCGCCTCCTGGCCTGTTCCTTTGCCATCTGCTGCTGCATCTTCTGAGCCTCCTCAAGACGCTGCTGCCATTTGGACTTAGGCAGAGGCTTGCCTTCCGTGGCAGCCAGCTGGGCATGGATTTTCTCCGGCTTGACGACATACCTCCTCACGAACCATGTCTGGAGCATGGTAATGAGGTTTGAAAGCAGGTAATAGTAACTGAGACCGCTGGAGAGGTTGTTACAGATGAAGAGCATCATTATCGGCATGAGCCACACACTCATGAACTTCATGCCCGCCATGCTCGGGTCGTTGGACATCTGCGAAGATGTCATCTTGGAGTAGATGAACATCGACACTGCCATAAGCAGGGCAAACAACGACACGTGGTCTCCGTACAACGGAATATTGAACGGGAGATCCCAGATGGAATCATAGGCACTGAGGTCGTCAGCCCACAGGAAAGGCTGCTGTCTCAACTCTATGGATGCAGGGAAGAAACGGAACATGGCATAGAGAATCGGCAGCTGGAGCAGCATCGGGAGGCATCCTCCCATCGGGCTGACCCCTGCCCTCTTGTAGAGATCCATCATTGCCTGCTGTTTCTTGAGGGCATCCTCCTGTTTCGGATACTTCTCGTTCAGCTTGTCCATCTCTGGCTTGAGCACCGACATCTTCGCCGAAGACACATAGGACTTCATCGTGAGCGGAGAAAGCAGCAGTTTGATGAAGATGGTCAGCAGAAGTATGATGATGCCGAAATTGGCGATGAACTTGCCGAGGAAATTGAATGTAGGGATGATGACCCACCTGCTGACAAGCCCTATGACAGAACCTCCGAGCGGGATGATCCTCTCATAATGCTGGTCATAACTCTTCAATGTCCTGTAATGGTTAGGACCGAAATAGAACTCGAAAGGAACAGTCACACTCCCTCCGGCCATATTGAACTCCGACCTGAGGTCCGCATAGCAGATCATCAGATTCTTGTCCGGGTCATCCTCTTCAAAGAACTTTATCCCGAACGATGCGGACGAGAAATCTTCACCAGCCCTCATTATGGCGGAGAAGAACTGCTGCTGGAACGCGAACCAGCTGACCTTGGAATCTACCCTCTCCTCTGCGCTTCTGCCTCCTCGACCTATCTGCTCGGGTTTCTTCTCTCCCGGATAGCAGAAATCAAGTTTGGAGTACTGCATCTCATTCCTGTAACCTTTCTCCAGACGCGGGATGACTACATTCCAGTCCATGTCGAACATGGACACGTTCCGCGGGATGACATTTCCCATGTCAACGAACGAGAGGTCGTTCTCCATCATATAACTTCCCGGAAGAAGCGTGAATTTCTGCTCGATATATCCTCCTTTGGCAAAAGGGAGACGCATCACAAGTGTGGTGTCGGTCTTCTCTGCGACCTGGAAGACAAAATCCTTTGTATTGATATTCTCTCCCGCATAGAGAGTGATGCCGTACTGGCTCATGCCTGGCTTTATCAGATAAAGGTCAGTACTGTCATAAGTCTTGTAGTCCTTTACCATCACCGAATATGGCTGGGCTCCCTTGGTGTTGAAGACTATCTCCACCTTGTCATTCGCGAGGGTGACGAAAGAGGCGGAATCCTCATGCGCCACATCCAGAAGACTGTCCTTGTAGATACGCTGATATCCGGTCGGCTGCCCGGCAGACCGGCCCGGCACCGGATATGCCACGGTGTCTTCCGGATGTTCTGCCCGCCACACGGAATCAGCATAAGCCTGCTCGGCTCTGGCAATCGAATCCTGCTGTGCCTGATATTCTACCTGTTTCTTATATTGGTTGGACTGATACCATGAGAATCCGAAAAATATCACGAATATCAGCACAAATCCGATTACTGAATTCTTATTCATCTTGTCTTATCCGTCTATTGTAAATACTATTCCTTGTCTGACTCGGCCGCATCCAAAGCCCTTATCTGCGCCTTGATGTCCTCCAGTTCCTTCTTGGCGAGTTCTATCCTCTCCTGCATCTGCCTGATCAGAGGCTCCGAATTCTTCGACATGGCAAAGAATCCTATATTGTTCTCATAAGTGACAATATCCTGCTCCTTCTTGACATACTTCTGTACAAGACGCTCCCTCTCCGACTTTGGAGCATTTGCATATCTGGTCCTGCGGGCCTTTGAAGCCGACACATCCGGGAATTTCGCGTGCATTGCATCCTTGTAAGCCTTGGCGATATTGTCCTTCTCTTTGAACGGCACGAAACCTATGGCCTGCCACCTGTCCATGAAAGAAGTCATGGCCTCCATGTTCTCAGAATCATCAGACGACGGCTGGTATGCGTTGATTTCCTCTATGAGGCGTTGTTTAGCCTTCAGATTGCCGTAGAAATCATTCTCCGGCTTGACATTCTTGTCCCGTTCATTGAAAAACTCGTCACATGCGGCACGGAATCTCTTCCACAACTGCTCGGACTTCTTGCGCGGCACAGCCCCTATCTCCTTCCATTGTTTCTGGAGATTGATGAACTGGTCAGTTGCCTTTTTCCATTCAGTGCTTGCCTTGAGCGACTCGGCCGCCTCGCAGAGTGCAATCTTCTTCTGGAGATTGGCGTTCATATTCTCCTTGTAGCCGTTATAGAACTCGCGCTTGCGGTTGAAGAACTTGTCGCATGCGGCACGGAATCTGTCGTATATCTTCTGGTTGTCCTTCCTGGTGGCAAACCCTATCTGTCTCCACTGCTTCTGTATCTCCTCTATCTCCTTTGAGAGGATGTTCCACTCGTTGGATGCGGTTATTTCCTTGTCAGCAATAGCCTCGACCTGCTCGCACAGCCTGGTCTTGGCGGCAAGATTCTCGACCTGCTGCTCCTTCATCCCCTCGAAGAAAGCCTGATATTTCTTGTTGATTACAGCTGTCGCAGCCTTGAACCTGTTCCAGATGTCCTCGCGGTACTGCTTGGCCACAGGCCCGTACTCCTTCCACTGCTCATGAAGTTTCTGCAATTCCTTGAAAGCCTCCACGATATTCTCGTTCTCGGCAAGTTTCTCGGCCATCTCGCAGAATTTCTCCTTCACCTCAAGATTCTTCTTGAAATCAAGATCCCTCAACTCGCGGTTGATCTTGACCATGTCGTAGAACTGCTCCACATACAACTGATATGTGTCATTGACATTCCTGTAGTTCTGCACCGGGACAGGGCCTATCGCACGCCACCTGTTCTGTATCTCCCTGAATGCAGGGAATGTGGCGTTCACATCCTCCTGTTTCTCAAGCAATGCCTTCAGGTCTTCGATGACTTCCTGCTTGAGAGCCAGGTTGTGCTCCCTCTCCTTCTCCTGCTCCCTGTTGTACTCCGCGCGTTCCTTCTTGTATCTGTTATACAGTTCCTTGAAACCTCTCTCTATCTCCTCGAACGGATTCTCCGATACCGGGGCATCGGCATCTGCCACTGCAGCCTCTGCGACAGCAGCCTGGGCATCCTCCCCGTCTTCAGGAAGACGGTTGTCCGGCTCCTTGACATCCGCGGCAAGACCGGCATCAGCCTTGTCCTTCAGCAACTTTTTATAGAAAGCCGACTTTATGGACTCTGCCTCCTTGGACCTCTTCATCCTGTCATCCTTCTTCGTCAGTTCTTCAAAAAGACCGGCAAGTTCCGCGAGACTTTTTCCGGAGAGATCCGGCAAGGTCTCAGTCCTCTCCTCTTCAACGACAGTCAGGACTGGAGTTTCTTCATTCTCTGATACATTTGATGTCACCGGGACTTCAGGAATCATCTCTTCACTCATGGTAAATGGAGTCTAATTATGTTTCTAAAAAAGTTACAGCCTGCAAATATACCATTTTTTTAGTAAAACTCTCATCAAATCACTATTTTTGCACTCCATTATTAATATGACGGCAATATATGAGGATTGATATCATTTCAGTAGTACCGGAACTTCTCGAAAGCCCTCTGGGACACTCCATAGTCGGTCGGGCCATAAAGAAAGGCATAGTTGAAATCCATGTGCACAATCTCCGCGAGTTCGGCAAAGGCCCGCGCCTGCAGGTAGATGACTACAGCTACGGCGGCGATGCAGGCATGGTGCTGATGGTCGAACCGGTGTACCGGATGATAGAAAGGCTCAAGTCCGAAAGAGACTATGACGAAGTGATATACATGTCCCCTGACGGGGAGATATTCAACCAGGGCGTAGCAAACGAACTGTCTCTGAAAGAGAATATCATCATCCTCTGCGGACATTACAAGGGCATCGACCACCGCATCAGGGAACATCTTGTGACAAGAGAGATCTCCGTCGGGGACTATGTGCTCAGCGGCGGGGAGATTCCGGCCGCGATGGTGGCAGATGCGATTGTAAGGCTCCTGCCAGGGGCAATAACAGACGAGACCTCGGCATTGAGCGACTGTTTCCAGGACGGGATGCTGTCGGCTCCGGTCTATACACGTCCTGCTGAATTCAACGGATGGAAAGTCCCGGACGTGCTGTTGAGCGGCAATCCGAAGCTGATACGCGAGTGGCAGGACGAACAGGCGATTGACAGGACAAGACGGCTCAGGCCCGGACTTCTCGAGGACTGATTGCGGAGATGGAATAAATTATTAACCCCTCCTGCCCGTTACGATAATATTTTTTAAATAAAATCGAACAATTCTGTAAAATAATTTTGCAGTTAATAAAAATTTGTCTACATTTGAAGATTGTAATGGCTACCATAATGATGGTACCATTCAAAATCCCGGCATCGTGCCGGGGATAGCGGTCAAAATACTAACCACTAACCAAACAATAACACGAATTCCCAAAGGGAAATACTGCTAACTAACCAGAATGAAGCCTGCAGTGATTGCAGGCTTCATTAAAACTCCAGGGAATTTTTCCCTCACACATTTACATCAATGTCTGAGAAGACACTATGTATAAAGGATGCCGGCTCAAAAGTGAACTTTCGGGCCGGCATCCTTGTCTTCAGTCATTCCAATGCTGCCGCCATGAGGGCAAGTCAGAACGAATATGAGAGTTTCAGCATGAAATTTATCAGTGCCTGTGGATAGATCCAGATATAGCTTGTCACATCATCGCTGCCTTCATACATCTCGCGCGAGGCTCCTCCGTCTGCATAATACATATTATTGAACAGGTTGTTGATGTAGCCGCTGATACCGAGCACGCCTTTTCCGAGGCTGAACTGATGTGTCAGGCTGAGATTGGACACGAAATATCCCGGTACCGACCTGTCCTGACTCGAGGTATTGTCCAGATACTGTCTCCCGACATACTTTCCGTTGATTGTGAGAGTGGTGGTCTTGAGGGAGTTATGTGCAATGTTCCGGAACGGGGTGAATGCGAGTTGCATCATCCCCACCACTGACGGGGACATTAGCATATCCGTGCTGCCGCAATTCTGGACTGCATTCTTCCCGGTGAAATTGTAGTCGGCATCATAGACAGGGATATAGGCGACATAGTCCTTGAGCCTGTTCATGCTGAGTGAGAGATTTGCATCAGCACGCAGCCAAGGCAGGGCCTCCCACGCGGCTGCAAGTTCTATTCCCCGGCGATAACCCCTTCCCACATTCTCCTTGATCGCATAGCCGGAATCACTCAGCCGGCCTGTCTCCAGGAGCATATCGAAATATTCCATGAAATAAAGGTTTGCGGATGCCGTGATCTTCGGTGCTGAATATATGTAGCCGATCTCCACGTCAACCATCTTCTCAGGTCTGAGTTCCTCTCTCGTGCCTCCGAGATTGTTGGTGATGATGACTTCCTTGATGTCGCTCCTGCCAGGCTCCCTGTTGCCGAGGGCTGCGGAAATGTACGCCTTGTTGCGCGGGGTCCAGTTAAAGGTGAGGCCGGCGCGCGGGTTGAAGAAATTCCATGTCGTGCTGTAGTCCAGCGGGCTGCCGTCATCATCAGGGCCTTCCATGTCAAGCGAGACTCCCCTGTACTGGAGGTCGAGATATGCTGTAATCCAGTCTGCAGGAGCATATTCTGCACGGGCAAATACATTGAGTTCCTGCTTGAGACCGTTGTTCAGATACCAGGTGTGTGCCGCATTGAAGCCGTCATAGTCGAAATCAGACGGCAGACGGCTGCCCCAGAGCAGTTTCCCGATGTGATCCCCGTCATAGCGGGACACGTTGACCCCTCCTGTAAGACTGACTTTGTCCGATGTATACCGCACTTCGGAATTGGCGACGAGATAATAGTTGTCCATTGCCTCCCGTTCGATGAAATCACCTCCTGTGGTCATCGGCACTTCACCGTCTTCCTGCACCGGCTGCCCGGTGACCTTGTCATACATTTCAGGGATTGCAGGGAAGGCTTCCATCCCGAGCATTCCTTGCAGATTGTAGTCGGAGAGTTCATTCCCGGCCTCGTATTCCTCATAGTAGCCGTCACCCTTGGTAAAGTTCAGTGTCGTACTCCATACGACATTCTTCGGGAACTGGTGAGTGTAGTTCAGTTGCAGATGATGCTGGGTATAATTGTCCGTCTGGTTGTCATAGTACTGTACATTGCCGAAACGGTCATAATACTCCCCGGCACTGTTATATCTGCGGTCAGTATTGTATGTATCCATGTCAATCCCGTTCCATGTGATGCCGGTGTGCTGGTCTCCCATCAGGTATGTGAGTTTGAGGGAATTGGTCTCGTTCATCCAGCCGAGGACCGCGAGAGCGGACTGCACCCTGGCCTTGGCATTGCGGATATAGCCGTCGGTCCAGTTGCGGGAATAGGCGAAATCGAAGTACACTCCAGACCTTGTAAGCCCGGTGCCGGCCGCCACTGTAGACATGAAAGTATTATACGATCCTGCGGCAACTTCTGCTCTCACATAAGGAGACGAGCCGACAGATGCCGTACTCATATTGACGCTGGCGCCGAATGCCCCTGCCCCGTTGGCTGAGGTGCCGAGGCCTCTCTGCAACTGGACAGAACTCAGCAGGCTGGTAAGAGACGGGATGTTCACCCAGAAGACCTCCTGCGACTCCGCGTCATTCAGTGTGATACCGTTGAGAGTGACATTGATCTGTGAGCCCTTGCTGCCCCTGATCGTCATCTTGGAATAACCGAGACCGGTACCTCCTTCATTCACTGCCACTACAGACGGCTGCAGATTGAGCATCATCGGGAGGGAATTGACAGGGTTGTTCCGTCTCAGATCTTCCCTGCCGACCATGGTGTAGGTGACAGGAGTGTTCTTCCCTGCTCTTGAGGCAGACACGACGATGCTGTCGAGCCTGTCTGTCTTCTCTTCGACATATAGATTGTCTGATTCGCCGGTCTCAGACATGAGGGTCTCATGACCGGATGTACCAGCCTTGACGGCTGCTTCGTTCTCCGCAGCTGCTGCAGAAAACGGGACGAGCACAGAAAGTGCTGCAAAAAACAAAAAACCTCGCATAAAATGACAATTATGCAAGGGGCGCGCATGGCTGCGCATGAGATCTCTGCTTCCCTACGACGGTATTGGCCGTGTCAGGTTCAATGGGACTCTCTCAACTCCTTTGCAAGTATCTGCAAAGGAGTTGAGAGAAGGCTCCAACCCCCCTGCTCCCCCGAGGGGGACTGCCGTCCTGCCCGGACGGGCCGCCCGCGGCTTGCCACACCCCCGCTCCTGCAAAGGAGTTGAGAGAGAAGGCTCCAACCCCCCTGCTCCCCCGAGGGGGACTGCAGCAGATACTTGCGGGAGTACCCCCGCAATGTTATTTCAAAAATGCCGCTCCCGGACGGTTCCGAAAGCGGCTGCAAATATAATCAATTTTAATTCTTATCTGCAAGAACAGCCTGCAATATGTTGCGGATTCGCGAATCTGCCATATCCCAGACGCCTCATCTTCAGAATGCGACAGCCAAGCCTACGCCATATCGCTGTGCACCGAAAGACAACTGCGTCCCGCAAGCCGAGCCACAAGCATCCGCGACCGAATTAAGATGTTTCTTGCTTATACATAGCACTGTCGTCCCAGCGACCATACCGAGAACCCCGATACAAGTCGCGCATAGTCCCCCAACGGCCACTCCGGCAAACTTGCTGTCAAATGACATATCCGGCGACTTGCCTCCAAGTGCATAAAGCGGTGAGAGCATTGCGCCCCCAATTCCTGCAGCTATTGCCTCCACCATCACTCCCGTGGCTCCTACTCCGAGCGTCAGCAGACCGGCGCCAGTCAGAGAGCCGAAACCTATCAACAGTCCCTTGCCTGTCCGGAACCCCTTCTGATAACGCTCCACATCCGCCAATGTATACCCGCTGTCATCCAGCATAGCGACAATCTGATCTTCTGAAAGAAGTTCTCCGCCAGCATAGAAATCCGCCCCTTTCCTGTACACATCATTATACTGGGCCGAGGCGGTCATACTGCTTGCCAAAAACACTGTCAAAATCAAAACCGGAACACAAAATCTCATAACCATATCATTTATTGTCATATCTGTAACGACAGCAAATATAACAAATCCAGGCACACAATCAAACAAGAAATAGCATCATATTGCTCTATTACTCATGCAGAATTTATTCAGGTTTCTTTTAGAAACTCTATCACCCTCTCTCTGTCTTCAAGAATCAGGCAACCTTTCAGTTTTTTCGAACATCGCTTCTGCACGCCATCATGCATATTGGCGACTTCCGGTGTCTGCATCTCTATGCTCATATGCGGCTGCTCGAAGTTGTAGAAGTCGATTATTCGCTCCAGGGCGCTCTTGCATTCCGCGCGTGCGGCGATGGACATCTTGTATAGTCATTCAGTCTCCAGGATACCGTTCGCCCATTCCGCTATAACATTCTCCAGCAGGTCTCCACTCTGCGTCATGCTGATCAGTTTCGTGCATCCAATACCCGGATTTGGCCTTTTCAACTATCAACGACTTTATCGCGTCTTCGGCGAACTTCTTCCTGTTCCACTTATAGAATGCCTACCTGCAGCCAAATCATATTTCTGACCGTCTCCTGAAACAGAACCTGAATCATACGCCTTAGCAGCGTACAATACGCATCTTTTGAGAAAATTCGACTGTCTGCAGACTCTATTTCTCCTCTAATTCCACCTCGTAGAGACGCGGCCAGTTCTTGCCGGTGAGATAAATCCGGCCTGTTACGTCGTCATAGGCAATCCCGTTAAGCACATCTGTCCCGGGACCACGGAGTGAGTCCGGAAGCAGGCCGCTGCAGTCAACGGTAGCCTCCACATTTCCGTTGTCAGGATTGATTATGAGTATGAGGTCGCTGGTATAGACATTTGCCCATATCTTGCCGTCAATGTATTCAAGTTCATTGAGGAAGCGCATCGGACGTCCGGACAGCCTCACTGTGACCCGCCTTGTGACCTGCAGGTCAGGATTCATGAAATACAGGACAGCCGAACCGTCACTCGCGATCAGCTGCCGCCCGTCCGAGGTAATGCCCCACCCCGGCCTCGGATATGAACGGGTGGCCTTGTATGACAGGCTCTTCATGTCATAGACAAATGCCACATTATTGGTCCAAGTAAGGATATAAAGATTGTCCCCCAAGGTCGCTGAGCCCTCGACGAAATATTTGTCGCTGAAATCAAGTCTTCGGAGAGGCTTTCCTGTCTCAAGATCAACCTTTCTGAAAGTTGATGAGCCGTATTGCCCGGTGCTCTCGTACAACTGACCGTCCTTGAAGAACAGACCCTGCGTATAGGACTCCGAATCATGCGGATATTCCTTGACCACCTTTATCCTGTAACTTTTCACGGCAGCAGACAGGGGGGCAGAAAGAAGAGCCGCCGCCAGAAAAAGGGCGGCGGCAGTCAATAAGTGTCTTGTTTTGCAAATCATTCGCATGATCATTCAGCAGCATTTTTCCTGTGCCCGTCACGATATTCCATGGAAGCCTTGACGAAAGCCACGAAAATCGGTTGCGGATGTTCAGGAGTACTCTTGAGTTCAGGATGGAACTGGACACCGATAAAGAACGGATGTGAAGGTATCTCGACAATCTCCACGAGACCGGTCTCCGGATTCTTTCCAGTGGCTTTCATGCCGGCAGCCTCCACCATCGGAAGATATTCATTGTTGAACTCGTACCTGTGGCGATGACGTTCGGAGATCTTCGCCGAACCGTAAATCCTGTATGCGAGGGAATCCTTGTCAAGGACGCAGTCGTATGCTCCGAGCCTCATTGTGCCGCCTTTGATGGTCGTGCTCTTCTGATCCTCCATGAGATCGATGACAGGTACAGGGGTAGCCGGATTCACTTCCGTCGACACGGCATCCTTGAGACCGAGCACGTCGCGGGCGAACTCCACCACAGCCATCTGCATACCGAGACAGATGCCGAAGAAAGGCACATTATGCTCACGCGCATACCTCACCGCGATGACCTTGCCTTCAAGTCCGCGCTCACCGAATCCCGGAGCCACCAGGATACCGTCCATGCAGCCGAGTTTCTCCTCCACATTATCCTCGTTGAGGAACTCGCTGTGGATGCTGTGCACATTTACCTTGCATTCATTGGCTGCCCCGGCATGGACGAATGATTCAAGAATGGACTTATAGGCGTCCTGAAGTTCGACATATTTGCCGACAAGGGCTATATTCACTTCAGACTTAGGATGGAAGAGCTTGTCAAGGAACTTGTTCCACTCCGTCAGATCCGGCTCCGGAAGATTCTTCATGCCGAAATGGTCAAGCACCAACTGGTCCAGTTTCTCGGCTTTCATATTCAGAGGCACGGAATAGATGGACTCGGCATCCATGGATTCTATCACATGGCCTGGCTTGACGTTGCAGAACAGAGCCACTTTCCTGCGGATTTCCGGTGTCAGCCTGTGCTCAGTACGGCAGACGATTATATCCGGCTGGACACCATTCTGCTGAAGCATCTGCACAGAATGCTGTGTCGGCTTGGTCTTCAGTTCCTTGGCCGCACTCAGGTACGGCACCAGAGTCAGATGGATTGTCACGCAATCCTCCTCCGGAAGTTCCCACTGCAACTGGCGCACAGCCTCAATGAAAGGCTCGGACTCCATATCGCCCACTGTCCCTCCTATCTCGGTGATGATGACATCATACTTGCCGGTCTTGCCCAGAAGGAGCATCCTCCTCTTGATCTCGTCTGTGATGTGAGGGACAATCTGCACCGTCTTGCCCAGATACGCACCCTCTCGTTCACGGCTGATGACCGTGTGATAGATACGGCCAGTAGTGACATTGTTCGCTTTGGAGGTATGCACCCCGAGAAATCTCTCATAATGCCCAAGGTCCAGGTCAGTCTCGGCACCGTCGTCAGTGACATAGCATTCACCATGCTCATAAGGGTTCAATGTACCCGGATCGATATTGATATAAGGGTCGAATTTCTGGATGGTGACGCGAAGACCTCTCGCCTGGAGAAGTTTTGCCAATGAGGCCGAGATGATGCCTTTTCCCAGTGAAGAAGCCACACCGCCTGAAACGAAGACATATTTTGTATTCATAAAATAGGATTTATACGTTTTCAGGGTCACAAAAGTAGTCAAAAAAACTAGGAAATCAAAACTGTTTAGTACCTTTGCAGATTGTATGATATGACTGAATGAATTTTCATATATGGACACATATTATCTGCTGATGGGAGGTATGGCGGTTCTGGCCGTCATCGTATTCATAGCCTTGTTCTTTTTCAAGGCCGGCTACGGCTATCTCGGGAACGGGAATTGGGGACCCAAGATAAACAACAGGCTCGGATGGATCATCATGGAATGCCCCGCATTCCTGTTCATGCTGCTGTACACTGTCAGGTACGCCCTTTCAGGCACCGGTACGGGCAACAGCAGCCTTGTACTCTACATCATGGCAGGACTTTTCCTGATACATTATTTCCAGCGTTCATTCGTGTTCCCGCTGCTCATCAGAGGCAAAGGAACAATGCCGATTGCCATCATCGCCATGGGCTTCCTGTTCAACTCGATGAACTCATATTTCATTGGCGAATGGCTGTTCCGGTTTGCTCCTGCAGGGAAATACGGGCTGGAGTGGCTTGCATCCCCGCAATTCATCATCGGGACACTGCTGTTCCTGGCAGGGATGCTCATCAATCTTGATTCGGATTACGTGATCAGGCATCTACGCAAGCCTGGCGACACACGTCACTACATACCGCGACAGGGCCTGTACAAATATGTCACCTCGGCCAATTACTTCGGAGAACTGACAGAATGGGTGGGATATGCCATCCTCACATGGTCCCCTGCAGGACTGCTTTTTGCCGTATGGACATTCGCCAACCTTGCCCCACGCGCCAAGGCGCTGACAGCAAGATATGAAGAGGAATTCGGAGACGAATACCGCGAACTCCACAAGAAACACCTGATACCGTTCATCTGGTAGAGACTACAGACGATAAGATTCAAACCGGCCCGGACGTTTCCGGGGATATAGACACAGAAAATAATGAGTGAATTATTTACTCCTTATAAAATCGGCCCGCTCGAACTGAGGAACAGGACCATACGTTCAGCGGCGTTTGAAGGCATGTGCGAGAACAACTCTCCTTCAAAGACGCTTTTTGATTATCATACGGCAGTCGCGAGAGGCGGCATAGGCATGACGACAATCGCATACGCGGCCGTATGCAGAAGCGGGCTGTCATTTGAAAGGCAGCTGTGGATGAGGGAGGAGATAGTACCTGAACTGAAAAGGCTGACCGACGCCATCCACGCCGAAGGTGCAAAAGCCTCCATACAGTTAGGACATTGTGGCAACATGTCCCACAAACGCATCTGCGGATGCACCCCTTTCGGGGCAAGCCGCGGATTCAACCTGTATTCCCCGACTTTCGTCCACAAGATGAACCTCAAGGAGATAGACGATGTAGTGGAGGCATACGGCAATGCTGTCAGACTGGCAATCAAGGCCGGATTCGATGCCGTGGAAATCCATGCAGGACACGGCTATCTCATCTCGCAGTTCCTCTCCCCTTACACCAACCACAGGCAGGATGAGTACGGAGGCTCTCTTGACAACAGGATGAGGTTCATGAGAAGGTGCATGAAAGCGGTGACAGATGCAGGGAAAGGAAAGGTGGCGATATTCGTGAAGATGAACACCAGGGACGGGTTCAAGGGCGGTATGGAAATCGAAGAAAGCATTGAGGTCGCCAAGGAGCTGCAGAGATGCGGTGCAGACGCCCTTGTGCTCTCAGGCGGATTTGTCAGCCGCGCCCCAATGTATGTCATGAGAGGGCAGTTCCCCAAAAAGGCTATTGCTCATTATATGCCGATGAAGAGCCAATGGTGGCTTAAACTCGGCGTCATGATAGGCGGCAGGATAGTGTCGCCGACTGTACCGTTCAAGAGGCTGTACTTCCTTGAAGACGCGCTCAGATTCAGAAAAGCCCTGCCTGATATGCCTCTGGTGTATGTCGGAGGTGTCACGACCCGCAAGGATGCAGACAAGGTCATCGACAGCGGATTCCAGATGCTGCAGATGGGACGGGCGGTCCTTGAGGACACTGACTTCGTCAACAAGATGAAGGCTGACGCGAACTGCTGCAGCGGATGCGAACACACCAATTTCTGCATAGGCAGGATGTATTCTCTGGAGATGGCCTGCCACAAGACATGCAAAGACATCACGCCGGCACTGGAACGGGATGTGCAGAAGACCATCAGACAGAACGACAGGATGGAAAGACGCCTGGGCTACAAGTAGCACGGGCAAAACGATACAAGAATAAAAGGAGGGACGATCTGCCGCGCCGGCCATGGCCGGTGAGGAAAGTCCGGACAGGAAAGGGCACTTCACTGCGGAAAGCGCAGACGGGGGTAACTTCGTGGAACCTGTAACAGAAAACAACCGCATCTCCGGATGCAAGGGTGAAAACGTGAGGCAAGAGCTCACGACGGGCTGTGGCGACACACTCCGGGTACGGGACTGAAGCCTGCAAGACCAAATATACTGACAGCCAAGGGCGGCCCGTCCGATGTCAGGGGGTAGGTTGCGAAGATAAATGGCAGAACAAAACAGAAACCGGCTTACGGTTCCTCCTTTTTATAAATGAGGCGCGCTGAAAAGGTGGTATTTAAAGCACACTTTTCAGTCGCCTTTTTTTGCTTCAATCTTCTTTCTCAATTCATAGGAATCGTGCAGCGGATAGCCTGCGTCCGAGACATCAAGCCATTCTTCGGCAAGGCCGTATTGACCGATGACATAAAATGCCACTGCCAGATTGTATGCCGCACAGGAGCGTCTTTCCAGATTGCCGGTGTCTGTCTTTCCGAGCCAGATGGCGATGGCGTCATCCCACCTGTAGTCATAGGCAGCCATAATCGCGTCCAGCCAGTCGGAAGAACCTGTATCATAGTACATAAACGACAGCGTCTCAGCATTCCATCTCGGGAGGAACTGCCCCCCGGCAGTCCTGCCGGCCTCCCTGCCGGGAGCCTCCAATGAAGACAGCATCTTAGCCTCCAGTTCCCTGTCGGTCTCATTCCCGTCCGTATATGCCACCGGCTCACCTGTGGCTGTGCCCGTAAATACAAGGACCCTGTCATCCTTGTTCATCGAATCGTATACATACAGCGCCAATGAATACATCATCGACCCCTTGACAAGATATGCCGAATCCCTTACTGCAGGCGACCCGACCTTCTGAGGTGCCGATAACGAGATGTCGGAGATATCCGGCGAATCGAACACGAACACTACGTCACTGCCGGTCTCCATCAAGATATTGAGGACCGAATCCCTTGACGAATAGTCGCCACCGGGATTTTTCTCGACATTGTAGACCGGTATCCTCATCTCGCCGCCGAAATATTCGCTTTCAAGCCTTTGGGCAAAGCCGTCGGCGACCGATGCTATGAAGAGCGAATCCTCATGCTTCCCGTCATCAAGATATGCCACGGAAAATGTCTTGTTTCCCAATTCAAGCCCGGACTTGGACGGGTATCTCAATTCTACCCTCATCAGATAGGACATCGGCCCGCATGAGACGAGCATCATGAGCGACAGGAGGGAAAAGACTAACTTCGTTTTCATGGCATCAGCAATTTAAATCAATCGTCAGCAGAGGGCTACTGGCTCAGCAATCAGGTCATATTCATCCGCCCCCGTGATATGGACGGTCATGAACTCCCCGACCAATGAATAAGGGTCAATACCGCCCAGCGCAGAGGAATCATACTTTACAAGAATCTCGCCGTCCACGTCGGGGCTTTCGAATTCGCTTCTGCAGACAAACACTCCGTCGGAATAACTGTCTATGATCACCTTTGTCTCAGTATCTACCCTTGACTGGTTATAGGCAAGGGATATGAGACTCTGCCTCTCCATCAGTTCGTCCCATCTTGCCTGTTTCACCTCATCAGGAATATCATCAGGGAAATGGTCTGCACCGTATGTCCCCTCCTCTTCCGAGTACTTGAAGGCGCCGAGGCGTTCAAAGCGGGCCTCCCCGATGAAATCCAGCAGTTCCCTGAACTCTTCTTCCCCTTCTCCCGGATGGCCTACAATCATAGTGGTCCTCAAAACGACTCCTGGCACCTTTTCCCTCATAGTACTTATGAGATTCCTGGTCCAGGCCCCGTCCACATTCCTGCGCATATTGGCAAGCACCTTGTCAGAAATATGCTGCAAAGGTATGTCCATATACCTGCAGACCTTCGGATTGACCGCCATCTGTTCCAGCACGTCCTCAGGGAAATCATCCGGATAGGAATAATGTATCCTTATCCACTCAATCCCTTCGACTTCCGACAATCTCCCGAGGAGTTCAGCCAATGCACGCCGCCTGTACAAGTCCAGTCCGTAATAAGTCGTATCCTGGGCTATCACTATCAGTTCCCTGACCCCCTTTGCGGCGAGCATGCGGGCCTCTTCCACGAGTTCCTCCATCGGCACGGAACGGTGCCTGCCACGGATGGCCGGTATGGCGCAATAAGAGCATCGCCTGTCACATCCCTCCGAAATCTTCAAAAAAGCATAATGTGAAGGCGTCGTAAGATGCCTTGACGGACTGTATTCCGCAGAAGGTTCCGCTCCAAGAGCCTTTATGAGAGGGGCGAAATCCCTTGCACCGAACCAGGCGTCAACCTCCGGAATCAGCCCCGGAAGGTCATCGGCATACCTCTGCGAGAGACAGCCGAAGACTATCACCTGCCCGACACGGCCGTCCTTTTTCCTTTCGACAGCCTGGAGAATCGCATCAACGGACTCTTCCTTGGCATCCCCGATGAAACCACAGGTGTTCAGAAGCAGGACATCCACATCGGCATCCTCCTCAGACTCAGGGACTATCTCATAAAGTCCTTCAATCCGGGACAATATATGCTCCGTGTCAACCCTGTTCTTCGAACACCCGAGAGTGATGGCCTGCAGACGTCTGAGAGTATCCATCATCAGTTCCCGGACGCGGCATTCTCCTCAGCAGCCTCAGGCTCCTCGAAATCAAGGGAAGCATAATGCTTGAGGGCATTGTACCACTCTACGACTTTCTTCATGTGAGAAACGTAGAACCTGTCCCTGTCATAGTCAGGAAGAGCCTTGGCAAAGAAAGCCTTGAGTTCCTCGGGCGTTGACTTGGATGTCGGTGCATCATCATCGCCGAGCACTTCCTTCATCTTCGTGAATACCTCCTTGAGCTTCACCTCGCCTTCATCAGTATAAATGGAAATGTCCGCCAGAGTGGACATCTTGCTGTTCATGCCGAAACAAGTCCTCTTCTTGTCTGCAAGAGACTCGACAATCGCACCGGTCCTTGACTGGGACAGATAGAGGAAAAGGCCGCTATGGCCTGAAATCGAAAGAATCTTTGAAAGATCTGTCTTCATTGTTCAGATAAATTAATGATGTTATTGCTAAATCCTGTTTTCACAATTATAATCACGCCCATATCCTCGGGCACAATTCGAGCACTTTCCGCCGCAATGCCGCTTCGTCGGCATCGTTCATCAATATATAGTCGGCCTCTCCCGGCGCAGGAGACCGCTGGCTGGAGATTCTGTCCAATATCCTGTCCTCAGGCACGCCATCCCTCAATGCGGCACGGCTTACCCTCGACCCCAGAGGCGCATCCACCAGAAGTATCTTGTCAGCCACACTCCTGAACAGAGGTTTCTCAAGTATTATGGCAGACTCAAATATCACAAACGGCACATTCCCTGCCGCAGGATTCCATCCGGACAGCCCTGCCTCACAGGCATTTTTCCATGCCCTGAAATCGTCAAGCACTCTGGGATGTACGACAGATTCAAGCATCTCCAGTCTCTGCCTGTCATTGAATACAAGCGAAGCCAGCAGTCTCCTGTCAAGATGCCCTCTATCATCAGTCACACTGCATCCGAGAGCCTTCCCTACAGCATCCACAAGGGCTGCGTCACTGTCGTACAAAGACTTTGTCCTGCTGTCCGAATCATAGACAGGGACTCCGAGCGATGCAAAGACGGCACATACCGTTGATTTGCCGCTACCGATACCTCCTGTGACCACAAGCGTCTTCATCCTTCCGCTGTTCACTTCTCATTCACCACGCAGTCGAAGACAAGAGGCTTCACCTCATACCCTATTATCTCAGGAGGGAGAGGGTCAGTACGGACAGTGCATTTCCCGCTGAGCGAGTTCATGAAATCCTCATAGTCGATATAGAACCTGACAGAGCCCGTAATATTTGAATTCATCGGGAAAATGCACCTGAATGTCACTTCCGCTGTCGATGGGTATATACGCAGTTCCTTGTCCGCCGGGACGTTCCTGGCCTGGATTGACACCACAGACGTCACCTCCACAAATCTTGCGACATTCTGGGAATAGCGGACAGTCTCGGTGGACATCCTGATGCCCTTGACCTGCTCCAGACGCGCATCCCCGTGGATATCTGTCGAGATATTGTCCAGTTTGATGGCCTCGGTCATCACCATGTCGATATTGTCCAGATGCGACGGCTCACCATACAGCACCACTGAATCCGGAGAAATGGTCAGAGGACCGTCTCCGATATACTGCGAGTCATATCTGAGGATGTGTACCGGATACACAGGCACTTTCTTGTGGACTTCGTAAGGGAATCTGAAGAACACGGTGTCACTCAGGAAATATTCGATGGTGACATTCTCTCCGAATATCAGATGCGCATACTCCTGGAGCCCGTCCGGAGTGAGGTAGAACGTCTCGTCCTTCTTGTGATGAAGCACCGACGGATCCACCTGCACCACTACCGGCTTCCCACCCTTGAAATGCCTTTCGGCACGCAGGACATTGTATCCGCTCGTCTGGCACCGTGCGATGACATCACCGACATTGGAAGACACGTTGGAATGCCCTTCGAGCTCGCAGCGGAGCACCACGGGCACCTGGATGAATTCGGAATACCTCAGAGACAGGTTATGGATGAGCCATATACTAAAAGCCAACAGGAGAGAAAGCAGAAACACTGTCCAATCTCTCCCGTTGAAGTCCAGCAATCTTAATATTTTGCCTAATGCCTTTTTCATCTGCACATCCCAGTTTGGCGGGAAGCGGGACTACTGCTGGTTGACTGCAGAGAAGTCCTTCACTACAGAATTCTTGTCCACCTTGATCTTGACGTTGCTGTCGACTTCGATAAGCAATGTCTTGTCGTTGACTTCGGCAACAGTACCGTAGATGCCTCCGATAGTGACTATCTTGTCTCCTTTCTTCAGACCCTCGCGGAATTTCTGGAGTTCCTTCTGCTGCTTTCTCTGCGGTCTGATCATGAACAGCCACATCACCACGAAAATCAGGATGAGCATCACCCACATTGACCATCCTCCGCCTGCCGGCTGTCCGGCAGCCTGTGCAGCATCCAATACAAATGTCATTAAATTCATTTCATTTACAGTTTTCGCGCATCCTGCGCATTATTAAAACTCATTTCCCGACAGGGAATCTGATAAAATCTTTCAAATTTAATAAAAATCTTTCAATTGTCCAGCAAATGGCGGGCATTTTACATGTATCCGACGCCATTCCGGACCGGCATCACATCAGCCCCTTGCCGTTCTTGACAATCTGGCCCTCGTTGCTCATCTTTTGTATGAGCCTGTCGAGCAGGCCGTTGACAAATATCCGGCTCTTCGGCGTGCCGTAGAACTTGGAGATCTCCACATACTCATTGATAGTCACCTTCACAGGTATCGTCGGGAATGTCACCGCCTCGGCAAGCCCCATGACTATCAACGCCATATCCGTCGACACGATACGTTCCCTGTCCCAGTTGGAGACAGACTCGGACACCATCTCCGAATACTTCTGATAACCGGCGAACGCACTGCGGAGAAGTCTCCTGACAAAGAGTTTGTCACTCTCCTTTTCCGGTCCGGGGACGAGGTCGCTCATATAGAGGGCAGGCAGGCTCCATCTCTCGCCTTTGGCAAGCGACTCGAGTGTCCTGCAGACGAATGTAAGGGAATATGCCAGGTCGTCATTCCAGTAGATGGACATGTCCTCCAATATCTTCTCCAGTTCCTCGCTGTCGACAAACTCCTTCTCGAATATCTTTATGAAGAGCCTGCAGTCCTCGGCCAGTGACTGCTCCGTGCCGGCCATGTAGTCGGCAAAATATTTCCTGCCCGAGACAGAGGTGAATATCTTTTTGAGGAACAGGTCATACTGGTCCCATGAGAATTTCTTCTTCTTGAGCATCTTGGTGAAATCGGGATCCCCGTCAAGCAGCACGGCAAGCCTGTTCCTTGCGAATTTCATGTTCGGGTTCCTCTCCTCGTCGGTCGGGTTGAACTTGTTCTTCGCCGCCTCTATCTTCTCCCCGGCAACACGTGTCAGAGGCGAGACTATCCCCAGCATGAAAAGATAGAGGTCTCTCGTAGCCTCACATGATTCGTCAAGTACCGCCTCAGCCTCGGCAAGAGAGACATTCCCTGCCATCATACTGCCATACAACACCTTGAATGCCTTTATTCTAAGAATACGTCTGTTAAGCATATCTCTACTCAAAAATTTCTGCAAAGATATACTCAATTTCAGAAAAATCCTTATATTTGCAAGGTTTTACTTAAAAATTTAATCGTATGTATAGTGAGGATATTGAAGGAGCCGGCTCGATAGAGCGTTCAGGCGAAGATGTTTATTCGAAGCCGATCAGGGCGGGCAAGCGTACATACTTCTTTGATGTCAAGGCAACTAAAGGCAATGACTATTATCTGACCATTACTGAAAGCAAGCGCAGGGTCGAGAAGGACGGGCATTTCGCCTATGACAAGCACAAGATTTTCCTCTACAAGGAAGATTTCGAGAAATTCACCGAAGGCCTCCAGGAAGTCATAGACTATATCAAGGACAACTGCCTCAAGGACGGAGGAGCCTCCGCACCGGCAAGGACCGATGAGGACAACAGTTTCTCAGACGTCAATTTCGAAGAACTCTGATTTTCTGAAAAATCATAGACAGATACGTCTCCCGGACGGGTCGAAAGACCGCAGCGAGGGAGACGTTTTCAATTATACGAGGGAGGCTGGTCCCCTGCTATCGGACCCTGTTCCTCTCAAAATGCGGGATGTTGACATATCTGAATATGACAAGGGATATGACGCACAGGACAGTGCCCGCCAGATAGGCGTATGAGAATGAGCCTGCCTGCCCGATAAGGCCTCCGAGGACAAGTCCCAGTCCGATGCCGACATCCCAGGATGTGAGATATGTGGACGTGGCCGTACCCCTCTGGCTGTTCTGCCCCAGATTCACAAACATCGTATTGAATGCCGGGAACATCGAGCCGAAACCGACACCGAGGACTGCGGCCATAGAGTAGAAGAGTATCTTGCCTGCGGTCGCGGACACCTGCATGAGCCATTCGCAGAGGTAGAGCCCGAGGAAAGAGAACACTGCTATATACATTCCCATCATTATCACCTGGGTTATCCTTCCCTTGTCCACCTGACGGCCGGAGAACAGCCTGGAAATGGCAAGCCCGGCAGCCATGCAGGTGAAGAACAGCCCCGAACCGGACGCGATTCCGATGCTTTTGGCATACATGGCCACATACGTGGTATTGATGCCGTAAGGAATGGACAGCAGGAGCAGGTCCGCCCCGAGCGGAATCCCTTTTATCAGAATGAAACGGTCAAGGGAAATCTTGGAATCCTTCTTCAACTGTGGCTTGTACGGCGTCCTGACAGTAAGCGCAGATATGAAACCGAGAGTACAGCAGGCAAGCGCGCCCCAGAATATCACATCGAAAGAATAATAGTCATGCAGGAAAAGGCCTATCATAGGTCCGAGAGCCATGGCAATATTGTTTGCCAGACCATAATAGCCGACAGCCTCTCCCCTCCTGGAAGACGGGGTGATGTCTATGACAATGGTATTGCCCGCGACAGTCACCGTCCCGAATGCAAGACCATGCACTATTCTGAGCATGACGAACATCAGTATCGAGCCTGTCACTATATATCCGGCAAATATGAGTGTGAATACAAGAAATGACGCAAGATAAAGAGGCTTGCGCCGGAACGAGTCAAGAAGATAGCCCGAAAACGGCCTTACCGTCAGGGCAGCGACAGTATAACTCGACAATATCACACCTGTCATCCCCTTGCTGACACCGAACTCCTCCACAAGATAGAACGGGAGCACGGGCATCAGCAGGAAAAAACCGAAATACAACAGGAAGTTGGCAAGCAGTACTGCACAATAACTCCCCGATACCAGTCTGTCTTTCATATCCACACCTGAAAAATGGCTGCAAAGGTATAAAAAAAGTTATTATTTTTGCCGACAGAAAGAGTTGACAGAAATGAAAGACTACGGATTCATAAGAGTTGCGGCAGCCCGGCCGTCGGTCAAACCTGCTGATGTAAACGGCAATGTGGACAGCATCTGCAGACTTATAGGCGAGGCTTCGGGGACTGGCGTCTCGCTTGTCGTGTTCCCGGAACTCTGTGTCACGGGCTACACCTGCGGGGATCTTTTCGGACAGAACGCGCTTCTGGAAGCAGCGGAGAAGGGAGTAGCCAGAATAATGGAGGCCAGCCGAGGCAAGGAAATGACGATAGTCGCAGGAGCGCCTGTCAGATACTGCGGACGACTGTACAACTGCGCGATAGTCATCCGTAACGGGAACATCAAGGGAATCGTGCCGAAGATCCATCTGCCGTCATACAATGAATTCTACGAATCCAGATGGTTCAGCCCGGGAACAGACTTCCTTGACGGCCATTCTGACGGAAGAGCCGCTTTCATGTTCAACGGCAAGGACTCAGTAAGGGACAGTTTCTCCGCCGTGACTTCTTATGCCGGATTCAGATGTGTCATCTCCCCCAACCAATTGTTCACAATAGGCAAGGTCACTTTCGGAGTGGAGATATGCGAGGACCTATGGACACCGATACCACCGTCATCATGGCATGCCGTTGCCGGAGCAAGCATCACCGTCAACCTCTCGGCCAGCAATGACATCCTCATGAAGCATGAATACCGCAGAAGCCTCGTATGCCAGCAGTCCGCAAGATGCATCTCCGGATATGTCTATTGCTCATCCGGTTACGGGGAATCCACCCAGGATGTCGTCTACTCAGGCTCATCGATGATTTGCGAGAACGGCAGCATGCTGGCCGAGGGGGAAAGATTCTCCACTTCCCCGGGACTGCTCATAGCGGACATTGACTATGAGAAACTGGAGACTCTCAGACAGAAGACAGGGACTTTCAAGGCATTCTCCCCAGACGGTACAAGTTCCGCAGGATACGGCAGGATGTTCTCCACCGTCGCCACAGGCAAAGCCGCAGATACTGATTTCGGGAAAAGACTTTACAGGCACATTGAGCCGCATCCTTTCGTTCCGGGAGGCTACGGAGAGGAAATGGAGAGACGGTGCAGGGAGATTTTCTCAATCCAGGTGACAGGGCTGATGTCAAGACTTGCGCACATCAACTGCAGGACTGCCGTCATCGGCATTTCAGGCGGTCTGGACAGCACTCTTGCCCTGCTTGTGGCCACAATGGCGGCTGACAGGCTGGGCTGGGACCGCAAGCGCATAACAGGCATAACAATGCCGGGATACGGGACCACGGACCGCACACATGACAATGCCTCAGACCTCATGGCAGCCCTCGGAGTCACATCAATGGAAATCCCGATTGGAGCAGCCTGTGACAGGCATTTCCAGGATATCGGACATGACAAGAGCATACACGATGTCACATACGAGAATTCCCAGGCCAGGGAACGCACCCAGATACTCATGGACGTCGCCAACCGCACAGGAGGCATAGTCGTCGGCACCGGGGATCTCTCAGAACTGGCTCTCGGATGGGCGACGTACAACGGGGACCACATGTCGATGTACGGGGTAAATGCCGGCATCCCGAAGACCCTTGTAAGACATCTCGTAAGATGGATTGCGGACAATCATTTCACAGTCTGCAAGGACGAGGACCGATGCGGACGGTCCGTCAAGGACATCCTCATGGACATCATAGACACGCCTATCAGCCCGGAACTCCTGCCTGCGGACGAGGACGGCAACATCAGACAGAAGACAGAAGACCTTGTGGGTCCTTACGAACTCCATGACTTCTTCCTCTACAATTTCTTCCGCTTCGGATATTCCCCTGAAAAAATCCTGTTCCTGGCCGGAAAGGTATTCTGCGGACAGGTCCATGACAAGGAAACCGGGGTCTACAGCGAGGAGACAATAAGAAACTGGCTGAATACCTTCATGAGAAGATTCTTCAGCCAGCAATTCAAACGCTCATGCCTGCCTGACGGGCCTAAGGTCGGCTCCGTGTCACTCTCCCCGAGAGGAGACTGGAGGATGCCGTCCGATGCCTCCGCAGCATTATTCATTGATTCAGTCTCAAAGGACTGACACGCGCTCTATCATGCGGGTGAACAGCAGGGTCATCCTGTCGGCAGCGGCATCGGCGGCAGCGACAACATCATCCCCGTTGTTCTCGTAGTCCTCGGCATAGTCGTCGTGAGCCTCATTCGTTATCACAGACATGCCGAATACCGGGATTGAAGAGTGTCTTGCGGTGATGACTTCTGGGATAGTCGACATCCCCACTGCATCAGCCCCTATCATCCTGAAATACCTGTACTCTGAAGGCGTCTCGTATGACGGGCCTGTACCTGCAAGATAGACCCCTTTGCGGACCTCGATTCCGCACTCCGCGGCCAGAGACTCCGCCATGGCAATCAGTTTCGGGTCATACGGCCTTGTCATGTCAGGGAAACGCGGCCCGAACTCGTCCAGATTGCGTCCGACAAGCGGATTCGGCAGAAGATTGATATGATCCCTGATGATCATCAGATCTCCTACCTTGAAATCGAAATTGACCCCGCCGGCAGCATTGGAGACGAACAGATACTGTATGCCGAGAACCCGCATCACCCTGATAGGGAGTGTCACAAGATCCATCGGATATCCCTCATAATAGTGGAATCTGCCCTGCATGGCAATGACGTCCTTGCCTCCGAGCCTTCCGGATATGAAATTACCCTTGTGTCCAATGGCGGTGGATACAGGGAATCCCGGTATGTCCTTGTACGGAATCGCCGTACTGTCCTCTATCCTGTCCGCGAGTTTGCCGAGTCCGCTGCCAAGCACTATGCCGACCACAGGCCTGCGTCCTCCCAGCCTCGACTGCACGTATTCGGCAGCCTTGCTGATTCTTTCCATTCTTTCGTCCATATCCTATATCGGTTATATTATCTTTGACAATGTCTTCCTTGCCTCTGACAGTATCTCCTGCTCACCGGGCACAATCCCGTCCCTCATCACAAACCGTCCCTTGCATATCACTGACTCTATGCAACTGCTATGAGCCGAATAGACCAGATTGGCAAGCGGAGAGCCGGGAGAGAGGAAGAATGTATTGAGCGTGTCGATTATCAGTATATCAGCATCCTTGCCCGGAGCAATCACTCCCGTGTCATACCCGAGGGCCCGTGCCCCGTTTACAGTGGCCATTTCGACCAGATCTCCCAAAGGCATCGCCGATGGATCCCCCCGCCATGCCTTCTGGACCATCGCGGCAGTCTTCAACGCCTCAAGAATATCCAGATTGTTGGATGAGGCGCATCCGTCGGTACCGATGCAGACATTGGCTCCGGCAGCCTTCAGTTCATTATAAAGGAAGCGATAGCCTGATGCGAGCTTCAGGTTGGAATTGATGTTGTGCACACAGTTCACATGATTGGCACCGAGCAGTTCCACATCATGCTCCGACAGCCACAACGTGTGCGCCGCTATCAGATCAGGTCCGAGCATCCCGAGACTGTCCAGATACTCCACCGGTGACATGCCGTGCGCCGCCATACAGTCATCCACCTCTTTCTTCGTCTCACTCAGGTGGATATGTATCCGGAGCCCGTGCCTCCTCGCGAAGTCTGCGGCCCACAGCATCGTCTTCTCACTTACCGAATAGATCGAATGTATGCCAACCGTGAACATGCCGCGCCCGGGCCATCCCTCCGACTCTTCGTATGCCTTTATGCACCGCTCCTTCTGGACTGCAGCCGCATTCTCATCAAACCTGTCAAGGAACACGTATGACTCGACAGGCCTTATGCCCATCTCCACTGCCGCCCTGTGCGCCGCAGATGCATACCAATAGTGGTCGTTGAAAAGTGTCGTCCCGGTCCTGAGCATCTCCACACAGGCCGCTTTCGTACCCCAATACACATACTCGGCATCAATCTTCGACTCCACATTCCATATCCTGTCAAGCCACCTGTGGAAAAGCACGTCCTCACCTACTCCGCGCATGAGAGACATCGCCGCATGAGTGTGCATGTTCACAAAACCCGGCATGGCCATCTTGCCCGTACAGTCAATTGCCGTGACAGGGCACCCCGCCGGAGAGGCTACATCGCCCGTTCCTCCTGCAGGCACAACAGCCCTGATTGTCTCCCCTTCGATATGAATATCAGCAAGAGAGGCATCAGGAAGCAATATATTTTTCAGAACCAGACTATCCATAAAGCGTCATATTCTCTTCGCGCACGCGACTCCCGATGCGACAAGTTAAAAGTGTCCAAAGATAGCAAAATTTTCCATGAGTAAGCAAAGCGGGCGTACAAGTATTGATTTATTTATATTATTGTATAAAAATTTATGAATTGAAAGATTTTTTATTCGCGATTTTTATTAATTTTGACACGGTTTTGTAAAATCTACAACAATGGCATTTAAAGGAGTTATAGAAGTCGATACGCAGAAATGCAAAGGATGTTCTGTCTGTATCGCCAATTGCCCTACCGGCAGCATCAGACTGTCGGACAAAGTCAACAGCAAGGGCTATCATTATGCTGAAATGACCGGAGACGACTGCATCGGATGCTCCAGTTGCGCGATAGTCTGCCCGGATTCAGTAATCACAGTGTACAGAGTCAAAATTTAAGAGATATGGCAGAAAAGATATTGATGAAAGGTAATGAGGCGATTGCCATATCGGCAATACGCAACGGGGTGGACGGATATTTCGGCTATCCTATCACGCCTCAGTCGGAAGTCATGGAGACCCTGATGAAAGAGAAGCCTTGGGAGACCACAGGAATGGTCGTGCTCCAGGCCGAAAGCGAGACTTCGTCCATCAACATGATCTATGGAGGGGCAAGTTGCGGCAAGAAAGTCATGACATCTTCCAGCAGCCCGGGAATAAGCCTCATGTGCGAGGGCATCAGCTACATAGCAGGGGCTGAGCTTCCTTGTGTAGTGGTCGACGTCATGAGAGGCGGCCCGGGACTCGGCACCATCCAGCCGAGCCAGAGCGACTACAACCAGATAGTCAAAGGCGGCGGTCACGGCGACTACCACAACATTGTCATCGCACCTGCATCCGCACAGGACATGTATGACTTCATCGACTGGGGATTCGAACTCGCCTTCAAATACCGCAACCCTGTGGTGATTCTCGCTGACGGCATCATCGGCCAGATGATGGAAAAGGTGGAGATGCACCCTATGAAGCCGCGCAGGACACAGGAGGAGATTCTTGAGGTTGCCCCTTGGGCCACCACAGGCAAGCCTGCAGGCAGGGAGAGGAACATCATCACATCCCTCTCGCTCGATGCCGACATCCAGGAAAGATTCAACAGGAAACTCAAGACAAAATACGACCTCATCGAAGAGAACGAGGTGAAATTCAGCGAATACATGACTGAAGACGCCGAATATGTCTTTGTGGCATTCGGATGCTCCTCAAGGATATGCGAGGCAGTCGTGGACGAGTTGAGAGCCGAGGGCATCAGAGCCGGACTCCTCAGGCCGATAACCCTCTATCCGTTCCCTACAGCCGAGATTGCAAGGCTTGCAAAGCAGACAAGGAGCATGATGAGCATCGAACTGAACCTCGGACAGATGGTGGAGGATGTCAGGCTCGCAGTCAACGGCCAGTGTCCTGTAGGGTTCTACGGACGCCAGGGAGGCAACATCTACACTCCTGAGGAGATTGTGGACGCATTCAAGAAGTTCAACGGCCTGGCATGACCGGGCAAGCAAAAGGAAGCAGAAAATGAGTATCAGCATAGAAGAAATCAAAAGACCTGAAAACATTGTCTACGGGAGACCCGCCCTGCTTACTGACAATGTGATGCATTATTGCCCGGGCTGCTCGCACGGCACTGTGCACAAGCTTGTGGCCGAAGTGATAGACGAGATGGGCATCCAGGACAAGACTGTGGGCATCTGCCCTGTCGGATGTTCCGTATTCGCATACAACTACATCGACATAGACTGGCAGGAGGCCGCTCACGGAAGGGCTCCGGCACTCGCCACAGCCACCAAAAGGCTCTGCCCGGACAAATACGTATTCACATACCAGGGAGACGGCGACCTGGCATCCATCGGCACGGCGGAAATCATCCACGCCTGCGGCAGAGGAGAGAACATTGTCGTCATCTTCATCAACAACGGCATCTACGGCATGACCGGCGGACAGATGGCTCCTACCACCCTGCTCGGCATGAAGACTTCCACCACTCCATACGGCCGAGACCCGAAACTGAACGGATTCCCGCTTGTGATAGCGGACATGATCGCCCATCTTGACGGGACGGCATACATCACAAGACAGTCGGTGCATACCGCAGCAGCTGCAAGAAAAGCCAAGAGCGCGATAAGGAAAGCATTCGAGTACAGCCAGAAAGGCATCGGACTGTCATTTGTCGAGATTGTATCCACCTGCAACTCAGGATGGAAACTCTCCCCGGTAGAGGCCAACAAATGGATGGTGGAGAACATGTTCGCCAAGTATCCAATCGGGGATATCAAAGATGTCCTGAAATAACACAACACATTTATAGAAAGACATGAAAGAAGAGATAATCATAGCAGGATTCGGAGGACAGGGCGTCCTCTCCATGGGAAAGATACTTGCATATTCAGCCATCATGCAGGATATGGAAGTGACATGGATGCCTTCATACGGACCGGAGATGCGCGGAGGCACGGCAAATGTGTGCGTCATCTTGAGCGACAAGAAGATAGGCTCGCCTATCGTCACCAAGTACGATACAGCCATCATTCTCAACCAGCAGTCGATGGACAAGTTCGAGAGCACGGTGAAGCCTGGCGGCTGGCTCGTTTATGACCCGAGCGGCATCACCCGCCATCCGACCAGGAAGGACATCAACATCTGCCGCATCGACGCCATTGAAGGCGCCGCACGCATCGGCAACTCAAAAGTGTACAACATGGTCGTGCTCGGGGCTTTCCTGCAGGTCAACCCGATTGTGACACTTGAGAATGTCGAAAAAGGACTCGGGAAGTCCATCCCTGCAAGATACGGCAACCTCATACCGATGAACAAGGCGGCCATTGAGGACGGCATGAAGAATGTCGAGATTGTCAACAGGGTATAAGCCTCCTTACAGTCCATCATTTTTCTTTGAAATTCCGATTAAAAATTATAACTTTGCAGGCGTCGTTCATAAGAGTTCAACTGCAATGATTGAAGACATTAGGGAGGTCATCAGCAAGCTGATAGCGGCATACGAAGCCGAGAAGGCAAAGTCAGAGATGCTGACCGGTGAACTTGAGAAATGCAGAGGCTCCATGGAGGACTGCAGGAAGCGGATATCGGAGTTGGAAAAGGAAATAGATAGCCTGAGACTGGCTGAGACCATGATGGCCACGTCCGGAGACAGGGATGAAGCGAGGAGGAGGATAGACAGGATGATACGGACCATCGACAAGTGCATAACACTTATAGAAAGCTGACCGGCAACAGGAAATGGCAAGAGACATCACAATCAGGATTGCAGGACGCCCCTACAGGATACCTGCCGATTCGCCGGAAAAAGAGGAACTCCTCAGGGAAGCGGCAAGGATTGTGGATGAGCAGATGGCAAGAAGGGAGAAGATGAATGTCTCGGGACAGGACCGGGAAGACCTGCTGATAATGGCTGCGCTGACAATAGGTTTCGGTTATGTTCTGCAGAAGAGACAGTTGAAGAAGATGGAGGAGGATGAGAGACAGCTGCAGAATGAGATTGAAGGGTATCTTGAGAAAATTGATAAATATAGCCGTTAGTTACTTATTTTGCTGAAATCATCAAATTACATTAAGTAACCGAGTCTACTCGAATGGCAATGACAGGCCTATGTGACCTTTCGGGGGATCCCTTTGCGGGACGGAGGAAGTCAGACCCAGATTTTCGGAGCTCAAATCTTATTCATATAAGATTTCCAGACAATCAGACTAACGGCTTTTTTATTATGGACATCCGACCGGTCGGCTTCCCAGCCGCACCGGTCTTTTTTTTGACGGGCCTGCGGATAAGGATTAGAAAGAACATAAACAATATAGAAGAATATGCAGATTTTATTTTACTTTTTAGCGGCGGCCATAGGGGCCATAATCGCCGTCGGGACATATATATTTGTTCATAAGTTGCTGTTGAAAGGACAGAAAGACGAAATCATCCAGAAAGCCGAACTCGAGGCGGAGAACATCCGCAAGGAGAAGATTTTCCAGGCAAAGGAGAAATTCCTCCAGCTCAAGAGCGAGCATGAACAGTATATCAACGAGAAGAACAACCAGATTCACGACACGGAGAACAGGCTGAAACAGAAAGAGAACAGTCTCAACCAGCAGAACGCCGAACTCAACCGCAAGAACCGTGAGACGGAGGCCATCAGAGAGAACCTCAAGAACCAGATGGAACTCGTCACGAAGAAATCCGAAGAGTACGAGAGGCTCCGGACAGAGGCCATCCGGCAGATAGAGAACATCGCCGGGATGACGGCAAACGAGGCGAAGAACCAACTCATGGAGAACATGAAGGCCGAGGCAAGGTCCCAGGCTCAGTCATACATCAACGATGTCATGGACGAGGCAAGGCTCAATGCCAGCAAGGAGGCTAAGAGAATAGTCATCAACACCATACAGAGGACAGCATCCGAGACAGCCATCGAGAATGCGGTGACAGTCTTCAACATCGAGAGCGATGAGATCAAAGGACGCATCATAGGACGCGAGGGAAGGAACATCCGTGCCCTTGAGGCAGCCACAGGAGTCGAGATTGTTGTTGATGACACTCCTGAGGCAATCCTGCTCTCAGCCTTCGACCCTGTAAGAAGGGAGGTGGCAAGACTCGCCCTTCACCAGCTGGTCGTAGACGGGCGTATCCACCCTGCCAGAATCGAGGAAGTGGTGGCCAAGGTGCAGAAGCAGCTGGAGGACGAGATCATGGAGACGGGCAAGAGGACATGCATCGACCTCGGCATCCACGGGATGAACATCGAGCTTGTCAAACTGATCGGGCGCATGAAATACCGTTCGTCATACGGTCAGAACCTGCTCCAGCACTCAAGGGAAGTGGCGAACATCTGCGCCACGATGGCATCTGAACTCGGACTTAATCCGAAGATAGCCAAGCGTGCCGGACTGCTCCACGACATAGGCAAGGTCTCTGACGAGGATCCGGAGCTTCCTCACGCAATACTCGGAATGAGGCTTGCCGAGAAGTACAAGGAGAAACCGGAGGTCTGCAACGCCATCGGTGCACACCACGAGGAGATTGAGATGACATCAATCATATCCCCTATCGTCATGGTCGGCGACGCCATCTCAGGAGCAAGACCGGGTGCAAGACGGGAAGTGATCGAGTCATACATCAAGAGACTGAAGGACATGGAGAACATCGCCAAGTCCTATCAGGGAGTGACAAAGACGTACGCTATCCAGGCCGGAAGGGAACTGAGAGTGATTGTCGGAGCCGAGCAGGTGTCAGACAAGGATGCTGAGACACTGTCCGGCGAGATAGCAAAAAAGATACAGGAAGAGATGGTCTATCCGGGCCAGGTGAAGATAACTGTCATCAGGGAGACACGCTCCGTGGCTTTTGCAAAATAATCCGGGCTTTCCTTAACCCGACAAATACATCTTGAATTGTGAGATACCTTATTCATAAGACATTAATGGCGATGGCGGCAATATGTGCCGCTATTGCCGCTTACGGACAAGGCCTCGGCCAGGCTCCGCTGCAGACTATAGACTGGACAGTATCTTCAGAACAGGTCGAAGGCAACACCTACAGGCTCGTGTTCTCGGGAGAGATTGAAGAGGGCTGGCACACATACGTGCTGGACAGCGAATGGTATCCTACGGACGTCATATTCGACACTCCTGCCGGATATTCACTTGAAGGCGATACTTACGCCCTCACTGAGCCTGTGGACTTTGAAGGAGACCCGGTCTATTTCGACAGGATTGTCATCGCACAGGACATAAAAGTCGACACGACGGTGGCGACTGTATCCGGGGAACTGACCTGGATGTCGTGCACGGAAATCAACTGCGCCTCACCTGAATACCACAAATTCAGCATCAAGATAAAGAACACGGCTGCAGCACAGGGAGAAATCTCTGCCGCGGACGAAGGCAAAGGCTTCAACTGGGGCATCATCATAGAGGCCATCCTGTGGGGATTTGCCGCCCTGCTCACCCCATGCGTATTCCCAATGGTTCCTATGACCGTATCATTCTTCATGAAAGGCTCGTCATCCCCTGCCGCAGGCAGGTTCAAGGCAGCAATGTACGGTCTGTTCATCGTATTGCTTTACACTGTCCCTATTTCTCTCATCATCCTGATTACAAGGATAGTCGGAGGAGACGCAGTGACTGCCGACATATTCAACTGGCTTGCGACGCACTGGATACCGAATATCATCTTCTTCATAGTATTCATGATATTCGCCGCGTCGTTCTTCGGGGCATTTGAGATCACTCTCCCGTCATCCATTGTCAACAAGAGCGACAAAGGAGCTGACAAAGGCGGGCTTGTCGGCATATTCTTCATGGCTCTCACCCTTGTGCTCGTGTCATTCTCCTGCACAGGACCGATTGTCGGCTCGGTACTCATCAAGGCCACCCAGGGAGAGTTCTGGGAGCCGATGGTGGCTATGCTGGCATTCTCTCTCGCATTTGCGATACCGTTCACCATACTTGCACTCTTCCCTTCCCTGCTGAAGAATCTTCCAAAGAGCGGGGGTTGGCTCAATTCCGTCAAAGTAGTGCTCGGATTCATTGAAGTCGCACTCGGATTCAAGTTCCTCAGCGTGGCAGACCAGACATACCATTGGGGTCTGCTTGACAGGGAGGTCTACCTTGCAATCTGGATTGTGACATTCTCGCTTCTCGGGCTGTACCTGCTCGGCAAGATCAGATTCGCCAATGACGACAAGGTCGAGCACATCTCGGTCAAGAGGCTGACACTCGCCATCGCGGTATTCTCTTTCGTGGTCTACATGATTCCGGGAATGTTCGGAGCGCCGCTGAAAGCCCTTTCTGGCTACCTGCCTCCTATCACCTCACAGGATTTCGTGCTCGGCTCAAACACAGGGAACACTGCGCCACAGCAGGCGAACGGCAATCAAGGGGAATCTTCGAGGTTTGATCTCCACCTGCCGCTCGGTCTAAGCGGATACTTCACTCTTGAAGAGGGGCTTGAGGCGGCAAAAGAGACCGACAAGCCTGTATTCATAGATATTACGGGCCATGGATGCGTCAACTGCCGCGAGATGGAGTCCCGAGTATGGAGCGACCCTCAGGTGCTCGACATACTCAGGAATGACTACATCATCGTGGCTCTGTACACTGACGACAAGACCCGTCTCGAAGAAGACGAATGGGTGGAGACCGAGAACGGAGACATGCTGAAAGACCTCGGAAGGGTCAACTCCTACATCGCAAGGACGCGGTTCGGAGTAAATGCCCAGCCGAATTATGTGCTGCTCAGTCCTGACGGGGAAATGCTGGTCCCGGTCAGAGGCTATGACCTCAGTATCCCGGGATTCGTAGAGTTCCTGCAGTCCGGCCTGGCCAAGATGCAGGAACAATAGACACTACCTGAACAGCAGTTCCATATCCTTTGACATGAGCCTGTCCGCGAGTCTTTCGGGGACAAAATGCCATTCACCGACAAGAGCCCTGTCTCCGATGACAGCAGGGTCTATTGAGCCGTGCTCCTTGATATAGTCGTAGAGCAGTTCCCTGATTTCCGGATACCTTGCCTTGATCCTGACATCTATCGAATCTGTATCTATACCGGCTCCATATCTCATGATACCGCCACCACCGCTTGCTCGATAGGAGGTCATGGCAACATTGTACACCCCGTCCATATCAAATGCGGAACCGTCGGCCATGGAACGGATGACAACCCTCTCGCCTGCAGGTCTGGTGACATCAACATCGTACACAAGACCGCCGGCAGAGTCGAAATTGTAACTGCGGCCGACAAATGACCACCTCTTCAGCCCTGTCCGCGGATCAGGCTCATTCCTCATCATCAGAAGACGCTCGTCTCCCCTGCCGGAAACCGTATTTACCCAATAACGGTATGAATATTCCAGATAATCCTTTATCTCCTTTCCTGTCATTTCGACCACATACAACTGGTTCTCGAAAGGATAGATAGTGAACAGGTCATTGTAGAGCAGAGTCCCGGGCGCGACAGTGCCGTCAAAAGTCAGAGGCGCGGCAAATGACAGGTCAGCCTCTGGGACACTCAGAGAGATGGCATGAATAAGATTGACATAGTCACACATCCCCGTATACGCGTCCCTTGTCCTCAATTCGGTCTCCAATTCCCCGACAGGACGGAGGGTGAACTCCTTTACTGTCTCGAAATCAGAATGGAACTTGCTCTCCATCGCGGCATCCACCTTATCCTTGTCGACAGGAATGAGCCCGGCCTCAAGCGACTTGGAAACGCATTTACCGTCTTTTATCTCCACTGTCACCGCTCCGTATCCGACATTCCGGCAATGGCTTCCGGTATTTATCAGACAAATGCTGTCATTCTGCGCGATGAACGGCCTGTGGTCATGAGAGCATACCAGGAAATCCACGCCCTTGAGACTCTTGAAAAGATCCAGTCCCTGGCTTTCAAGCATGGTGCCGTCCCCGTTGCCTGTACCGGCATGGACAGCCACGATGACGATATGCGGGTGCTCCGTCTCAATGACATTGTCTACATAGTCCTGGACATAAGGCAGCAGGGACTCGAATGTCATCCCGCTCCACAGGCTGTATGAAAGCCAGTTCTTCATGTTCGGATTGGTGAATCCGAGTATCGCTATCCTTATCCCATGACGTCTCAGTATGACATAATCCTCAAAATACGGCTTCCCTGTATCATCGGAGACGGCATTTGCCGCAAGGAACGGGGTCTTCATCTGCCTGACAAGCCTGTCATATACAGGATGACCTGTCTCGATGTCATGGTTGCCGACCACGACGGCATCATACTTCATATAGTCCGCCATCCTCGCATAGAGATGTGTGGAGACGGTATCCACATAGTTGAAATAATACGCCGCATTATCCCCCTGAAGGCAGTCTCCAGCATCAACAAGAATGACATTGGACTCCCCGACCGCATTCCTGACACTGTCCACATACCACGACACGGACATCAGGGAATTGCGCGTCCCGTCACCGACATAGAGCGAATCGAAATAACGGCCGTGCACATCATTAGTAGTCAGCAGGCGGAAAGTGTAGGTCCCGTCTTTCGGACCGCAAGATGACAGCACAAGCAGTGCTGCCGCAAATAAAATGAAAGTCAGTTTTCTCATCAGAACAAAGATTATTTCAGTTCAATATCAAGCTTGTAATTGTCCGCACGTCCCAGTACAGGGAACGAAGCCCTGAACCGCAGCATCTCGGCCATGTCCAGCGATGCCATGGCGACTCTTGTACCGCACACCTCTACAACAGATGACCTTGTGCGTCCGCGATGGTTGACAACGGCAGAGCCACCGCTGTACTCCATCAGGGAGTCACTGCCTGCTCTGTTGCAGAATGCTGCATAGGCGACATTCTCTATAGCCCTGGCAGCAAGCAGCGCACCAGCTTCACGCATTCTCGCAGCGGGCCAGTTGGCGACATTGATGTACAGGTCATACGGAGAGGAGGCATTGTTGCGGCTCCATACGGGGAAACGCAGGTCGAAACAGATTCCGGGAAGTATTTTCCAGCCTTTGTAGACCAATACCGTCCTGTCCGTGCCAGGGGTGAAAATCTCTCCCTCTCCACCGAAGAAAAGATGCCTCTTGTCATACGTACCGATTACGCCCTCAGGAGTGACGAAATAGAACCTGTTGAACCGTTTGCCGCCCTTGTCCCACACAGGGACGGAGCCCGCCACTGCACAATCGTACAGAGCAGCCATCCTTTTCATCCATTCGAGAGTCCGGGACGAGCCTGGGAACTCCACAATGCGCGGACTCATGGAAAAGCCGGTACTGAAACATTCCGGAAGAATGAGTATATCCGGACCTCCATGCCCCTCCAGATTGAATACGGCATCGGTCACGGCATCAAGTCTCGCAAGATTGGCCACGGTATTTTCCCACTCCGGGGAGAACTCCACCAGGGCGAGATTCAGAGAGGCTGCGGTCTTCGTGACAACGGCCGCATTTTTTCTTCGCGGTATCAACATGGCGATTTACATTTTTTCTGACATCCTTCTGTTCCGGGATTTTGACAGCCTGTCCATGAATTCCTGCAGGTTGAAATGCACTGAGACCAGCTGCTGCCAGCCGGTAAATCCCCCGCTGAAATGCAGCACGGCAGCCACCTTAAGGTCAACGAAATCAGACAGTCCCGGCTCCCATGCCACTTCAAGCCTGTCGTAGAAATGCCATCCGCCCGCATCACGGACCCGATAGAACGGGTCTCCGAAATACAGGTCAGAGGCATATTTCCGGCCTCCGGTCCCGACTGAATTGTAGTACGGCATCATATTCTCCCCGTAAAAGAGGCGGTTCACTACACTTACATTCCATTTGCCTATCCCCGCGACAATCTCTGCCCCCCCCGCAGCGACATATTTATGCACGAGTTCCCTGTCATTCTGCAGGGACTGCAGCCACCCCGCCGAGAGATACAAAGTCTGCATGACCGGCGCGAGCCTTGAAAAATCAACCTTGAGATATGGATTCACAAGAATATTGTCGACGACGCCTCCGGCATTGGCCGAACCTGCGAAATGGTACATATAGGCCGAATACCCGAGGGAAACGAGCCTTGACACCTCGCCTGCGCCCGAACTGAAGATCATGAACCTCTCCCTCCTGTCCACACCGGCCATCCCCATCCAGTCACACCCCACCTCAAATGAAGATGCAGGTCTGCGGAACTTCAGCAGAAGACCTTCGATGTTGTTGTCATACCAGGCAAGTGAATCGGAAAAGAATGCGGTCGAGTAGGCGTCAGACATGAATCTCCTCGGAATGATACCCGCCATGAGAGAAAAGTCTGTCTTGCCGAGCCTGCGGTCGAACCCGTAATAGAACACGACTTCGTTCAGGAGCCTTGAGTTGCGCAGACTCGGAGAATATTCATCTTCCGCCCCCTCAGACGGGCTTCCGGCGGTCACAGGGGAACGGCCGAAATCCTTCATGACATCGATGCCCAGCATGAGCCTGTGGGAAGAGCCGTCCCCGGGTGCGAACGAGACCCCGATACAAGGTGTCAGTCTGGCTCCTAAAATCGTATATGAAGGGAAGATATGTGACCTGTCGAACTCCCTGTTGTCAAAATTCATCTTGAAATCGACATCGTATGCAAATCTCACCTTGCCGCTCGCAGTCTCAGAAGAGTCTGCAGTCTTATAGTCTGCAGCGGAAAATACAGGTGACGGGAACAGAATCGCAGTGGCTGCTGCGAGCACAGAAAACAGTATCTTCAAATATACCTGCCTGTTCATCATGACTGGTTTTGGGTGTCAAAGTTACCCAAAATCTGCCGAAAATCCATCCTGATATGCCAGGATTTGTTTTGCGATTAGAGATTCAGATGTTATTTTTGTCTCCTCCACACAATAATATGCCGACATGTTGAAGCTACAGACACAAGTTGAATGCGGGAGAAGCCGCATCGATATCTCATACAACGACAAAATCCTGATAATCGGGAGTTGCTTTGCCGACAACGTCGGAGGGATAATGTCCGATCTTGGCTTCAATGTCTGTGTCAACCCTTTCGGGACACTTTACAATCCGCAGTCGATATGCAATTCGCTGGAGCGTCTGCAGGAATGCAGGCTGTTCACAGACGGGGACTGCGTGGAAATGGGCAGCGGGGCCGGACTCGTATGCTCCTTCAGCCATCACACCTCGTTCGCAAGGAAAAATGCCAAGGACTTCCTGACCGAGGCGAATGACGCTCTCGTGAGGGCGTCAGGATTCTACCGGGAGTGCGGCAAGGTGATAGTCACGCTCGGCACGAGCTGGTGCTACAGGAACATCTCCAACGGGCAGATCGTGTCAAACTGCCTGAAAAGGGATGCGAAAGAATTCGTCAGAGAACGGATGGAGACTGAGGAGACGGTCAGACTGCTGTCTGACGCCATACGGAGGAGCGGCAAGAAATTCATTCTCACAGTCAGCCCCATCAGGCATCTGAAAGACGGGGCTCACGGCAACCAGGTCAGCAAAGCCTCGCTGCTTCTCGCGGCAGACAGGCTGTGCGGGATGTTTCCGGACAACTGCGACTATTTCCCGTCATACGAAATCATGATGGATGAACTGCGGGATTACCGGTTCTACGCCGAGGATATGCTGCACCCCTCTGTGCAGGCAGTCAGATACATCTGGGAGAGATTCTGCGATTTCGCCCTGCCGGAGAGCGAAAGGCCACTCCTGAACCGTAACGAAAAGGCATTCCGCCAATCCCTCCACAGACAGATGCACTGAATCTCACAGAAATTGATTCCCTATCTGCGCGGACGACGCATATTGCGCATGGCATTCGCCATTCCTCCGCCCATGACGGCCTTCATCATCCGACGGGTGTCCTCGAACTGCTTGAGCAGGCGGTTCACCTCCTGAAGCGATGTACCGCTTCCGTCTGCAATACGCTTGCGGCGGCTGCCGTTGATAATCTCCGGTCTTTCCCTCTCCTCAGGAGTCATAGACATGATGATAGCCTCTATGCCCTTGAATGAATTATTGTCTATGTCCACATCCTTGAGAGCCTTGCCCATACCCGGTATCATAGATGCAAGATCCTTGATGTTGCCCATCTTCTTCACCTGCTGGATCTGGTCATAGAAATCCATCAGGGTGAACTGGTTCTTGGCAAGTTTCTTCTTGAGTTTGCGTGCCTGTTCCTCGTCAAACTGCTCCTGAGCCTTCTCCACGAGGGTGACGACGTCTCCCATGCCGAGTATACGGTCGGCAATCCTCTTCGGATGGAAGACATCCAGAGCCTCCATCTTCTCACCCGAGCTTACGAACTTGATCGGCTTCCCGACGACGGCCTTGATGGAAAGTGCCGCACCGCCTCTGGTGTCGCCGTCCATCTTCGTGAGCACCACTCCGTCAAAATCAAGCCTGTCATTGAATGCCTTGGCTGTCTCCACTGCATCCTGACCGGTCATGGCATCGACCACAAACAATGTCTCTGTCGGGTTGAGAGCCTGCTTCAGGGCGGAAATCTCGTCCATCATCTCCTGGTCCACTGCAAGACGTCCCGCAGTATCGACAATCACCAGGGAGATGCCGTCCTGTCTTGCTTTTGCGACAGCTCTCCTGGCTATTCCCACAGGGTCCTTCACCCCGTCCTCGGAATACACAGGCACCCCTATCTGCTCCCCGAGCACCTTCAACTGGTCAATTGCCGCCGGACGGTACACGTCACAGGCTGCGAGCATCACCTTCATTCCCCTCTTGCTCTTGCAGTTCAGTGCCAGTTTCCCTGAGAAAGTGGTCTTACCGGAACCCTGGAGACCGGCGACAAGCACAATGCCTGGATGCCCCTTGACATTGATGTCGCTCGACTCGCTTCCCATGAGGGCGGCAAGTTCGTCATGGACAATCTTGACCATCATCTGCTCCGGCTTGACGGCAGTAAGCACGTTCATGCCGAGAGCCTTCTGCTTCACATCCTCGCAGAACTGCTTGGCTATCTTATAACTCACATCGGCATCAAGCAGAGCGCGCCTGATGTCCTTAAGAGTCTCGGCGACATTTATTTCTGTTATCTTGCCTTCACCTTTGAGTATCTTGAACGAACGTTCAAGCCTTTCAACCAAATTCTCAAACATATCTATCTGATTTTTAAATAATCAATCAAACGCGGAGCCTCATCAAGAGCATCAGAGAACACCGCAGGGGCAAAGTCCCGGAGATTGTACCTGCTCGCCATCACCTGCCCGTAGGCCCCGGCACTCCTTATCGCGACCAGATCCCCCCTTTCACTCACCGGAAGCAGCCTTCCCTGCCCCCACACATCGCTCGACTCGCACACCGGGCCGACCACATCATAGGACTGCAGCCCCTCCTCGTCATCCCTGCCAATGGCAGAAAGATTCTCAATCTTGTGATAGGCCCCGTACAACGCAGGACGGATAAGGTCATTCATCCCCGCATCAAGTATGAGGAAAGTCTTGGTCTCCCCGCTCTTCACAAACAGCACCCTCGAAATGAGAGAGCCGCACTGCGCCACGACCGACCTGCCCGGCTCGATATGCAGACGTTGTCCCGGCCTGCGGGGGAAGCCCTTGTCAAGAGCCTGCATCCAATCCTCAAAAGACGGTACAGGATTGACATCCGGGGCCTCATAATCCACCCCGAGCCCGCCTCCGAAGTCCACATTGTCCACCTTCAGCCCCTTGTCCTCAAACCATGTCACAATCTCCCTCACCCTGGCAGCCTCAAGCCCGAAGACATCTGACACCTCTACAATCTGCGACCCTATATGGAAATGCAGTCCGGTAAAATCTATGTTGTGGCACCGTCCGAGCAGGTCCACAAGAGCATCGAACTCATGCGAAGCAATACCGAACTTGTTCTCGAACAGCCCTGTAGTGACATATTTATGTGTATGTGCATCGATATTCGGGTTTATCCGTACAGCCACCCTGGCACGGAGTCCACAGGCTCCTGCCATCTCATTGATGACGCAGATCTCATGCAGGGACTCGCAATTGAAAGCCTCAATTCCCGCTGTCAGAGCCGCATAGATCTCCTTGTCGCTCTTCCCCACACCTGCAAACACGGTCTTCTCCGCCGGGAAACCGCATCTGAGAGCCATCAGCACCTCATTACCGCTCACACAATCCGCCCCGAGCCCTCTCCCGGCCACAGTCTCCAGGATACGCCTCTCGACATTGGCCTTGACGGCATAATGGACATCGATATCATATTTCGAAGCAAGTGAGACGAGAGTATCCAGAGTACGGCCAAGCAGCTCCATATCATAATAATAGAAAGGAGTGGCCATCTGTCCGAATTTCTCTATGGGTGTCTGGTCAAACATAAATTTAAATGAAAAACGGTTGCAAAAATAGGGAAAAAATCGTTAATTCGCGCTTTGAATCTCTGACTTTGTCAAAGTTCATGTAACAAATTGAAGAAATCACTAAATCTGAGGATTGGAACAATGGAAAAAGGACCTATTTCACAGTTCATTACGCACAATTTCCGTCATTTCAACTCTGCAGCACTGGTTGATGCCGCAAAAGCGTATGACGAACACATGAAAAAAGGTGGAAAAATGATGTTGGCAATGGCCGGAGCCATGAGTACGGCCGAATTGGGAATCTCCCTCGCCGAGATGATCCGTCAGGACAAGTTCCAGATAGTATCATGCTCAGCCAACAACCTTGAGGAGGATATAATGAATCTGGTGGCTCACTCCCACTACTACAGGGTGCCGGGCTACAGAGACCTCACCCCTGCCCAGGAAAAGGAACTTCTCGACAACCATATGAACCGTGTCACCGACACATGCATCCCTGAGGAAGAGGCATTCCGCCGTCTTGAGCACCACCTGCTCGAAGTATGGAAGGACATGCAGGCAAAAGGAGAAAGACTGCTCCCTTATGAAGTGATGTACAGGCTCCTCCGCAGCGGCGTACTTGAGCAGTACTACGAGATTGACCCTAAGGACAGCTGGGTACTCGCAGCCTGCGAGAAGAACATCCCTATCGTCGTTCCTGCATGGGAAGACTGCACCACAGGCAACATTTTCGCCGCACACTGCATCAAAGGCGAGCTCGATCCGCACATCATCAAGAATGGCATCGAGACCATGATGTTCCTTACGGACTGGTACAAGAACAACTCTGACGGCGAAGGCGTAGGCTTCTTCCAGATAGGAGGCGGTACTGCGGGAGACTTCCCTATCTGTGTCGTTCCTATGATGGAGCAGGATCTCGGATGGACAGGCACACCGCTCTGGAAATACTTCTGCCAGATTTCTGACAGCACCACTTCCTACGGTTCATACTCAGGAGCTGTTCCGAACGAGAAGATCACTTGGGGCAAACTTGATGTCGACACCCCTCGCTTCATCGTCGAGTCAGACGCGACCATAGTCGCTCCTCTGATGTTCGCCTACATCCTGGGCTGGTAACAGCCTTCTGACTTACACGGACTTGTCCGCCGGGTCATGCACACTCCCGGCGGATAAATCCTTTTAAAGCGGGACACGCACGGTCGCGCTGACATATTGACAGAGACACATTCTTAACCCACGGACAACCATGTCTCAGATTCTGGAAATACAATTCATCCAGTGGACCGCACTGGCTGTATCGCTGACATTGGCCGCAGTCCTGCTGCTCATCAATGTCCCACGCACCGAATACGCAAAGAAACTGACCAGGTCCAAGACCACCATAGCGACCAATTTCCTGATCGGCGCATTTATCTTCGGCTACACACTGTACCACGAGGGGATTCCGGACTACGATGACTTCTCAGCCATCACCATGCTGATAATCACGGCTTTCTCGTCAATCATCATGTCGTATTCCCTCATCAACCTCATGCAGCCGAGATACATCGACTCCAGCAGGTTCATGGTGAGCCTGTTCATCCTGTTCTTCGTATGTGCGGTGCTGACAGAATCGTTCTTCTCCGACAACAACCTGCTGTTCAGGATATCCATCATTACAGCCATAGTGCTGTACGTCATCCAGAACGTATGGCTCATCATCATTTTCGACAAGGCCTACAGGAAGTCCCTCGACCTGCTTGAGAAATACTATGACGAAGACGAGGAACACAAGATCAAATGGATAAGGTTCTGCTACATCCTGACCATGCTCACGACCACATTCGTCCTCATCTATATGTTCCTGCCGAAAGACCTCATCAGGCTGTACACATTCTTCTACATCCTGTATATGATATATTTCGCCAGCAACTTCATCTCATTCCTCGGCAGCCACAAGCTCCTGCTGGACGCTTTCGGACACAGTGCATTCTCGGAGCAGCGGATGGTCAGAAAAAGACGGACAGAACGCGCCAAAGGAGGCAGCCAGGACCCCGCCGACACAGATGACGTGAAGGATGAATTCAGACTCATCGAGACTTCCCTGAAAAAATGGGTGGAAGAAAAGAAATACAGGGAATTCGACAAGAGCCGTGAAGAAGTCGCCCACGAACTAGGGACGACAAAAGAGATACTCCAACTGTATTTCAACGAAAAAGTCGGACAGGACTTCCGCAGCTGGAGGACAGAACTGAGGATAAAGGATGCTAAGGAGATGCTGCTGGACAAGAAAGACACGTCCATCAACCTGATAGGGGAAATGGCCGGATTCAGTGACAGATCCAACTTCCACAGGCAGTTCACCAGACTTGTCGGCTGCTCGCCCAAGAAATGGAGGGACACCTCCGGCCATCCCGAAATCGTATGAATCAGGCCTGATGAGCAGGTCTCAGGAGGTCGAGAACCACTTTTACAGGATTGAATGTCTCAAGAGGCACCTCCACGAAAAGCGTGTTCCAGTCGCTCATGGAGCCGTTCCAGAGACCCGGCAGTTCAAGGGCTTTCAGTTCCCTTCCCTGGTAACTCTTGGAGCTGATGAACCCGGCATCATGATCAACATGCTCAAGCAGATTGAAAGACTGTCCCTTGTAGTCATGCAGGCAGCAGACTATGTCCACTGGATTGAAATGAGTCGCAGATGCAAGGGCTGCCCTGGCATGTTCGTCTGCCATGTTTATCTGCACGCTCTCAAGTATCTGGAGTGATGTGGAGCCGTCTTTCTCGGCTATTATGAAAGGCCCGCCACCTGGCTCGCCCTGATTCTTCACCATACCGCACACACGGATAGGCCTGTCGAGCTTCCTGCGGAGCATCGCCACCCTCGACGCGCAGTCAGCAGCCTCAGGCAGACTGATGCAGAGTTCTTTGTCGAGGAAATCCTCTATCCTGTCGCACAGGCTGCGGCACTCATCCGAGCAAGGCGATGTGCAGGCATCCAACTCCCTTAGATAGCCGTGTATCCTGTCCCTCAGCTCCAGACATTTACCGAGAAGCACCTTCTTGTATCTGGCTGTCACCGGCAGGAGACGTTCATTGGACACATTGTCTATATTCTTTATGGACACCACCTCTTCCTTGAGGTTATTGAGATTGTAGATCAACGCTCCATGTCCTGCAGGACGGAAAAGCAGTTCCTCCTTCTCAGTCCGGAAAGGTCTGTTCTCCACATCCACCGCCACTGTATCTGTTGCCTTGTCCTGGAAAGTGAATGTGATATTGTACCTGACGCCGTAACGCTGCTCATACATTGCCTTCACCTCATCCAGAGCCTCCTCGAAGAGATGGCGGTGCTCAGGGGAAATGGTCACGACAATATTCGCAGACCCGTCAGGATTGCGCATATAATCCTGTGCTTCAACAAGGTGCTCGGCAAAAGCGGTCCTTGTCTCCCCGTCCGGATACCTGTGGAACCTTATCACGCCCTTTGGCTTTGCCCCGTAGTTCAGGCCGGCCTCTGTCAATGTCTTCTCCAGTACGGACTTCCTGTAGGCTGCACTGTCCTCAGGCTCACCGAAAAGTTCAGCACAATAGAATGCGAAATCCCTGATATGCGCGGCAAACCTTGCCGCAGCAGAATCAGGCCTCACATCCTCTCCAGCCCTGAGGGTCTCAAGCCCGCTGAACAGGTCCTTGAACATCCTCGATGCCGCCCCGGACGCCGGCACGAACTTGCATTTGCCGTCCATCTCCGCACCCTCATAGTATGCCACCGCAGCATCAGCCGCAGCATCATCGAGCACGGCGATTCCCCTGTCCGGAGTGGCCGGAGCCACAATCCTCATCCACGGGAAACCTTTCCTGAATCTTTCGATCTGTTCTTCTACGTTCCTGACAGAAGAGCCCTTTGCCTCTATCTGTCTGATGTCTTTTTCCTGAAACATTATTGTCATTATTTTAGTGTATCACTTCTCAATAGCACAGCCTCTCAATCGACATAAATCTCCCGCCTGTAGCGGTATTCCGACCTCAGCCTCTCAAAGCCTGCAGGATCCATCCTGAGCATGAAATCATCAGTGAATACAGGATAGTTGTACTGCAGCACGGATGTTATCTCCCCCTGGTTCATCCCTCTCAGGTCCAGATGTACCGGCTGCATCCCTGACCCTCCCTCCGACGGGAAGAAGTCATACAGCGGCTCTATGCCGAAATGCCTGGCCACAGCCTGCACTGACGAAGCCGTGCCGTTCTGCTTGCCCTGGTAAGAATAGCCCGCAATATGCGGAGTGGCGATATCCACCATGTCCACAAGTTCCGGGTTGATGTCAGGCTCATTGTTCCATGTGTCGATTATCACAGGCCCGAGTTTCGGGATGGCATCCATAAGTGCGGCATCATTGACCGTCTCTCCCCTGGAGGTGTTGATGAAAAACGCCCCTGGACGCATGAGGCTGAAGAAATTCTCGTCCGCCATCCCTCTCGTGGTCTCGTCCAAAGGAGTATGCAATGTGACTATCTTCGAGTTCAGCAGCAGGTGCTCCAGCGTGCAGAAGCCCTCAGGACCTTCCTTGGCGGCACGCGGAGGGTCACACAGAAGCACATTGAAGCCGATATGCCTCGCCATGTGCTCTATCTTCTTCCCTACATTCCCCACTCCGATGATGCCCATAGTGTCCCCGGGAGAAAGTTTCAGGGACTTCCTCGATGCCGTCCCGTAAAGCGCCGAGAACACATACTGCATAACACCGCCCGCATTGCATCCCTGCGCATTGTGCACCTCTATCCCGTGCGAATTGCAGTAGTCAAAATCAATATGGTCAGTACCGATGGTCGCTGTCGCTATCATCGAGACCCTCGTTCCGTCAAGCAGGGACGCATTGCACCGCGTCCTCGTCCTGATGATGAGCACATCGGCGTCCCTGACATCCTCTCTGGAGATGGATTTCCCATCAATATATGTCACATCGGCATACGGCTCGAACACGCCCTCCAGAAAAGGGATGTTCCTGTCCGCCACGATTCTTATCCTTGTTCCTGTCATAACCGTCATATCCGTCTATCTGAGTATCAACTTCTTGACCTCCAACATCTTTCCCTTTCCGGAAATCTCCCCTTCATCATTCCTCAGGATATCATTCATGTCCTTCAATATCTGCGGTCTCCGCACGGTGAGCATACTCCTCACCACTGAGGAACTTATGCTGCAGCAGAGTGTCCCGTTGCGGAAATACCTGTCCATGGTGTACTCGGCAGCCCCCGAGGCCTTGTCCCAGGCGGCAAAAATCCGCCTGTCATTCAGCCCTGTCTCCAGTTTCAGATCCCGGATACAGTACTCTATCAGCCGCTCTATCGAATAAGGCTCGCGACGCCTGGTCACCATGTATTCTTCAATATTCTTCATGCTCCCTATTGTCTGACAAAACAGCCTCCGCTGCATTCAAAATATGCCCTGTCCTCAGTCAGGCTGTCCACGAGCGAGGCCATGCGGACCTTGTTGCTGTCAGTTATGAATATCTGCCCGAAATCGTTGCCCGTCACCATAGCCAGCAGATTGGCTATCCGCTTCATGTCCAGTTTGTCAAAGACATCATCAAGCAGCAGGGTCGGGGCATAGCCGTAGCACTTCTTCATTATGTCATACTGCGCGAATTTCAGTGACACCAGGAAAGACTTCTGCTGCCCCTGCGAGCCGCATCTGCGTATCGGATAGCCGTCCATCCCGAATACGAAATCATCCCTGTGCACACCTGCAGTCGTGTACCTGAGAGCCATGTCCCTGTCTGCCGTCCCCGCCAGTATCTCATCCAGAGTTCCCGCGTCCAGGTCTGACCTGTAAGAAATGTCCACAGACTCCCGGCCGCCCGACAGTTCCCCGTAGTATCCTGACACTATCGGAGCTATGTCTGCGGCGAACTGCCTCCTGCACTTGTGTATATAGTCCGCATAACCTGCCATCCTCGCGTCGAACACGGCCAGCAGATCCCTGTCGACGGACTGTCCTTTGAGCATCCTGTTGCGCTGCATCAGCAGCCTGTTGTACTGCTGTACGGCAGCCAGATACTCCCTGTCCATCTGCGAGAGCACCGAATTGACGAACTTCCTGCGTTCCTCCCCCGACTCGCTCACAAGAGATATGTCAGCCGGCGATACCATCACTATAGGCAGCACCCCGATATGCTCGGAGATGCGTCCGTAGGGCTTGTCATCGCGCAGGAACCGTTTCTCGCCACCTGCATCTGCCCGCACGGCGAACCGGCTCTCCAACCCGTTCTCCATCAGATACCTGCCGGAAATGGAGAACGCCCCGGTACCGTACCTGAAATTGAACCTGTCGGAAGAAGAGAACGCGCTCTTGGTCATGGACAGATACCACACGGCATCGAGGAGATTGGTCTTCCCCTCCCCGTTGTTCCCAGATATGCAATTGATATTCGGTGAAAACTCCAGTTCCTGGAACGCGATGTTCCGGAAATCGGCCACCATGATTTTTTCTAATACCGGCATGACCCTTCCTTGAATTCAGCATTGCAAATATAATAGATAAGATGACAAGTGGTATTATTGCGGACAAACAATTTTTTTTATAAATTTGCGCGCTGTTTCAGAAAATGACAATAAATAAAATGAGATAAATCATGGCAAAAGAAATCAACGAGAAAGAGAGAGCAAAAGAAAACACTGCAGCCGTAGTAGAGGCAGTATCCAGGACAGAACTGTTCTTCAACAGCAACAAGACGGCCATCATCGCCATCATAGCAGTGCTCATCATCGCCGGGGCAGGGTTCTTCCTCTGGCACAAGTTCGGCTATATGCCGCAGAAAGCCGAGGCACAGGAGCAGATGTTCCCTGCAGAGGCCAACTTCAGGGCTGAAGAGTATGAACTCGCTCTCAACGGAGACGGCAACGTTCTCGGATTTGCTCAGATCATCGAAGAATACGGCAACAAGGCCGGAAAGGCTGTCTACTTCTACGCCGGAGTCTGCGAATACCAGCTCGGCAACTACAACGAGGCCATCAGCTACCTTTCTTCCTACAAGGGCAAGGACAAGATACTCCTCGCACGCGCCACAGCCTGCATAGGCGACTCATACGTTGCACTCAACGACTACGCCAAGGCAGTGGGCTATTTCGAGAAGGCAGCATCCATAGTGGAGAACATATATGCAGCAGGCTATCTTCTGAAAGCCGGTGTCACTTACGAGGAGCTCGGCCAGAAAGACAAGGCTCTTGCCGCATACAAGACCATCAAGGACAAGTATCCGCAGTCAATGGAAGGCTACGACATTGACAAGTACATTTCAAGGATTGAAGCAGAACAGGACTGAATAAGAATATAATCTATGGGAAGAGCATTTGAATTCAGAAAAGAAAGGAAATTCAAGAGATGGGGGCACATGGCCCGCACATTCACAAAGATAGGCAAGGAGATCACCATAGCCGTCAAGCAGGGCGGGCCTGATGTGACAGGCAACCCGAGGCTCAGGGCGCTCCTCCAGACGGCCCGCAGCGAGAATATGCCTAAGGACAACATCGAGCGCGCCATCAAGAGAGCCAGCGACAAGGACCAGAGCGACTACAAGGAGATTGTCCTCGAAGGATACGGGCCTCACGGCATAGCATTCCTCGTGGAGGCTGCCACCGACAACAACAACCGTACTGTGGCCAATGTCCGCTCCTACTTCACCAAGAGCGGCGGCTCGCTGGGGACATCCGGCAGCGTCGACTATATGTTCGACCGCAAATGCATGTTCCGCATCAAGAGCGACAAGCCGGTGGACATCGAGGAGCTCGAACTCGAACTGATTGATTTCGGGGCAGAGGAGGTATTCGAGGAGGTTGACGAGGACGACAACAAGGAGATTGTCATCTACGGAGAGTACACCGCATTCAACAACATCCAGAAATACATCGAGGATCACGGATACGAGATGCTTTCGGGAGAGTTCACGAGACTTCCGAATGTGGATCTCAAGGATGTTGCTCCGGAAGACAGGGTCGAACTCGACAAACTCATCGAGAGGCTTGAAGAGGATGATGACGTGCAGAACGTCTACCACACCATGAAACCTCTTGCCACGGAGGAATAAGACAGAAAGCACTATCTCCCGGCAGCCCGGGAATGGCACATAGAGAGGGCGGGTCAAAAGTCAGACTCGCCCTCTTTTTTATATTCAGCCATTGCTTTTGAGGAGAAATATTAATAACTTCGCATGGATTAATCCGGGCTGGAAAGGCGATCCCGCCGGATTTGTCGACAATACGGAAAACCAATGACAAAACCGATTGAGTTTCAGATATTTATCTGTATCTCAAAGCCCCGATGTAGTATTCTGTCCATAAAGCAGAATACCTCCAAGGTAATGGCTTTGCGCCAATCGGCTACCTGTCCGGACAACACCAAATACTAAAGACACTCTTATGCTATCTCCGGAGACTGTCAAATACCTGTTCATGGCAGCAGCGTTCCTGTCTGCCGTGATACTGGGCATGATTCTGATACCTAACATCCTGTTCATCTCCTACAAGAAGAAACTTTTCGACGTGCCTGATGCGAGGAAGGTGCACAAGACACCTATCCCGAGGCTCGGGGGCATCTCGTTCTTCCCGGCCATACTCATAGCCCTGTTCCTGAACATGGCTCTGAGATACACCATAGGCTACCCCCTCGAAGGAGTGGACGTGGAGCAGGTCGTGCTGGAGTATCTCTTCCTCTTCTCGGGACTCACCATCCTTTACCTGATAGGAGAGGCTGATGACCTTGTGGGTGTGAGCTACAGATACAAGTTCCTGGTACAGATACTTGCAGCGGGCTTTCTCGTCATCTCCGGCAACTGGCTGCACTCCCTCAGCGGCATCCTGGGCATATATTCCATACCCGCATGGTTCGGCATCCCTGTCACCATCTTCGTCGTGGTATTCATCACCAACGCCATCAACCTCATCGACGGCATTGACGGGCTGGCGTCTGGGCTGTGCTGCATCGCACTGTGCATACTCACGGGGATGCTCATCCTGGACAGGGAATACATCTACGCCACTCTCGCCCTTGTCACTCTCGGCATTGTGGTAGTATTCTGGTTCTACAACGTATTCGGTAACGAGCGCAAGGGGCACAAACTCTTCATGGGAGATGCCGGCAGCCTCACCCTCGGCTACATCCTGAGTTATCTGGTGATTCACCTGAGCCAGGAGGCCGACTTCGAACCGGGGGGGGCAAGAAATATGATCATCGCATTCAGCGCGCTGCTCGTACCGATGTTTGATGTGGTGAGGGTCACCCTCCACAGGATAAGGAAGGGAAGAAGCCCCTTCCTCCCGGACAAGAATCATTTCCATCACAAGCTCATCCGCGCAGGGATGAAGACCCCGGCAGTGCTCGTCACCATACTGGCAGCCGACCTGTTCTTCATCATCATGAACTCCATCCTTGCCGGGAGGCTCAATCTGACATTCATACTGATCATCGACATTGCCCTCTATACGGCAATGCACCTGGTCATTAACCATTATATCAGGAAAAACGGCGGCGGACCGTCATACGTGCCTGTCGAAGAACTCGCCAAGTCCGAGCCTGAACTTGCAGAAGAACTCAGGAGACGCCAGGTGCGCGAAACAGAAAAAGAACAAAAACACAATCCAAATGCGTAATACAATCTTGAGACTGCTGATGCTTGCTGCAGCGGTTGCAGTCATCTCATCATGCAGTACAACGTACATGAACATCAACTATCTCCAGGATGCGGTCGCCGACGAGACCGAGCAGATGACCATCAGCAAGGGCATCCTCATACAGCCCAAGGACATGATATCGATAGTCGTCTCCAGCCGCAACCCGGAACTTGCCCAGATATTCAACCTCCCGAGAGTGACCTACCAGATGGGGGCCGGGACTGTCTCGTCTTCAGGAGGAGCGAACAGCAACGGCATCATGGGCTACTCGGTGGACAATGACGGCAACATAGACTTCCCTGTCCTCGGCACCATCCACGTGGCAGGCATGACGAGATGGGAACTCGCCAAGATGATCAAGAAGATGCTCATCAGCCAGGATCTCCTCAAGGATGCCGTGGTGACAGTGGAATTCATGAACTTCAAGGTGTCGGTCATCGGGGAGGTCAATGCTCCGGGCACTTATGACATACAGGGGGACAAAATCACCCTTCTGGAGGCTCTGAGCATGGCCGGAGACCTCACCATCTACGGAAAGAGGCACAATGTGACCGTCATACGAGAGCAGAACGGGGAAAGGATATTCTACAAGGTGGACCTCCGCTCCGTGGATATGTTCGACTCCCCTGCATACAACCTGCAGCAGAACGACGTGGTCTACGTGGAGCCTAACAATGTCAGGGCAGGACAGTCCACAATCAACGAGAACAACCTCAAGTCCGTGAGCATGTGGATCAGCATTGCATCTTTCTTGACATCAATAGCAACACTTATAGCAACCGTAGTGGTTAATTAATAAAATTCGACAGGACAAGTCATCATAAACTCTTATCAGCATCATTATGGAAATCATCGAGAACAACCGGGCCGGAAAGGCGGCAGACCAGTCATCAGACTTCAGCCTCGCCGACATC
>CALUST010000025.1 GCA_944323505.1 uncultured Bacteroidales bacterium
TTATGGTATCTTATAAAACACTCGGTCTTGTGAACACCAGAGAGATGTTCAAGAAGGCCATCAACGGAGGTTATGCAATCCCTGCATTCAATTTCAACAACATGGAGCAGCTTCAGGCCATCATCCAGGCCGCTGCGGAGACCAAGTCTCCGGTCATCCTCCAGGTGTCAAAGGGTGCGCGTAACTATGCCAACCAGACCCTTCTCCGCTATATGGCGGAAGGTGCAGTGGAATATGCCAAGGAACTCGGCTGGGCCAATCCTCAGATTGTGCTTCACCTTGACCACGGCGACTCTTTCGAACTCTGCAAGAGCTGCGTTGACATGGGATTCTCATCTGTCATGATTGACGGCTCACACCTCCCTTACGACGAGAATGTCGCTCTCACAAAGAAAGTCGTTGAATACGCACATCAGTTCGATGTCACTGTAGAGGGTGAACTTGGTGTCCTCGCAGGTGTTGAGGATGAGGTACAGGCAGAGCATCACACCTATACAAGGCCTGAGGAAGTGGTTGACTTCACTTCAAAGACCGGATGCGACTCTCTCGCCATTTCTATAGGTACTTCACACGGTGCATACAAGTTCAAACCTGAGCAGTGCACACTCGATCCTAAGACAGGCCGTCTCGTACCTCCGCCACTTGCATTTGACGTGCTCGACGGTGTGATGAAGGAGCTTCCGGGATTCCCTATCGTTCTCCACGGTTCGTCTTCAGTCCCTCAGGAGTATGTTGACATGATCAACAAGTTCGGCGGCAACCTTGAGGCTGCCATCGGTATTCCGGAGGAGGAACTCCGCAAGGCAGCCAAGTCAGCAGTCTGCAAGATCAACATCGACTCTGACTCCCGTCTTGCAATGACAGCAGCCATCCGCAAGGTATTCGCAGAGAAGCCGGCTGAGTTCGACCCTCGCAAATATCTCGGACCTGCACGTGACGAGATGAAGAAACTCTATACTCACAAGATCATCAATGTCCTCGGATCAGACGGCAAGGCCGAATAATCAGGGGTTAACTCCATAAAAAAAAGACAGCGGCTCGAAGGTCGCTGTCTTTTTTATTGGCTATCCGCAAAAATGCCGCTTACCTATGCAGACCGTAAATTTTCGGACCGGTAAATCCCTCCCATACTAATATGGGGCCCTCCCGTTCACGAGGCCATGGGCGGCCACGCCGTCCGAAATTTTACGGCCTGCAATATTTCGGGGCTAATAATGCGGGTATGCATTTTTAAATGCTTGTTGCCACGGTTATTTCTGGTAGACTTTGACGTAGTTGACGTACATCCTGGCCTCGGAACCGTCGTCCGGAAGGGCAGTGATTCCCGCTGCATTGTGGATGTTCGGGAAATTGCCTCCGACAGCGAGGTTGAAGAGGATGTAGAAGTCATGGTGGAAATAATGTCCTGTACCCCAGTCGTCACCTTTCTCGGTGATGCCCATCTCATAGTAAGGCTGGGCATCAGGATATTTGTCGAGATCCAGGTACATCCTGAGCATGGTGTCATCCCAGATGAGAGTGTAGAGATGGTACTGCCCGTCCTGCAGGCTGTACGAGTTGGTCGAGGCTTTGGCATAGTTCGGATAGGCTCCGTCCCGGTAGTATCCCCAGTGCGCCGCACCGTTGAAGTACCTGTCCTGTGTGCCTGCGCTGATGCCTGCGGCGTTGCCCATCTCCATGATGTCGATTTCGCCGCATTTCGGCCACGGATTCGTGGCTATGTCCGCCCCGAGCAGCCAGAATGCCGGCCACAGACCGTCTGCAGTCTTCGGAAGCATGATGCTTGCCTCCACCTTGCCGTGGGTGAACTCATATTTGCCGCTCGTATTGAGACGTCCTGAGGTGAAACTCTTTCCTGCATACGATTCCCGTCTTGCCGTGATGATGAGGCAGCCGTTCCCGTTGCCGTCATCCCCGACCGAGATGTTCTCCTCACGGTAGTATTGCAGTTCGTTGTTGCCTCCTCCGTTGCCGTTGACTTCAATCACCCATTTGCTCATGTCGAGCGACTGTCCGTCGAAGAGATCCTGCCATACAAGCCTGTATCCGTCAGTCTCTCCCGAACCATCCTGTCCTGAGTCGCCTGCAGGAGGATTGACAACATCTCCGTCTTCGTCATCCCCTCCGGGATTCTCTTCGTTTCCATCGTCAGTGCCCGGATTCTCCTCACCGGTACCGTCATCCTCACCGGTGTTGTCATCATCCTTGTCACCGGCCTGCTCCGTGTCAGGCTCATCTGTCTCCAGCGATGAGCAGGAGAATGCAAATGAGACGGAGATGACAGTCATAAGTGTCAATAAAAGATATTTGATTTTCATCTTGTGTAAGTCTATTTCTGATATACTTTTACGTAATCGACATACATGCTTGCACTCGATCCGTCTTCGGGGAGGGCTGTTATGCCGGCCGAGTTGTATATCCCGGGGAATGTCCCGCCTACGGCAAGGTTGAAAAGAATGAAATGTTCTTTCTTGAAATAATCCCCGCCTGTCTTGTTCAACATCTCAAAATACGGCTCAGCATCGGGATTCTTGTCAAGGTCGAGATACATCTTGATGTTGTCTTCGTCCCAAATCATGGTGTAGAGGTGGAATTCCCCGTCCTGCAGGCTATAGGGTGCATTACCGTGCTTTGAATGGCTTCTTTTGTCAGAAACAGACTCGCCCCAGTGACATGCGCCGTTGAAGTAGGTCTCCTGTGTGCCGTTACTTATACCTGTTGCGTTGCCCATCTCCAGGATGTCGATTTCTCCGCACTTGGGCCATGTGTTGGTGTCACTGTCTCCTCCGAGAGTCCAGAATGCAGGCCATAGCCCGTCAGCAGTCTTTGGGAGCATGATGCTCGCCTCGATTTTCCCGTATTTGAACTCTTTCTTCCCTTTGGTATTGAGTCTGCCGGATGTGAATGCCTTGCCTCCGTAGGACTCCTTTATGGCTGTGATTATCAGGCATCCGTGCTCGCCTGACGGGTCTTTGCCTACAGATACATTCTTTTCGCTGTCAGTGTAATACTGAAGTTCGCGGTTGCCTCCCCCGTTGCCGTTCTTCTCCATGTTCCATACTGATTCATCCAGACTTTCCCCGTCGAAGAGATCCTGCCATACGAGCCTGTATCCGTCTGTCTCGCCCGAGCCTTGCTGTGTCATGTCCACCTGATTTCCCTCATCTTCAACTGATGAGCAGGAACATGAGCATATCAGCAATGAAAGTGCGAGGAATGGTATTGTCAAATATTTCATTTCCGTTTTCTGTTGTAATATAAAAAGAGGGCGACCAAAAAGATACTCTTTTTAGCCACCCTCATGTCTGGCTATACTTTATTTCTTGTATATGAATACTGCATCCAGGTCAAAAGTGATTCCCGCAGTACCTCCGCTGAGGAATGCGAAGAAGTTGTTCGGCGATGCTGTCGGAACAGTCGAGAAATCAAGTCCTGTGTCGGAAATCTTTACTTCATATTCGTTCCATTCTCCGGCCACGAATTGACCGCTGACCGGAACGAGTGGGGTGTAAGAATCTCCGTTGTCAACGAATGCGCCTACACCGACGCTTCCGATCTTGACTCTTGTTCCCCATGCTTCGCTGAATATTGCATGGTTGGTTTTGTCGCTGTTGGACTTGTATGCAAAGTGCAGATAATAGTTCTCTGGCTCAGAGGCAATCTCAGTAAGCAGGTCTATGTTTTCGATTTCTGCAGGATATAAAGTGATGGCTCCGCCTGACCATCCTTGTGTAGGAGTGGTGACGATGGATGTCCAGTCATCGTTGCCATAGAATCCGAGTCCTGTCTTGATGCCTTCCTGGTAAGTCTCTTCCCACAGATAAAGGAATACGTTGTTGTCGTTTACTCTGAGGTCAAGAGTCACATTCTCGGCAATGGCGTTGAAAGAACCGTTGTCCAAAAGGAGTACATAGTAGTTGCTTCCTTGCAGGGAAGGATAATCATCGGTGGAAGGAGATGTCGCATCCCCGCCAGGCTCATCTGTTTCGTCACCCGGTTCATCAGTCTCGTCATCAGGCTGTTCCACGACTTGTCCCTGCTGCTCCTCAGGATTGTCCTTGTCGCAGGCAGTGAAAGTGAAGCCGGCGAGTACGATGCCGGCAAGAAGCATCAAAAATGTCTTTTTCATGATAAAAGAGTTTAAATTGTTAATAGTTGAAAATTGTTTTGCTTATGGTCCGGTTCCAGTATATTGTAGTGTCCCAGTCTAGTATCCGGGATTCTGTCCGAGTATCTGTCCGAGGTCTATCTCCTCCTGCGGGATAGGGAAGAGTTCATGCTTCCCTTCGACGAATGTCGCCGTCTCGGCCTTTGCCGCATCAGTCTCCTGTGCGATGTAGGCATCCATTACGTCTTTGACGATGCCCCAGCGGCACAGGTCGAACCATCTGTGCCCTTCCATACCGAGTTCCACCCTCCTTTCGTGGCGGATTGCCATTTCGAGGTCTTCAGGAGTATCTGCAAGCTGGTGCATTGCATATCCGGCCTTCCAGTCCGGTATCCTGTATCCCGGGAATTCAGGCAGGATGTCCTGTGTCCCCCTTGCCCTTGAACGCACCTGTTCGAGGCAGGACTTGGCGGTGTTGGCATCATCGCATTCGAGGGATGCCTCGGCATAGAGCAGCAGTACGTCGGCATACCTGATTACAGGGTAATTGATAGGGGAGCGGGTAGGATGTGAGAGTTTGACGTATTTGCGGTCGGCTCCGATCAATGTCCTCTTTATGCTGAGGTAAGGGCAACCGAGATATATCTCCTGCTCAGGGCTGTCTATCTCATCATCGTCCGGGGTCAGGATGGTGGCATCCCTTCGCGGGTCGGCAGTGCCGTCATCAGCCACCTCATATTCGTCGAACAGATTCTGCGTCGGCTTGTTGAATCCCCATCCGGCCTCCCCGAAGGCAGTCGAGCGCGACCTCTGGAGCATTGTGGCGAATGTCCCCCTTGTGAAGCCGTTGCCCTCTCCGTAGTCAGAGGTCTCTTCTTCCATATACTGTATCTCGAATACGGATTCAGGCCCGTTCTCGCCTTCAAGGGTGAAATTGTCCGCGTAGTCAGGACAGAGACTGTAGATTCCGGCCTGTTCTGTCATGAATGTGCTGCCCCATTTCCTGGCCTCCTCGTAGTATTTGTCAGCGGTGCCAGTGTCTCCAGAGAGTTCCTTCATGTTGCCCCAGTACAGATATGCCTTCAGCAGCATTGCCTGTGCTGCCCCGCTTGTGGCGCGGCCGAGGTCTTCGGCTGCATACCCGTTCTTGTCCGGCAGGTCTGCCTGCGCACTCTCAAGGTCTGCTGTGATTCTTGCGTAGATGTCATCCACGCTCGCCCTGGCCTGTATCCAGTCATCGCTCCCGTAGATAGGGGTTATCACCAGAGGAACTCCTCCGAATACTCTGACGAGCTGGAAATAGTAGAAAGCCCTCAGGAATTCCGCCTCTGCGATGAAGCGTGCCTTGAGTTCCTCTGTCAGAGTCTCGTCCGTATCCATGGCAGAAATCTGCTCTATGGCGAGATTGGCTCTCTGGATACCTTGGAATTTTGCCCTGTAGTATTGGAGCAGGAGAGTGTTCTCGGCGTTGGTCTTGAAGTTGTCGATGTCGTATGCCTCAGCCATGTCAGCGGTATTCTGGCCGCCTTTCAAGGCATCATCCGATGCGATGTCCCCGATGAAGAATTCCGAGAAATATGTATTGTTGTATTCCCACATGAGCGGGACGTATGCGGCTATCACACTCTGTCCGGCTGTCTCCGCGCTGGTGAAGAAGTCCTCCACAGTGTTGAGCATAGGGCTTTCCTCCCCGAGCCAGCCTTCGCACGATACGAGTCCGAGAGAAAGGAAGATGATGCCGCCTGTCAAAATATGTCTTTTCATTGCTTTTTCCGTTTAGAAATTGATGTTCAGACCGAGCATGAATGTCCTGGACTGAGGATAGTTGCCGTAGTCTACCCCGCCTCCCACTTCAGGGTCATACCCGCTGTATCCTGTGACAGTGAACAGATTGCTTGCAGAGAAATAGATTCTCAGCCGGCTCATCTTTGCCTTGCTGATCCATCTCTCAGGGAATGAGTAGCCTATCTGGAGATTCTTAAGCCTGAGATATGAACCGTCTTCGACAAATCTCGAACTGTCGAACTTGTTGTTCGGGCTTCCATTCGGGTTCGGAATGCTGCCTCCCGGGTTGCTCGCAGTCCACACATCTCTCATCGTGGTACTGAGGGTGGCCTCATTTCCGGTCCCTTCGGTGCGGAGGCGTACTGCATTATATATCTCGTTGCCGTAGACGCCCTGGAAGAAGAGCGAGACGTCTATTCCTTTCCAGGCTGCAGAGAGGTTGAGACCGTATGTGAGCCATGGGAACGGATTGCCTATCGCCGTCCTGTCAGCATCAGAGATTTTTCCGTCCCCGTCAAGGTCGGCATACCTTGCGTCTCCCGGGGCATAGTTCTGGTAATCTTTCGGCAGATGCTCCTTGATTTCCTCTTCAGAGCGGTATATGCCTTCATATTTGTAGCCCCAGAATGTGTACAGCGGCAGTCCCTGGTCGCAGATGGTCTTGTCCCCGTAGATGACCGAGCCTCCATTGAGGGCTGTGAGTTCATTGCCTATGAACGATACATTGCCGCCTATCGAGTAGTCCACCTGTCCTACCCTGTTCCTGTGGTTGAGGGAGAGTTCGATACCCTTGTTGCGGACAGTGCCGACATTGGCTGTCGCAGCATATCGGTTGCCGACATGGGCAGGGGCGGTCACGCTCATGAGCATATCCTTGGTGTCACGGAGGAAGAGGTCAAGCGTACCGGTGAATCTGTCGTTGAACATCCCGAAGTCCACACCGACATTCCACTGCTCAGTGGTCTCCCATTTGCCGCTCGAATTGACGTAGGTCAATATCGTTGCGCCCGGGACAAGAGCCTGTGAGCCTGTGCCGAGAGGGTAGTCCACGAAAGTAGGGCCTGTGTTCATCATTTCCAGGACGAATGCGTCGTCTCCGATCTGGTCGTTGCCTATCTGTCCCCATCCCGCACGTATCTTGAGGTCATCGAGCCATGTGACCCCGGACATCCATGACTCTCCGCTGATGCGCCATGCGAGTGCAGTGGACGGGAAGAATCCCCATTTGTGCTGCAGGAACTTGCTGGAGCCGTCTGCACGGAAGTTCACAGTGATGAGGTATCTGCTGTCGTATGAGTAGTGCAGACGACCGAGGAATGAGAGTCTCCTTGTCCTTGATGCGGAGTCAGTCGCCTTGGCCTGGTCTTCTGTCGCCTGGGACAGGTACCAGTTCTTCTCTTCAGGATTGAGGATAGAAGAGCCGGAGCCGCCCATGCTGTAGTAGTTGTATTCTTCAAGAGTCTGTCCCACCATGGCGGAGAAACTGTGCTTTCTGATGTCTCTCGCATAGGTAAGGGTATTCTCCAGCATGACTGTAGAGTATCTTGTCATGCTTCTCTCTATGAAATTCTTCTCCCTCTTGTCGAAGGAAGAGTATTCATAGGCGGACTGGAAGAGGCTGTGCCTTATGTTCGTGAGGTCGAGGCTTACATCCGAGCGGAATGTGAGCCCTTTGACGGGTGTCAGTTCCAGGAACACATCCCCGAGCCACCTTTCGGTCTTGTCCGAAGGCTCTGAATTATAGACCATGGACAGCGGGTTTGTGACATTCTTGAAGTTGGATGCCGCGCTTATCCGTCCGCTGAGATCTTCTCCTGACGCATTCTTGCTTCCATGCGGATACCTTGCCGGATCCCATGGTGCCATGGCTATGGCGGCAGAGAGTATGGATGCTCCAGGGTTGCTGTTATTGTTCATCGCATTCCTGCCCTCTGATCTGGTGAATGTGAGGTTCTCCCCGATTTTCAGCCATTTGGCTATCTTGTGCGCCGAATTGGCTCTGATGGTCATCCTCTCGAAGTCAGAGCCGATGATGGTGCCGTCCTGGCTGAACCATCCGCCGCTCATTGTCCACTGGGTCTTCTCGTTGCCTCCTGATACGGACACATGGTAGTTCTGGATGGCTGCATTGCGGAACACCTCGTCCTGCCAGTCGGTATCTACAGTGGAGTAGTCGAGATTGGTCGGATAGTAGCCTGATTTTCCGATGTAATACTGTCTGAGCCATGCGTCAAGCCCGTCATTGTCCAGCACATTGAGTTGGTTGGCCGCATTCACGCTCAGCGAGGCCAGGGTGTGCGCAAATTCTGACGCGCCCATCAGGTCCAGATGCCTCCATGCCGACTGTACGCCTGCGTACATGTCGATTGTCACGTTGATCTTGCCGTCCGTGCCGCCCTTCTTTGTGGTCACGAGTATGACTCCGTTCGCACCTCTCGACCCGTATATCGCAGTAGCGGATGCGTCTTTCAGGATCTCTGTAGATGCTATGTCATTCGGATTGAGGAATGATATGTCGTCGACTATCATCCCGTCCACTACATATATGGGAGCGCTGTTGTTGACAGTGCCGATACCCCTGATCCTGACTTCCGCCGCCGCTCCAGGCTGACCTGAGCCGGAATTGACTGTCACTCCTGCTGCAAGACCCTGCAGAGCCTGGTCAAGGTTTGCGGCAGGGGAACGCTGCAGCTGGTCTGCCTTTACAGAGGATACAGAGCCGGTGAGGTCGCTCTTTTTCATGACGCCATATCCTATGGCAACCACCTCTTCGAGCATTACTGCATCGGTCTCCATGGTTACGTCAATCCTGCTGCCCCCCCCGACTGTGAACATCTGGTCCTTGAATCCGATAGAGGTGAACAGAAGGGTCTGTCCCTGCAGTACTGAGATTGAATAATTGCCGTCAAGGTCCGTGGAAGTCCCTTGCGTAGTCCCTTGTATCACCACTGACACTCCCGGCAGCGGCAGCCCGTCATCTGCGGATGTCACAGTTCCTGAGATTGTCAGTGACTGTGCAGTTGCGAAATGCATTCCGAGCAATACAAGAAAAATTGAAAGAATTGTTCTTCTCATGCTGATGTTATTAGTCCTGTGTCTGATTTGTGGATGCAAATATATTCCCTGCGATATTCCGACGGTGCGTAATGACCTACACAAAAACTCAACATGAGGAGAAAATAAATACTACATCATTTCAGTATTTAAATGTCAAATCATTGGATATTAGTATTATAATTGAAGATATTGCCTAATCATCATTTTTTTATGACTCTCATATCTCCTCTACAACAGGTGGATTTTATTAACTTTGTCCTGAAGTAAAACCACATATCATGGACGGTAACCGTATCCTAATATCACGACTTGCGGCAGTCATGGCCGCTCTGTCCTCCGCTCTTCTCTTTTCTTTTCCTGCGGGGGCTGCATGGCCTTATGTGAGAAACTGGACAAAGACGGTCTATATGGCCGGAACGCAGAACTGGGACATGGACGAGAGCAGCGGAAGATTTATGTATTTTGCCAATAATGAGGGACTTCTGGAGTTCGACGGGAATGAGTGGACTCTTGTGCCAGTAGCAAACCATACCAATGTCAGGTCAGTGATGTATGATGAGGGCTCAGGGAGAATCTATGCCGGTGCATACAATGAGTTCGGGTATTTCTCCCTTGACAGTTCAGGGAATATGACATACACCTCACTTATCCAGAAGTTTTCTCTGGAGCATCAGGCTTCTGAGATATGGGGTATCGGAAAGTCTTCTGACTGTATATGGTTTTATGATGACAGTGTCATATACAGACTTGACGAGAGGGGACTCGCAACGTATGAGATCGGGTCCAAGATACATTCGTTCGCCGTCATAGCAGACAGACCCGTGTTTTCTGCAGCGGGCAAGGGGCTGATGACTGTCAGCGACTACGGCCCCGAAGTCCTTGACGGGGCAGGGGACTTCTGTGATATAAAGATATGCGCCATACTTCCATACATGGGGACTGCAGGGATGATCCTGGTCTCCGAGTTCTCAGGCGTGTTCTACTATCGGGACGGCACAGCCAGGCGTCTGGATATTGACGGGCTTCCGGATGATGTACAGATATTCTGTGCCGATACGGACGGGACATTCCTTGCCCTCGGGACCGTGTCTGACGGAGTCTTTGTCGCCAATCTCGACACAATGGACTCCAATCAGCTGAATACTTTCTCCGGACTTCAGAACAACACTGTCCTGAGTGTCTTTTTTGATATGGATGGCAATCTGTGGCTGGGACTGGACAAAGGAATCGATTATGTGAACATAAATTCCCTGGAGAGACACATCTTCATGGACGACCGGCTTTTCGGCTCGGGATATGCGTCGGTCATTCATGACGGACGCATCTGGCTCGGAACCAATCAGGGACTGTTCAGCATGGCTTATGACGGCGGGAGGATGGATTATTCCACATTGAGGCAGGTCAATGGCATAAAGGGGCAGGTATGGTGTCTGGAAGTCATTGACGGCACATTGTTCTGCGGTCATGACCACGGGCTGTTTGTCATAAGAGGCAATGATGCCTCGCAGGTTGAGGGACTGAGCGGTATATGGACGCTTTTCAGGAATCCTTTTGTGAAAGGGGAGATATTGGGTTGCTCCCATGACGGGCTCTTTACGCTCCAAAGGCAGGAGGGACGCTGGCTTCCGCATCATATTAAAGGTTTCGGGCAGTCCAGCAGTACGCTTGAGCCAGACAGTGACGGCAGGATATGGTTTCATCATTGGATAAACGGGCTTTTCAGCCTGACCCTGAATGAGAGGCGGGACTCGGTCGTGCTTGCGGAATATTTCGGCAGGGACAAGGGCTTCCCGACAGAGCGCAACAATATGCCCAACAGATATGACGGGGACATCGTCTTCTCGTCCGAAGGGGGATATTACAGATATGACAGGACAGCGGGTAGGGTCAGGCCGGATGCAGAACTGAACGGTCTGTTCGCACGGCCTCCGGTGGCTGCAAAAATCGAGGAATCTCCATTCGGTGACCTGCTTTTTCTCTCCGGTACGATGCAGATGCTGGCCACGAGGACCTCAGAAGGTTTCAAGACGGACAGCGTGTCATTGAAGTTCCTGCAGAACAAGAGGATACCGGGTTTTGACAATATCACATGGCAGGACAGGAGCCATTTTCTCATAAATACCGAGGACGGTTTCTCTCTGATAGATGTCGGGAAGTCCGTAAGGCGGGGAAGGGAGGAAAAGAATGATGTGGTCATCAAGAAAGTGCTGGTTACGGGAGGAAAGGATTCCCTTGTCTACGGGGCAAGAGGTCCGGTCGGACAATGGCTGCCGCAGGACAGAATCCGTCTCAGATATAAGGACAATTCTCTGCGGTTTGAATTTGTGTGTCCGCAATATGCGACAGGAAATGACATGGAATACAGCTGCTTCCTGAAGAATTATGACAAAGACTGGTCTTCATGGACGTCGGAGTGCTCCAAGGAGTATACAGGCCTGCCATACGGCAGCTACGAGTTCATGGTCAGAGCCGGGAGCCCGTCTTCTGACGTGACCTCCGGGTCGGTGTTTGCATTTACCATACTGCCTCCGTGGTATCTCAGCAAATTCGCAGTCATTTTCTATACGTTCGCTGCACTTTTCCTGCTTTGGGCACTCCTGAATCTGATCAATATCCGCTCAGAACGCCGGGCAGAGGCTGTAAGGCACAAAAAGGAGGAGGAGATGAAGGCTCAGAAAGCCATGTATGAGGCCAAGGCCAGGGAGAAGGAAAAGGAGATAGTGATGCTGCGTAACCAGACTCTGGAGGCGGACCTGAAACACAAGTCTCAGGATCTTGCCAACTCGACTATGAACCTGATACGCAAGAACGAGATACTCATCAGGATAAAGAACGATATAGCAAAGGTATGCTCTGAAATCTCAGAGAACACTGACCGCTCCAAGGCGGTGAAGCGGCTCCAGAAGATACAGTTTGACATCAGGGAGAACATCGGTCATGATGATGACTGGCAGAAATTCGAGAAGAATTTCGACAATGTGTATGAGGACTATCTCAAGCGGCTCAAAAGCGCGTTCCCGAGGCTGACATCTGGGGACATGAGGCTGTGCGCATATCTGAAGATGGACCTGTCTTCCAAAGATATGGCGTCAATGATGAATATGTCGGTGAGGAGTGTGGAGATGGCAAGATACAGGCTCAGGCAGAAGATGGGGCTGAGCCGTGAAACCAATCTTTCTGAGTTTTTGCAGAATTTCTGACAGCAGCCGCTGTCATTGCTTCCTGAAATCGGAAGGGGAGACGCCTGTCCTGCGCTTGAACAGTGTGGCGAAGTATTCCGGATTCTCGAAATGCAGGATGTATGAGATCTCCTTGACAGAGGCATTTGTGCCCCTGAGCATTTCCTTTGCCCTGTGAATCTTGAGATTCAGGAAATATTGTGCCGGGGCCTGTCCTGTGTACTGCTTGAACAGGCGTCGGAACTTGGTGTAGCTCATGTTCATCCTGTCAGCGATGTCAGGCATCTTGATGTCTTCTTCGATGGCTCCCTGGAGGTAGGCCTTGGCCTTGTCAACGAGCCCGAGGCTCGCGTCATCGTTGTGGAGAGCCCTGTTCCTGCCTGTCATGAACATCAGTCCGAGAAGATGGTTGACAATCCCTGCAAGCAGCTGCTGGAAATACGGTTCCTGTCTTGTGGCTGTGCGGATGGCGTCGTTGTAGAGTTCCACGAAACTCTCATCATATCCCACATGATACAGCGGGTTTCCCGGAGAGAAGAAGCCGACTGATACACGGTTGTCGATATTGACCCCGCTGAATCCTATCCAGTATTCTGTCCATCCTGTTTCCTCATCAGGGTGGTATGTGTGCCACTCTCCGGGGAAGATGATGAACATGTCCCCGGCCTTGACCGACATGAGCCCTCCGTGGTCTGTGCGCAGGACGCCCTGCCCGTCAATTATATATAGCAGCTGGTATTCGGACAGGATGCGTCCGTTGGCCGGATTGAACATATATTCCTGGTTGTGTCTGTGTGGAGGGTATTCTTCTCCGGGGGCTATCTTCTGGTAGCCGCAGGAGCATACTGTGAGCCCCCACAATTCGTCCCTCTTGTTCTTGGGAATGTATTTTATCGGTTCCATGTCTGAAAGGTAGACATAAAAATCGAAGAATGGAAACAAGTGGTCAAATTACATAGGTCTATTGTTAAAAAACATAGTGTACATTGATGGGGACGCGATTATCTTTGCATACGACATTAAACAGACAACTAATAACCGTCATACAGAAATGAAAAAATGTCTATTGGTGCTTGTCCTGTTCTGTACAGGCCTGTCGTTGTCGGCACAGACAATGGCAGTGAAAGGTACGGTGACTTCATCAGAGGACGGGCAGCCGCTTTCAGGAGTTGCCGTCATACTTGAAGGAACCACCAAAGGGACTCTGACCGACCTTGACGGGAACTGGTCATTGGACGTCCCTGAATCCGGGGGGGGTCTCTTTTATTCACCTGCCTCGGGTTCTCTGACCGGCATGAAGAGATAGGTGACAGATCTGTCATCAATGTAACACTCGAAACAAGTTCGACCCAACTCGATGAACTCGTTGTCATCGGTTACGGTACAGTCAGGAAGAGCGACCTTACCGGTGCTGTGTCGTCCGTCAAGGGCGATGATCTGAAAAAGGCTTCAGTCGCATCTGTGGGTGCTGCCTTGCAGGGCAGGGTGGCCGGCGTGACTGTCACTTCCAATACAGGTCAGCCAGGCTCTGACGTGTCCATACGCATCAGGGGCATTGGCTCTGTCAATGCCGGCGTCTCGCCTCTGTATGTCGTTGACGGGATGATTGTCAATGACATCAACTTTCTAAGCCCTAATGATATAGCCACTACGGAAGTCCTCAAGGATGCCGCTTCTGCAGCCATCTACGGTTCTCGTGCGGCCAACGGGGTGATCCTCATCACGACCAAGTCGGCATCGCAGAGCCCGCGTACCAGAATCACATTCGAGGCATACGCCGGAGTCCAGACCAGATGGAAGAAACTGGATCTGATGAAGTCTCAGGAGCATCTGGAGACTTATCTCAAACTCAATCCCGTGAGCCAGGCGGAGATTGACGCCTACGAGACAGGAGGACTCAATGCGTGGCTCAATTATGCCAGAATCGGAGGCGTCGACTATTATCCTGTAGCGACGGATGTCCCCGGACAGGGATTCAACTATGCCGCCCAGAATACAGACTGGCAGGATGAAGTGTTCAGAAGCGCCGCCATCCAGAACTATTATATCGCAATAGACTCCGGCAGCCGGAAAGTCAGCCAGACTTTCAGCGCGAACTATTTCTCCCAGGACGGTACCATCATCGGCTCATGGTACAACAGGCTCAACCTGCACTACAGTGCCTCGTCCGAGATCAAGAAATGGCTGAAGATGGGGAGTTCCCTCAACTTTTCTTCTACAAGGTCGAGATGGGCACTCAACAACAACTCCCAGCCGGGAGCGTCGGTCATATCGGCAGCCATGGCAATGGCGCCATGGGACCCGGCATATTATCCCGAAGGCAGCCTCAACTATCTCGGAGAGGATCTCGGGGGCAACATAGCCGCCGCGTCCAACTTCAAGAATGTGGTGAACCCGTATTCGATGGCCACCCATACCTATCCGAAAGGCAGCACCGAACGCTTCGTAGGCTCGATTTATCTCGAACTCAAGCCTTTCAAGGGCTTCGTGTTCCGCTCTGACTTCAATTTCGACCTTTCATACGTCCATTCAAGGTCCTTTACGGAAGAATACTACCATTCTGCCGCAGACAAGAACGATTCCAACTCGATATCCCAGAACCAGAGCCGTTCGGCAAGTTTCAACTTCAACAATTACGCGACTTATTCCCGCTCGTTCGGCAAGCATGACTTCTCCATAATGGCCGGACAGACCATAGACATGTCGGAGAACGAGAGTGTCGGTGTGGGAGGACGCAACCTTCTGCACACCGGTGAGAGGTTCTGGTCATTCAATTACGCGACTACGGATTTCACCCAAGGTGGCTCATACAACGGACAGTACCGCAGGATGTCTTTCATTGGCCGTGTGACATACGACTATGCTGACCGCTATCTTTTCACATTCAACTGGCGTTCTGACGGCAACCGTTCGTTCCAGAACCATCCTTGGGGACATTTCCCCTCTGTGGCAGTGGCCTGGAAACTCTCTGAGGAGAACTGGCTGAAGAGTGCGGACAAGGTTTCCCTCCTCAAACTCAGATTCGGATGGGGGCTGCTCGGAAATGACAGCGTGGATGCCAATCTCTTCACATTGACAATGGACTCCAGCATGTATGCCAACCTCGGCTATCCGTTCGGTCCGGGGACGGGTGACAAGCAGGAACTCAGTACAGGTGCGGCTGTCACCAGCCTCAAGAACCTCAACGGCAGATGGGAGATTTCAGAGCACTATAACATGGGCGTGGACTTCGGATTCTTCCAGGACAGGCTCACGGGAACTCTCGACCTCTTCATCCGTGACACCAAGGATATGCTTCTCGCACGCAGGTGGCCATATTACGTCGGCGACCTCTATACGGCAGTCGACAATGTCGGCACGATGCGCAACAGCGGAGTCGAACTCCAGCTCGAATGGAAGGATTCGTTTCCTCTCGGGAATCACAATTTCTTCTACGGCATCAGCGGCAATATTTCATTCGTGAAGAATGTTGTCGTGAACATGAACGGGGCGGACAGGATATACGGCGACAAGACTGTCACTGACCAGGGCTTCGCGGTAGGCTCTTTTTGGGGCTATGAGGCTGACGGCATCTTCCGTACCCAGGAGGAGATTGACGAGTACTTCCGTATCAAGCCCAATCCTACGAACGATCCTGAAATCGATGCGTACAATGCCACCCGCAACATCCACGGTTTCGAAGTCGGCGACGTGAGATATGTCGACCAGAACGGGGACGGAGAACTCGATGACATAGAGGACATGAAAGTGATCGGCAACCCGTTCCCGAAATTCACCTACGGATTCAACATCAATCTCGGATGGGGACCGGTAGACCTCTCCATGTTCTTCCAGGGTGTCTATGGCAACACCATCTACAACGCCATGCGCGAGAGGCTCGAAGGCAACGGTCTCAACTCACAGTTGAGTACTGCGATGAGGGATGTGTGGACGGTTGACAATCCGGACGGCTCTCTCCCGAATCCGAACCACACCGTGAACTTCTGGACATCTGACAGGTTTCTTGAGAGCGGTTCGTATTTGAGACTCAAGAATATGCAGATCGGCTACACGATACCGCAGAAAGCCCTGCAGAAGGCAAAGATCCAGAATTTCAGGGTCTACCTTGCCGCGAACAACCTGTTCACTGTCACAAAGTACAGCGGATATGACCCTGAAGTGGGAGGCGGGGTAGACTACGGCAACTATCCTCAGTCCAGGACATTCATGCTCGGTGTGAACTTTACTTTCTAAACAGGAGGAAAATCAGATGAAAAGAATATCAATCATAGCCTTGATGGCATCAGTACTTGCATTTTCTTCTTGTCAGGACTGGCTGATGGAGATACCTGCGGGTACGCAGACTCTTGACGAATACTACATTGACGGTCAGTCATGCGGACCGGTGGTAGTGGCCTGCTACGCCCCTATGCAACTCCAGTACAGGGACGGTATCTATTTCGACGAGTGGTTCTTCGGAGACATCTGCTCCGACGACGCCTACAAGGGAGGCCAGACTGTAGAGGAGGATACCAACCTGTCTGATATGGAGAATTTCAGGGTGAATGCCGACAATGACATCCTGCTCCAGTTCTACCGCATACAATATGTCGGGATAGCACGCTGCAACCGGGCCATCGAAGACATCGCGAAAGTCCCTGTGGACGAGTATATGGATGCCGTGCTCCAGGCCAGGTACATTGCTGAGGCCAGGTGTCTCAGGGCATTCTACTATATGAGGCTCGTGCGCATATTCGGAAAGGTGCCATACGTGACGACAGCCATCAACGGGACCGACCAGCTGGGTTATCAGAGGGCTGAACTCTCCACCATCTGGAACGGCATCGTGAAAGACCTCAAGGATGCTGAGGTGTTCCTCTGGAACAAGTCGGAATATCATGAGGCAGACCTCGGTCATGTGACCAAAGGCACTGCCCATGCCTTGCTTCTGAAGGCATTCCTTACAGGTCATGAATATCTGGAGGGAGTTGACGGCAGGAGCGCGTATGAGAATGCGAAATATTGGGGCGAGAAGATTGTCAACTCCGGACAATATGATCTCTGCGACGACTATTGGGACAATTTCGCCCTCACAGGAGAGAACGGCATCGAGTCCGTGTTCGAGATACAATATACCAATGACCCTACGAGCGACTTCGGTTCAGGCGGGCACCGCGGTGCTTTCACCTGCCGCCAGCAGCGCTGCCGCTCCACAAAATTCACTGACGGGAGTGCCGGATGGGGCTACAACAGGCCTACACAGGATCTGCTCGACGAATACGAGGAGGGTGACCCGCGCAAGGACATGACCATCTATGTGCTTGAGGAGGACGAGATTGACAATCCACGTGAGGACTTCTATGGCGGTGAGGTCAGGACTCTCAGTCTGAAATATGCGATGATGACGGACGGGGAGGGAGGTACGGTGTACCGTCTTGATGCCAATAACCCGTATGACCCGATTAACACCAAGGAGATACGCTTCGCTGACGTCCTTCTGATGTATGCCGAGGCGTGCGTCGAGACAGGAGACCTCGGCACTGCGGAGACTGTCCTTGAACGTGTCAGGAACAGGGCTCGCGGAGGTGATCCTGCGATACTTCCTCAGTTCCCGGACTATTCCATCAGGGTGTGGAACGGCTCGGACTACGAATATCGTCAATTGCAGGACAATGCTGATGATCTCCGTGCGGCCATCCGCCATGAGAGAAGGGTGGAACTCGCGATGGAAGGCCACAGATGGTTCGACCTCAACCGCTGGGGCATTGCTGCCGAGGTGATGAACCGGCACATCCGTGAGGACGAGTTCCAGACCTTGTACGGAGGCATAGTCCAGGATTTCCGCAAAGGTGTGAACGAGATCTTCCCTATTCCTGCAGAGGAGCGAAGACTTGCTGGTCTGGATCAGAACCCCGGGTACTAAAAGACTACAACTGAGATCTAAACCATTAACACAAAAAACAATAAACCTTTAATTCAAATCAATCATGAAAAGGACATTTATTTTTAAGGCAGTCTGCGCAGCCATGGCGGTTGCCTCACTTGCAGCTTGTAAGAAGGACGATCCAGTCACTCCTGGAGAAGACGGGACACAGGGAGGCGGAAGCGCGCAGTACACCCTGCTTGCAACTCCTCTGACAGTCAATTTCTCCTGGAGCGACCCTGCTCCTCAGGATGTCACTGTCACAACCAACGCACCTGACGGATTCACTGTGGGTGAGACTCCTGAATGGTTCACTGCTACTGTATCAGGCAACAAGGTGACTCTCGCTCCTAAGCCGAATGAGGGAGACAAGAGAACCTACACCCTCACAATCAGCGCAGAAGGAGCGAATTCTGTGACTATTGTTGTCAACCAGGCAGCAAAAGGCGAGATTCACGAGTCTCTTAAAGGAGAGAAATACATTGTATGGCAGCTCGACCAGACTTCAACAGAGTATCTCGGCGACAAGATCATCCTCAGCCTCGGCGACAACGGCAATGACAAGAAATTCTTCATCTGGGACAGCAATAACAACGGTACCGGAGGTATGGCATTTGACGCAGGTACTTCTGAGGGCCCTAACTTCTACGGCAATCAGGGATATATGGGGCTGGTTGTAGGCTCAATCGGATGGTCCGGTGCAGGCTATGTCTATTCTGACGAGGCAGGGCTGAATAATGCAATTCCGGAGTTCCAGCAGATTCTTGATGACAAGGGCGAGGGATGGTATTTCCACGCTGCAGTCAAAGGTACTCCTGGCGTGGGCTCGAACTTCCTGCTCAGTAATATCGATGATTCGAAATCCTACCTGGTAAGTTGGGACTCTTATAAGATGAGCCTTTCAGAATGGGCTGAAATCGAGATACCTATGACTACTGTCCTTGCAACAGGATGGACAGGTCCTGCAATGAACACCAACAACATGATTGTCCGCAGCAGTACAAAACAGGGTGACGTTGTACAATACGATGCGCTCTTCATCTATAAAAAAGTTACCGAATAATTGATTTTGTGACCGGTCCGGGTCTTCCGGACCCGGTCTTTCACTAAAAACACAATGACCATGAAAAGAATTTTCACTTTTATGCTCGCTTTCATAGTGGGCGCATCGTTGACATTCGTGTCATGCGAAAAAGATGCTCCTGAACAGGAGCAGCCTGTGCAGGACGATCAGAATCCTGACGATGAGGATCCGGATGACCAGAAGCCGGATGAGAATCCTGATGATCAGAATCCAGACGACCAGCAGCCTGAGGAACCGACTTCCAGGACTTTCTCAGTCACCGGTATTATAGCAGAAGGTTCTCCATTTGTATGGGCTGACCTCGACCTTACAAAACTCGGGCTTGTCACTCTTGATGCCGCTTCAACAGTAGCAAATGCGACTCCTATCGCTCCTTCAGCAGCAGACGGCAGCCTGACTTTCAATGCTGAACTTCCTCTTGAAGTGACAGAGGGCTATGCATATTATCCTGCAGCAACCCTGTCTGCCTACAGTGCCGAATTCGCTTTCGGACCGGCATACACCCAGTCTGCTGCCGGCAAGATGGACAATCTCAAAGCAGTGTCCGAGAAGATGACTTTCGGAGAGGCTACAGTTCCGGGGACAGAAGACGAGGTCCAGACAACAGCAGCAGAAGAGACTGCCCCTGTGGAAGTGTCCACATCATTCAAGATGCTCGGACATCTCCTCAAACTGAACGTGTTCGACAGCAAGGGCAAACCTGATCCTGTGACCTCAGTCACTTTTACAGCATCCGAGGGTGCCAACATCGCAGGTACATATACCTATGATTTCACTGACCCTGCCAAATCCGCTGCCGCAGGTTCGGCAAACAGCGTCACTGTCACCCTTACTACGCCTGCACCGATGGATGCTGCCACCAGCAAGGAGGCTGCAGCAGTCGTGTATGTGCCTGTACTTCCTGCATCCAGCGAAGGCTACACCTGTACAATCGCAACCCAGGGAGGAGAGTCATACGTGTTCACCTCAGAGGATGCCGCTGACTGGACCGCCGAGAATGCCATGACAGAGTATGACTTCGACCTCGCCACCAAGAGAGTGCCGGAATATGTCATCTTTGAATTTGCAAACAAAGGTATCGGCAATCCGAACTATACTCTTGCACCTGAAGGCGGAGACAATCCTGCTCTGACAGACTATTATATTGTAGCCCACAGTGAGGACAGGGAGGCTCTGGAGACAGCGTCAGCTACTGCAACATTCGGTAATATGGAGTTGCCTCTGGATTACACTATCCCGTATTATTGGGATTTTGACTACGTGGTTGAAGATACTGAAGGTAATCCTGTCACATGGGTTGAACTCCGCTCTGCAGACAATAACAACAAGTTCGCCTGCACTTGGGAGGCAAATGATACAGGGGCACAGCGCGTAGCCAAGGTGTACGTATATTTCAATGACCAGTATGGAGATTATGTTACAATCGGAACATACAATACTACAGGTACGGCATATACGGCAATTGAAGATCCTGCTGAGACCCCTATCCAGACTTTCACATTCACACAGGAGGCTCAGGCACAATAGGTAGTTGACATTATGTTTTTTGCTGCATACTGTGTGCCTGTACGGTACAGTGCAGGTACGCAGATGCAGCATTTTCATATCTTTTAAAATCAAGAAACTCACAAAAATGAAATTGCAATATCTTATCATGTCAGCCGCTGCGGCAGTCCTGTCCTGCACATTCTGTTCGTGTACAGAGGAGGAGGCTCCCGAACTGACGTATGACCAGGCTATGGACATGGTTGCCGTCTTCCCTGAACTCGACACTTTCATGCCGGAGCCGGACGTTCCGTCACAGGGCAAGAGCGCCAAGAGGGGAGTCTGCACTAACTTCCGCATATCGACCATGCCAGAACTGCTCGGCTCCGGAGTGTCATGGTGCTACAACTGGAGTCACAATCCGCTCTCTGAAGACCGTTGGGCAATGCTCAAGGCCAACGGCATGGTATGCCTCCCTATGGTGTGGAATGCAGGATACAGCGAGTCGAACATCGCCACTTTCCTTGCCCATGATCCTGCCGCCAATTATATTCTCGCCTACAATGAGCCGAATCTTAAGGACCAGGCGAATATGACACCTGCCCAGGCAGCAACAGTATGGCCTGACTTCGTGTCCATGGCCAAGCGTCTCGGGATGAAGATAGTAGGTCCGGCAGTCAATTACGGTACTCTTGAGGGGTACGGCGACCCTGTCACATGGTATGACGAGTTCCTTACCTATCCCGGGGTATCATTGGATGACATCGATGCTATTGCACTTCATTGCTACATGCCGAACGGTGAGGCTGTGAAGAACCTGATGATACACAAGTTCTACAAGTACAACAAGCCGCTCTGGCTGACAGAGTTCGAGAATGGAGATGCTGCCACTGCTGAGGCTCAGGCAAGTTTCTGCCAGGAGACCTGCACCTATCTTGAGGCGGACCCTCGCGTAGAGCGTTATGCATGGTTCATGGACAATACCGGCTCCAATAATACACGTCCTCATTTCCCTCTCATCACACTTGACGAGAGCGGTGTCGGCGGGGAGCCTACACATGTCACAGACATAGGCCGTATCTACATCGGGCTTTCATCGTTCGACAAGGATCACTGGTATCCTGTTGATGTGAACATCCCTGCCGAGCATTACACTGGACAGGTCATCGAAGAGACTGCAGGAGAGGAGACATGGGGACCTTATGTGAAGACCCAGATAACTGATGACTTCTACAGCGACCTTGAGATCAGCAATCTTACCGGCGATGCGTGGGTCGAGTACAACATCGATGTGCCGAAGACAAGCAAATACCGCATCGACTTGCGTTATTACTCTCTGATTGATGCCGTCGTGAATATTCAATGCCCCGGTGCGATTTCGGGTATCGCGACATTGTCCGGCGTCGAGCAATGGACTACAGCCGGAGTGGAGATGGCTCTTCCGGCAGGGCATCAGACGATACGCATCTCTGTCCCTCAGGGCAATCTCCGTCTCAACTGGATCAGAGTCACTTCACCGATAGAATAATGTTTTCATATATGCGTTCATATAGAAAAGCGTTGTCATTAGTGTTGTTATTTTTCATGTCTGCCGGACTTTATGCCCGGCAGACTGATTCATCACAGATGACAGATGCCGCTGTACAACAGGAGGATGTGTATGCACAGTGGCGTGCCTCTTGGGCTGAAAAGGCCGAGGCTGCAAAGCCTGTCCTGCATGAGACAGTGCTCCGCCCTCTGTATCTCGTGCGCGGGGTGCAGGATTCGCTGGCCTATCAGGGCTGGAGGATGGAAAGATGCGGGGAGATGTCGTCATACTATGGTGTATCCCTGAAGCAGATGCCGTCTGTGTCTGTTGATTTCGGGAGACATATTACAGGATATTTCTCGTTCCGCGTCAAGACTCTTTCGAGGACGCAGGATGCCCCGCTGAGGTTCAGGTTCACCTTCGGGGAGGTGCCGTCCGAGATGAACGTGCCCTTTGACCCGTTCCCGGGGACTTTGAGCAGGGCATGGATGCAGGATGAGACTGTGACAGTCGAGCAGGTTGACTGTGACATCACCATTCCGCGCAGAATCTCGGGCCGTTATATGAAGGTGGAACTCTTGGGCGGCTCTCCGGACTTTGATTTCGCGATGGAGGATATGTGGTTTACGGCTGTGTCTTCTGCAGACAGGTCATCGCTGGTGACTCTGTCTGAGGATACGCCCGAGATGGTCAGACGCATCAGTGACGTGGCTGTGGAGACTCTACACGAATGTATGCAGACAGTCTATGAAGACGGTCCGAAGCGGGATCACAGGCTGTGGCTCGGCGACCTCTATCTGGAGTCGCTCGCCAACCGCTGGTCGTTCCGCAATTTCGATCTCACCAGGAGGTGCCTCTATCTGTTCGCTTCGCTTGCGCAGAATGACGGGGTGTTGATATCTAATGTGTTCGAGCATCCTGAGCCGCATCCTCAGTACGGTTCGTACTGCCTCACCTATTGTCTGCTGTTCAATTCCACACTGCTGGAGTATCTGAAAGATACCGGAGACTACGAGACCGCTCAGGACCTGTGGGTCGTGGCACGCCGTCAGGTGGAGGATGCGCTGACTTATCTTGACGAGGATTACATTTTTGACCAGACGAAAAGGGGAGTATGGCTGTTCTTTGACTGGCGGGAAGGACTTGATGCTAATGCCCCGATACAGGGAGCGACTATCTTCGCTCTTGAACAGACATGCGAACTGGCAGAGATGCTCGGCAGGGAAGATGAGGTCAGGGAATGGTATGGCATAGCCGCGAAGATGAAGAAGGCGGCGAGGAAACATTATTATGACAAGACAGCCGGAGTTTTCGTGAGCGGCCCGGACCGTCAGGTGTCGGTCCTCGGTCAGACATGGCTCATCAAGGCAGGTGCCCTCAGCCAGAAAGAGGCTCAGAAAGCCATCCGCACTGCGCTTGCTGGGGACGCAACTGTGATGCCGGGGACCCCGTATGGCACGCATTATCTCATAGATGCAATGCTGCTTTGCGGAATGTATGATGAGGCCCGGGAATATATGCTTGACTACTGGGGCGGAATGGTTGAGAAAGGCGCTGACACTTTCTGGGAGGCATACGACCCGGACAACGACTATATCTCGCCGTACAATTTCCACCCGCTCAACAGTTACTGCCATGCCTGGAGCTGCACTCCGGTCTATTTCATCCACACTTGGCCGGAAGTGTTCCAAAGATAGAGGATTGCAGAAATAAATGGGGATTCCCTTTACAGGGGTTTGGTTAGTTGGTATTTCAATGAGAGGGCGAGTCTGACTTTTGACCAGCCCTCTCTTGTTTTCACAACAGTTTCTACTGTCCACTTGGCATGCTTTTCCCGCAGAAGTGTGCTTAGTGGACGCAACACACCCTCCACCTGTCACAGTTTTCCAGCATTTCCGTTCCAGGTGGTGTCTCTGCTGCTCCCACATGTCACGGTTTTCCAGCATTTCCGTTCCAGGTGGCATCTTTGCTGTTTCCACCTGTCACAGTTTCTCGGCATTTCCGTTCCAGGTGGCATCTCCGCTGCTCCCACCTGTCACAGTTTTGCGGCATTTTCGTGCCAGGTGGAGGGTGGATGTGGATTGTCAATTTCAGGGCTGCAGGATGAATTCTGCGGACAGGTTGCCGGATGTGAATGTATATTTCCCTGCCGGGATGACCCAGCGATGTTTTGCCTCGTCCCATTGGCGCAGGTCATCCTCTCCGACTGCAAGTGTCATTTCTGCGCTCTCTCCTGGCGCGAGTAGTCCTGTTTTGGCAAATGCGCAGAGTTCCCTGGCAGGTCGTCCGCCCGAGATTGCAGGCTTGTTGACATACACTTGCACAACCTCTTTTCCGGCCCGTCTTCCGGTGTTGGTCACTTTTACTTTTACAGTCAGCAGAATATCAGTAATTTCGGCTTCTGCATCGGTCCCTGCATCGGTCTCTGCATTGTCCCCTGCATCGGTTCCGGAATCAGTCTCAGTTGCCATGGCAGTTCCTGCGTCGGTTTTCACATCGTTCCCTGCATCGGTTCCCGAACCAGCCTCAGTCGCCACGGCAGTCCCAGCCTCAGCCCCAGCCTCAGCCCCAGAATCGGTAGCCCCGGTGGTTCCGGCGGCAGCATCACCGGCGGCAGCATCACCGGCGGCTCCGTCTGCAATGCAGACATGCAAATCCGAATATCCGAAATCAGTATAGGAAAGTCCGTATCCGAAGCCGTATACAGGTTGCACGCCCGATGTCGTGAAATATCTGTATCCGACCATGAGATCCTCCTCATACCGCACAGCATTTGTCTCACCCGGCGATACCCCGAAATTGCGGGAAGACGGGATGTCCGTATACCTTGCCGCGAAAGTCATAGGCAGCCGCCCGCTCGGATTGACCTTCCCGGTCAGCACATCTGCCACTGCATGACCGGCCTCCTGTCCTGGCAGCCATGCCATCAGGATGGCATCAGGCCTCCTGTTCCATCCTGTGAACTCAATGGCATCCCCGGCATTCACTACCACTGTCACTTTCTTCCCCTCGGCATGGAAGGCATCGCATACCCTCGTCAACAACGACATTTCAGCATCAGACAGCAGATAGTCTCCCTTGCCGCTGCTCCTGTCTCCGCCCTCTCCCGACATCCTGCCGATGGTGAATATCGCCGCATCGGCAGTCTTGGCCGCTTTCAAGATGATGCCATCGTCCACTGCCATTTCCGGGGCAATGGGAATGCTCCAGAAATTCTCAGGCGGCAGTTTCGCCTTTTCTGCGGCAATATGCGAGGTGTACATCCTTGTCAGCAGACTGTCTGTCACGAATCCGGCATCGGCCAGCCCTTCATCGATATTCACCCTGTATTTCCTGTGGACATACCCGCTTCCCGAGCCCCCTGCCTGCGTGTCATACGAGAAGTTGCCGAACAGGGCCAGCCTGCAAGGCTTCTCAAGCGGCAGTGCCCCGTTATTCTCAAGCAGTACCATGCCTTCGGCGGCAGCCTCTCTTGCCACTGCTGCATGACTCTCAAGATCCGGCCTGTCTGAGTGCCTGTAGCCTCTGAAAGCCGGCGTCTTCACCGTCACTCCCAGTATCCTCGCGACATTTCTGTCAATGATAGCCTCGTCAAGTTCCCCGTCTTCCACAGCCTTGCGCAGAATTTCTATCTGTGCCGGTGTGCCCGGCATCAGCATGTCATTCCCTGCCTTCATTTGGGCGACCGGGTCATCCGCGCCCCACCAGTCAGTGACCACGTATCCCTTGAACCCCCATTCGTCACGAAGGATTCCTGTCAACAACATCGTACTTTCCGAGGCATATTCCCCGTTTACCTTGTTGTATGATGACATCACTGTCCAAGGCTGCGCCTTTCTGACGGCTATCTCGAACCCTCTGAGATAGATTTCCCTCAATGCCCTTTCACTCACTATGGCATTGATACCGTTGCGGTAAGTCTCTTGGTTGTTGACTGCATAGTGCTTCAGAGATGTGCCTACGCCGTTTGACTGTATGCCGTTGATGACTGCCGCAGCCATTTCGCCGCTCAGGAGCGGGTCTTCCGAATAGTATTCGAAGTTGCGCCCTGTCAGCGGGTTCCTCTTGATGTTCATTGCCGGACCGAGGATGATGTCTGCCCCGTATTCAAGGACTTCATTGCCAATCGCTTCCCCGACTTTGCGGGCAAGCCCTGTATCCCAGGAGGCTGCTATGAGAGTCGCCGAAGGAAAGGCTGTGCACCAGTATCCCTTGCCCGGATTGTCCTGTCTGACAGGGTCTATCCGGAGTCCTGCAGGCCCGTCGGCATAGACGACGGACGGGATGCCGAGTCGCGACACTGCAAAACTCTCTCCTGCCGAGCCTTGCACCTTCTTGGCGGCAGAAGACGTGTTGACTCCGTCCATGAGATATTTCTGTCCGGATTTTTCAGTCCCGGGCGCAGGATATGGCGGATTGGCAGGGTCGGTGCAGGTCCCTGTCACAAGCCGTATCTTCTCGTCAAGTGAGAGTGAGTCCACGACCTGTGCTATGTTTGACTCATCCAATACGAAAGAGCCTGCACTGCATCCGCAGAGCAGTACAGGCAACATAATATACAGTATTTCTTTCATGCTGTCGATAGGTTTGATGCAGGCAATCAAGATTTATTTAGGCAGGCCGAACACGTCTGATATCTCTTGCATCTGTGCATCGGACATGCCTTCCGGCTCGAATCCCATATTCTTTCCTGCGATGTATATTTGTGCGGACTTGTTGAGCACGTCCACCTGGTCGAATGCCGACATGATGTCCGTGTCCACTGCGAACACCCCGTGCTTCTCCCACATCACCACATCATAGTCGTCATCAATCGCCCTGATTGTGGCATTGGCCAGTTCTACACTGCCCGGGAGCATATAAGGTACTATCCCCAGTCCTCTCGGACAGAATGCTTTGGTCTCGGGAATCATTGACCACAGCATCCGTGTGGCGGCATCCTTTTCCAGATATTTTCTGCAATGAGAGAGTGCCACGAGTTCAATCGGATGCGTATGCAGCGATGCCCTGTACGGGGAGCCTTTGGCCAGCAGGTAGTCATGCACGCTCAGGTGCGACGGGAGTTCAGAGGTCGGCATCACAGGCTTGTCCGCCACTATCTCATAGTGTTCGCAATCATCAGTGATGCGGATGAGAGAACCGTTTGACATCGGGTCACGAGCCAGGTCTCGCATCCTTTTCTGCGTCCCCTTGCAGAAGAACCAGCATCCTCTCAGATGCGGCAGGATTGTCCCTATCGGTCTTGGCTCACTGATTGCGCCCAATGCCCTGAGCCCGTCATCGATGAGTTCCGTGACATTGACAGTGATGTTGCCCCCGTTCCTTTCGGCCCATCCCTTCTCCCAGAGATAGCCGGCAGTCTCGGCGACCTTCCATACAGCCTCTCTCAGGCCGCTGTTATTTTCCAGTACACTTGTTTTCATCATCAACTTTCTATTATGTATATCCGCATTATTATCCCCGGAAAGATTGCAGGCCGTGAAATTCCGGACGGCGTGTCCGCCCGTGGCCTCGTGAACGGGAGGGACCCGCATCGTAGATGTGGGAGGGATTTACCGGCCCGGATATTTACGGCCTGCATAAACATAAGTGTATTTTTGCGGATAACCAACTTTCTATTTCAGTAATTCAGGAAGGAATGAACTTATTATCAGTATTATGATGCCTGCAATGAGGACGGATACCGTCTTCCTTGAGCAACCTTTCCATTCTTTCAGTATTATGCCCCATACATTGGAGAATGTCACATTCAGTGCCATCAGTATGCACCATGAGAATGTCATCAGGGCAGGGGAGTCCGTGAGGAAACCCTTGCCGAGGCTCAGCCCGAAGAACTGGCTGTACCAGAGCAGGCCTGCCAGAGCGCAGAACACAATGTTGTTGAGCCATAATGAACCTTTTCCGTAATCGGAGAATGTCCTGTTGCGGGCATTCTGGTACAGACAATAGACTGCATTGGTGAGAAATCCGCCGACAGTCACAAGGAATGTCGCAGGGAGGCTTCTGAATATCGCATCTGTCCTGTCCCCGAAATTCAGGTCCGCACCGAATCCAAGCCCGATGTTGAAGCATGCGCTCATGAATCCGGCCAGCAGGGCCACGGCTACACCTTTGGTGAAATTGAAGTCTTTGACGGCTTTCTTTTTCTCCTCATCGGACAGGGTCGAAGACTTCATGTGCCCGGCCACCCCGATGACTGCGATTCCCGCGAGAGTTACAATCACTCCGGCAATGACAGATGCTGTCAGGTCTCCGGGCCTGCCGAGGAAAAGAGGGGTGAGTATGGTTCCGAGTCCGGCACAGGTGCCCAGGGCAAGGGATTGTCCCAAAGCGACTCCGAGGTATCTCATTGAGAGCCCGAATGTCAGTCCTCCGATACCCCAGAGGATGCCGAAGAATATTGTCAGCAGGGACTCCTTCGGTGCTGAGGCATAGAGACTGAAAAGGCTTTCCCCCTCTGGGACTGCAAGCAGAGCCCCGAGAAAAGGGAACACAAGCCAGGCGAAGATGCCCTGTATGAGCCAGTATGTCTCCCAACTCCAGTCGCGGATTTTGTTTATCGGGGTGTAACTGCTTGACTGGCAGAATGCCCCGACTGCTATTATCAGCAGCCCTATGATGATGTCCATGACTTATCTCTTTGAAAGGACGTTCTTCTCGTAGTCTTCCACATATTTTATGTAGTCCTCGCCGACAGGCACGCCGTTGCGCAGGCAGAACATGTCCCAGACTGCGTTCCAAGGCAGGGACTTGGCCTCTTCAAGTAGGGCGAGCCTTTCAAATCCGCGGTCTTCCGACTCATATTTCCTGAGGGTCCCAAGCGGCTCCAGAAGAGCTTGGAGCATACATTTCTGTGTTGCCCTGCTGCCTATCACGTATGCGCCGATACGGTTGATGCTGGCATCGAAGAAGTCCAGCCCGATGTGGACTTTCCCGAGAGCATCGCATCGCACGATTTCCTTGCAGAGGTCCAGTGTCTCGTCATTCATGATGGTCACATGGTCGGAATCCCATCTGACAGGGCGGCTCACGTGCAACATGACCTCCGGCGAGAAGACCAGCAGGGACGACACCTTGTCTGCCGTGCTTTCTGTCGGGTGGAAATGTCCTGTGTCAAGAGTGACAATCTTGTTGTTCCTCGTGGCGTATGCTATGTAGAAATCATTGCTGCCCACAGTATAGCTCTCAAGCCCGATACCGAACACCTTGCTCTCGAGACAGTCTTTCATGTGCGTATACTCAGTGCTGAATATCTCGTCCAGGGATTCCTTGAGCAGCTGCCTGTACTTCATCCTGCACACTGTGATGTCCTTGCTGCCGTCATGTATCCAGAGATTCATGATGCATGGGTCTCCTTGAGCCTTGCCTATCCCTTCTGCAATGGCACGGCATCTTTTCGTATGTTCTATCCAGAAGCCACGGATGCCGTCGTCAGGATTGGCGAGGGTGAGATTGCCGCTTTTCGGATGTGAGAACGATGTGGAATTGAAGTCGAGCATTATCCCGTGCTCTGCACCCCAGTCTATCCAACTCTGGAAATGTTTCAGTTCCACCTGGTCCCTGTCCACTTTCTTCCCGTTGAAGTCCCCGTAGATCTCGTGGAGTGAAAGCCTGTGTCTCCCCGGGATGAGTGACATGGCTTCAAGAATATCTGCCCTGACCTCATCAATGTTTCTTGCCCTGCCGGGGTAGTTGCCTGTGGTCTGGATGCCTCCGGAAAGCGAACCGCTGAGGTCCTCGAACCCTGTCACATCGTCAGTCTGCCAGCAGTGCATGGAAAGATGGACATCCTGCATGGCGGCGAGTGCCTTCTCAGTGTCGATGCCGAGAGCCGCATAGCGTTCTTTTGCCGTTTCGTAAGCCTGGTTGATGGTTTTCTCGTTCATGATATGTCGTTTTGATTTTATTTGTAATTGTTTCTTATATTGAGAAATCTAATGTATGCTTCCTCCCATTCGTCCTTGTCCTCAGGCATATATGTGACGGTCTCCACCGAGGCGGCGGCAATCCTGCGCATCGTGTCAAGGTCGGGAGCAAGACCTGCCGCCTTCAGCTGCAGAAGCACATTGCCGAGAGCAGTGCATTCTGCCGGGCCGCTGATGACAGGTATGCCGACCGCATTGGCCGTGTATTGCATCAGGAACCTGTTCCTGGTCCCGCCTCCGATCACGTGCAGCACCTCCGTCCGCTCTCCTGTGAGCCTGTCGAGGATGTCTGTCACCTGCCTGTATCTCAACGCCAGGCTCCTGAAGATGCACCGGCAGTATTCTGCAGGACTTTGCGGTGGCATCTGTCCCGTCCTGCGGCAATATTCTGTAATGGCTCCTGTCATCGAGACAGGGTGGCTGAAGCACGGTGCATCGGGATCGATGAGGCTGTCGAAACCGGTAGTGCAGCACAATGCGGCGAGACTGCCCACATCCTCGGGGACATCGGTGAACTCTTTGCGGCATTGCTCGAAAATCCACAGTCCGCAGATATTCTTCAGGAATCTCGTCGTCCCTTCAATCCCGCCCTCATTGGTGAAGTTCTCCCTGAAACTCTCCTCAGTGATGATGGCTTCAGTGGTCTCCTTTCCCAGGAGGGACCATGTCCCGCAGCTCAGATAGGCATATCCCTTGTCTCTGGCAGGAACTGCAGCCACTGCCGATGCCGTGTCGTGACCTGCCACGGCCACCACATCCACTGCAGGAAGCCCTGTCGCCGCCTGCACCTGGGCAGAAAGCCGGCCTGCGACCGTACCAGGGAATGTCATGCGCCCGAATCTCTCCCGTCCTATGCCGAGAGCCGCCAGAATGTCCGGGTCAAGGTCTTTTGTGAGCGGATTGAGCATCTGGGAAGTGGATGCCACTGTGTATTCACATATTGATTGTCCGGTAAGCATGTATATCAGCGCATCCGGGATGAAAAGTATCTTGTCGGCCGCTTCAAGAGCGGTGCAGCCGTTTCTTTTGAGAGTGTCAATCTGGAAAATGGAGTTGAAGTCCATGAACTGGATGCCTGTGCGCCTGTAGATGTCTGCTGCGGGCATTTTTTTGAAGAATCTGTCCATCGCCCCATCTGTGTGGCTGTCCCTGTAACAGTATGGAAGCCCGAGCAGTTGGCCGTCCTTTCCGAAGAAGGCAAAGTCGCATCCCCAGGTGTCTATGCCTATTGATTTCAGCGAGGCTCCCTCTGCGGCCGCTTTTCCCAGCCCGAGCAGAATCTCATGGTAGAGGGCTGCGATATCCCAGAACAGATGCCCTCCGAGCGGGATCATATTGTTGCGGAACCTGGTCAGTTCCCTCATGGAGACTGCCTGTCCATCGAATGTCGCAAGCATTGTGCGTCCGCTGGTGGCTCCTAAGTCAACAGCAAGAAAATCAATCCTTTGCATATCGGTCTGATTTCAGTGTCATTTGTGGTCTGCCTTTTTTGATTGGTCAGTGTACAAATGTAAAATGAATCAGACGTGCGCTGCGTATGTATTTTGACAATAAACCTGTGTGATTTGACCGTCATTCCGCTGTCTTGTCGCGGACGATGCAGATGGAGAGTTCATACAGCAGGTAGAGGGGCAGGAAGACTATTGCCAGAGAGAACGGGTCTCCTGTCGGAGTGATGACGGCCGCCAGCACCAGGAGGATCATTATCGCATGCCGGCGGTATTTCTTCAGGAATGCCTTGTCTATGACACCAAGAACGGACAGTACCTTTGCGAGAAGAGGCAGTTCAAACACGGCACCCATCATGAATATCATGCCTATGAAGTTGGACATGTATGAGTTGAGGGTAATCCTGTTGGCAATCTCAGGGCTGATGCTGTATCCTGTGAGGAAACGGAAGATGAAAGGGAAGACCAGGCAGTATCCCACGGCACAGCCGATGTAGAACATGAGTGTCCCGGCAAGGAAAGCCTTTCCGACACTCTTCTTCTCCTTGGGATAGAGGGCGGGACTGATGAATCTCCACAGTTCATATATTATATATGGGAATACGATGATTGTCGCGAGCCAGAAAGAGGTGCTTATGTGTGTGGTGAACTGTGTCGCCACGTTGATGTTGATGATTTCGACAGAGAAGTCCCCGCTGAAGTCGGGGAGGAGGCTGCCTCCTCTCATCCATGACAGCCATTTGTACGTGAAGAAATCTGATGATGCCGGTCCGAGGATGAGGCTGTCGAAAATGTGCGGCATGGCGATGAAACACAAGGCCATGCATACTGCAAGTGCTGCGGCCACCCTGATTATGCCCCATCTGAGCACATCAAGATGTCCCCAGAATGTCATCTCTCCTGTCTGCCTGTCCGGCCCTGTGATATTTGTGTCCTGCCTGCCCATCACTGAAATGAGTGGCAAATTTAAGAATAAATGAAAATTAATGACCGAAATGCGATAAAAAATACAATTGCAGGAAATATCATCTTCTTACATTTGCATACGACAAACCCGGTCGTCTGCGACCGGACATCAGGATTCACTAAAACCGATAGCCATGTATCCGTCAAGATTTTCAAGACTGTTATTCACAGTATTTTCGCTGTCAGGGGCTGTCCTGTTCTCAGGCTGCAGCCGATACGAATTTGCCGATGTATATGAGGGTCTCCCTTTCAGGATGGCTCGGGTGGAACGGCCGCAGATACCGGACAACCATGTGTGTCTCACGGATTTCGGGGCGACCGGTGACGGTGTCACTCTCAATACCGATGCTTTCCGTATGGCGATAGACTCCCTCGTGTCCATAGGCGGCGGCCATCTCGTGGTGCCGGAAGGGATATGGCTTACCGGTCCGGTTACTCTCAAGGATAATATCGACCTCCACGTGACCCAGGATGCAGTCATCCGTTTCTCTCCGGACCGTGACCTCTATCCGATTGTCGAGACCGTGTTCGAGGGTCTGGACACAAGACGTTGCCAGTCACCGGTCAATGCCGTGGGGGCGAAGAATATCTCCATTACCGGAGGCGGTACGATAGACGGATCTGGCGATGCTTGGCGTCAGGTGAAGAAATCGAAGATGGCCCCGTCCCAGTGGAAGGACCTGCTTGCCTCCGGCGGCTTCACCAGCAGCAAAGGCGATGTGTGGTATCCGGATTCGAGTTCGTTCTACGGTTCCCAGGTGAGTGACGCCTTCAATGTCCCGCAGGGAATGGAGACTGATGAGGACTGGGAGGCGGTCAAGACCTACCTCCGTCCGGTCATGATAGGATTGCGGGATTGCGAGAATGTGCTCCTGGAGGACGTGCTCTTCCAGAATTCCCCATGCTGGAACATACATCCCCTGATGTGCAGGAATGTGATTATCAATAATATCACTGTCCGCAACCCGTGGTATTCCCAGAACGGGGACGGGCTTGACATAGACTCCTGCGAGGATGTGCTGGTGCTCAATTCTACATTTGATGTCGGGGATGATGCCATCTGTATCAAGTCCGGCAAGGACGAGGACGGACGCCGGAGGGCGCGTCCGTGCCGCAATCTGATTGTAGACAACTGTACTGTCTTCCACGGGCATGGCGGCTTTGTCGTAGGCAGTGAGATGTCAGGAGGGGTGGAGAACATATCCGTGACGGACTGCCGTTTCCTCGGTACTGATGTAGGGCTCAGATTCAAGAGCTGCAGAGGACGCGGAGGCGTGGTGAGGAACATCCATATCAGCGACATAACCATGATGGATATCCCGACGGAGCCTCTGCTTTTCGACCTTCACTATGGAGGCAAGTCCGCAGTTGAGGCGGCAGCTGAGGGCGAGTCATCGGAGTTTGACATAGAGATGGTTCCTGCAGATGAGACCACTCCGGAGTTCAGGGACATCTATATCAGGGACATTGTCTGCAGCGGGGCTGCCAGGGCCATGTATTTCAACGGCATCCCGGAGAAGAATATAGCCAATATCGTCGTCGAGAACAGTCTGATTGTGTCAGACAAAGGGGCTGACATAAGATATTCGGATGGGGTCGTGCTCAGGAATGTCGATATACGGCAGTCCGAGGGCGAGGGATTCTCACTGGCCAACTGCCGCAATGTGACGATAGAAGGGTGCCGGGATGCGGCTTCCTCAGGAAAGGATGATGCGGGGATCACATTGTTCCAATACAACAGTACAGGCGTCGACATTGATTGAGTCACGCTGATGACGGCCAGGATAGGGATTGTGTCATCATTCTGTTTGAAAAGAATGGATAAATCATTAAATTCGTAGGATTGACTTTGGTCTTGCGTCAGCAAATTATATGATATTATGAGAAAATTGTCTGTTATTGTCCTGTCTCTCATATCCGGATTGCCGGTCATGTGGGCAGCAGATGCGGGTGACGGCGGCGGGAATAAGGGATCCGGGCTGGCTGGGGAGCCGGTTGTGGCAGACTGTGGCCCGGATTATGATTTCGTGGTGGCAAAGGACGGAAGCGGGGATTTCATGACCGTTCAGGAGGCTGTGGATGCCGCTCCTGACTATTGCAAGCAGGACGAGACAGTGATATTCATAAAGGAGGGGGTCTATCGGGAGAAACTCACGATTCCGGCCAACAAGCAGAGGCTCCATCTGATCGGGGCCGATGCAGCGAAGACAGTCATCACATGGGATGACTATGCGCTCAAGCCGGGTTCTACGGGCTATCCCATGGGCACTTCAGCCACTTCCACTGTCTTCATGCACGCCAATGACTTCCTTGCCGAGAACCTGACCATCGAGAATTCCGCCGGTGAGGGTAAGCATATAGGACAGGCCTGTGCCATCACGGTGGACGGGGACAGGGCTGCGTTCATAAACTGCCGGTTCCTCGGCAACCAGGACACGATGTACAATTTCGGTCCCGGACAGAGACAGTATTTCAAGGATTGCCACATCGAGGGCACCACCGATTTCATTTTCGGATTTGCGACTGCATATTTTGACGGCTGCACCATAGTGAGCAAGAAAGACAGCTATGTCACCGCCGCAGCGACACCCGAAGATGCGGAGTACGGCTTCGTGTTCCGCAACTGCCGTCTGGAGCACAACGAGGATGTCTCAGAGGTGTATCTGGGCAGGCCGTGGAGACCGTATGCCAGGACAGTATTCATAAATTGCGTGCTCGGAGACCATATCCTGCCTGCAGGATGGCACAACTGGAACAAACCGGATGCGGAGAAGACGTCGTTCTATGCAGAGTACGGCAATAGCGGGCCTGGTGCTGCCGGCAAGGATGCCAGAGTGCGGTGGGCGCATTTCCTGAAAGAGAGGGATCTTGACAGGTACACTCCTGAAGCGGTGCTCGGACCTCGTGACACGCCTGTCGCCACGACTTCACCTGAGACGACAGACTGGTATTTCAAAGTGTTCTGAACAGCATTCGGGGCACGAAGTTTTAGACCACATAATTGATACAGATGCCATCGGGCTTTAGAAGAGAAATACTTTTGACATTCTTGTCGGTGCTGCTTGCTGCAGCATCGGCAAATGTCTTGTCAGCCGCGCCGCTGAACTGCATATTCGAGCATTATTCCTCGGAGGACGGTCTTTCGCACAATTCCATATCGGACATCCATCAGGACAGGAACGGGTATATCTGGCTGTGTACATGGTACGGGCTGAGCCGTTTTGACGGCAGCAGTTTTGTCAATTACACCATCCGTCCCGGCGACCATGCCCGCCTTTCCCACAACAGGATACTGTCAGTGGATGAAGACAAGGCCGGCTACCTGTGGATAACGGCATACGACTACCGTCTCTACCGTTTTGATCCCGTCTACGGCATTTTTACCGCCATCCCTGACGATGTTGAGGGGCTGGGACAGGAAAATGTCAAGGCTGACCTCTTCCATTGCGACAATGCCGGGAACACATGGGTGGCGCTTGAGGATGCCGGGCTTTGCTGCATTTCCCCGGATCTGGAGGCCAGGACATTCTTCCAGAACGGGGGCAATGACGCCGGCAAGCATATCTCGGCTATATATGAGGATTCCGACGGAGCCATATATGCGGTGTCGGAGCTTGGGGTCACCCTGATAAGGGAGGACGAGACCATTCTCCTTTCGAGGACATCAGATGTGATATCTTTCGCGGAGACCGGGGACAATGTCTATTTCCTCACGGATGACCAGCTGCTTGAAGTCGAGAAGTCCACCGGCAGGCAGTCAAGGACAGGACTGGATGCCCTCGGTGTCGGGAGGGCAACTGCCATGTCGCTGACAGGATGCGGAGACAGCGCGGCTCTCTATATCGGCTTCGCTGGCAATGCCATAGCATCGGTAGACACCTCATCGCTCTCTCTTGACGTGCACAGGACCCCTATGGGGCGGGTACGCTATCTTTTCCCTGACTCGCACGGCCTGCTCTGGATTGCCACGGAACGTACCGGTATATGGTCATACAATCCGGCATCTGCACGTTTCAGACATTATGAACATCCGAGGAATGTGATGTCGTACTATGTCGATACTCTTGCCAGGGTGCAGGAGCACGAGGGACAGCTGTGGATAAAGATGAACAACTACGGCTTCGGATATTATGACAGGGAGAATGACACGATAGTGCCGCTGGACAACGTCAAGGAGCAGGAGAACAGCCGTTTCATGAACGGGGTCGCCTGTTTCGAGGTAGACAGGACAGGCGTGCTGTGGCTGTCCACCATCATGAGAGGACTCGAAAGGGTGACTGTCATCTCCCCGAAACTGGATGTGATTGTGCCTCCGTCCCGCTCCCATGACTCGTTCTCGGCCTCTGAGATCAGGGCTCTGTTCCGTGACAGCAGGGACCGCGTGTGGGTGGCGGCAAAAAGCAGTGAACTCTACCTGTATTCTCCTGATATGTCATCATGCAGGAGACTGACGGACAGATATGACTTCGGGAACATCTATTCGATATCGGAAGACTCTTCCGGCAACATCTGGCTCGGGACCAAGGGTGACGGGGCGGTCAGGCTCCGCCTCGACGGCATGACTGCGGATATCAGGAGATTCCGTCATGACTGCAGGGACAAGAGTTCCATCAGTTCGGACAATATCTATTCCATAGCGCAGGATGCCGACGGGAGGATGTGGTTCGGGACGTATGGAGGCGGCATATCCATGCTTGACTCTCCTGATGACACCGTCTTCCATACGGTGTATGACAATTTTCCGAATTATCCTCTCGAATATGGGGACAGGGTCAGGTATGTGCACTGCATGAGTGACGGCAGGATGCTGGTGGGGACTATTGCCGGGCTGATATGGTTCCGTCCGCAGGACAATCCGGAACTCACAGTCTTTCACTACGTCACCAAGATACCGGGAGATATGCACTCTCTCGGCAACAACGACATAATCCACATATTCGATGACAATGACGGCAACACCTGGCTCTGCACATTCGGGGGGGGCATCAATAAGATAAGATTCGACGGAGACGAGGCGAAGTTCGACATCATAAGCATGACCGACGGCTTGTCCAGTGACATTGTCCTGTCCGCTGTGTGCAGTGAAGACGGGGACATCTGGCTCGCCACCGAGTCGGGTCTGTCCAGGATTGCCCACGGCAGTCATTCTGTCACCAACTACAACCGATATGACGGGATAGTCTCCACGACGTTCAGCGAGGCGACCTGTGAGAGGCTTGTCGACGGGACCCTGGTATTCGGGACATACAGCAATGTCTACAGGATAGATCCGGATGACTTCGTCTACAATCCCGAGCCCCTGATGATGTCGCTTTCAGGGTTCAGCATAGACGGGAAAAGGGTCCCTCTGACGGAAAAGATAGAGATACCTCATGACTATTCGTTCTTCAGGGTGGATTTCTCCTCATTGAACTACAGGCTCCAGGGGATGGTCAACTATTCTTACATGCTTGACGGCTACGACAAGAACTGGATTTCCAGCCAGTCCAACAGTGCGACCTATTCGAGGATTCCTCCGGGCAGGTACGTGTTCAAGGTGAAGGCAAGCCCTTCGCACGGGGGAGGCCATGATGCGGACATGGCATCGGTGAGCGTGAGAGTAAGACCGTCCGTGTGGAACAGCACGGCATCGAAGATTGCCTATGTGGTCATCTGCCTGTTGCTTGTATCGGTTCTTGTCCAGATGTTCCTGACATCCATGAGACTCCGCAATGATGTCAGGTTGGAGCAGAATATGAATGAACTCAAAGTCCGTTTCTTCACCAACATATCCCATGAGCTCAGGACACCGCTGACACTCATATTGGGCGGCATAGAGGAGATAAAGGAGCATACGCAGCCGGGAGAGAGGCAGGAATACAGTGTCAACCTCGTCTTCAGGAATGCCAGGAGGATGATGACGCTTGTCGACCAGCTGCTGGACATCAGGAGGATAGTCAGCGGCAAGATGAGGCTTAGAGTGAGGCAGGTGGATATCGTCAGGCTTCTCTGCTCGGTCTACGATGATTTCAAGGATATGGCTGCTGAGAGGAATATGGAACTCATTCTCACGCACTCGGTAGGCTCCCTGATGATATGGGGAGATGCAGGCCGTCTCGAGGCTCTTGTGTACAATCTGGTGTCAAATGCTTTCAAATATACGGCGGACGGAGGTCGCATTGAGGTGGCGATTTTCTATAAGGAAGGGGCGCGCGAATTCACGATAATGGTGAAGGACAACGGGATAGGTGTCCCGAAAGACAAGAGGTCAGCCATTTTCGAAATGTTTGTCCAGGCTTCTGACGCATCGCTGAAAGGGATGTCCAGCAGCGGCATCGGCCTCTCGTTCTGCAAGGAGATTGTAGAGATGCACGGAGGCCGTATATGGGTTGAGAGCCAGGTGGGCAAGGGCTCAAGATTCTATGTCACCCTGCCTGTCGACAGGGACCATTTCACAGAGGAGACAGCGGAGTTCATTGAAGATGACAGCATCTCGAAGAATGCCGATGCGGACGAGGCCTACGGTCTGAGCAAGTACAAGGTGCGTCCGACATATCCTCAGGGTGCGATGAAGGTGCTTGTTGTTGAGGATAATGCGGAGCTGAAGGTGTATATGTACAACTGCCTCATCAACAGGTACGAGGTCAGGGACGCATCCAACGGCAAGGAGGCGCTTCAGGTGATTTCGGACGGATGGATGCCGGATATGATTGTCACCGACCTGATGATGCCGGAGATGGACGGCATAGAACTCATCAACAAGATCAGGGGAGACTTCAGCACCAGCCACATCCCTATCATCATGATTACTGCCAAGCATGAGAACGATACACATATCAAGGCGATGAAGTACGGGGCGGACGGTTATATAGCCAAGCCGTTCACCATGGAACTCCTGACGGCGAGGATGGAGAATCTCATGGACAGGAGACGGGCATTGATCTCGAGGATGTCGGCGGCAGATGATGCTCCTGCTGCAGGGAAGAAGGCAGGGACGAGGTCCGCGAGGGTAGAGATCGCCCCGGATGAGATAGTCATCACCGACAGGGACGAGGAACTGATAAAGAAAGTCATGAAATGGCTTGAGGAGAATGTCGGGGATTCGGATGTCACTGTGGATAATCTTGCCGCTTATGTGGGGATGGGCAGGACATCGATGTACAACAAGTTGAAAGGCCTTACCGGCAAGTCGCCGGTGGAACTGATACAGGAATACAGGCTTGAAAAGGCCACTTTTTATCTCAAGACAGGGCAGTATTCCGTATCAGAGACCTCCTATAAGGTGGGGTTTTCGGACCCCGGGTATTTCAGCCGCTCGTTCAAGAAGCATTTCGGGGTCTCTCCGGCTGACTATATCAAGGAGCACAAGTCTGCGGCCTCAGATTGCAAACAGTGATAATACATTAAGATGAATATAATGAAAAGAGTACTTGCTTTGGCAATGCCGTTTCTGGCAGGGTTGCTGCTCCCGTTCACGGCCCGGGCAACGCAGGCTCCGGATGATGCCGGCCAATACGGCTTCATCAGGGAGATAGAGCCGTATTCGGTGAGGATGATGCTTTCCGAGATGGCGAGGAATCCGCAGGCCACATGGCTTGACGGCAGGGAAGGGACACTGAAATGGAACTATACCACAGGACTTGAACTCCTCTCCTTCATGGACGTGGCGGAACGGTATGACCTGGACTATGCAGTGGAATATGTCCGCCAGTGGGCAGATACGATGGCCACGGATGACGGCAAGGTGTACAAGTACAGGAAAGAGGCGTATAATGTGGACCATATATGCCCGGCACGTATATATTACCGCCTTTATGAGGACTTCGGTGACACAAAATACAGACGTGTGCTCAGGAAGATAAGGGAGCAGATTGACTCCCAGCCGAGGACGGAGGACGGGATTTTCTGGCACAAGCAGATTTATCCGCACCAGGTGTGGCTTGACGGCCTGTATATGGCGCAGCCGTTCTATGCAGAGTACACGAGGCGTTTCACTCCGAAGAATGAAAGGGACTCCCTTTACCATGACATCGCCGGGCATTTCATAGGGGCGGCAAGGCATACTTATGATGACAGTACCGGGCTTTTCCGTCATGCTTGGGACGAGTCCCGCTCCATGTTCTGGGCCGATACGCTTACCGGGCAGTCAGCCCATGCCTGGGGACGGGCCTGCGGCTGGTATGCGCTTGCCCTGACGGAGACACTTGACTATTTCCCGGAGAAACATCCTGACAGGAAGGAGCTCATCAGGCAGTTCCGTTATCTGATGGAGACGGTGAGAAGATATGCCGACCCTGAGACCGGGATGTGGTACCAGGTCCTTGACTCTCCGGGCAGGGAGGGAAACTATCTTGAGGCAACTGCTTCCGCCATGTTCACATACGCGGCGTTGAAGGGAGTCCGGATGGGATATCTTGACGGGGATAAGTGGAGGGACTATTCGCGAGACCTCTATCACAGGTTCATCGATACGTTCGTAAAGGACAATGCTGACGGCACCATCTCCATCACATCCTGCTGTTCCGTGGCCGGTCTCGGAGGCAAGCAGATGCGCAGCGGCACATACGGCTACTATCTGAGCGAGCCTGTCATCGACAATGATTGCAAGGGCGTAGGCCCTTTCATCTGGGCGTCGCTCGAATATGAGGCGGCCTGCAATATCGACTATGTGTTTGACGGACAATATGTCAGAGACGGGCTACCTGTAGAGGAGGCTGTAGCCCGTGTCCCGGCATTCGACGGGGCTGAAGGTGGCGGAATGTATACTGCAGGCGGACGCGGAGGCCGGGAATATGTCGTGACATCCCTGGAGGACACTGATGAGGAGGGGACACTCAGACATGCCGTGGAGGCAGAAGGACCTCGGATAGTGACATTTGCCGTCAGCGGCGACATTCATCTCAAGTCTACCCTCAAGATAGAGGACCCGTATATCACGATACTCGGGCAGACTGCCCCCGGAGAAGGCATCACCATCCGTGACCACGGTGTCTATATCGGGGCCGACGAGGTCATCATACGGTATCTGCGGTTCCGCATGGGGAGCGCAGCCAAGGACGAGAATGATGCCCTCGGTGCCAGGCACAACAATAACATCATCATAGACCATTGCTCCATCAGTTGGGCTACTGACGAGAATGCCTCATTCTATGCCAACAGCAACGCTACCATCCAGTGGTGTATCATATCCGAGGCTCTCAACAGTTCGGTGCACCGCAAGGGAGAGCATGGCTACGGCGGCATCTGGGGAGGGAGGAATGTGACGTTCCATCACAATATCCTTGCACACAACAACAGCCGCAACCCACGTTTCGACCATCCTGCCATCTATGAGGGCACAGACCTGCTCTTCCGGCGCGGGACCGTGGAGTTTGTCAATAATGTCGTGTACAACTGGGGCATGAAGGCCATCTACGGCGGGGAGGAAGGCTGGTTCAATGTTGAAGGCAATGTATTCAAGCCTGGACCGGGGACAAAGACACTCGACGGAAAGTATGTCCAGATATACACATCCGGGAGCACTTCCATGATACCCGGCTCGTTCTATATCAGGGACAATGTCTATGACGTGTCGGCAGTGAAGGACGGGAATTATCTCGGCAAGACTCCGAATGCGGAGAAAATAGCGGAAAATAAGGCGGAGTACGAGGCGGTGTCGGCAGCGGTTCCGTTTGCCTGCCGTTGCCATGTCGTCGCCGAGCCTGTCAGCAAGGCATACAAGGCAGTGCTGAAGTCCGCAGGAGCCTCCTTGCGCAGGGATGGGACGGACAAGAGGATAGTCAGGGAGGTCAGGAAAGGGACAGTGACATACAGAGGCTCTGTGACCGATATTCCGGGAATCTTAGATTCCGAGGATGACGTGATGTGATTGGCATGGTTTTGACAGGAGACTCCCGGTTTTGCCATAAAATACGGACTGAAATGAAAGGATTTGATTGCAAGAGACTGATTATCATACTTTTGGCTGGTGCAATGCTCGTGTCTGCCTGTAAGCAGCATGAGCCTGAGAACGGCATGACACTTCCGGAGCCGGGCAATCTGACAGGCACTGTCATGGATGAGACATCAATATTGTTCTCATGGGAGCCTGTCGAGGGTGCTCTCCAGTATTCTGTGACCCTTCTGGATGCCTATGACGGGTCGGAAGTGTTCGAGCCGTCATTCATCACGGAGTCAGAGGCATTGTTCGAGGGTCTTGAACAGGGATTCTCGTATTTCTGCAAGGTGAGGGCCATAAAGGAATTTGAGTATTCCGCATTTGTGACATCAGATGTGGTGTATATCCCGGATCCCGAATACGAGTCATTCATGATGCCGGCAACCGAAGATGAGCATAGGGAGACGCTTGCCTTCCCTGGCGCAGAAGGAGGCGGGATGTATGCGAAGGGCGGCCGTGGCGGTGCAGTCTGTCACGTGACCACTCTTGATGACAGCGGAGAAGGTTCTTTGAGGGCTGCCGTGGACAGTTCCGCTGCCCGCACCATAGTATTCGATGTGGCAGGTGTCATCAATCTCCAGTCAGAACTGAGGATAAGGAACGGCAGCCTGACAATAGCGGGGCAGACAGCCCCCGGGGACGGGATATGCATCAGCGGAGGACCTGTCATAGTCGATGCCGACGATGTGATTATAAGGTTCGTAAGATTCCGTCCAGGCGTGACAGACAGTGACACGACTTCCGCCCTTACAGTCTGCCATAGGAAGAATGTCATCATCGACCATTGCTCCATGTCATGGTCAGAAGAGCCGTGCGCATCGGCCTTTGCCAACTCTGACTTCACCCTTCAGTGGAGCATCATAGCCGAGTCCCTGAACAGCCGGCCCGGAAACTCCGGAGCCGTCTGGGGCGGGAACAACGCCTCTTTCCACCACAATCTGCTCGCTCATCATGACACTGCGGTACGGCTTGACCATCCAGGGCTTTATGAGGATGACCTGACTGAGAACAGAGGCAATGCCGACATACGCAACAATGTGATATTCAACTGGGGTGAGGAAAATGTCATCGGCGGGGAGAACGGAAGTTTCAACCTCGTGGGCAACTATTACAGACAGGGGCCGGCATCAGGGGATACCCCGTGGCTTGTCAATGCCATGTGGCACAATCCTGAGTATGATACAGGCTCGGAATATCCGGTACTTTATGTCAGCGGCAACGTATATGCCGGGGCATCGGAGGCGGACAATGCTGCCATTCACTGGAGTGACCAGTCTTCATACGGGGACAATCCTGCCGGTACCGGACTTGACGCTCCTCTTGCCGTCATGCCAGGAGGGACGAAGCCTTGCCGGATTACCACTCACTCTGCCGGAGAAGCCTTTGATGCTGTCACAAGATATGCCGGGGCTTCACTTGCAAGAGATGATGCAGACAAAAGGGTCGCAGACAATGCCATAGCGGGCGATGCCACGTCAGGAGACGACGGTCTGGCAGATGCAGTATCCGATGTCGGCGGGTGGCCCGTATATTCTGCCACTGCGGACCAGACGGCTGCCCTGACGGATACGGACGGGGACGGCATCCCTGATGTGTTCGAGACAGAGTACGGTCTTGATCCGGAGGATGCATCAGACGCAAAGGCGAAGACAATCGACAACCACGGCAGGTACACCAACCTTGAGATGTACTTCCATTTCCTGGTCAAGGAGATTGTGGCGGCGCAGAATGCCGGCGGCACGTATGACCTGACCGACTGAAGATGATTTGGAAGATAACTGCATAATATAAATGACACTTATGAGAAAATTACTGTCTGTGATTGCCGGGATTCTGTGCCTGGCAGGATGTCAGGAGAAAGAGGAGATTCCTGTGGTGCTTCTCCCTCCTGAGGATGTCATCTGCATCTCGATTGGGGAGACGGCTCTCAGTTTCTCCTGGGACAAGGTTGAAGGTGCGGAGAAGTATGCCGTCAGGCTGGTAAAGGATGCCGACGGCTCGTCAGTGGAACTGAAATACGAGACAGGGACATCTGTATCTTTCGACGGTCTTGAGAAAGAGACGGCCTACAGATGCGAGGTAAGGGCGATAGCCGGGAATGAATTTACTGAGTTCGTCTCTTCTGTGGTCGTGGTGACCGGAGGTGAGATGCCGGAGCAGCCGGGACAGGACGACGATGACCCGGAGAATCCTGACGGTCCCGAAGTCCCCGATGTGCCTGGAGATGCCTATGACAGTTTCCTGATACCGGCTCATGAGTCCTCACTCGGGGCTCTTGCCTTCCCGGGTGCAGAGGGCGGCGGAATGTATGTCTCCGGAGGTCGCGGAGGCAGGGTCATTCATGTGACGAACCTGAACGACAGCGGAGAAGGCTCGTTGAGGGCCGCAATCAATGAAAGCGGGGCCAGGACGATAGTATTTGATGTGGCAGGGATCATAGAACTCCAGTCAAAACTCAGGATAAAGAACGGCGACCTTACCATAGCAGGGCAGACCGCCCCGGGGGACGGCATCTGTCTGAAGAACTATGCGACAGTCGTCGAGGCAGACAACGTCATCATCAGATTTGTCAGGTTCAGGCTCGGGGACGAGGGACCGAATGCCGATGACGGGGAGGATGCAATCTGGGGACGCCGTCAGTCTGACATCATTCTCGACCATTGCTCCATGTCTTGGTCGATAGACGAGTGCGCATCGTTCTACGGCAACGCCAACTTCACAATGCAATGGTGCATAATGACAGAAAGTCTCAGACATTCCAGACATGACAAAGGCAGCCATGGCTACGGCGGCATCTGGGGAGGGGAGAATGCCTCTTTCCACCACAACATGCTCGCAAACCATGACAGCCGCAACCCTCGCTTTGACCATCCTGAGATTTATGAGAATCCGTCGGCTCCTGACAAGAGGGGCAATGTCGACTACCGCAACAATGTTGTCTATAATTGGGGCAGCAACAGCACCTACGGCGGCGAAGGCGGACATTTCAATATGGTCAACAATTATTACAAGCAAGGTCCGGCATCGAGGGACAGGCAGTATTTCATCGACGCCAACGGCATATACACCTCCAACGGCAAGAATTACGGTTATCCGTATCTCTATATGAACGGCAACCATTATGTCCAGTATCCGGACATGACAGCCGAAGACGGTGTATACTGGCACGACGGCACTGCCGATCCGACAAGACTCCTGTCGTCCCTGCTCCCTATCAAGGGTCCTTCCGGCGAGACGGTCTATACCACGACGCATTCAGCGCAGGACGCATTTGCGCGCATCTGCGAATACGGAGGAGCGTCACTTGTCCGCGATGAGGTGGACGAACGTGCATGTCGGGATGCGCAGAGCGGTACAGCCACCATTACTGACGGAGGGAACGGCAGTACGGACGGCATCATAGACACCCCTTCTGCCGAACAGGTCGGGGGCTGGCCTGTATATTCTGCCACTGCGGACCAGACGGCTGCCTTGAAGGATACTGACGGTGACGGCATGCCTGATGCGTTCGAGACAGACTTCGGACTCGACCCTGCCGACCCGTCGGACGGCAACGCGAAGACTCTCGACAAGTACGGGAGATATACCAATCTGGAGATGTACCTGCACTGGATTGTGAGAGATATTGTGGCCGGTCAGACTGACGGCGGAGTGTATACAGTGCTCAACTGACATTGGCTGACCATTGATTTCGGAGGGAGACTGGAAACGGTGTCTTGAATCACACCTTTCCGGTCTCTCTCTTTCTTTTCATGCCTCCGGCTCCACTTTGCCGCGAGTTTTCATTGATTTTTCGTTACCGTACACGGAAAATCCCGCCCTCTGTTAAAAAATACAAGCATTGTGACAATTTTTCGCATATATGATGCCCTTAAATGGATAATTTCGCATATCCATTAAACCGCAGACACTATTAATAATACAAAAATACTAACCAAAAAGTTCTTTTATGAAAAATCTGACATACAAGATTTCTCTGCTGATTGTCGGGTTGTTTGCGACCTTGTCGCTGTCGGCCCAGGAGATCAGCGGTGTTGTCAAGGATACGGACGGACTGCCGCTGGTAGGAGTTTCCGTATTTGTAGACGGCACCACCTTGGGTGTATCGACGGATGCTGACGGAAAATACGTCATCGATATCCCTGAGGCCAAAGGAAAGACACTTGTGTTCTCCTGCATCGGAATGCGGACGCACAGTGCGGTCATAGGCAATTCATCCAGGATGGATGTGATTCTTGAGCCTGATGCCAATTTCCTTGAGGAGACAGTGGTCATCGGTTATGCGACCGTAAAGCGTAAGGATCTCATGGGCTCGGTCTCATCTGTCGACAGCAAGGCTCTGACGGCAGTGCCTGTCACTACAGTGGGCGAGGCCCTCTCGGGAAGGATGGCCGGTGTGCAGGTGACCACGACCGAGGGAGACCCGGATGCGGAGATCAAGATCCGTGTGCGAGGCTCAGGTTCCATCACCCAGGACAGTTCACCTCTTTATATCGTGGACGGGTTCCCGGTGGAAAGCATCTCTGACATACCTTCATCCGATATCCAGTCAATCGATGTGCTGAAGGATGCCTTCTCGACAGCCATCTATGGATCCAGAGGCGCGAACGGAGTTGTCCTCGTCACCACCAAGGGTGGCACAAGCGGCAAATTCTCTGTCAGCTACAATGCCTACTGGGGTATGAAGAAGATGGCCAACAAGGACGCAATCGAGGTCAACAGCCCTTATGATTTCGTGAGGAACCAGTATGAACTCTCCATGATCAGGGGCGACTATACAGACCAGTATGTGCCGTATTTCGGCCTCTACGAGGATATCGACCTTTATGAGAACGTCCAAGGCAACGACTGGATACAGCAGGTGTTCGGCAATGTGGGCACCAATTTCAGCCACAATGTCTCGGTGTCAGGAAGTACTGACAAGGTGAGATGGACGGCAAGTTATGCGCACATCGGTGACGATGCCATCATGACAGGCTCGTCCTACAAGAGGGACAACCTCAATTTCAAGGCCAACTACAAGCCTATCAAGCAACTCTCATTCGACATCAATGCCAGATATTCCCATACCACCATCATGGGCTCCGGCTCCAATTCCATGAATGATGCAGGTTCGACTTCCGGAAACGGCCGTCTCAAGCATTCTGTACAGTACACTCCGATACCTATCTCCGAAGGTGCAGTGTCAGGGTCGGACCTTGAAGAGGACTACGGCGACAATGCCCCGCCTCTCCAGTCGGTGGCAGACAATGACAACAAGCGTGTCCGCAGGAACTGGACAGTGAACGGCGCTGTCACATGGCATATCATCAAGAATCTCAATCTCAGGGTTGAGGGCGGTCTGGATGACTATACCCAGGAAAATGACCGTTTCTACGGGCTTACCACATATTATGTCGGCAATACGGCGCAGTATCAGGATCATCCTGCCACAAGATACACCGAGCAGTACAGGCAGACTATCCGTAATTCGAACACTTTGAGCTACAACTTTGAAGAGGTGTTCAAGGACAGCCGCCACAAACTCGACATCCTCCTCGGCCAGGAGTATATAGTTAAAAAATCCAATGAACTCACAGCCGTTGTGGAGAATTTCCCTGATTTCTTCGATGCCGAGATGGCAAGGAACTTCATGTCCACGGGTACTGCGATTTCCACCAACAAGTTCTTCGACCCGAATGACAGGCTCCTCTCATTCTTCGGAAGAGCCAACTACGTATTCGATGACAGATATTCAGTCTCAGCCACAATGAGGGCCGACGGTTCGTCGAAATTCACAAAAGGCAACCAGTGGGGCTATTTCCCTTCTGCTGCGGCATCGTGGACAATCTCAAACGAGCCTTGGATGGAAGGTGCCTCCAACTGGCTTGACAACCTCAAGCTCCGCTACAGCTACGGAACTGCAGGAAACAACAACATTCCGTCCGGCATGACCATGCTGAACTTCGCCTCATTCTCTACCTCATGGATTTCCCAGAGCGACACGTACTGGTCAACAGTCACTGACGGAGGGGATACCATCATGCCTAACGGGGATCTGACATGGGAGACCACAGTCTCGCATAATATCGGACTGGATTTCGCATTCTTCAAGAGCAGGCTCACAGGTTCGTTCGAACTTTATCACAATACCACCAAAGACCTGCTGATACAGTTCCCTACAGCCGGCTCCGGATACGAGTTCCAGTACAGGAACATGGGCTCGGTGCAGAACAGGGGACTGGAGGTGTCCCTCAATGCTGTCCTCGTGGAAAAGGAGAATTTCGGTCTCACCCTCGGTGCCAACCTGAGCCTCAACGAAAACCTTGTGACCAGCCTCGGAGGACTTGACAGGATAGAGTCCGAGACACAGTGGGCTTCAACTGAGATAGGTACAGACTATCTCGTGACTGTCGGCCAGCCTCTCGGTAACATCTACGGATATGAGTCAGACGGCATGTACGGCGTGGATGACTTCACTTTCGACGGGAACAAATGGGTGCTGAACGATGACGTGGTAGACTGTTCGGCAGTCATCGGCAAGGATTACCTCAGACCTGGTGCGATGAAACTCAAGGACCAGGACGGAGACGGGGAAGTCAATGCCGACGACAAGAAGATAATCGGCAACGCCACTCCTAAGGGATTCGGAGGTATCTCCCTCACCGGTTATCTCTACGGGTTCGACTTCTCTGCCAACTTCAACTATGTGTTCGGCAATGACATCTACAATGCCAACAAGATAGAGTTCACTTCAACAAGGAAGTACAGGAACAGGAACCTCATGAAGACAGACGAGCAGAGATGGACCAATGTCGACTGGACCACCGGCCAGCTCATCACTGACAAGGAGCAGCTCCGCGAGGTCAACCGGAACGCGACTCTCTGGTCTCCAGCAGTGGGCAATGCTGTCCTTTCGGACTGGGCTGTCGAGGACGGGTCTTTCCTCAGGCTCACTTCCGCGACAATCGGATACACACTTCCTTCGCAGCTGACCATGAAGGCAAGAATCTCCCGCCTCCGCTTCTATGTGACGGGCACCAACCTCTTCTGCCTCACGAGATATTCGGGATATGACCCGGAAGTCGACACCAGGAGGGCTACCCCTCTTACGCCAGGCGTGGACTATTCCGCCTATCCTAAGAGCATAGGGTTCGTCGTCGGACTCAACCTTACATTCTAATCCATAATACGACAGAGTCATGAATATAATTAAAAGAATATTTATAGGTGCAGGGATTCTGGCAGGACTTTCACTCGTCTCATGCGACCTTTCCACAGAGTCCCAGTCTACATTCGATGAGACTGCCGTGTTCTCTGATCCGACACTCACCGAGTATCAGATATATTCAATCTACGAGGTGTTCGGGCATACCAACTCTCACAGGGGACGTTACCTGCCTTGGTACGGCTACAACACCGACATCGAGTGGTACATCTCCAACACATTGGATGAAAAGGCAGACATAGTGCGTTATGATATGCTGAGCACCAATTCGCAGCTCAATGTCGCTGACGGACCTTACAATGAACTTTTTGCAGGCATCGAGCGTGCGAACTTGACTATCAGCGGCATCCGTGAATACGGCAACCCTTCATCCCGCCCAGAGATGGCAGCCCTTCTCGGCGAGGCTCTCACAATGAGGGCAGTGCTATATACGGAACTTCTCAAAGCCTATGGCGAAGTCCCTGCCCGATTCGCTCCTGTAGATGCCAATACCATCTATATCAACAAGTCAGACAGGGATGTCATCTACAAGCAGCTTCTGACCGACCTTGAAGAATCATTCAATTATCTCACATGGTCTACGGCCGCAACCACAGACCGCGTCGGACTCGCTTTCGCGAAAGGCATGTATGCCCGTATCGCACTCATGGCTTCAGGCTATGCCCTCAGACCTGATGAAGGCGCAGTCGGGACCCGCAACACGGGCAAGGTGAGACTCTCAAACGACTCTGAACTCACGAAGGCAGTCCTCTATCCAAAGGCTCTCCAGGCTCTGAAGGATGTGATAATAGGCTCGGGTCTCAGACTTGAATCCGACTATGAGGATCTTTGGAGGGATGTCAATAACATGGATCTGACTGCAGGCAAGGAAATCATCTGGGTGATACCTTTCAGCGAGTCCAGAGGACGCTGGAACTACACATTTGCAATCCGCAACAACGGCACCACCGATTTCTCTCCTACCACTTCCAACCGCGGAGGGCAGGCAGGCCCCGTACCTTATGTCTACTACTGGTACGGCGACAATGATGTCCGCCGCGATATAAGCTGTGTCAACTATGAGTGGGAGAACAGGGGCAGCGGCACCCTCCCTTACCCTGCCGGCATTGCCAACTGGTATTTCGGCAAATACCGTCTCGAGTGGATGACAGCACATCCATACGGCGGAGGAAATGATGACGGGGTGAGACCGGTGTACATGCGTTATGCCGACATCCTCCTCATGGCTGCGGAACTTGCCAACTCGTCAGGAGATGAGAACGGCACTGTGACGAGGGATGAGGCTTTCGCAAAAGAATGTCTCAAGACAGTCCTCAGAAGAGCGTACGTAGGTCACAAATCAGAGGCCGATGCCATCGTGGCTGCCCTGTCGGGAGAGGAGGCGATATTCAATGAGATCAAGAAGCAGCGTGCCCTTGAATTTGTGGGCGAGTTCCTCCGCAAGGCAGACCTCATCAGATGGAACTGCCTCAAGTCCAGCATGGACGCGGCTTCAGATGAACTTCTTGCCATCCGCACAAGGCAGACAGGAGCCATCACAGGCAGGAACTATTCGAGCCTTGGAGAATATCTCTGGTACCGTCACGGCACAGAGAACGGCATCCCTACCATAGAGATGTACGGCATCCATATAGGTGAGACAGCGGCCAATGATGTCACTCCTCCGGAGGGCGCAGGCTGGATTCCTTATACCAATTCCGAAGGTGAAGTGTCAAGGTACATCAACACGGAGACTTCGTTCATCAGTTCGGATTCAGGCTTCGACAAGGCCAAGAAAGGCGAGGGCGGCGGATTCTATGATGCAGACCCTGACAAGAAGCAGTGGTGGCCGATACCGGAGACTACCATCACCAACTCACAGGGTTCCCTCTTCAACGATTATGATTATTAACAGATGAACATCAGTTATATGAAAAAGATATTCTCAATACTATCTGTCGGCCTTTCGGCATTCGCGCTTTCATTCATGGCGACAGGCTGCGTGGAAGAGGTGCCGGAAGTCGTGGAGGACCTGAACCTTTCCACCCTCCTCATGCCGACCGGCACTTCGGCCACTGTAAGCAGTGCCGACGGTCATACTGTGACATTCTCATGGGCAAATTCCAACAATGCCACTCAGTATCTTCTCCAGATATACAGATTCGATACAGCAGATGCACCTGAGCAGGTCACGGCAGAGATTCTGGAGGGCATGACTCCTGAAGAAGTGACTGCGGAGCCGTCTGAAAGCGGGACCACATCAAGTGTCACTGTGGAACTTGAAAGAGAGTACAGTTATTATGCCCGCGTATGTGCACAGAACACCGAGGTGGAGACTCTCGGTGATTCCAAGTGGGCTGCCTTCCCATATCCTGTCGACACTTATACCGTCATGGATCCTATCGAAGGATTCTCCCTGGTATCAAGGACCGACAAGACCATCACGGTGTCATGGGCTGTCGCATCGGACGACGAGGACGGCATCAACCAGATCCGCATATCCCCGAATCCGGATGATCCTGAGTCCGCATTCAAGTCCTATCCTGTGACAGGAGAAGAGACCGGGACAGTTCTTGACGGTCTCGATCCGTCAACCAGATATACTGTTGCGGCACACTACAATTCAGCAAACAGGGGAGAACTCCATGTCTGGACAAGACCGTCCACAGAAGGGGCGACAACGGTCAATACCGAGGAAGGGTTCAATCAGGCTCTCATTGAGGCTGCCGATTATGCCACACCTCCTCTCAAGATAGTTCTTGCATACAATGACGGGACTCCGTACCAGATGGGACAGATGGACGTGCTCGGACCTGTGGAGATCTACGGAGAGCAGACAGAGTCCGGCGAGAGCCCTGTGGTCTACGGTTATTTCAATCTCCGTTCACCGTCATTGACGGAATACAAGTATACGGATGACTTCACTGACCCTGAAACCCCTGTGGAGAAGACTCTTACGAAGATTCTGGGCGGTACTTCCATCAGACTTGAGGCACTATCGTTCAACGGCAACGAATACGGCTACGGCAGGAACATTACCGTGGGAGAGGACTTCCCGGCAGAATCTCTCGTGTCCGTAAATGTATTGAACTGCGACTTCACTCGGTATGAATTCGGTATCTTCTATGACAACTCCAAGAAGATCAACTACGACAAGGTGAAATACGAGTCTGTCTATGTGTCCGACATCAGCGGTGACGGCGGGGACAACATTGACATCAGAGGCGAGAACAAGATTAACAGTTTCGAGATCAGGAACAGTACCTTCACCAACGGTATCAGGACATTCTTCCGTGCCGACAAGGCTGCGATAGCATCATTCGTATTCGCCAATAATACAATGAACAATCTCTGTTCTCTTGACGACGGCAACAACAAGGGCCTGTTCAATATCAGGGGGACTGCCCAGGTATTCGAGGTGAAGAACAACCTGTTCCTGAACATGGACGGCTGCGAGGGAAGGACAGTGATGTTCCCTGCCCAGGCAACTGCATTCCCTACCACGGTGTCAGGAAACTATTACTTCAACCTGACAGACACATTCTTCTATACCGAGAAGGATGACCCTTCTGCCGACGAATTCCCTCAGTCCGCTGCTACTGCCGGAGGCGGTGCCGTGCTTGAGGACGACCCTTGCTACAACAGCGGCAGGAACATACTCAATGTCACCAGCGCGACCGTACTTGCCGCCAAGGCAGGCGACCCGAGGTGGCTCACCGAGTATGTCAAGGAACCGGACCCTGAACTTGTCGCAGTGGAGCCTGGATATGTATGGGATCTTACTGACCAGAATGTATGGTTTGACATGATTGATGAGTCCTGCGTGAGAGGCAATACGAAGTTTGTCATCGGTGAAGACCCTATCAAAGTCACTGAAGACGGCTTCGAGTTCACTGCAGAGCCCGTCGTAAGTTATTCAGGCATCCCTGATGACTGTGCCATGGCGTTCCTCGTCGAGCAGCCGGGTTCTATATTCGTATCGACGCAGAAAGCAGGTGCGGGTACTGTAAATGACCATATCACTGTGGCGGTCGGAGATGCCGAGGGCACTTCAGCGACAGTCATGGGCTCCGTATTCGCAGGGGCGGAGAGCCAGAAGATAGTCTTCGACAAGCTCGTCCCGGGAGAAAAACATCTTGTATGGCTGTATGCCTGCGGTCCTGTAGTCCTTACCGAACTTGAGTGGTCTGACGACGTCAACACAGGAAGTACGGCAGTGGCCAATCCTGAGGTGACCCCTGATGAGTCGGTTGCCGGTGCCCTGTCCCTGTCATGGGCGGCAGTCGGGAATGCTTCGAAATATATCATCAGTTTCGGTGCCAGGGAGTCTGAGGAGTACGGAGAGAACGAATATCTGGTTGAGACTACGGCAACGACATATTCATGGGAGTCATTCCCTGACGGCACATGGACAGTCAATGTCCAGGCAATGGCCGCTGATCCGGATAAGAATGACAATTCCGAGATAGTTCCTGTCAGTGTGACTGTGGCTGCTCCTGAACAGACTCCGATGGCTGCCGGTGAACTCACGCAGGATGATATGGAGTTCCTCTATGCGGTGACAGCAGGCGCATCAAATGAGACGCCGATACATTACAAAGGCTTCCTCTTTACTGCAAGGTCAGGAAAGGCATTCAAGTTCAACAGGTCTGACAACTACGGCGCATTCTTCAATACCGGAGGGCAGTCGGACATCACTGAAGACAGGGCAGGAAGGTCCATCAGGTTCATTGCTGCAGGTCCGGGCAAGTTGACCTATGTGGTATGCTCCAACGGTGACAATGAAAGAGACCACGGCGTATCCGTCAATTATGCCGGAGATGCGAATATAACGGACAACAAGACCAAGCCTCAGCCGACTTCCATGCCGGCCACCTGGGATGACTATACAGTGACGACCGAACTCCAGACTGTCTCAGGAGATGTTGTCGATCTGTATTCTACGTTGAGTGTCAACTTCATCAGCGTATCATGGACTCCTACAGGCGGCTCAATCCCGTTCGATGACGATGCGATAAATGAAGCATATATGGCAGATTTTTCAAACGCAACGACATTCCCGTCAATCGCATTTGAAGAAGTGAAGGTTGTCGAAAAGGTAAGTTATGTCGGGGCAGCAGGTAAAGCCGTGAATTTTGATCCGGAGGGAAAAAGGGTTAAATTCAACGGAAAGCCAAGTCTTGACGATAACGGGCTTCCTGAATACAGATATGCGTCATTCAAAGTGACCAAGCCGGGAACAATTTATTTCTTGCTCCGCTCGGGAAAGAATGAAGATGACGGCAGAAATGCAACTGTTGCTCTTGCTAAGGACGTCGGAGGTCAGATACAGGTAGTAGAACTTTATTCTGGTTTTGCGAAAACATCTGGCTCAGATGCTTTGAGCGTCGAATTGACAGAAGAACATTTAAGCGGGACAAACACTACTGCAACAGTCTACATTTTCAGTAAAGATAATACTGTGAATCTGCTTCAGTTGGGTTTCACCCCTGCGGAGTGACACTTATGAAAAAATGACATATTGAAGAAAGAGGGCGGGTCAAAAGTCAGACTCGCCCTCTTTTTATTCTCCTGATGGAGTCGGTTCCAAATATTCGGTTCTCAAAGAGGAATAATTCCTTTTGCCCCGTCCCCTCATTTATGATGGCATGTCAAAGGCTGTTGGCAGAGGCTTGCTCATGCCCTGCTGATCCTGATGACATTGCGGGACAGGCGTATCTTCGATATGACCTTGTCCAGTTCGAGATTGCTGGTGACAGAGAGTTTGACAGTAATCTCGTATGTGCCGTTACGGCTGTTCTCATTCACATTGAATGACCGTATCGACGCCTTGAAGATGTTGATGGTGTCGATAATCTCGTTGATGACGGACGGCTCATGCGCCGCAGTCACACGCAGCGTGACCTGGAAACTCGACGTGCTCGGCGAGTCGCTCCACCTCACTTTCTGTATCCTGTACGGATATTTCTCTATCAGTCTTGCGGCATTAGGACATGACATACGGTGTATCTTGATCCCGTCCTTGATAGAGACGAAGCCGAATACGTCGTCACCGAACACAGGATTGCAGCATTTCGCCATCTTGTAGTCGAGATTCTTGAGATTCCTGGCATCTATCACCAGGATGTCGTCCGACGAGACTTTCTGTGCATCTCTGCGTCTCGGTTGTGTCCCTGCCTGGCTGTCATCCGGTTGCTTGTCCGCAGCCTGCTGCCTGTCAGGGTCGCTTGCCCTGTCCGTTGCCGGTGCACCGTTCGGACCTGCCGAGACTTCCGTTATGAGATCCTTCATGTCGGAGATGTTGACGGTGCCGTCTCCGACAGCCGCATAGAATGCGTTGAGAGTCTTGAACTGGAGCCTCTTCATTATGGCAGCCATGATGTCATCCGTCAGTTCCATCTTCCAGTTCTTCAGACGGCGTCTTAGGAGTTCCTTCCCTTCGGCCGCTTTCTGGAATTCCGCCTCACTGAGCTTCTGCCGTATCTTGCTTCGGGCCTTGGATGTCACGACGATATTGAGCCAGTCCGGCGACGGCTTCTGGTTCTTGCCACTCATTATCTCCACTATGTCCCCGGTCTTCAGCCTTTCCTTAATTGGCACTGCTTTACCGTTGACTTTGCCTCCCGTGCATTTCACTCCCAGGTTGGAGTGGATGTCAAATGCGAAATCCAGGACTGTCGCCCCTGCCGGAAGTTTGCGGAGTTCTCCGGTCGGGGTGAACACGAATATCTCTCCGGAAGGGGGAGAGGGGAGTTCGTCATGATAGTATCTGCTGTCCCCGGTCTCTCCCGGATGCTCCAGGATGTTGCGGACGGAGACCAGCCATTTGTCGAGCGTGGCCTCATGCTTGATGCCCTTGTAGGACCAGTGCGAGGCCAGCCCGTTCTCTGCCATGTCATCCATCCTCTTCGTCCTTATCTGGACTTCGAGATATACGTTGTCACTGTTTCTGACGGTGATGTGCAGGGATTCGTATCCGTTAGGCTTAGGGTTGGATATCCAGTCCCTGAGCCGGTTGGTGTCGGACTCGTATTCCTCCGTCACATAGGAGAACACTTTCCAGCAGAGGGAGTGCTCGGTCTCCCTGTCAGTGTCACAGTCTATTATGAAACGGATGGCGAACACATCGTAGACTCCTTCGAACGGGACTTTCTGCTTCTGCATCTTCCTCCATATCGAGTAGGCCGTCTTCGTCCTGATTTTCAGCTTGTATCTGATGCCTGCGTCAGACAGTTTCTGTTTCAGCGGCTCGATGAACTGGGTCATCAGGGCCTGGCGGTCTTTCTCAGAGGCTTTCAGCTTGTTCGTTATCGCTCTGTACTGCTCCGGCTCGGCATATCTGAAATAGATGTCCTCCATCTCGCTTTTCATGTTGTACAGGCCCAGCTGATGTGCAAGCGGGATGTACAGCATGAGCGTCTCAAGTATCTTCCTTTCGCGCGAGAGTTTCGGGAAAATGTCAAGGGAGCGCATCACTTCCAGCCTGTCGGCCAGTTTGAGCACGGTGACGCGCGGATCTTTCGAGTAGGATACTATGAGTTTCTTGTAGTTGTCAGCCTCAAGCCGTGTATCCTTGGGCTTGATGGTCGAAATCTTGTTCAGCCCGTCCACGATGGTGAGCACATCGCTGCCGAAAATGCTTTTCCCTGCAGCCTGTCTCCCGTCGTCTGCCCAGGCCGTGCCTGCTATGAACTTGCCTGGATCAGTCTCTTCGCCGAATCTCATGGCCTCGTGCAGGAATATAGCCGCTATGCACTCAGCCGGAAGACCTATCTCGTCCGTGGCGATGCGCGCGACATTTAGAGGATGCTCCAGGAAGGGGCTCCCGTTGCCTCTTGTCTGACCGTCAAGGGACTTCTCTGCTATCTTATAGGCTTCCCTTACGAGAGCCTTTCCGTTGTCGTCAAAATTGGGGAAATAAGTCTCGATAACATCCATAACCAACACATTTAAGTCCAAAGTTAACGAAAAAATTCACTCTTTCCAGACTTTCAGGTATTCTTTGAGAGCCCACATCTCGTCACGGTATTTGGCGGCGGCGAGGAAGTCCAGGTCTGCGGCGGCCTTTTGCATGTTCTTCCTGGCCTGTTCTGCAGCCTTCTCCACCTGCCCCCGGGTCATGGATCTGATGACAGGGTCCTGCAGGACTGCCGCAAGGTCGGCCTCGATGTATCCGTCCTTGTAGGCCGAATTGGTCTCCCTGACCGAATCATGCCCCAGCCCGACTGAGATACGCCCCTTGCCGAGGTCGCTCGGATCCGGAATGTAATGCGGGTCATCGTATGAGTTCGCGGCGGAAACCTTGCCTGAAACGGTGTTGGCGAGTCTCGGATTGCGGCCTTTCCCCGGCTGGAAGCCGTCTGCGGCATCCGCTTCCTGACCGTAGCCTGAGACAAGGGAGTTCTTCTTGATGCCCACCTGGGTAGGGGTGATATTGTGCTTCTTGTTGTATTCCATCTGCTTTGCGCGCCGCCTGTCAGTCTCGTAGATGGTCTCCTGCATGGATTTGGTGATGGTGTCCGCATACATGATGACCAGTCCGTTGACATTCCTCGCGGCACGGCCAGCGGTCTGGGTGAGCGACCGGCCGGATCGCAGGAATCCTTCCTTGTCGGCATCCAGGATGGCCACAAGCGACACGGACGGGATGTCCAGACCTTCCCTCAGCAGGTTGACACCGACCAGCACGTCGAACAGCCCGTTCTTGAAGTCTTCGATGATTTCGACCCTCTCGAGAGTGTCCACGTCGGAGTGGATGTACCGGCAGCGGACACCCATGCGTGTAAAATATTTCTCGAGTTCCTCCGCCATGCGCTTGGTGAGTGTGGTGACCAGTACCCGTTCATCCTTCTCGGCCCTCACGCGGATCTCTTCAAGCAGGTCATCTACCTGGTTCTTCGTCGGCCTCACTTCGATAGGCGGGTCGAGCAGTCCTGTAGGCCGCACCACCTGCTCCACCACGAGACCTTCCGATTTCTCCAGTTCATAGTCCCCAGGCGTCGCGCTGACATAGACCTTCTGCCCTGTGATGGCTTCAAATTCGTCGAATTTGAGCGGACGGTTGTCCGCTGCGGCCGGGAGCCGGAAGCCATATTCGATGAGTACAGACTTGCGTGAATGGTCACCGCCGTACATCGCCCTTATCTGCGGCAGGGTCACGTGGCTCTCGTCGATGAACGTGATGAAGTCCTTCGGGAAATAGTCTATCAGGCAGAACGGCCTCATCCCCTCGCTTCTCCCGTCAAAATATCTCGAATAATTCTCTATCCCGGGGCAGTAGCCCATCTCCTTTATCATTTCCAGGTCATATTCCACCCTCTGTTTCAGACGCTTGGCCTCAAGCGGCCTGCCGATGTCCTGAAAATACTCGTACTGCCTCATCATGTCATCCTGTATCTGGCTGACGGCCTTGGCAGAACGCTCCCTTGTGGTGACAAAATTGTTGGCAGGGTATATCGACACTTCGTCCAGACTGTCTATGAACGCGCCTGTGACAGGGTCGATGACCGAGATGCTGTCCACCTCGTCCCCGAAGAACTCGACCCTCACTGCATTCTCCCCGTATCCGATGCAGATGTCCACAGTATCGCCCCTGACCCTGAATGTTCCCCGCTTGAAGTCCGTCTCTGTCCTTGAATACAGGGCATCCACCAGCTGGTACAGAAGCCTTGTCATGCTCCTTGTCTCGCCTTTGCGCACTGTCACTGTCTGGGCATGGAAATCCTCAGGATTGCCTATGCCGTAGAGGCATGAGACACTCGATATGACGATGACATCGCGTCTTCCCGAAAGCAGGGACGACGCCGCGCTCAGCCTGAGTTTCTCTATCTCGTCATTGATGCTCAGGTCCTTCTCTATGTATGTGTCAGTAGTCGGTATGTATGCCTCCGGCTGGTAATAGTCATAGTATGATACGAAATACTCAACGGCATTGTTCGGGAAGAATGACTTGAACTCCCCGTAGAGCTGGGCCGCAAGCGTCTTGTTGTGGCTCAGAATCAATGCAGGCCGCTGGAGCCTTTCTATGACATTCGCCATGGTGAAAGTCTTCCCGGACCCCGTCACGCCGAGCAGGGTGACAGCATCAGTCCCGCTGTCCAGTGCCGAGCACAGCCCCTTGATGGCCTCCGGCTGGTCCCCGGATGGCTTGTAGTCGGATACTATCTTGAATTTCATTGCTTTACAGGCTAATCGTCTTGCTTTCTCCCCAGACTATCCCTGGTCTGCATCCAGTGTTCCAGAGGCATTCCCTTGCAGTGAGCATCCCGGAGCCGGTGTCAACCGTCACGACGATGAACGACAGCAGGGTCTCATCTGATGATGATTCAAAACCTTTCATAGGGGAGTCCACCCGGAATACCGGCAGGCTGACAGTGCCGTCCGGCCCGTGCCACGTATAGAACTCGTTGTAGTTCATGTCCCCGTGGAAATAGGCTTTTATCTCGTCGTTGTCGCGGATGAAATCTTCCAGGACCCGCCAGTTCCCTTTTGGCTTTCTGTCCGTTGTCCTCACAAGACAGGTGTCTGTGAGCAGGTTCTGGAACTTGTCAATGCCGTTGATGTCGTGTCTGCCGTTCGGGTTGGTGAAGTGTTTCGCATCGGCCTCAGGCGGGTCATGAGTGAAGATGAGCGTCGGGATGTCCTCGTCTCCTGCTGTCTCCTGTCCATACCATTCTCTCATGGCGGAGTCCGGCCACATGCCCATGAACACGAATCTTATCCCGTCCATGACGAATGAATAATGAGTCTTGTCCGTGCTGTAGTCGAAATCATCGCAGTCGTCCCGGCCGGCATCCGCTCCGTTGCCCGTCATTGTATGGTAGATGCCAGCCGCACTTGCATCATCCGTTTCCGGTTCAAGCGGCTTGGGGTATCCTATGGCATTGGAGATGTCGTGATTTCCCGGGACAAGATACAGGTGCGGCTTGTCATTGCATTCTGTTGCCACCTCCTCTGCGTCCCCTGCCCCTGTCGTGCCTGGTCTCCCGCTTGCTGATGCAGCGTTGTCAGACTGTCCTCCTATTGTGAAATATACGCTCCAATCACGACAGAACTGTCTCCATGACTCTGTGGCACTCTGTACCCCGTCTTCCATCCTGTTGGCGATGTCACCGGTGCATATCACGAAATCAGGCTTCCCGAACACTTCCCCTGCGCCTGTCCCTCCGTCATCCGGCAGGGTAGCCGACTCCAGCATTGTGAAAGTACTCAGCATCGCACGGCTCACGGAGTCCGCGCCTGTCTCTGCTCCTCTGAAATCCCTCACCAGCCCGTAGTGGACATCCGAGCAGTATATGAATCTGAGTTGCCTGTCCTTGCCGGCAATGTTGCCGCTGAACAGCAATAAAATGGCCATGGCAGCCAGAGAAATCCTATTCATAACATCAATGTCAATCCGACAAATTTAACAATTATAATTTAAATGTATGCCATAATACATGAGGCAGACTCCAAAGGTATGGTATCAGCAAAGAGGGGATGACTTTCACTTTTGAGTCATCCCCTCCTATATATCAGTCCGGCATTTCAGGCTTGTGCCTCATTCCCAGACAACCTTGTCCTCGGAGACTTTCGCTGCCCCGTTGTTTGTGGTCCCTTGTGTGGCTGCCATTATATACCAGTCTCCTGTCCCGTCAGTCTCACGTGCGAACGAGCCTTCAGAACTGTCATATACGCCTGCTTCTTCTCCATCGGTCTTGAGCGGATTCCTGAACACGTCCAGCGATTTGCCCTCAGGGTCGTACAGTTCGATTTTCAGAGCTTTGTCTGCCGAGAGCCCCGAATCGAAGACCGGAGACAGGTCCGGATTGTCTTCTGCCGCTTTCTTTGACCATACTGTCAGATAGCCGTGAGCCTTGATGATTGTCCCTGCTGCTGCAGTGTAGACGGTCTCAGTCTCGCCGACCTCGTCTTCCCTGGTGAAATACACACCTTCGATATCAACATCGGTTTCAGACATATTGTAGAGTTCGATGAACTTGTCATTGCCGTTGATTTCGTTGAGCCTTATGACAGAGAAGTCGATTGCCGGCTTGTCGGAAGGGTCATCAGCAGGATTGTCGTCCGGATTGTCAGTAGGGTCGTCAGTCTCCTCGTCTTTGTCCGCCTCACTGGTGTTGCTTCTTCCTTTTGTGCCTCCGGTGACAGATTCCCATGCGGAGCCGCCGTCCTCGGTCCTTGCGTATGTGCAGCCTGTCTCAAGGGCAGGTACAGTCACTTGGTCTATGATGGCGTAAGCCTCGTCGAGAAGGACAATCTTGTCTCCGCCAGAAGAAATGCCGAAAGAGAAATCACCGCCTTCGGCAGAGTCTTTTGAACTTGTGATGACAAGGAATCCGCCTGCGGCAATCTTGCTTCCGCCAGGGAAGGTGTATTCCTCATCTGTCCCCTTGTCGTCCTGTACATGGTAGCCGCTCAGGTCGATTTCCGCGTCTGTCGAATTGTAGAATTCAATCCAGTCAGCGTCGTCTGACTTGTTTGATGATACCTCATTGATGAAAAGCCCGGTCACATCGGATGGTTCTGTGCCCGGCTCGACATCGTCCTTGCAGCCTGACAGCACCATTGTTCCGGCTGCCATTGCTGCGATTGTCAGAAATTTGATAGTCTTCATTTCGTCTTATTTGTTTATTGTGATTATTTGTCAGAATGAGATCATCAGCCTCAACTGGAGCACATGGAAGTCTATCCCGTCCGGCCTTGCCTCGCTCAGAGGCTTGTTCCCGGCTGTGATCTGTCCCTTCGAGTCCGCATACTTGTCATTGTCCATGAACAGATAGTTCAGCCCTATCAGTATGTTGCTGACCGGATACCAGTTGAGGTTCGCGCTATAGGAGTATGCCATGCCGCCTGTAATGGGGGAGCGCATGTCGTGGAAATCGTTGAGGTTCAGGTGGCTGATGCGTGCGCTCAACTCCAGGTTGCCTCCTTTCCTGCTGACATTGACTCCTCCGAACTCCGCATCTTCGGGGCTGTATCTCCTCTGCTGTCCGAGTATCATCCATGATGCAGTGGCATACCACCCGGCAAATTCGGCATTCTTGAGAGGCTCGCGTCCGCCTCCGTTGTACTTGTATCTGTTGAGGTCGGTGAAGAGATATTCTCCGTATGCGAGAAACTTGTTCCATCTGAATGCAATCTCCGCCCCGTAAGTGGTGTAGTGATTGACATTTCCGACTTCCGCCTGTACGAATCTCCTTCTGTCCGTCCTGCTCTCGGGGAATGTCCTGAACAAGGCAATGCGGTCTTCTGTCCCGCCTGCATCCGGTCGGCGCCAGCTGGCATATCCTCCGACATGCAGAGTCATGTTGTCATCGTTGATGACGGGCACGGCTATCCTGCCCGTGAATCCGTATCCGTCGCTGCCTCTGTTCCTCTCTTTGTGGATGAGGTCAACCTGCTGGCCGAATACTCCTCCGGACACCCACCAGTATTTCCCCCACCATGTAGCTGCCACCCCGAGCCTGCGCCCTCCGGCAAGGGCGTCCACTGCCATAGGTCTTTCGTTGGCCATGATGTAGCGGGAACTTGTGATGCGCTCGAGGCTCATAGGCTCCTTGAAATGTCCTGCCTGTACCGAAAGGTGGTCACTGAATTTGTATCCGAGGTACATGTCCTTGATTTCAACTTCGTTATATGCGAAGTCCAAGTCGAATTCGGCGAACCATCTTTCGAAGAGTTCCGCCTTGATGGCAAATCTGGCGCGGCGAATGCTCACGCCGTTGCTGAAACGGAATATGCCGTCGTCCTCTTCCAGGTCCTTGTTGATCTTGGAGGCGAGCCCGTCCACTGGTTGGGTCGGGATGTAGAATGATGCGTCAGTGTATATCCGGTTGTCCAGCCAGATGTGGAATTTCCTGTCCTTTGATTCGAAGTGGATTTTCCCGTCCTTGAAATATGCCGACGCACTGATTTTTTTCCCGTCGTACGGAAGTTTCCAAGCCTGCTCTTCTGTCTTTTCTCCTTTGGCCATGCCATTGGCGGAAGCCGTGTCGGCTGTCCCTGCGGCAGAGGCGGGGAGACACATTAATAACATTGCGGCCAATGCCGTCATAGTTCTGTCAAGACCGTTCATTTTCATAAGAATAACGGCCGCAAAATTAGAGCGGGAAAGCTTAGCGGTGATTAAGTATTCTTGTCACGGATGTCACAATATTGTGAAGATAATGTTAAATGCCGGTTTGGGGAAGGTATATAAAAGAAAAAAGAGGTTGTCGCCACTCCCGTGGGGACCCCTCATACTAACCACATAATTAATAACACTAAAACTAATAACCAGATGCAAAGGTACGGCAATTTTTCATATCTCCAAATTTTTTCTTACATTTTTCTCCAATTTAACATAAATTTAACATTAAGAGGCTGATTATATGTCTATTAAATTGTTATTAAAATATTTCCAGTATTAAAAATCATAGTCAGACAGCGAATACTTGTCTTATAAATTGTAATTATTATGGTGGTTTATATTTGGAAATTGTAATAATTTGGCGCAACTGCCCCGGGCTGTTGCAAAATTGTAACATCTCCTCTTGCAGACGGATGTTATCAGTTATTGAAAATTTCCCTATATTTGCAACGGCAATTATGGGTATTCCTTATCGGGATTCCCTGACGCCGTAGGACTTACGGTGCTGAAATTAAAAGAAACTTTTTACAATATCAGTAAGTTATGGTTTATTCTCACGAAGTGCAACAGATGTGTTGCGTCAAAAAGGGACCAAATCACGGTCCGGCTCCTATTCCAGAGGAGGGAAAATGGGTAAAAGCAAAGGAAATCACTGACATCTCTGGTCTTACACACGGTGTCGGCTGGTGTGCTCCTCAGCAGGGTGCCTGCAAACTTACCCTCAATGTCAAGGAGGGAGTCATCCAGGAGGCTCTCGTTGAGACACTCGGATGTTCAGGAATGACACATTCGGCCGCAATGGCTTCTGAGATTCTTCCGGGCAAGACTATCCTCGAAGCCCTCAATACAGACCTTGTCTGCGATGCCATCAATACTGCAATGCGCGAACTCTTCCTCCAGATTGTATATGGACGTACACAGTCTGCCTTCTCCGAGGGCGGTCTGATGATCGGTGCAGGTCTTGAGGACCTCGGAAAAGGTCTCCGCAGCCAGGTGGGAACTCTTTACGGTACTCTTGCAAAGGGCCCGCGCTACCTTGAGATGGCTGAGGGATATATCAAGACCATTGCTCTTGATGAGAACGACGAGATCTGCGGATACGAGTTCGTTCATCTCGGCAAATTCATGGATCTCGTGGAGAACGGCACAGATGCGAATGAAGCCCTCAAGCAGGTGACTGGCACGTATGGACGTTTTTCCAAAGAGGCCGGTGCAGTTAAATACATTGACCCACGTAAAGAATAAGGAGGAAGACTATTATGATAAGAGAAGTTAAATTCGAGAGCCAGGATCGCCGCATCAAACAGATTCTTGCCGCTCTTAACGAAAACGGCATCAAGGATATCGAAGAGGCCAACGCCATCTGCGACAGTTATGGTCTCGATCCTTACAAGACTTGCGAGGACACCCAGCCAATCTGCTTCGAGAATGCGAAGTGGGCATACGTGGTCGGATGTGCAATCGCTCTTAAGAAAGGTTGCAAGACTGCGGCAGATGCTGCCGAGGCCATAGGTATCGGTCTCCAGGCTTTCTGTATCCCTGGTTCTGTTGCCGATGACCGTAAGGTTGGTCTCGGACACGGCAACCTCGCAGCACGTCTTCTCCGTGAAGAGACGAAATGTTTCGCCTTCCTCGCCGGTCACGAGTCATTCGCTGCCGCTGAGGGTGCAATCAAGATTGCAGCAAAGGCAGACAAGGTACGTAAGGAGCCTCTCCGTTGCATCCTGAACGGTCTCGGAAAGGATGCTGCGCAGATCATCTCACGTATCAACGGCTTTACATACGTGCAGACTCAGTTTGACTATTATACTGGCGAACTGAAAGTCGTACGTGAGATTGCATACAGCAACGGACCTCGCGCAAAGGTGAAATGCTACGGTGCTGATGATGTCCGCGAAGGTGTTGCCATCATGTGGCATGAGGGCGTTGACGTGTCTATCACAGGTAACTCTACGAACCCTACACGCTTCCAGCATCCTGTTGCAGGTACATACAAGAAAGAGCGTGTCCTCGCAGGCAAGCCATATTTCTCTGTAGCATCAGGCGGTGGCACAGGCCGTACGCTTCACCCGGACAACATGGCTGCAGGTCCAGCCTCTTACGGTATGACCGACACCATGGG
>CALUST010000026.1 GCA_944323505.1 uncultured Bacteroidales bacterium
AAAGGCATCAGTCAATTCTTTTACGCTTTCGCCCTCGAAGTTGACAAGCCCGTTTATGCCCTCTATTTTCCCGAAAAATACATTGTCTTTTTCGCTGAAAGACACTGATCCGATGTAACCTTTATAATTCAATGTGTTCATAAAAATCCCCCTATTTCAATAATCCTGATTCGATCAGGTCGTCCAATACTTGCTTCATTGCATATCGTTTTACAATATTGCCAGGATGCGGCTTGTGTAGCATTATCGGTCTGCCGTCCCGGTTCTTGAATATGACCCGCGATCCTGATGTCCGTCCTTTATCGGATTTCTCATATCCAAATATCGCGAGCAAGCGTTCCATTTCATCGAATGTGAAATCTGGCGGCAACCGTTTGAATCGCTCAATCAGTTTGTCTTTTGTGCCCATTGTTGATTTTTGACAAATGTAACTATTTTTTAGTTGCATTCAAATAATTCGTTGAATATTCAACATTCTTTTTTCAAGGCTTCGCACCCTCCCGCTGTCTGACTGGGGGATTGGAAAATGATACAGGCAAGATTACACATTAATGCCGATATAAAGGAAATTTGGCTTTATGAAAAGGGGAAACTGCGCTTATTCATTGTTTGTTGCTTGCAGACTACAGTGATATGAGAAAGAATACTTGAGGGCATACATGCCATAGGAAAAGAGCTTATCGCTATCTCTTGATTGTTTGACAGCATCTCTTGATAGCATGTGAGGGACATCCGCAAGGTTGTCCCTTTTCTTGTGAACAATTCTCTGAAATGCTAATAATCCTATGGCTTTATAGTAAAAACACGAATAAATATTGTGTACTATTCATATTATTACTATATTTGTGTCGTAATCAAGTGACGACGCTATGAGCTATAAATCAGTCAAGGATGTAATAACGATGCTTACTGAAAATGGCTTCCGGTTTGTGAGGCAGAAAGGCAGCCACATGGTCTACACTGACGGGGAGCACGTGGTTGTAGTTCCTGCCCATGGAAAGAAAGGGATAGAGAAAGGCACTTATTACAACATTCTGAGGCAAGCGGGACTGAAATAGTCCCCGCCTCTTTTGTGAAACTATTAAAGCGGAGGAATATATGAGGACAGTGGAAGCGGTTGTCGAATATGCGGACAGGAATCTGAGCGCATATATTGACGGTGCTCCGATAGTGGTTGTCGGAGACAGCATCAGCGAAATCGAGAAGAACATGCGCGAAGCCGTGTCATTGTATGTAGAGTCGTGCAAGGAGATAGGAATACCTGTAGCGGACATCCTGCAGGGGGAATTTGAATTAAAATTCAAGGTTGATGCCGCCACGCTTATAAACTGCTACAGCAGTGTATTCACCAAGGCGGCATTGAGCCGCATCACGGGAATCAATGAACGCCAACTTTGGCATTACGCCGCCGGGGTGCATCGCCCGAGGAAAGCCCAGCTTGAAAAGATACAGAACGGGATTAATGCACTCTCAAAGGAACTTTCAGTGATTGACCTTGTGTAAAGAAAAAGCCCGGATTTTTCCGGGCTTTAATTGTGTATTTTGAATGTCTATTTTTCCAACATTTGTATTACTGTCTGTACATCTTTTGAAACTGTTACGCAAAAGAAACTATATTTGCCCTGTAATTTTGCGTTCGCAAAGGCTGAATCCCAATGAATTTTTACTTGATTTTTGACTATCTTTTCCTATTTTTCGAGGAATAGTACACCTTTAGTACACCTTACTAAAAATCAAAAGGCTCTTAATCAGATGATTAGGAGCCTTTCTTTGTACTCGGCCGGAGAATCGAACTCCGATTGCAAGATTGAGAATCTTGAGTACTAACCGTTATACGAGCCGAGCGTCTTGATTTGGGATTGCAAAAGTATGGCAAAAATCTTATACTTCCAAATTTTATTTCAAAAATACGAAAAATACTGCAAGAATCAGACAGAAGAATGCCACGAAATGGTTCCATTCCAGCCCCTGGTTCTTGAACATCAGATTTACCACCACCGTGAATACGGTCAGTGATATCACCTCCTGTATCACCTTGAGTTGCATGAGATTGAATGGTCCGCCGTTCTCAACGAAGCCTATTCTGTTGGCAGGTACCTGAGCGCAGTATTCAAAGAATGCCACACCCCAGGAGAAAAGGATCACCAGAATCAGTGGCCATCCGGAAGAGATTTTCATCTCCTGCAGTTTCAGATGCCCGTACCATGCGAATGTCATGAACACGTTGGAAGTGATGAGCAGGAGTATTGTGCTTAGTACTTTCATTGTCCTGTGGATTTTCGGGCTGCAAAAGTAATATTTATATTGGAAATACAATCCAAATTTTTACTTTTGCAAGGATTTGCCAAAACAAGACCAGACAGATATGACACTCATAAAATCCATTTCAGGCATCCGCGGGACCATAGGCGGAGCCCCGGGCAATGCCCTGACACCGGTAGATATCGTAAGGTTTACCTATGCGTATTGTGTGAAACTTAGGGAGCGGAGGCCGAAGAAGGAAGGTGGGAGATACCGCGTCGTTGTGGGCAAGGACGCCAGGATATCCGGGGAGATGGTGGAGCAGATAGTCTGCGGCACTCTTCTCGCCTGCGGAGTGGATGTCATCAATGCAGGTCTTGCTTCGACACCTACCACTGAAATGGCCGTGATATTCGAAAAGGCCGACGGAGGCATCATCATCACTGCCTCACACAATCCGAGACAATGGAACGCCTTGAAACTGCTCAATGAGAAAGGGGAGTTCCTCAATGCAGAGGAAGGGGCGGAGATACTTGCCTGCGCGGAGTCTGACGATTTCAGTTTCTGTGAAGTTGATGATATGGGGACTATGGAAGAGACTGACTTCACGGACAAGCATATAGACGCGGTACTTGCATTGGATGCCGTGGATGTGGAGGCTGTCAGGAATGCGCATTTCAAAGTGGCACTTGATGCCGTGAATTCGGTCGGAGGTATCATCATGCCGAGACTTCTTGAGCGGCTCGGCGTTGAGTGCGTCCCTGTAAACTGCACGCCGGACGGTAATTTCGCCCACAATCCGGAGCCTCTTCCTGCCAATCTCACGGAATTGTGCGATACTGTTGTCAGGACAGGGGCGGACCTGGGTATCTCGGTTGATCCCGATGTGGACAGACTTGCACTCATCTGCGAGAACGGAGAGCCGTTCGGAGAGGAATATACGCTGGTGAGTGTCGCTGACTATATCCTCTCAAGAGAGGTCGGAAAGAACGGCAGTGCATTGTGCACGGTTTCCAACCTGTCTTCTTCGAGGGCTTTGAGAGATGTCACGGAGGCTCATGGCGGAAGATATTTCGCTGCGGCTGTGGGCGAGGTCAATGTGACGACGGAGATGAAGAGGTGCGGTGCGGTCATCGGCGGCGAAGGCAACGGGGGCGTCATCTATCCGGCCCTTCATTATGGACGGGACGCGATAGTAGGCACTGCTCTTTTCCTTACCAATCTCGCATACCGCAGATGCAAGGTGTCGGAGTTGCGCGGTACGTATCCGGAGTACTTCATCACGAAGAACAGGATAGACCTCTCGGACAAGTCCATGATAGACAGGATACTCGGAGAGATGAAAAAAATCTATGCCTCCGAGGAGATAAATGACATCGACGGGGTGAAGATATCTTTCGAGAAGACAAAGGAGTGGGTACATCTCAGAAAGTCCAACACCGAGCCTATCATCAGGATATATGCCGAATCCTCTACGCGAGAGTCGGCGGAAAGGCTCGCAGGTGAGATAAAATCCATTGCGGACAAGATCATTTCAGTAGGATAAGGATGTTTTCTTTCAGGACGACCCCATTGCATGACCAGCTTGACAAGGCCTTGACGGAGGGCCGTGTGGGATGTTTCTGTACCCAGAACTGCTGGAATCCCGATGACGGGAGATACATGTATGAGATTTTCCGTGAAAGAGGCAATCTCGCGGCGCTTTTCCTGCCCGAGGATACGGAACTGACACCGGGTACCAACCATATCCGCATTGATGCCGAGGTGTTGGGGACGTTGTCTGCCGTAGTAGTCGAGATACAGGATACCGGTACGAGATATTTCAATTATACGAGGGACGTATTCCGTCTGATGGATGAGATGAGGAGGCTTGAGGATGCTCCCGCCCTGTATGTCGTAGACCATATCAATCCCGCAGGGAGGGTCGTTGAAGGCACTGTTCCTGCAGGGGAGGCCGGGGCTTATGTGCCCAAGGTCGCCCACCGTCACGGTCTGACACTCGGGGAACTTGCCAATCTGTATTATGCGGAAATCGGGGCCAGGTATCCGCTCCATGTCATCTCGGCATTGGCGGCAGGGACAGGCAGGCAGATAATGCCATGGACGATTGCCCCTGCCTCTGACATCCCGGGGCTTTTCACATGTGACATGTACAGCGGAGGAGGGTTGTGGAACAACACCAATATCACACCTGGCATAGGCACGGCAAGACCTTATGAATATATAGGTGCCCCGTTTGTGAAGACCGGGGATTACGAGCCGCTGCCTATCCCGGCAGGGGTGCTGATGCGTCCATGCTCCTTCACGCCGTCGTGCGGAAGATATGCCGGGGAGAAATGCTATGGCTACCAGATAATGCTCGAACCTGGGGCGGAATATCATTCGCTCATGCACACCTTGCAGCTGATGAGATACTTCAGGGAGAGATATTCCATGTTTGAACTGTCGGACGGATTTGCCGGACAGCTCGCCGATGAAGTGCTCCTGGCCTATGTGGAAGGCACATGCTCTGTCGTGGAGATGAAAGAACACATGAAAATCGAAGAGCAGAAATGGATCAGGAAGGCGAAGAAGTACCTTCTGTATGATGACCAGCCGTACAGGATCAAATAAATTTGGAAATGTGGATTGTTTGGGATACCTTTGCACCCTGAAATTTTAACAAATAATATAAATCAGTCATGAAAAAAGGAATTCATCCCGAAAACTACCGTCTTGTAGCTTTCAAGGATATGTCAAATGATGAGGTGTTCATCACCCGTTCATGCGCCAGCACCAAGGAGACCCTCGTGGTTGACGGTGTTGAGTACCCTGTGGTCAAAGTCGAAATCTCCAACACTTCACATCCTTTCTATACAGGAAAGATGAAACTCGTGGACACTGCAGGTCGCGTCGACAAATTCTACCAGAGATACAAGAAGAAATAATCCGCTATACGGATTTGCTGCATAGGAGGGCGGGTCAAAAGTCAGACTCGCCCTCTTTTTATTCGTGCTCCTATGGAGTCCGGTTCCAAATATTCAATTCTCAAAGAGGAATAATTCCTTTTGGGTCATCCCCTTTTTTGCATATTCAAATTATTGCGGGGTATGTTTGCAGATAGGACATCTTTTTTATTACTGCTGGATTCAGTATCTTTGTAAAGATTGACCGTAATGTTGACATCAAGACTGACCGTATGAAAAGGATAGCCGTTACCCTTGCTCTGCTGGCGACACTTCTGCCGGCCGTTTTTCCATCTATAATCCGTGCCGGAAATGTGAAAGTCACAAATCTCTGTATCCCGACTGTCATAGGCCAGGAATATAATATGACCGCACTGCTCTGTATCGAAAATGACGGGAGCGGGGATATGACGCTTGACGGAGTCACCGTCCGTCTGAGCGGTCTGCCCCCGAAGACATTCAGTGATGTGAGCCTGCTGTACACCGGTACCATGCCTCCTGTGTATTCAAAGACGCAGTCGCTGGCAATCAGGACACAATTCTCCAATATCGGGGCCTCCCAGCGCGTATGGTGTCATCCGGACTACGCCATGCTCCAGGACAGCGGCAGGCCTGACAAGGAGGGGAGGCTTGCGCTTGTCTCAGGTAAGAGGCTCGTGAAAGGCAGGAACTGGTTCTATGTGAGCGTAAGCATCGGCAGGAGTGCGGCAAAGGACATCTCCTCGGAGTATCGGCTGGAAGTGGAGCAGGTCCTGGTCAACGGCTGTCCGGCAGAGATGGAGCCGACAGGCAGTCCGCTCCACAGGCTGGGGATACCTCTCCGCAACCATGGGGATGACGGGGCTGACGCTTTCCGCATACCGGGGCTTGTGACCACACCGCAAGGGACATTGATAGCCGTGTATGATGTGCGGCATCATACGATGCAGGATCTTCAGGAGGACATTGACATAGGGATGAGCCGCAGTACTGACGGCGGCCGCACCTGGGAGAAGATGAAAATCATCATGGATATGGGCGAATGGGGCGGATTGCCCGAGTCGCAGAACGGTATAGGCGACCCTGCAGTGCTTGTGGATGACAACACCGGGGAGATTTTTGTCGTGGCGGTCTGGACACACGGGATAGAAAATGCAAGGGCATGGAACAGGGTGGGCGACGGCTTTTCCTCTGAATCCACCGCGCAGCTGATGATTGTCAGCAGCAAGGATGACGGACGTACATGGTCGGAGCCTGTGAATATCACGAGGCAGGTGAAGCAGCCCGAGTGGAGATTCACCCTCCAGGGTCCGGGGCGCGGCATAACAATGCATGACGGCACGCTCGTGTTCCCCATCCAGTACATAGACCCTCAGAAAGTCCCCAATGCCGGCATTATGTACAGTACGGATCACGGCAGGACATGGCATTGCCATGGTCATGCCTGGACCAATACGACAGAATCGCAGGTAGCCGAGACTGAGCCGGGCGTCCTCATGCTCAACATGAGGAACAACAGGAAGACTGGCCGCATCGTATGTACGACCGGAGATATGGGCAGGACATGGGCAGAGCATCCGTCTTCAGGGACATTGCGCGAACCTCTGTGCATGGCAGGTCTGCTTTTCGTCCCGGCTGACAGTAATGTCCTCGGCAGGGATATCCTGCTGTTTTCGAATCCGGATACCACCAAGGGACGTAACCACATGACCATCAAGGCGAGCCTGGACAAAGGACATACCTGGCTGCCGGCCAATTCCCTTCTTCTCGATGAGGAAGAGGGCTGGGGATATTCGTGCATGACAATGATTGACAGGGAGACTGTCGGCATCCTGTATGAGGGAAGTGTCTCGCAACTGGTGTTCCAGGCTGTGAAACTTAGGGATATTGTCTCCGACTGACTGCCGGAACCGTAGTTTTTTCCGGAAACCGCACAAAAAATTTTTCTTAAATTTTCTTAATAAGTTCTATTCATAATTGAAGATTATGATTGTGATTTGTAAGCAAAATCTTTGAAAAATCGGTAAAATATTAAGGTTGCGACATTCTGGAGATTATACATTTTCTTAAAAACGGCCTTTAAATTTTTGGATTATTATCCATTATCTCTATCTTTGCAAAAGTTATGACAATCTGATGCAGTTGACGTGAGCATCAATATCATCTGAACTTTTATTTATGGACAGTATCATTTCACAGGTTTTTGAAGCCACCCGTTCTGGGGGGGGCAGTGATATTATACTAGGGGCAGTCTCATCATTCCCTCAAGTCCGATTTTTCCGATTTAGTTAGTCCTGGTTGTATAGTCAGGACGCCTTTTGTCGTATACATACCTCATGCAGTCCACGGTATGCTATGTTTTGTGTTGTATCATCAATCCAATAAAACCATATAATCACTATGAAAACGATTCTGATAAGCCTGTTGTTCGGGCTGACTGCAATTTCCGCAATGGCGCAGATGCCGTCTGTCGTGCTGGAAGACCATAAAGGAGAGGCATTCAATACCGCAGATCTTCTCGATGAGAAGACTCCAATGATCATTTCCTTCTGGTCGACTATATGCAAACCGTGCATACGCGAACTCGATGCCATCAATGACGTGCTGCCTGACTGGCTGGATGAGGCGGAATTCAGGGTGGTGGCCGTATCGACTGATGACAGCCGCTTTACGACAAAGGCGCGTTCTCTGGCGGAAGGGCACGGCTGGTATGACTTCATCAATCTCTATGACACCAACCAGGAGTTCATGAGGGCGATGAGTGTGTCAGTGACGCCGCAGGTATATGTCCTTGACGGCAACGGCAAGATTGTATATTCCCATACCGGCTATACTCCCGGCAGTGAGGAAGAACTGATAGAAGTCATAAAGGGACTCTGATAAACCGGCCGGAAGATGAAGACTACAGTGAAAATATCCGCCGTGGCCTTGCTGCTGCAGATTGCCGCAGGTCTGCCGCTGTCTGCCGGGAACGGAGAGAAGGAGACCCCGAAAGGGTATCTCAAAGGCAGTTTCGAGACCAATACCACATGGTATCACAAGGATGACAGGACCAATGCCACTGTGCCTGAGGAGCATTGGGGCTCCAACAACTATCTGAAACTCGATTATTACAGAGGCAAATTCTCGGCAGGGATGCAGTTGGAGGCTTATGAGCCGGTACTTGTGGGCTATCCTGTGGAACTGGACAAGATCGGACTGACCAATCTCTATGCCGCATGGCAGGATGAGAATTTCGGCATCACGGCAGGTTCGTTCTATGACCAGTTCGGAAGCGGCCTTCTTTTCAGGTCGTGGGAGGATCGGGCACTCGGACTCAACAATGCCCTGTTCGGAGCAAGATTCACATATCAGTACAAGGATATAGTCTCCTTCAAAGCCATCTGGGGCGTGCCCCGCTTCGGCATGGAATACACTGACACCCAAGTGAAAGGGGCGGATCTGAGTGTGGCCGTGTCCAATCTTTTCAATTGGACCGATGTCTACCTTGCGCTCGAAGGCTCTGCGCTTGACAAATATGAGAGCCTCAGCGTTGACCTTGAGGAGTCGGGCGCCAAGTCCAACAACTTCGGGTGGTCAGGACGGCTCAACCTGGAGGCTTCCGGGTTCTTCTTCAAGGGCGAGTATGTGGATGCCGGGAACAAATACTACAACAATCCGTTCATTCAGACTTCTGCGGATCCGGCCTATCTCATCAAGAAGGGAAACGCCCAGCTGGTAGAACTCGGCTATAACGGCCACGGGCTGGGGCTGAACGTCACGGCAAGACGTCTGGAGTGGATGGATTCCAAGATACTTGCAGACAACACATCCACCTCCAATATGCTCAACTACGTCCCTGCAATGTGTACACAATATACCTATCTGCTCACGACACTTCATCCGTATACCTCCAGGACAGGCGACCTGAGCGGACGTTTCGTCAACAGCGGAGAGATAGGGGGACAAGTGGATGTCTTCTATAATTTCCGCAGGGGGACTGCCCTTGGAGGGAAAAGAGGCACGAAACTTCATGCCAATTTCTCCACATATTATACTCTGGCACATGAAGGTTCCGCAAAGGCCGGCAACCTGCTCTACAGGGATGTGAGTGTGGACGTGGAGAAACAGTGGACAAGGAAGTTCAAGATGACTCTCCTGTGGTCAATGCAGGCATACAGCCCGTCATACGGGGCAAATGCCTCCCTGTATCTGTCGAATATAGCCGTTGCGGACCTGCTCTACAAGTTCACGTCAAAGTTTTCGACGAGGCTCGAACTCCAGTATCTCACCACAAAGGAAGACAAGAAGGACTGGATGGCCGCATTGCTCGAACTGAATTTCGCCCCGAACTGGAGCATTTACGGAAGCGATATGATCAATCATGGCGACACAGGTACACATTATTATAATGTAGGTGTGAGCTATGCCAGGTCCCGCACACGCTTCTCTCTCGGATACGGGCGATACAAGGCAGGATACATCTGTTCGGGAGGGGTCTGCAGACCTATACCTGCCTATACGGGAGCCAATTTTACTGTCACGACATCGTTCTGACACCACAATCGGATAACAATTAATTAATAAAGGATATGATGAAAAGACTTTTTATGATACTGGCTGCAGCCGCAGCGACATCCGCATTGTTTTCTTGCAGCGAGAACATCGGCGGAACTGCTGAAGATGATGATACCGGTCCAAAAGGACCGTTCACAATCTCGGCGGACAAGACGGAAATCGAGGCAGATGCCAAGGACGCTGTCACATTTACCCTGAGGGACGCTGACGGGAACGACCTGACCGCATCCGATCCGGGAGGGGTGTATTTCAAGTTGGTGGAGACCGGAGATTATATGGACTATCTTCAGCGTACCTATACTTCATTTGATAACGGGACATACACTTTCTGCGGTATCTACAAAGGTACAGAGACGGAGAACACTGTCACAGTCACTGCAGTCAACCGCAGCAAGTATGAGAAGTTCCACAGGAACGTGGCTGTCTACAAGATGACAGGCACATGGTGTCCGAACTGCCCTTCAATGACAGCAGGGCTTAACGGAGTGGTGGATGATGTCAAGGAGCATATCGTCATCCTTGCCTGCCATGGCAACAGTGCTTCACAGAGTGATCCGTACAGCCTTCAAGTAGGTGGCGGCCTTGATCTCGGCAATCACATGCTTTCTGAGTTCTTCGGGCCAAGCGGAGGGTTCCCGTCCCTGGTGCTCAACCTGCATGACACTTTCCTGCAGAGATCCCATTCGGCCATCGAGGGAGCTGTCAACGAGCAGCGCAGGGACTATCCGGCAACCTGCGGCATCAAAGTGGTTTCTTCCTGTACAGATGGCAACCTCAATGCGGAAGTCACTCTGCAGTCTGACAAGGGCGGAAGGTATGACATTGAGTGTGCCGTACTTCTCGACAATGAGGTATATGCAGAGGGTGCGGAGCCGGGCGGCCTTTACAACCATATTGTCCGGGGATATTCAGGCAATTTCAGCGGGTATACTGATGCGAATGCCCAGGATGTAGCGGCTGGCGGTGAGGTAACCAAGACATTCAGTATCGGGTCGGATACTATTTCCGAACTTGCTTCCAAGACGGACAACTGCTCTATTGTGGTATATGCCATGAGACAGTTGGAGGACGGGACGACCATGGTGGATAATATCGTCTCATGTCCTGTCAACGGCAGTGTCGATTACGTGTTGAACAAATAATCAGTACAGTCTGTTCAGATGTTGGATAATATAGTAAGATATCTGTTTGTAGCAGCATTTACTGTGGCGGCGCTGGTGTCCTGTTCCGGAACACAGGATGATATGGTCGTCCCGGAAGGGGTACTGCGGATTTTCGTGGAGGGGGAGACCACTGTATCCGCAAATGGTGAGGACAAGGTGATATTCCGCGTGATGTACGGCTCACAGGACGTCAGCACTTCCACAGAGATGAATATTATAAGGAATTTCAACGGAGACGAGTCCAGTCTCGGCTATGGGGTCAACGAATTCTCGACCACCGCTCCGGGGACATACGTCTTCACTGCGAGATATTTTGACGGGAAGGCTGTCTACACAGACAATGAGGTGACGGTGACCGCTCTCCCCGCAGGTGACATACAGACATCCGAATGGGTGAGGAAGGTGCTTGGTATCCAGTTCACTTCCACCACCTGCATCGGATGTCCGGACCTGACCTCGGCATTGAAGAGCATCATGGCTGAACGTCCGGGTGTGCTGTGCCCTGTGGCTTTCCACTGTGACTATGAGGGGCCGGACCCTATGAAAATCGATGCATCCCGACAATTCGTCTCCGAATTTCTCGGCACATCCGTGATTCTGCCTGCGCTGTTCTTCAATATGCATCAGCCGACGACTCAGATGACGAATGTGAAGGCTGTTATAGATGCGGAACTGGCCCTTGAACTCAAGAGCGTCTCGACTTGCGGAGTCTCGCTTTCTTCCTCTTTTGATGCCGTCTCGCGGAAGGTGAGTCTGACGGTAAGCGCCAAGTCCAATGTTGACCAGGTGTGCCGCCTCGTGGTGTTCCTTGTCGAGGACGGGATAGTCGCCACGCAGTTGGATGACCCTTACTATGTGCACAATAACGTCGTCAGGGCGGTACTGTCATCCGGTATATACGGAGACTATCTCAATAACCGCCTGCCCCTGTATCCCGGGACGGAATACGGGAAGACATACGAATATGTGCTGCCCGATGAATGGAATGCAGCCAATATGAGAGTCGTGGCCTCCGTTCTTGTGCCTGATGCAGAGGACAGGTCTTTTCTTGCCGACAACACGAACGAGTGTGCCCTGTCCGGAGGCAAGGCAGATTATATGACAAATGAAAACTGACTGTGATATGAAAAGTTTGACAAGAATATTCGTTCCTATGGTTTTGGCGTCTATGGCCGCCGTCTCTCTCTCATGCTCCGGCAATGTGGATGAGGACAGCAGTCCGGTGCTCCTGTGTGACAAGACTGCCATAGAGGCAGACGGGAAGGATGCCGCGACATTCACTGTCACGTACAACGGGGAAGATGTCACCGGTGAGGCCCTGATTGTCAATCTCAATGACGGGACCGGACTTGACGGTGCCACGTTCAGTACGGCAACGGCCGGGACATACAGGTTCCAGGCTGAGTATGACGGCATGACATCAGAGCCGGTGACGATAGCGGCAGGGATTGCCCCGATGGATGCATATTACAAGAAGAACTACTGCATAGCTGACTTTACTGCACAGAAATGCACTTTCTGTCCGAACGGCACTGATTATCTGCTGGGATATTTCCTCAAGAATACGATGGCAGGGGAGACAGTCGAAGTGCTGGCATTCCATAGCGACAGTATGGGGGAGGATATCTTCTCCCTGGAGGCTACCGGGGACATGATGGAGCACTTCAAGTTGTCCAATCTCCCGTCATACGCCTTTGATATGAGGGTGGCCGGTGAGCAGAGCATTCTCAAAGGCGCTTACGAATCGGCTTCGGACTATCCTCCGTCCTGCGGACTGGCGATGGCTTCCGAACTCTCTGAAGACGGAGCCTCAGCCAAGGTGACGGTAAGGCTGTCAGTCTCCGAGGCGGCTTCCTGCAGGGTGGCTCTCTTTGTCGTGGAAGACGGAGTCATCGCACCTCAGGACACGCAGACAGGTACAGTGGATGACTATAACCACAGGCATGTGGTCAGGGCTGTCGCTTCTGCCACATGGCAGGGAGACAGGTTCGGGGATATGGTACCTGGACAGGAGGTGGCCAAAGAGTATACTGTAGCCCTGGATGAAGCCTGGAACGTGGAGAATGTCACATTCTGCGCCGTGGCCTATGACGAGTCAGGATATGCAGACAACTGCCGCAGCTGCAAGGCCGACGGCGGAGATGCTGGCTATGAAATCAACTGATGATACGAAAGACAATCAATATTAACATCTAATCAATCCAATCTGTATGAAAAGAATCTTTACGATGATTGTAGCAGCGGCAGCAGTATGCGTTGCGGCTCTGGCTCTTTCTTCATGCAAGGAAGACAATCTTTCTCCGGATCCCGGGCAGGAGGGGCAGCAGACCTTCCCAGACCCGTTGGATCATTCGGATGCCATGTTCCAGATCAACTGGACACCTTACAAGGTGGAGCAGGGAGGTGACGGTGTGTCAATCGAAGTGACCTCCTTGAGCGAGAAGGATTTCACATTTGTATGCCGTCCCGGCTCTGCGGTAAAGGCATTCAAGGTGGCTGCCTTCCCTCTTTCTGAACTCTACAACATGCTTATCAACCTCGACTGGACAGGCGGAATCACAGATGCGGCAGTGGAGAATGCCCTCAGATCATACATTGACGAGACAAGTTCCGGCGGGACTACCGGATATATCGGAGGCGCAGACATCACTTACGGGGTAGTCGGAGATGATGACAACGAGATGGAGTTCGTATGGTCCCAGGCCGGATATACCCTCATACCTACAGTCGTCCCTGATGCAGAATATATCATCATTGCACAAGGATACTATGAGTATGATGAATCAACCAAGGAGGCTGATACTCCGGCAGGGCTTTCTCTCTGCTATGTCAGGACTCCGCACAAGCCTCTCGTAGGCAATCCTGATCTCGAGATTGATATCGAGCCTATCTACGGCGGCATGAGAGTCGGCTTTACGGCTGCAGACCAGAGCGCGGCAGGATTCTATGAATTCACCGCCCCTAAGTCAGAACTCATGGAGTATATCGACGCCTTCGGAGAGACTATGCTCAGAGACTTTGTCCGCCATTGGCAGATACTCGACGGCCCGTTCTCTTTTGCTGCAGGCGATTCCCCTTATCCTATGCTTATGAATATCGGAGAGGAGGCTGCCAAAAATGCGATGTGCGCTGCGGTCGCAGTGGACGTGAACGGAACTCCTGGCCCGCTGAGAATGAAAGACGGCGATGCCAAGCATATTCCTGAGGAGGCACAGACTGCCAAGGCAAAAGTCATTGTCGATGCGGAGCATATCGGCTCGCTCATATTCTGGCTCAACGCCGAAATGTCAGAGTATACAAGAGAGGTCGACATCCGTCACATCAAGAAGTCGGAATGGGACGCCACCTATGCCAATGACAAGGAAGCAAGGGAGGCTCTCAAACTTGAACTTCTTGACGAGGGATGGGTCATCCAGAACCCGAAATTCAGTTACAATGACGAGACTTTGACTGCGACAGGCGAAGGCAGCACTGAATTTGCCTACAGGATTGACATGAAGGACATTCTCCCGAATACAGAATATGTGGTGGCGTATGTCGCTGTCAACTATTTCGGTCAGGCTGATGATGTATATGCTTCAGAGCCTTTCATTACGAAGTCGAGAAATATCACCGATCCTGATGCATGTGCAGGCGAAGTGACAGTCAAGTGTGACAAGCCGAGTTCGATAGGCTTCACTGTCAACTTCACTTACAACAAGAAGGAGGTCGCAGCATATTACTGGCAGGTGGTCGCCCCTATCGGTGACGGACAGGGCGGTGCGGTACCGGGCTATCCTCTTGTAGACAACAAGATCAATTGGGAAGCCACGGAGCATTCGGACTGGATGACATATTTCTTCGAGAAAGTGGACATGTTCAATAACCCGCTCTGCAATATATGGTTCTTCAATCCGGACGACCTCAAGACTGAAGACAACAAGAACGGTACTACAGTCGCCGATGAAAATAATCCTGATGTGGTCACTGACAAGTGGACATTTGCCGATATGGCTCCAGGCACAACCTATCAGATAGTATGTGCCCCTGAGGACTGGAACGGTAATGTGGGAGAGGTAAAACTCTACGAATGCACCACGACTGCCCTTGACCCGGGCCCGAATCCTGAGGTCCAGGTGACTGTGCAGAAGGCAACGAGCGGAAACGGCATTACAGTGATATTCAACCCTATCAAGGATGTAGGAAGAATGCTCGTGATGCAGGCAAGCACATCTGCAGAACTTTCGGCCACATGGTCTCCTGCAGACCTTGTGAACGGGACAGGCACAATAGGCATGTATACCGAAGAGGAGATAATCGGCATACTTGAAGCCGCAGTCATCGGAGACGGTACGGAAGGCGGTACAGGCGGACTCAGCTATTATACTGAAGCCCAATTTGTGCAGACAGGCTCGCAGCCATGTGTCTTCCTTTGCGTGCCTATAGGTGCATACGAAGACGGGACTGCTTTATACGGAGACCTGCTCTACGTCATCTATGACGGCAAGGGAGGATATTCGATGGATATATCCGACTATCTGAAATAGAGTGAAATGATTCTAAATCCGATATTATGATGAAAAAACTAGACATCCATGGCAAGGTGGCACGCATGGCCGCCACCTTGCTTGTTGCAGTAGCCGGTCTGGCTCCGCTCACATCATGCGACAAGTATGATGATACGGAACTCAGACAGCAGATCACAGACATCAATGACCGTCTCACTGCTTTGGAGGAGGATATTGATGTGCAACTCAAGGCGCTCAAAGCCATCATTGACGGCAAGACCACCATTCTTTCCTGTCTGTATGACGAGGAGACGGGAATGTACACCATCACTCTTACTGACGAGGACAATACCGTGATTGAAGTGCCTGCTGTGGGCAATGACATGGCCCCTGTCATCTCTTATATAGAGGAAGAGGACGGCACCAAATACTGGGCTGTCGTTTCTGAGGGCGGGGAGAAGACTGCTATTGTGGATGCTGACGGCAACAGGCTGAAAGTCGGGGGAGAAACCCCTGCGTTGAGGCTCGGGGCTGAAGGCGAGTGGATGATCTCGGCTGACGGCGCCACATGGACAGGTCTCGGTGTCACTTCAGAGGATGTGGCCATATTTGCCAAGGCAGAGGAGACAGAGACCTCGGTCATATTTACTCTCACTGACGGTACAGAACTGGAAATCAGCAAGTACGACGGTTCTGCCGCCACTTTCTATCCGCTTGCGGGCTCATTGTATTTCACCGCAGGTGAAGAGAAGACCGTGGAGTTCTCTCTTGACGGCATAGTGAATATCGCAGTCCAGGAAGTGCCTTACGGATGGTATGCCAAGACTACCAGGACATCGATGACGGTACGTGCTCCAGGTGAGGACAAGTCCGATGCCGACCAGAACGGGACGGTCAAGATTCTGGGTGTGACTTCTGACGGGAAGTCTTTCATATCAGAAGTGTATGTCTCGATAGGGACTCCTGATGTCAGCATTGTGCTCAATAGTGACAGGACATTCAGCATCACCATGCAGGGCTCTACGACATCTTTCAAATATATGGCAATGAAGATTGACGACTATTCTGCCGATGACGTCGTCAACAGCCTGATATGGGAGGCGAAGTCGTCTTCTGAAGACATCATCAACGCATCCCTGGCGGATCTTCTCGGGGCTGAGCCTGAAGATGGATATGCTTATATCGTATGGGCGATAGCCGATGAGAAATATAATGCGGCTGACATCGTCACATCAGATCCTATCCAGCCTGTCATGGTCGATATCTCGGTCTCAGATCTGAGATATGACAATGCCATGGTAAATGTCTCTGTCACTGGGGTCAATAGTTTTGCTTATGGCTATATCGTCAAAGGAGACGACTATCCTACATTTGAAGAGGTACTTGCCGCGGCAGAACTGGAGGGCTTCTGGCAGACTATGAACTACGGAAGTACATTATCGGCACAGCTGAACGGATTCTATTGGGACACCCCTGCGGTAACAGGAGCCGACTATATAATCTGGGTCCTGCCTATCATCGGAAGCAACAACTTTGACTACACTGCCGAGGATTTCCATTATGTTGAGATTTCTCTTCCGGATCTGCTGCCGGGCGGGTCTGTGACTCCTGTTGTGAGTGAGGTGGTGACAGAAAAGACATCCCTTACTGCCAAAGTGGAGGCAACGGGGGCATATAAGGTGTATGCACAATGGTATACTGATGCCGATTATGAGGCTTTCGCTGACGAAGCGGCAATAGTGGCTGATGTCACACTTTCATCTCTTCTTGATCCGGCTTCAATATCTCTCAGCAATCTTCCGCTGGGCGAGTCTGGCAGACTCGTGGTGCTGGCCGTAGATAACGACGGAAAGTATGCCATGACGAGTCTGGAGGCAGATCTCAAGACTGTCACATGGTCTGATATGACGATTGAACTGGGAGAGTTGGAACTGGGTATGACTTCAGTCGCTATACCGGTAGAGGTATCAGGCGGTACAGCCACTTCATTCAAATATATCAATATGGACAGGGAACTGTTCAATTCCCCTGACAACCAGAGAATCGGCTGGTCCGAGGATCTTGACGTGATGGAGAAATATCTTGCCGGTGTTGAGCCGGGAGAGTTCGGATTCTACCAGAACGGTGTCACGGTTTTGCCGGATGAGAAAATGGATTATGACTTCCCTGAGGATAATGTCATAAGGATTGACTGGCTGCAGACAGGGACTGAATACATATTCTATCTTGTAGCCCTCGATGAGGATGACAATCCTACACGCTGTGTGACCATGACATATACTCCGGGCGTCGATCCGAGTCTCATCACACGGAAGGCTGATGCCGACTATGAGTATGGCAAGCCTCAGATCACATTCACGTCTGCATCGGCATGGGACCCTACCAAGCCTCTTGAATGTATGTATGACATAACTGTGCAGGTGACATTGCCTTCCGGATGTAAAGAATGTTATCTGTCTCCGGTGGAGGATTATCTGCTTGCCGACTGGGCTAACGGATTCTACAACGTGATATCCGATCCGTATGGGTGCGGCGCACACATTTATGCATCTCAGGAAGTGACTGTGTCCATGGTGCCATACGGTACTTATATCGGAGTCGTCTGGCTGGATGACAAAGGCAAGTACCACGAGACATATACGATTCTGTGCGATGCCGAGTATCTCGGTATCCAATGACGGTGACCGGAGGGTCAAAAGTCACGAAATGAAGGAAGTGCTGCCAGTGATGGCCGTCTCCTTTTGAACATAAATATTGGAGAGAAGGGGCGTGGCTCATAAGTCTCATGCTTTGGGTCACCCCCTTTTTATGGGATTTTCATCATAATTATTTTAGAAATCAAGGAAATGGGTATTAAAAGACTGCTTTTTTCGGTGATTGTCCTGCTTTCGGGGCTCGGCCTTGCCGCCCAGGACATCACAGTCACCGGCAAAGTGACCGATTCGTCCAACGGAGAGCCTGTCCCGTTCGCCTCTATCCAGGTGAAGGGGACCATGACCGGTGCGAGTTCGGATGGAGACGGCAATTATTCGATTTCAGTACCAGGGAATGCCGTTCTGGTATTCTCGTCTATAGGATATGTCACTTCAGAGGTAGAGGTGGCAGGAGCCGCCAGCCATAATGTGCAGCTGCAGCCTGATTCGCAGATGCTTGACGAGACCATTGTCGTCGCATTCGGTACGTCGACAAGAGAATCATTCACAGGTTCGGCGTCAGTGGTCAAGTCTTCCGACATAGCCAAGGTACAGACCTCCAACGTGGCGCGTTCTCTTGAGGGCGTCGTAGCAGGTGTGCAGATGACCACCTCTTCGGGCTCGCTCGGATCTTCCCCTACCATAATGATCAGGGGTATCAGTTCCATCAACGCCGGTTCTGACCCTCTTTATATCGTGGACGGGGTGCCTTATTCCGGGGACCTGAATAATATCAACCCCAGCGACATCGAGTCGATGACAGTGTTGAAGGATGCCGCGTCTAACGCTCTCTATGGAGCACGCGGAGCCAACGGTGTCATCATGATCACGACCAAGAGAGCCAAGGCGGGAGATGCTGTAGTGAATATCGACGCGAAATGGGGATGGAACTCAAAGGCATTGAAGGACTACGACTATATTACGGATCCGGGGCAGTATTATGAGGCGTTCTATTCGGCATATTACAATTATGAACTTGATCAGGGTCTGAGTCACACCATGGCTCATCTGAATGCCAATGCCGCACTTGACGACCTCGGTTATATGGTGTATACGGTGCCTCGCGGAGAGACTCTCATCAATGAGGACGGCCATATCAATCCGTATGCCACACTCGGCAACCTTGTCACACTGCCTGACGGCGAGCAACGCTGGCTCACTCCGGACAACTGGGTGGATGAGGCTTACCGCAGTTCTCTCCGGCAGGAGTACAATGTGAGCATTTCAGGCTCGACAGACAGGTCGAGTTATTATGCCTCATTCGGTTACCTCAACAACAAGGGTATCGTCAGCGGCTCGGACATGTACCGCTATACCGTCAGGCTCAAAGCCGACTATCAGGCCAAGAGCTGGCTGAAGACGGGCATCAACATGTCCTACGCCAACTATAACTGGGACTCCGGCGCAAGCGATGAGGGTGTGTCAAACAGTACCGCGAATATTTTTGCAGTGGCGACGAGGATTGCCCCTATCTATCCTCTCTATGTACGTGATGCCAACCGGAATATCATGACAGACAGCCACGGATGGCCGGTATATGACTATGGTACAGGAGAGAGCGGGGCAGTGAGGCCGAGTTTCTACAACACCAATGCTCTCCAGACTTCCCAACTGGACAAGCAGAACAATGAGGGAAATGCATTCAACGGCACCGGTTTCGTAGAGGTGAAGTTCCTCAAGGATTTCACTTTTACATTCAATGCAGGTGCAGGTGTGGACGGGGTACGTGTCACTCTGATGAACAACCCTTATTACGGGCAGTTCGCGACTTCCGGCGGTATCCTCAGCAAATACCACAACAGGAATTTCTATTTCAATCTTCAGCAGCTCCTGAACTGGGACAGGACATTCGGCCGCATCCATCATGTCAGCGTGCTTCTGGGACATGAATCATACAAGACCACGGACAGTTATCTGGGAGCATCCAAGTCGAGGGTGATTTCAGGCGAGAGCACGGAACTCAATGAGGCCATCGTCGACAACCAGATAGCCCAGTCCTCAAAGTCCATGTACAATAACGAGGGATATTTCGTCCGCGCCCAGTATGACTATGCCAACAAACTTTTCTTCAGTGCGTCATACCGCCGCGATGCCTCATCGAAATTCCATCCGGACCACCGCTGGGGAAATTTCTGGTCGGTAGGAGCAGGCTGGCTCATCAATGAGGAGCCGTGGTTCAATGCAGGCTGGGTGGATATGCTCAAACTCAAGGCTTCTGTAGGCTCCCAGGGTAATGACAACATCCCAAATTTCCTGTATGTCGACACATGGAATGTCTACAACAATGAAGACCAGGCAGGTGTGACATATATCCAGAAAGGCAACGAAGACATAACCTGGGAGACGAACACCAACTTCAATGCAGGAGTGGACTTCGGCTTCTTCGGCGGCAGGCTCTCCGGTACTGCGGAGTATTTCTACCGCAAGACCACGGATATGCTCTACTTCTTCACTTTGCCTTCTTCCATCGGTTATGGCGGATATTATGACAATATCGGCGACATGAGGAACTCGGGTGTTGAAGTATCCCTCAACGGGAATATAATGCGTACCAAGAATCTCAACTGGGACGCCTATCTCAATTTCACCCATTATACCAATAAAGTGCTCAGCATCCCTGAGAAGAACAGGACGTCAGTGGTGGAAGGTCATGCCGGTTATGCCAGCGGGGACAAGTTCATCGGAGAGGGACTGCCTCTGAACACATTCTATATGCCGAAGTCGGCAGGTATAGACCATAGTACGGGAGCGGAACTCTGGTATATGGAGGAGACTGACCAGTCAGGCACGCCGACAGGAAATACAGTGACCACGGACGACTACAGCAAGGCATCGTACTATCTCTGCGACGACCCTACTCCTGCACTGTACGGAGGATTCGGCACCAGCCTGCAGTTCTACGGCTTTGACGTGTCCGTGTCATTCACATATTCGATAGGAGGTCTGGCATACGACAGCGGCTACGCATCATATATGATGGCCCCTAACGGCAACTCGCTCGGATACAATTTCCATAAGGACGTGTTCAAGGCATGGTCGCCTGACAATACGGAATCGGACATACCGAGGTTCGTGTACGGGGACATGAATGCAGGGGCATCATCCGACAGGTATCTTGTAGATGCAAGTTATCTCAATTTCCAGAATGCCCAGATAGGTTATACGATACCGGAGCATCTGACAAGAAAGTTCCATGTCAGCAGGCTGCGCGTCTATGTGACCTGCGACAATATAGTATACTGGTCAAGACGCGCCGGATTCGATCCGAGGTTCAGTTTCAGCGGGACCACCAATTCTGCTGTCAACTCGCCTGTACGCACGCTGTCAGGCGGTATCAACATAACATTCTAATGCCATAAGGAGAAGATAAGATGAAAAATACATTGATAAGATCGGTTTTCGCGCTTGTGCTCCCGGTGCTTGCCACAGGGTGCATCACAGAAGCATTCCCGGAGAACGGGACTCTTACCGACTCCCAGCTGAAGGAATATTCTGTAGGGATGATACTGAACGGGCTTCCGGCTGACATGATGGCGTCCGAGACCGCCGGCTATTATGCCGCCTACGGCGACCAGACTGACTTCGGACTGCCTTCAATCCATCTGAGGACAGAGTATATGCTTGAGGACATAGTGGCTCTCGGCACCCCGAACTACAACCAGTTCAACTATTATGTGGCTGACCTGTTCATGGGAGCCAACTATCAGTATTGCGGTTATTTCTGGGATGCGTACTATTCATGGATCAAGGAAGCCAACGAGGTCATCTCCATGATAGATCCCGATACGGAGAATGCGCAGGAGAGGGACTGGCTTGCCCAGGCTCACACATACAGGGCAATGTTCTACCTTGATCTTGCCAGGCTCTATATCCCTAAGGACAATAAGACCGGAGTGCCTGTATATGCCAATATCCGCAATCTCACCGTGCCTTTGGTCACTGAGAATACAACGGAGGAGATGGCTCAGCACAATCCGAGAGTAAGGCGTGAGGTCATCTATGAGTTTATCCTTGATGACCTGGATGCCGCCGTGGAATATTTCGAGGGCACAACGGCTACCGGCTATACACGCCCTACTCTTGCCGCTGCATACGGACTTATGGCAAGAGCATATCTTGAGGTCGGGACCGACCTGGACGAGGCAGGGGAGACCGGAGCTTCCGATGCATTTGACAATTGCATCAGATATGCGGATCTGGCCATATCCACAAGCGGCAAGACTCCTCTTACCCAGTCCGAATGGGAGGACCCTGTGAACGGGTTCAACAACGGCGCATCCAACAATGCATGGATATGGGGGCTGCCTCTGATGGCGTCGAGTACGACAAATGTCATGAATTTCATATCCCACATGTCCACTGAGGCCACATGGGCCTATGGATGCAGGGTGCTCCCGGGTGCAAGCAGGACTTTCTACCAGCAGATTCCTGACGCTGACTTCAGGAAGCATACATGGCTTGACCCAGAGTGGGAATCAGGCTACTATGACTATAAGTTCTGCGGCTCTGCCGAGGCGCAGGAGAATTTCAAGTCAATCGCAGTGCCTTATACCAGCCTCAAATTCCGTCCGGCCAGTGGAGAAGTCTCCAACTACAGCGTGGGGTCATGTGCTGATCATCCGCTGATGCGTGTAGAGGAGATGTACTTCATCAAGATGGAGGCCACTGCCAAGAAAGACGGCAATGTGCTCAACGCTGCCGTTCTTCTTGAGGATTTCCTCAATACCTACCGTTATACTGACGGCTCATATATTTGCGAGGCTGACAACCTTGAAGACTTCTTCGAGGAGATGCTTTTCCAGAAGAGAGTCGAGTTCTGGGGTGAGGGTATCCTCATGTATGACTACAAGAGGCTTGACATAGGCATCACCCGTACCGGCAGCAACTTTGTCCCGGACTTTGCCTACGACACCAACGGGCGTTCCCCTCAGTGGAACATTGTGATACCGAGGACTGAACTCCAGTCCAATTCAGGCATCAACGACTATTTGAACAACCCTGATCCGTCAGGTTTCTGGATGTATTGATATGAAGACGAATATGAGACAATATTCCCGGACATGGACAGCTGCGGGGGCGGCAATGCTCCTGCTGGCTGCCTGCTCCCTGGATGAGACCGGGATGCAGGACGGGGGCGGCAATGCTACTGCTCCATCTGACAAGATAATATGTGCAGGCGGCGAATCTGCTGCAGGTTCGCTGCTGATCTATGTGGACGAGGCGTTCGCTGCAGAACTTGCTTCAGTGGTGCCGTCAGACGGCTCGTATTCCGAGCCTGTGTCCGAACTGGCCGAGGCCGGGGTGCAAGGTATCAGAAGAGTCTTCCCCGGCAGCGACAAGGAGGTGATGACCAAGTCATCACAGTCGGATTACAAGTTTGACAAATGGTTCAAGGTGACATTCGACGATAGCGGAAGTCTTGATGAGATGGCCGGCCGCCTCGCCGCGTTCCCGCAGATAAGGACAGTGCAGTACAATACTATTGTCCGTCCTGCTGTCGAGCCGCAGGTCTATCCTTATGAGCCTGCACAGCCGATGACAAGGGCTGCAGCAGGACAGGGGGCTGTGTTCAACGACCCTGCGCTTGTTGACCAGTGGCATTACAGCAACGACGGCTCTGTGTGCCGGGCAGCAAGGGAGGGTGCCGACATCAATGTGACTGATGCATGGCGCCTGACAGGCGGAGACAGGGATATCATAGTGGCCGTGATTGATGACGGCGTGTGGTATGAGCATCCTGACCTGAAGAACAATATGTGGGTGAATGAAGCCGAACTCAACGGGCAGGAAGGTGTGGATGATGACGGGAACGGATATGTGGATGACATACATGGAGTCAATTTCTGCCATGACGGTCTTGAGCCTGTACGCTGGGACAGAGGCTCCGGGCACGGGTCCCATGTGGCCGGGACTGTGGCTGCCGAGAACAACAACGGTATCGGAGTCTGCGGTGTGGCCGGAGGGACAGGCAACAATGACGGGGTCAGGATGATTACCTGCCAGATATTCGAGGGCGAACTGTATGCCGATGCCGCTCAGGTTGCTGCGGCAATAAAATATGCCAAGGACAAAGGGGCTGTCATCATTCAAGGCTCATTCGGCTTTGACCCCGGGGCATTCGCCAATGACAATGCGTTCGAGACCCAGCTTGCTTCTGCGCAGGCTGATGCCCTCAAGGATTTCATGTTCAACAATGACAATTTCAGCCCTTACCTTGAAGGCGGTCTCGCGATATTCTCTGCCGGCAACAATTATACGGGGACAATCTGTTATCCCGGTGCCTACACAGACTGCATCTGCGTGACTGCATTGGGTGCGGACGGACTTCCTGCCCTGTACACCAATTTCGGATACGGCAGCAATATCGCCGCTCCCGGAGGTGAGTCGGGACTTGGAGGCATGACCACTATCGAGGCCTGCGTACTTTCCACTATTCCGGAGGGATTTACAGACGGACAATGGGAGACTTCGGGCTATGCATACATGCAGGGGACGTCCATGGCATGTCCGCATGTGTCAGGTGTCGCCGCTCTCGGACTGGCCTATGCCAAGAAACTCGGGAAGAAATATACAAGAGAGGAGTTCACATCCATGCTGCTGACGTCCGTGAATGATCTTGACGGTATGCTTGACGGGACAAAACTGTCCATACGGGCAAGCGACGGAGCACTCCAGCAGATGAATCTCGGTGCCTACAAGAATTTCATGGGGACAGGAAGCGTCGATGCGTGGAGGCTCATGATGCAGATAGAGGGGACACCGTGCATAATGGCCGCTGTCGGGAAAGAGCAGTCGATTGACCTTGACGAATATTTCGGAGGAGGAGCTGACGGGCTTACATATCTTGATGTCATTGTGTCTGAGGAGGACAGGCAGGCTCTCGGACTGGAGACGGAGCCTGAGATTGCCGATGGCAGGCTTGTGATATATCCTACAAAGTACGGCTCAGCCAGGCTTACCGTATCCGCAGTCGGAGGCGGCACTAATGTCGGGACAGGCAATATCAACGGGGGACAGGAAATCTCCAAGGAGATATCCGTCATCACCAGGGGTGTGGCCAGCGGCAACAACGGATGGCTTTGATTACTCTAAACGCATGAAGATATGAGAAAAATCATAATCAGGATGTTCGCGGCAGCCGTTGTGCTTGCTGCACTGCTTTCCTGCAAGAAAGACGAAGCCCGGCCTATGGACATTTCCGGAGAATGGCATCTTGTCTCATCCGATAAGGTAGATAAGGAAGAGTACGGTATAGATGTCTATGTGGTGTTCAATCCTAACGGGAGGTTCGAACTGTATCAGAAGATAAGTGAGGGGCGTTACCGCTATTTTTCCGGGACTTATGCCCTGTCGGGCAGCCATCTTACAGGCTCCTATTCGAGCGGCTCTCCATTGGCGAGCGAGTACGAGGCTTCCCTGGAGAACGGGGGTGCAGAACTTGTGCTGGCAGCCTCGTCCGGAGCGGAGACCTGCCGCTATGTCAGGGAGGCTGTACCTGACGAGGTCTTCACCGGTGCGGTAGAATTCCGCTCGTCCGGTGCTGTCACATCGCAGGTGACACCGTGGCTCTGATGCCTCTCCGGCTCAGAAGCATTCCTTGAGAATTTCAACGATGTTTCTTGAGCGGCCCATAGTGTAGAAGTGTATTGCCGGGACACCGTGTCTGAGGAGGTCCCGGCATTGCTGTATGCACCATTCCGTACCTGTCCTGTATGCCGCTTCCCTGTCATCTCCGGCTGCTTTCATCGCTTCGGTGAGTTCAAGAGGTATGTCAAGGGAGAATGCCTCCGGCAGACTTTCTATCTGTCTTGCAGTAGAGAGCGGCTTCAGTCCCGGGATTATCGGAACTGTGATGCCTGCGGCGCGGCATCTGTCTGTGAAGTCATAGAATCTGCTGTTGTCGAAGAACATCTGGGTGATGATGTAGTCCGCTCCGGCATCGGTCTTCTTTTTCAGGTTCATGATGTCGGTCTCGATGTTAGGGGCTTCGAAGTGCTTCTCTGGATAGCCTCCGACACCGATTGAGAATATCTTCTGCCCGTTGGTCTCCGCCTCGAACCGGCGTATCGCCTCCACGAGTTCCCCGGCATATCTGTAACCTCCTGGAACAGGGGTGAATCTCTTTTCTCCTGTCATGGAGTCCCCTCTGAGTGCCATGACGTTGGAGATGCCCATGAACCTCAGGTCATGCAACTCATTCTCGATGGCTTCTGCCGTTGCGCCTCCGCATATTATATGCGGGACTGTCTCTATGTCGAATTCGGACATGATGGCACCGCATACGGCCACTTCACTTACGCGCTTCCTCACAAGATGCCTGGAGTACGAGCCGTCAGGTTTTTCCCTGTATTCGTACTCGTCCCTGTGGCAGGTGACATTGATGTATTTGGGGCTGAATTCCATGAACGGCCTGATGGATTCGATCAGTTCGTTCTTTGTCATCCCTTTCAGAGGCGGGACTATCTCAAGTGACGGGAAGGCCTTTCCTCCCTGTGCAAGTATGTCGCTTATTTTCATGTCTTTCAGTCTTGTCATTGTCTGAGCATGTGCCCGAGGAAACGTCCTGCTTCCTCCTTTGTCATCCCTCGTGCGGAGGCGTACCGCTCATATTGTTTTCTGCTTATTTTCCGTATCTCAGGGTAAGTGGCATACGGGTGCACGAAGAGCATCCCGCATATCGAGGCATCCGGGAGCATCGCGCAGTTCTCTGTCAGAGTGATGCCGAGGCTTTCCGAGTCAGGGAGCAGCCTCAGGATGTCCCTCTTCATGGTGTGGTCAGGGAAACTGGAATATCCTGCGGCCGGCTTGACTATCCTGAAATCTGTCCGTATTCCCGCTGCCTCAGCGTTGTCCCGGATTGTCGTGTCGAGCCATGAGGATGCGGCTTCAGCCAGAGTGTTCATCACAGAACGTTCCATCATGTCGTCGTAGTCTCCGGCCGGGACACAGTGCCCGCAACGGCATCCTCTGTCTTTGTCTCTTTGCACACTGATGGCGAATACACCTGCAGGCGATTCCTCATGGTATGAGACCGGCGGGACGAAGTCACATAGCGAGAGATGCATCTTCCTCTCTCCGATGATTGTGCAGTCTTCTTCCTGCCTCAGCATCGGAAGCGTGATGGTGTCTTCCCCGTCTTTCTGCGTGGAGCGTCCGCACATCATGATGCAGTCTGCCCCGGAGCAGGCCTTGAACCATCTCGCCCCGACCATTATCCGGCAGGAGCCCTCAGCCTTCAGTCTGCCGATGACTTCCTCTCCCTCTTTTCTCAGGCTCTCCATTTCAGGCGAGTCCTTGTCCGTCTTCCCGTATCTTATGCCCCAGATGGCATAGAACATCCTCCAGTCAAAGTATGGCATGACAGCGTCTATGTCTATCCTCTGCACAGGGATGTCATCAAATCCGTTGAGACCTTGAATATATGTCTCCGGAGCGAAAGGGTATCCGGCGGTGCCGTTCTCTGGCGACTTCTCTTCCCCGGACCTGTTCTCAGACAGGTACAGTTCCCTCAGGCGTGCCTGCTTTTCGTGCTCTTCCTTCTCGAATCCTGCCCTGTCCGCCATATATCTCTTTGCCATCACTGCGCTTGCCGATGCGTCAGCCCCGTAGAATACATGGCTGTAGAGAGGGGCGAGCCTGACGGCGGTATGCAGTGCGGATGTCGTAGCCCCTCCGATGAACAGGGGGACTGTCATCCCTCTTGCCGCGAGTTCCCGGCAAAGTTCCTCCATCTGGTGCAGGGACGGGGTTATCAGCCCGCTCGCAGCTATGATGTCCGCCTTGTGCTTCTCCGCCGCCTCTATGATGGTCTCCTTGTCCACCATCACCCCGAGGTCAGTCACATCGAATCCGTTGCATCCCAATACTATGGCAGTGATGTTCTTGCCTATGTCATGTACGTCGCCCTTGACTGTCGCTATCACAATCCGGGGTCTGTCTGCCGCTCCCTTGTCTCCATTGCCGGCATCCATATATGGCTGGAGGTATCCGACAGCCTGTCTCATGACCCTGGCTGACTTCACCACCTGCGGCAGGAACATTTTCCCGTCCCCGAACATCTCTCCGACCTTCTTCATCCCGTCCATCAGCGGCCCTTCAATGATGTCGACGGCATTGCCGTAAATGCTGAGGCATCCGTCAAGTGCGGAGTCAAGATTGTCTGTCCGTCCCTGTATCAGCATGTCCATGACCTTTTTCTGAGGCGTTGCATCAGTATCCTGAGATATTGGCGCGGACTTGGTCGCATCGTCCTTGGGCGTTGTGGCGGCAGCGATTTCCCCGGCCTTGGAAATGAGCCTCTCTGTCGCTCCCGGGTCGGTGTTGAAGATGACATCTTCCACGCATTTCAGCAGTCCCGGCTCTATCTCGTCGTAAATCTGCAGCATCCCGGGATTGACTATCGCCATGTCGAGACCGGCCTTGATGGCGTGGTACAGGAAGGCGGAATGCATTGCCTCGCGGACCGGATTGTTGCCCCTGAAGGCAAATGAGAGATTGGATATGCCTCCCGAAGTCAGTGCGCCGGGAAGATTGGCCTTTATCCATCCTACAGCCTTGATGAAGTCGATGGCGTAGTCTGCGTGTTCATCTATCCCTGTCCCTATGGCCAGGACATTCACGTCGAATATTATGTCTTCTGGACTGATTCCGGCCTTTTCAGTCAGTATATGGTATGCCCTTGAGCAGATTTCTGTCTTTCTCCTGAAATCCGTGGCCTGTCCCTCCTCATCAAAAGCCATCACGACCATCGCCGCCCCGAGGGAGTGTATCTCCCTGGCCTTGCGGACAAATTCCTCCTCTCCCTCTTTCAGGCTTATGGAGTTGACTATCGACCTGCCTTGCGCGTTCTTGAGTCCGGCAAGTATCGTCTCCCAATGCGAGGAGTCAATCATCAGGGCCGCCTTAGCGACACCTGGCTCCCCGGAGATATGCCTGACGAACCTCTCCATTTCTCTGGTACTGTCCAGCATCGCATCGTCCATGTTGATATCTATCACGGCAGCCCCGTTGTCTATCTGTCCTGCGGCTATCCGTATCGCTTCCTGACAGTCTCCGGCTGCTATCAGCCTTGCGAATTTCCTGGAGCCTGCGACATTAGTCCTTTCCCCGATATTGGTGAAATTGTATTTTTTCAGGTCGATATGTACTGTCTCCAGCCCGCTTACCGTGCATTCGTGGCTCGAATTTGCCGGGATTGGTCTTGCCGGCAGCCCTCTGACGGCATCGGATATGGCTCCGATATATTCCGGAGTGGTGCCGCAGCATCCTCCGACGATATTTACCAGCCCCTCTGCCGCCATGCGCCTGACCTCCGCAGCCATCTCTGACGGGGTCTCCGCATATCCGCCCATCCCGTCCGGAAGACCGGCATTGGGATAACAGATGACAGGGCAGCCGGCAAATCCTGCTGTCTCTTTCAGAAGCGGGAACATCTCTTCCGCCCCCAATGAGCAGTTCAGTCCGAACGCCGTCAGCGGATAATGCCGGACTGATGTGTAGAATGCACTGATAGTCTGGCCTGTGAGAGTACGCCCGCTCCTGTCGCTGACGGATACTGATATGATGACAGGGAAATGCCCGTCATCCGAGAGCCTTGCGGCAATCTCCGGATTGTCCTTGATGCCAGGCTCTTCAAGAATCCTTTCGAGCGCGTGGAGTGCCGCCTTTGCATTCAGGGCATCGAAGCATGTCTCAATCAGCAGCAGATCGGCTCCTCCGAGGAGGAGCCCTCTTATCTGCTCACTGTAAGAGGACTCCATCTCATCGAATGAGACAGCCCTGGCTGCAGGGTCGTTCATGTCAGGTGAGATGGAGAGGGATTTTGATGTAGGTCCGATGCTCCCTGCAACGAATATTGTACGGTGTACGTCTGCCGCAGAGTCACTTGGCATTCTTGTCATGGCGGCATCTGCTGCCTCCCTTGCGATTCTCGCCCCTTCGAATGCCATCCTGTACGCATAGTCTGCACATCCGTATTCCTCCTGGGATATCCTGTTGGCGCTGAAAGTGTTGCTCTCAATTATGTCTGCATTCCCACGGAAGATGTATTCTTCATGTATGCTGCGGATGACATCGGGTCTGCTGAGGTTCAGACATTCGTTGTTGCCTTTCATTTCTTTGTGGCATACGTCCGCAAGACCTGCCCTGAAGTCCGCTTCCTCCAGCCCGAGACGTTGTATCATCGTCCCCATCGCCCCGTCGAGGACAAGGATCCTCCCTTCGGCAAGTATGTCTGAAATCCTCTTTCTCATAATCAGTCAGGAAAATTGCAAACAACAAATATACTAATATTTATTGTTTAATCTCCCGACTGATAGTAAATGTATATCCGCATTATTACCACTCCTGGAATATTGCAGGCCGTGAAATTTCGGACGGCGTGGCCGCTCGTGACCTCGTGAACGGGAGGGATTTACCGGTCCGAACATTTACGGCCTGCTATGCAAAGGGGTATTTTCCCGGATATGCTGCGGTTATCTCAGGCGTCTGATCTTCCTGTCCTGAGGACCTGCCTCTCGGAATGATACTGCAAATCCTCCGGCCTCTACGGCAGTCTGCTCCAATGTGCTGTCGGAAGTGCAGCGGACCTCGCGGATGGTGTATGCCTGCGGGTTGGTCCTGTAGTCGGCATCCGGCGCATCGGCGTAGATTGTCGCCACATATTCCTTGCCAGGGTCGAGGAAGTCAAGCCTGATTCGTGACGTATGCGCTTTCTCACCTGACACATTCCCAAGGAACCATTGGCCTGTCCCTTTGGCCTTGCGGGCTACAGTGACATATTCTCCAGGCTCGGCCTCCAGATAGACACTCTTTTCCCAGTCGAGAGCCACATCCTTGATGAACTGGAACGCATCAGGGAATCTCTCGTAGTTCTCAGGCAGGTCTGCCGCCATCTGGAGAGGGGAGGACATCACCACATATATTCCCAACTGGTTCGCAATGGTGAAGTTGGCATGGGTGTGATTGTTCGGGTTGATCTTCGATATGTCCATCTCAAAGATGCCCGGAGTGTAGTCCATAGGACCTCCAATCAGCCTTGTGAACGGAAGTACGGTCACATGGAACGGCTTCGATCCGTTTGTCCCTTGATACTCAGTGCCTCTTGCCGATTCGTTCGATATCAGGTTCGGCCATGTCCTGCAAAGTCCTGTCGGACGGACAGCCTCATGCGCATTGACCATGATACGGTAGTCAGCCGCCTTTTCAATGGCGTACTGGTAGTGGTTCACCATCCACTGGTTGTAGTGATTGTTGCCTTTAGGGATGATATTGCCCACATAGCCGCTCTTCACGGCGTCATATCCATGCTCTTTCATGAATGTGTAGGCAGTGTCAAGATGCCTCTCATAGTTGCGCGGCGAGCCGGAGGTCTCATGGTGCATTATCATTTTCACCCCTTTCTCCTCGGCGTACTTCCGGATTCCGTCCACGTCAAAGTCCGGATACGGGGTCACGAAGTCGAACACATATTCCTTCATGTTGCCGAACCAGTCTTCCCAGCCAACGTTCCATCCTTCTACGAGGACGCCGTCAAAGCCGTGCTCCGAAGCGAAGTCGATGTACCTTTTGACATTCTCAGTGGTCGCCCCGTGTGTCCCGTTCGGCTTCACGGCGGACAGGTCGTCGGTGTCGATGTGCACGGTCTTCAGGTCATTGGTGTATGACCAGGAACTCTTGCCTGTGATCATCTCCCACCATACTCCTACATACTTGTACGGATGTATCCAAGACGTGTCCCCTATCTTGCAAGGCTCATTGAGGTTGAGGGTGATGCGGGATGCCAGGATGTCGCGCGCGTCATCCGATACGATTACAGTCCTCCATGGAGTGGTGCATGCGGTCTGCATATAGGCCATGTCCCCGTTCGGGTCAGGGGTCAGATGCGCCTTGAATACCATTGTACTGTCATTGAGTTCAAGGTGCATCGCAGGGTAGTTCACAAGTGCAGCCTCATGGAGGTTGATGTACAGCCCGTCATCCGTCTTGAGCTGCAGGGCAGTCTGCACGCCGGTGTCGGAGAAGATGGTCTGGGACAGATTGCCTGATATCGCTCCTCCCAGAAGCCCGCGTATCTCTGACAGGCGGGACTCTGTATAGTCGTATTCCTGAGTGTCATAGTCTCCAGGTATCCACCATGCCGTATGGTCTCCTGTCATGGCAAATTCGGTGAGTTCATCTGCTATCACGAAATAGGTGAGGTTGTCCTGTGCAGGGAATTCGTAACGGAATCCGAGCCCGTCATCGAAGAGCCTGAACCTGAGAGTCATGCGCCTGTCACTCGAGATTTGCCTCAATGTGACGGCCATTTCGTTGTGATGGTCGCGTATCTCGGCCTCCTCTCCCCATACAGGGTTCCATGTGCCGTCAAATGATGAGGTCGCCACATCATTGATTTCAAACCAGTCGAAGAGTCCGCTGTCGGTAAGCCTCATCCCGAGACGGCTTTTCCCTATCACAGGCTTGTCTTTGTATGACAGTGAATAGAAAGGCGCCCCGTTGTCGAGGATGAAGTCCATCCTGAGATTGCCGTCGGGAGATGTGAATGACCTTGTCTCCGAGGCAAATTCGGGCATGTCGCCCGCTCCTGCTCCGGCAGGAGCGGCGAATGCCGTGAGCCCTGTAGCGAGGGCAATGAATGCAGATATGATATTTCTCATAATCCAGGTCTATTTATCGTATTCAATGACTATCATGTCCCAGTATTTCAGGGACGGGAGCGTGATCCTTATCTTGCCCTCACCAGGGGTGAACGGAAGCACTTTGTGCGCACCTCCGTCAATGTCAGGGGAGGCCATCCATACGGCTGCCACCTCCTTGCCGACATTGATGTCAACGGTTGGGTTGACAATCTGTACCGGCTCAGGCATGGTGCCGTCGAGATCTCTCCAGCTGGTCGAGTTGGCCTGGGAGAAGTTCAGAAGATGTACTATCTGTCTGTCGCCTGTCTCCTTGCAGAGCGTGATGACATTACCAGTGGCAGGCTCCCATGACTTGATGTTCATCTGCGAATCTGTTGATGTCACGGTGACATCATTGAACTCGCCTCCGTCACGGAGAAGGTTCTGGTATGCAGTCATGAAATCATAATAGGATATGATGCTTTTCTTCAGTTCCTCTGTCATGCCAAGGTTGCTGTTCGGGAAATACTCTTTGCAGAGCATGTGCTCTCCCATCTCGAGGTGCGAGCCTCCGAGGGCGAAGATGACTGCATCGGTGAGCAGGACGCCAGGGGTGTTGAAGGAGCCTGTGTTGTCTGCCTTGTCGTAGTTCATGTAGGCCGCGAATACGGTCTGCATGTCATCACCGCCGTATTCCTTGTTGTCTTCTATGGCCTTGCGGAGATCCGTGAACTGGTCTTCGTCTTTCCACATCTCATTGTATGCGAAATCAACCTTGCCTGTCCCGAGTATCTGCTCCGAACCGAAATTTGAGACAGCATTCATTATCAGTGACTTGTCCTGATGTCTCGTCTTCATGGCGTTGATGAATGACGCGTATCCTGCGGTCAGGTCAACCGTATTGCCGTCATAGTCATACACAGTGCCTCTGCTGCCGAGCTGGTCAATCTGATAGCCGTCAAAGGCGAGATTCTCATATACGGCATCGTTTTTCTCCCCGAGATATTCCTGCCATTCCCCGTTGCCCGGGTCGGTGAGGTAAATCGAACTCTTGAACATGCTCCCGAGTTCATGGCTGTCCTTGGTCCCGTGGGAGTCATCCTTGAAGATGTACCATTCTTCCCTCACTCCGTCCTCGGCAGCATCGTCCAATGCCCCGAAGCACAGGTTGTAGAAGATGGCTTTCATCCCGTAGTTATGGGCAGACGAGATGTAGTTGCGTATGGTGGACAGATATGTGTCCCTGCTTGCTATGTCGATATAGGTCTCAAGAGGTGCTCCGGAGGTCTTGTCCTGGGCCAGCGGCCAGTGATGTTTCCAGTGCCAGTCCTGGAACTGGACTCCGTTGATGTGCAGCCTGTTCAGGTCGGCGATGACGGCATCGCAGGCTTCTGCGCTCATTTCATTGAACGTGGCGAGGAACCCGTAGCGCGGGAACTTCTTCCAGTCACTGGACACGTCCACTGCGATGGTGACGAGGATGTTCTCTCCGCTTGCGCTTTTCTGATAGACCTCGGCCATATAGCCTTTGAAGTCTTCTGCAGGAGCGGTCCATGTCCAGGTGTCCCCTGAGAGCGGCTGCTCGTCACCGAGCTGTTCTCCGAGGTGCATGTATCTGATGTAGATTGCCCCGGCAGGCATCTCGCTGGCAGTGAAAGTGACAGTCTCTCCTGGCTTGTAGACAGCCTTGTCGGTGCTGAGACTTATTCCTGCCTCGGCCGGCGCGTTCTGGTCCACGAATCCCGTGTAGCCCAGTTCTTTCTGGCAGGCTGATGTGCCGAACATCAGCCCTGCCGCCAATATGGTGAATATCATTTGTCTCATCGTTAATCGTCTTTTAGTTCTTTGTCACAGTCATGGTCGATGTCATCTGGTTGATGGCTATGGTGTAGTTGCCTGTCTCCGTCAAGTTCCAGTTCCTGTCGGTTTGAGCGCTTTCCGGCAGTCCCCTGTCTATGAGGAATACCTCCTTGTTCTCTCCTGCGGTGAACTCGTCCTTGGCATTTGCAGGCATATACCATGTGCCGTAGAAAGATTTGTCAAAGTCACAGCTGATCTTGAACTCTCCGGCAGTGATTTCTCCTGTCCATCTGAAAATGTGAGGATTGTGCTCATCAGGGAACATGACATACTTGTTGGTCGCATCCTGCTCCACTGTATCAAATGACCAGTTGTTCAACCCTCCTATTATCCACAGTTTTTCAAACGTGGTGAAATCCTTCTTTGTCAGAGACACAAACAGTTGCTTCGTATCAGCAGTGACCGTGTATTCCCCGGCTTCTGTAATGGTGAATGATATGTCCTTGTCACCCGAAAGAGACGTCTCGGAATATACGATTGACATGTCGCAATTGTCCTTGGAAGCCTTCCAATATCCAGGGGCATAGGTCTGGTTGCCGTTGGCGGTCACGAATCTGAACGGGCCTTCCTTGAGTTCCCCTGTCCATGTGTATACCCCGTCAGAGGTCATCTGCATCTCTACCGCATTCTCTGTGGTCCATCCGGCAGATGTCGCATCTCCGATGAGGAAGAGTTTCTGCTCCTGAGGTTCCGGACCGGGAGTCTCGCCGCCCTTTTTCTCGATTGTCACAAGAAGTTTCTCCGTGTCAGCCGTGATGGTGTATTCTCCGGCTTCCGTGATGTCGAACGAGAAGTCCTTTGCCTTGTCAGGGCTGGTCTCGTAATATACAATAGTCATGTCGTCAGCATCGTCATTGGCCTTCCAGTATCCAGGATCGAATGTGCCGAGGTTGATGATGAATCTGAAGTTGCCGACCTTGAGGGTACCTGTCCATGTGTACACTCCGTCAGAAGTCTCTTCCATCTCGGTGGCCTTGTCATTGGCCCATCCTCCAGATGTCGCTTCTCCTATCATGTACAATGTGTGGAATTCGGCCTCACCTGTCTTGGAGTACGATACAGTGAGGTCAAGAAGATTCACTTTGACGGTGTATTCGCCGACCTCGCTGACCTTGAACTTGAGGTCTTCTCCACTCTTGCTTCCAGGATCGGACGCGAAATATTCGATGGTCATATCATCCTGGTCTTCGTTTGCCTTGACATATCCCGGCCAGAAGTCATGTCCTGTCACGAACTTGAATCCCTCCCCGTTTGTCGTGAGGTTGCCGGTCCATGTGAACTGGCCTTTCGCAGTCTTCTCCATCTCAGTGAGGTTGTCGAGTGACCATCCGCCAGGTGTTGCGTCGCCTATCAGATAGAGTTCATCGGTGAGGATGTCCTCTATGGATACTGTGAGGTCGAAGAGATTGACAGTGATGCGGTAGAATGACTTTTCACCTATGCTGAACCCTGTCTCTCCCGTTCCGGCCGGAGCTGACTCACTGTAGACGATGTCGAATACAGTTCCTGCGCTTTCCTCGCCTTCTGCAGGGGTGTGGCTGCCGTTGTTGACGTATGCCGGCCATTCATTGCCCTGGGAAGTGAGCAGACCGAAGCTGCATTCGTCAATCAGAGCCTCGTATGTGAATATCCCGGCTTGTGTGCGGGTCATCTCAACAGCACCCGCAGCATCTCCGTCTTTCATCAGATACAGTGCCATGGCGACAGGCTGGTATGTCGTGGCGGTGAATGCCGCCTCCTCTGACTGTGCGTATTCGGGATGCTCAGCCACAGATGCCGTCACGCGCACCTTGTAGTCTGCTGCAGTCCCTTGCACAGCACCCAGTTCTTCAGACAGGATGGTGTTCAGTTCCTCGACTGTGAAGTCCTTGCTGTAGACATTCTTGCCGAGGTTCTCGATGTGGCATCCTGACCAGTCCCCGTCAGCCTTGTCCATCTCGACTATGTATTCAATGGCATTGCCTGTCCCGTAGTTGCTTCCGCTGGTCCATGCCAGGCTCAATGCGCTTTCTGTGCTTTCTCTTTCATTGAGGACAATCTGCTCCTCGGCGGTGACAGTCAGTTCAAAAGGAGCCCCTGCACCTGCATCGGGCTCTTTCATCTCATCGATGTCAAGCCCGCAGGATGCCATGCTCAGGACGGCCGCCAGGGCGGCTCCGAATCTGAATGTTCTGTATTTTTTCATATCGGTTGAAATCAATTGTTTCATTTTATAAATAACATTGCAGGGCGGATCAATAGCCCGGATTCTGCTCCATGAGATCATTAGAGTCTATCTCGGTCAGAGGAATAGGGAGGAGCAGACGGTTTTTTGTCGCATTCTTGCCGATTTCCTGCAAGAAATCCAGGGCATATTCCCCGTTGTTGAGACGTATCATATCAAACCATCTGTGACCTTCGAACGCCAGTTCCATCCTGCGCTCATGGATGATTCTCTCCCTCAGCCATTCCTGTCCCTCCTGACTGTCAAGAGATATGCCTGCAGGAACGAGAGTCTCTATGTCAGGCAGTCCTGCTCTCTTCCTCACGATATTCAGCGGTACGCAGGCATCTTCAGTCTCCCCGAGTTCATTGAGGGCCTCGGCCTTTTTCAGGAGCACATCGGCATATCTGTAGACCACGAAGTCAGCTGCACTCGTATTGTATTCAGGGGAATCGCTCTTTGACACAAGGAATTTCCTCACGTTATACCCTGTGTTGGAGTTGCCCGGATCGTATGTCACACCCTCGAATGCAGGGCAGCCGTCATACAATACAGTCACATCCTTTCTGAGGTCGCCTTCTTCCCACTGGCTCATGAACTCCTCCGTAGGCTGGTTCCATCCGTATGCCCCGGCGACCATCCCTGAGTTTCTCGGACCCATGAATGCGGAAAGCCAGGATGACTGGTTGTCGCCGCTCCAGAAATCGTATTGTGTGTCGCCTGAATACCCTACAGTGAAGAGGGCCTCCTGGCTTGTCTCTGCCCTCATGCCGAAATTGTCGGCATAGACACATTGCGAGAGATCATATCCGAGGTCCGCGATGTCATCGCACAGGTTCACTACTTCCTGGTAGTGGCTTTCAGGATTCCATGTCAGATAGATGTCGGCAAGCATACACATGGCAGCTTCCTTGCTTGCCCTGTTGTAGTCTGCCCCTGTGTAGGATCTCTTTTCCGGCAGAAGAGAGATGGCCTCGTTACAGTCCTTGACAATCTGCTGGTAGCAGGCATCGAGGGACGCCCTTTCCGAGTTGATGTCATCATCCGCCTCGTGAGGCTCGAGGATGAGCGGGACTCCGCCGAAAAGCCTGACAAGGATGTAGTAATAATGCGCTCTCAGGAAATATGCCTCACCGAGAGACCTCTGACGGATGTCGGCACTTGTCCTGTTGCCTTCGCCGGTGAGGGATTTGATGACAGTGTTGCACTGGCCTATGCCCACCCAAGGCGATCTCCAGATATAGAGAGCAAAGGCATTGGAGGCATCGGCGGCAAAATTGGCGCACTGTACTGTCTCGATTCCGTCCTCTCCGCCGCCTGCACCGACTTCGGAGTTGCCGGCTATGATGTCAAGGGACCAGATGCGCTGGTTGTACAGGTTGGATGACTGAAGGGGCACATAGCAGCCGTTGGTGAGCGCAATCGCCACAGAGTCTGTGACAGATACGTTTATGTCCACCGCGTATGGCGGGAAACTGTCGAGGAAGTCCGAGCATGAAGCGGACAAGGCTGCCACGGCAGCGATAATCAATATTTTGAACTTTTTCATGATTCAGACTGTTTTAGAAATTGAAATTGACTCCGAGGCTGAATGTGCGGGAGACAGGGTAGCGGTTGCCGTCGATACCGTTGATTCCCACTTCAGGGTCGAATCCGGAGTATCTTGTCAGTGTGGCCACATTCTCGCAAGAGAGGTATATCCTCGCGTTCTCGATGGATATCTTCTGGGTCCACCGTGCAGGGAATGTGTAGCTGAGGGTGATGTTCTTGAGCCTCAGATATGAGCCGTCCTCGACAAACCTGTCGGAAATCCTGGAGTTGTGGTTAGGGTCACCGTACACTGCACGCGGCATCACTGTGCTTGTGCCGTAGCCGACCCAGCGGTATTTGACTGAAGCCGTCTGGTTGTGTGCGGAAGACATGCCTTCATTGGAGATGCTGTTGGCATTGAATATGTCATTTCCTGCCACTCCCTGAAGGTATACAGAGAGGTCGAACCCTTTCCATGAGAATGTGTTCACCATGGAGAACAGCCAGTCTGGGTTCGGGTCGCCGATGACAGTGCGGTCGTCCTCATTTATGACGCCGTCATTGTTGAGATCCTTGAACCTGATGTCTCCCGGGGCGGTACTTGCCTCCTGGAAGGCATGGGAATCCACTTCTGCCTGTGTCTGGAACAGCCCGTCAGTGACATAGCCGTAGAACACATTGATAGGCAGCCCGTTCTTCTGCATGGTGATGTAGGCTCCGCCTGTCTCGTTCTGATAGAGAGGAGTGTCACTGTTGAGGCTGACAATCCTGTTCCTGTTGAATGTGGCAGTCACGGAAGTCTCCCACCTGAATCCGCCTCCGATACCTTCGAAATTGACGGAGTTCAATGTGAGTTCAAATCCTCTGTTGCTGACCTTTCCTGCGTTGGTATAGGTCGTGGAAGTGTCCTCGTATCCGGAAGTGATAGGAATTGCCGCCTTTACGAGCATGTCGGTGGTATTCTTGATATATCCGTCAAGGGAGATGTTGAGTCTTGATTTCCACAGGCTCAGGTCGAGACCGATATTGCCTTGGCGGACTTCCTCCCAATGGATGCTCGGGTTGGCCATCGTCTCTGCCATGAGAGTGGTCACCACCTCGTCACCGAATATGTATGCTCCTGTGTTGTAGGTCTGTATATAGGCGTATGAACCTATCTTGTCATTACCTGTGATTCCGTATCCTGCCCTGAGCTTGAGGTCGTTTATCACGAAGTCGCCCCCCCCGTTGCCCGGGAACCATCTTTCCTGCGAGATACGCCATGCGGCTGATGCGGAAGGGAAATTACCCCATCTGTGGTTCGGACCGAACCTTGACGAGCCGTCCCGGCGGAATGTCACTGTGAGAAGGTATCTGTCATCGTAGGAATAATTGGCTCTTGCCATGAATGAGAACATCGCCCAGTCGCTTGAAGAGCCTCCAAGAGCCTTGGTGGATGTGCCGTTGTCGAATTCGTGCACGTCATCGAAGAGAAATCCGCCCTTGGTGCCGTTGAATGCCGAGTTCCTGTTCCACTGGGCCGAGGTACCTGCCATTACGTTGAGGTAGTGCTTGCCTTTGAAAGTGTGGTCGAATGTGAGGTAGTTGTCCCACAGATATGTAAAGGCCTTGTTGGCGTCCTGGTATCTTGTGGTCTCCTCTACAGGAGTCGGCTTGTAAGGGTAGGCATAGGACATGTTGTCGTTGAACCAAAGTTTTGCGTCGTATCCGAATGTGCTCTTGAACTTGAGCCATTTCGTGAATGTCACCTCAGCCGAGATATTTGCAAGGAAGTTATATCCTGTGGTCTTGTTGTCATTTGTGTAGAGAGTACCTATAGGGTTGCGGACATCTCCGTACCAGTAGGCATTACCTTCCGGACCGCTCCATGAACCGTCCGCGTTCTGCAGAGGCTGCGTAGGCAGGGCATTCATGGCGTCTGTCACAGAGTACGACCCTCCGGTCTTGGTGTCAGTGGAGAAAGTGATGTTGTTGGTGAATTTCAGCCATTTGAGCACCTGTGCGTCATTGTTGTTCTGGAATGTGAACCTTCTGTATCCGATGGTCTTCACCGTACCCTTCTGGTCCATGAATCCTCCTGAGACATAATAATGTGCCTTTTCGTTTCCTCCGGAGTAACTTACGGTGTAGTTCTGCATGAATCCTGTCTGGAACATCTCATCCAGCCAGTCGGTACCTTCCCCGAGAGATGCAGGATTGCTCCATTGCGGGTTAGGCGTCAGCCCTCCTGCAGATAGCATGTCATTGGAATACGCCGCATATTCGGCGGCATTCAGCATCTCCGGCATATAGGCCACATTCTGCATGGCCCAGTTGGCAGAGACATTCACTTTCCCCTCGCCGGTGGAGCCTCGCTTGGTGGTCACCATCACCACTCCGTTCGCTCCGCGTGAACCGTATATGGCAGTGGCGGAGGCATCTTTCAGGACATCTATCCTGTCGATGTCGGCAGTGTTCAGGGACGACAGCCCGAGATCGGTAGGCACACCGTCAATCACCACGAGAGGGTCGCTGTCGTTGATGGTGCCCAGCCCCCTGATCTTGATGGACACATTGTCGCCCGGCTTGGCCGCATCAACAATATACACACCTGAGACCTTTCCCTGGAGAGCTTGGCCGACATTCGTGACAGGCGAGTCCTTCAGGTCCCGGCTTCCTACTGATGAGACTGCCCCGGTGAGATCACGTTTGCGGACAGTACCGTATCCGACCACTACCACTTCTTCAAGGAACTGGGAGTCGTCTTCCATCACCACATTAATGGTCGTGAGATCCCCGACAGGGACTGTCACTGTCTTGTAACCCATGAAAGAGACTTCGATTGAAGTCCCCGGGGATACCGTCAGGGAGAAATTGCCGTCAACATCAGTGATAGCTCCTGATGTCCTGTCCTGGACATCGATGACTGCAGCTCCGATTACAGGCAGCCCTGCATTGTCTGTCACTGTACCGCTGATGTTCCTTTCTTGTGCCGATAAGGTCTGGCATAGAAGAAGCAGACCTGTCATTACACAGATAAAAGAGAATAAACGCTTCATTAGTTCAGTTTTAATGTTTGTGTTAACCATGTGTGCAGTCTGAACTGCTTTTCCAAAATTCGTCAACACTCATCTGACTTCAAAGCGACAGTAATTAAATAGTAGTGTGGATTAGAATTTAATATCTTGGTAATAAATATTATATGAAAATATTGCCGATTTGAAATAGTAGTTCTTTTTAAAGCCCGATATGCATTATCTGCTTCTCGAATTCCTCCCTTCCTGCGATGGAGGCATTGCGCATCTTGACACGGTAATTGTATATTGTCGAGACTGATCTCCTGAGGAAATGCGCGATTTTGACCGAATCGTTCACACCGAGTCTGATGAGAGCCATCACCCTCAGTTCCGTAGACAGGATATTGTCTTTGGACGTGTCCTCAATCCTCTTGTCCTCCTGGAGAAGAGCGTTCAGACGATTGATGAAGTCAGGGAAGAGGTCAAGGAATGTGGCATCGAACTGGGCGTAGAATTCGTTGAGCTCCTTTTCGATGAATTCCCTTGACTTGAGGGCTTCCATGATTTCTGAGAATCCTCCGGCCCTGGCTGCCTTTTTCAGCATTGACCTGTATCTTTCAAGACCTTCTATGTAGTCTGAGCACATGTCGAGATACCGTGCAAGATATGATTCCTTGATGCTGTTTGACTCCTTGAGCATGACAATATATTCGTGGAGTCTCGTGTTCATTTCCTCCAATTCTTTGTTTTTCTCGCGGGTATTCTTCTCTGCCACAGAGACTTTTCTCATCGCTTTGACAATGGCGGCTATTGCGAGCACAAGCATCGCCGCGAGAACGCTGAGTCCTGCAAGAAGTTCCCTCATCTGTTTCTGCTTCAGCCTCATCTGCACGTTGTACGAGTCTGAAATGATTGGCAGGAGGCTGTTGATGGACTGGATGTTGATTCTTGCGTTTGCCGTCATGGCGTCATTGACTGCCCTTGTGATGTAGCGGTATGCCCTGACCACATCACCTCTCTCATACAGCAGTGCAGCGAGCTCGTGAAGCGACTTGTATTCATTGACAGGTGTCTTCAGGTCATTGATTGCACTTTCCGCATAGTGGAAGACGGCCTTGCCGGTGTTGCCGCATTGCAGGTGTGCATTGCCTATTATATAACTGAGAATGGCCTTTTCGTGCACCGATATGTCTGGAGAATTGTATCTTACATATAGGCTGTCAAGTATTTCGTCCGCTCTTCCGTTGTCCAGCATTATTTCTGAATAGACATAAAGTCTTGATATGTCGTCGCTTCCGAGTCTGTCGAAGAGCATATTCCTGTAGAAGTCCCGTTTTGTCGTGTATTCATCCCTGAGAACCGGGTCATCGGATGCGGCACGCATGCCGTTGTAAAGCGAATTGTAGATATGATAGTAGCGAGGCTGATATTTCTCATCCAGATTGTCCACATCAATGTCTGACATGACGGTCAGCGCTTCGGCGAACATCCCGGAAAGCACATATCTGTCAGCGAGATCCAGCATGGAGTCGTATATCATTGCCGCATTTCCCGTCTCATTGGCGACAGCCTGCTTTTTTCTTGCATACGTGATGGCCGAGTCTATGTTGTACTGGTAGTATTCGTCATAGAGCCTGTCATATATCCTGTAGATGTCTGTCCCTGCAGCATCCTCCAGTCCGGATTTTATCTTTTCTATCTCTGAGTTCTTGGCTGAGGCATAGGCATCCTTGTCTTTGAGGGTGCTGTCAAGTTCCTCCAGGATTCTCCTGACCTCGGGGCTGTAGTCGTATTGCGAATCTCTTCCGCATGATACGGCAGTCATGAGCAGCATTGTGGCTGCCAGACAGGCGGCGAATGTCCTGTGCCGGATGAACATTCCTCTTGCAGCAGAGGAGAAATAAAGTGTCTGGACTCTCATAGGCGTGCTGGTAGTGTCTGAAAATGGGAATGATGCAAAAAGAAGATGGTTTGCCTGTCAAACTATGACCTGTCTGGTGACAGTTTGTCTGTCAAATGGAAAAGGGCGACCCTTACCTTTGCGATGATTGGGAATCATGAGCAGGCAGGAGTCACCCTTTCATTTGCCGCTTTCCAGGCGACTGTTCCGGAAGTTATGCGATAGTCACTACAGGAACGCCTTCAAGGACAGAGTCGCCTTTGTTGACATGGATGGCTGTCACGGTCCCGGCATGGTCTGCCTCGATGGCATTTTCCATCTTCATGGCTTCAAGGACGGCCACCTGCTGCCCGGCTTTGACAGTGTCTCCGACCTTAACGGAGATTTCCACAATCACGCCCGGGAGAGGGGAGGTCACAGGCTTGCCTGCGCCTGATGCCGCCGGTGCTGCCTGAGGTGCAGGAGCGGCTTTCGGAGCCTCTGCAACAGGAGTAGGGGCAGGTGCAGCCTGTACCGGAGCGGTCTGAGGCTGTGCTGTCTGCGCCGGAACTGCAGCCTGTACGGAAATCGGTGCGGAACCGTTGCCGAGTTCGACCTTATATGAAGCCACCACGGTGACATCAGCCACATTGCCGTCTACGGAATTGATGGTGACATTGTAATCGTTGCCGTTGATTTTGAAATTATATTGTTTCATTTCTTCAGGTTTTATTCATTCTACTTTTTCCTTTCCGGAAGCTGCCGCAGTGTGGCATATCTTGATGTCCAAGGGGTCTGGACCGGTTTCATCGTGAGGACGAAACTTTCCTGGTCATGAACCTCGTCGGCCATGCAACGGTCAAGCGCCATTGCAATCGCTGCGCAGATTTCTCCGCCGATGCCCTTGTCGAGATTGGCGGCAAGTTCGAAAGCCTTATCAGGAGTCATTTCATTCATTTTGCTTCAGCTTTAAGGTTGCTAAATTCCTGCCTTCACCGGGTTTGGCCTCAGGTCAGGCAGGCATCACTCTACAGAGGCAGGTTGTCATGTTTCTTAGGAGGGTTGACCTGTCTCTTTCCGGCCAGCTGCTCAAGGGCGCGGATGACGCGGAACCTTGTGTTGCGAGGCTCGATGACATCATCAATGTAGCCGTAGCTTGCAGCCTGATACGGATTGCAGAAGAGGTCATCGTACTCTTTCTTCTTCTCGGCTGCCACACGGGCCTTCTCCTCAGGGTCTTCGATGGCTTTGATTTCTTTTGAGTAGAGGATTTCGACTGCTCCGTCCGCACCCATGACCGCAATATTGGCTGACGGCCAGGCATAATTGATGTCTCCGCGGAGCTGTTTGCAGCTCATCACGATGTGGGAGCCTCCGTAGGACTTCCTGAGGGTGACAGTCACCTTAGGCACTGTGGCTTCGCCGTATGCGTAGAGGAGTTTTGCCCCGTGGACGATGATTCCGCCGTATTCCTGCTGGGTCCCGCAGAGGAAGCCAGGTACGTCTACAAGGGTCACGAGCGGGATGTTGAATGCGTCGCAGAAGCGGACAAAACGGGCGGCCTTCCTGGAGGCGTTGATGTCAAGTACGCCTGCGAGAATCTTCGGCTGGTTGGCAACGATGCCGACTGAGCGTCCGTTCATGTGGGCAAAGCCTATGATGATGTTCTTTGCCCAGTTCTTGTGTATCTCGAAGAATTTTCCGTCATCGACGATGCTGCCGATGACCTTGTACATGTCGTAAGGCTTGTTCGGGCTGTCTGGAATGATGTCGTTGAGGCTGTCGTCGACTCTGCCTGCAGGGTCTTCCGTCGGTACGAAAGGAGCCTCTTCCATGTTGTTCTGAGGGATGAAGCTCAGGATGTCCTTGATGATCTGAATGCCTTCCTCTTCATTCTCGGCGGCGAAATGTGCGACACCACTCTTGGTGGCATGGACGCTTGCCCCGCCGAGTTCCTCCTGGGTGACCACCTCACCGGTCACTGTCTTCACGACGCCCGGGCCTGTAAGGAACATATATGAGGTGTTCTTGACCATTATATTGAAGTCGGTAAGGGCAGGAGAGTAGACCGCACCGCCTGCGCAAGGTCCGAAAATGCCGGAAATCTGAGGTACGACGCCTGAAGCGAGGATATTTCTCTGGAAAATCTCTCCGAAGCCTGCAAGTGCGCAGATGCCTTCCTGGATACGTGCTCCGCCGGAGTCATTCAGCCCGATGCAAGGCGCCCCGTTCTTGATGGCCATATCCATGACCTTGCAGATCTTCTGAGCCATTGTCTCGGAAAGGGAGCCTCCCGACACTGTGAAATCCTGTGCGAACACATACACAGGCCTTCCGTCAACTGTCCCGTGTCCTGTCACCACACCATCACCGTCGAACTTTGTCTTTTCCATCCCGAAGTTGGTGCAACGGTGCTGCACGAACATATCATATTCCTCAAAGCTGCCTTCGTCAAGCAGCATTGCAATCCTTTCACGGGCAGTGAATTTCCCTTTCTGGTGCTGAGCGTCGATTCTTTTCTGGCCGCCTCCCATGCGGGCTTTGGCTCTGCGCTCGACAAGCTCTTTGATTTTTTCCTGTTGAATACTCATAATCTGTATTTTTAAGTATTAATACAATTCCTTTCTTATTCCCGTCCTGGACCCGTTGCCCTGGTCCGGGGGCTTGGGTTTGCGACCCTGGGTTTGCGACCCTGGGTTGCGGCCTTGGGTTGCGGCCTTGGTTTGTGGTCCGTGATCTGTTGCCCTGAGCCTGTTGTCCGTCGTCCGTGGTCAGCTGTCCGGGGGCCACCGTCCGGTTTTTGTTGCCCTTTGGTCTGCTGTCGTCAGTCGTCCGCGGTCTGCTGCCCGTGGTCAGCTGTCCAGAGGCTGCTATCCGTCGTCCGCCGCCAGTCGTCCAGTGGTTGCTATCCAAGGGCTGACATCCGGAATCAGTCTTCTGTCGTCAGTCTTCTGTCGTCCGTCGTCCAAGGACTGCTATCCAAGGACCAGGGGCTTGGTCTGCTGTCTTGGGATCCTCCGTCCTGGGTTTTGCTGCCCTGTGTCCGGGGGCTGTCGTCCACCGTCCTGAGGCTGACTTGGGGCTGACATCCGGAATCAGTCGTTGTCCTCCACCCGGGTTTTGCTGCCCTCGGGTCCGTCGTCCGTGGTTCGGATTCCGACTGAAAGTGTGTTTTTGCCCGTCCGTCTGCCTCTGCCGGCCTTCCTGCTCTTCCTTATAGCCCCGTTCTTCTCTGTCGGCTCGTTTAGACTACTTGCCCGCTCCGCTCTGTCCGCCGTCTGTCGTCAGTCTTGTCAGTCTTCACACACCCATCGGCCTGCCCATTGCCACATCTCACAGCCAGCACCAACCATTCCTGTCTGGCTTCCTGGGTCAGTCGTCATGGATTTGCCGTCTGCCGCCATAGGCCTGCTCCTGTCTCTCAGGTCATTGCCATGTGGCAATACCAGTATAGATTGGAGCAATCAGCATAAACCGTACAAATATAAATTCTTTTTTTC